>CAZOJI010000204.1:0-1526 GCA_964580055.1 uncultured Gemmatimonadaceae bacterium | reverse complement strand
AACGCAGTAGTCCGTGAGAGGCGTTGCCGTGCACAGGTGCAAAGACGGCACCTATGTGGGGAAAGACTGGTAGCGGTTTCGTTACAAATCCCTAAACCGATACATAACAATTTGTTACACCATCGAGCCACGCTAGGTCCATCGTCAGGAGCTGTCTAGTCTAGCGCACCGTTGCATCAGCGCAACAGTAGGCGAAGTGGCATAGTTGTCTCAAAAGCTGTTTTGCTGCATCCGTGCCTCTCAGCTCCTTCGCGGCAAAACGCGTCGACCCAACTCACACCCCAACACTGTGGTCCGTGCCCAGTAGAAAACGGAATACAGAACCATCCAGTGAGGCACGTACTCCCACCTCCTAACTTGAGACAACCTGTATGCTGCGGTGAGAGCGGGAGCGACAAAGACGGCGAGGAGACCCCACATGGCCTCGACCCGTCCGGTCAATACCAGCCCGAGGGATGCCACAGCGACCGCCAGCCCGGCCACAAACACGAACGTCATCAGCAGCGGTTTGTCGACATTCTGCATCCCGGGCCGTGCGAGGATACTTGTCGCATGCCAGCGCTCCTTCCTGTAGAAATCCAACAGAGAGGACGGATTGTCATGATGCAGGACCCGCACCTGCGGTGTGTCGACTATTGAATATCCCGCTTCCCTCACCCGCGCTCCGATTTCCGTGTCCTCGTCGGTGACCATGTTCTCCGCAAAGCCACCGATCGATTCGAACAGTTCGCGCCTTACAGCGAAGTTGGCGGCCACTAGGTGAGGCACTTCCTGGATCGCGCTTGGATACGACGACCACCAGGCACGCGGAATCCAGGAGCCATCGGGAGGTATCTCGACCGCCGAGCCGGCAGCCCCGACCCTCGGATCTTTCAAGGTCGCCATAACCGCACGGCGCCAGCCGGGGCACAGCGTGCAGTCCGCGTCGATGAATCCAAGGATGTCTCCTTTTGCCCTTTCGGCTCCGCGGTTTCTGAGCGCAGCCACGGTAACTTCGGGAAATGAAAGCACCTCAGCAAACGAACAAGCCCGGGCTATCTCCAAGGTACCGTCAGTCGAACCGTTGTCGACCACGACCAGCTCGTCATTCGGCGACATTTCGGCCTGAATGGATTGGAGGCACGCCTCTATGTAAGGCGCCTCATTCAGTGCTGGCACCACGAATGTCACAGCGGGTAGCTGGCGTCCATCACTCATCAGGCTACATGCCGGCGGTAGTTTGGCATGACGTATGATAACGTCCCCGCGAATAGGAGTTGAGAATTCGGCCCGCAACGACCTGGCAGGCCGTTGCGAAGACCCGTAGCTGGATGTCCGCGATGGTCGAACACGGTTCCCGCTTCGCCGCTCTACGGCGCGGCCATTGAGATACAGGCATGTATCTTGTTGCTGCCCTCAGTGGCAGATTTTCCAGAGTCAAAAAGGACGATTGCACTTGGCCCGCATCGCGCACTTCTTCACGGTCGACGTTGAAGAATACTTTCAGGTTTCGGCACTCGAGCCCTGCGTCAAACGCTCTCAGTGGG
>CAZOJI010000203.1:0-1546 GCA_964580055.1 uncultured Gemmatimonadaceae bacterium | reverse complement strand
ACCACGACCAGCACCACGCGCCAGAAATCTTTTGTCCTGTTATGCTGGCGCAACCGCTCTAGGCAGTCTTCGGCTTCGCCGACGTATACCTGATCAGCATCTCCGTCTTGAGTCTCACCCACAAGGAAATACACGCCGACATTGGACAGTTCCGGTCTTTCGGCTGCGACATGGAGATGCGCTCGAGGCACGAGAATAACCTGTATGGTCCGGCTTGTGATCTCAGCGATCTTCACGCCGCGCGGGTTTCCGTCAGGGAGGAACATCTGAATCGTTTTGCCTGGCAATTTCCTATCCTCTGTCAGCCTCCGGCCTTACCAGTTCCCACCCTCTCGTCCAAATCCCCCAAAATCCCCTGTATCTGCTCCAACGCCGACTCCAGGTCCTCCGCGATCTCCGCCGCGAGCACGTTTGGATCCGGTAGATCACCAGCGTCTTCCAGGCTCTTGTCTCGGAGCCAGAAGATGTCGAGGCTCGCTTTGTCGCGGTTGACGATCTTGTCGTAAGTGTACGCCCGCCAACGGCCTTCCGGGTTGGTCTCCGACCATGTGGGTTTCCGGTTGTGCCGGTCGCCTGGAGCGAAGCATTCCACTAACTCGTCGAGATCCCGCCGATTCAGGCGGCCCTGCTTCAACGTGAAGTGTTTGTTGGTCCTGAGGTCGTAGAACCACACCTCCTTCGTCCATGGCTTCTCGCTGGCGGGTTTCCGGTCGAAGAACACCACGTTCGCCTTGACGCCCTGAGCGTAGAAGATGCCGGTCGGGAGACGCAGGATTGTGTGGACATCGCATTCGTGCATCAGCTTCCGGCGTACCGTTTCACCGGCTCCGCCTTCAAAGAGCACGTTGTCGGGAATGACGACGGCCGCCCTTCCATGAATCGTGAGCAAGCTCTTGATGTGCTGCACGAAGTTCAACTGTTTGTTGGTGGTGGTAGTCCAGAAGTCGGGGCGGCTGTAGCTCACCGTGCGTTTGTCGGTTTCGCCCTCTTCGGTGACCACCGTGATGCTGCTCTTCTTCCCGAACGGCGGATTGGTGACCACTACCGGATAGTGGGTGCTCGGCTCGTTACGAAGGCTGTCGTCAGTGGTGATAGGCGGCTCCTGCTCGTCGTCTGCCGGTCCAATCCCATGCAGGAATAGGTTCATGGCGCAAAGACGTGAAACGCCGTCCACGAGCTCGACACCTCGGACAGCCTCGTAGCGGAGGTGCTTTTTCTCATCCTTGTCTAGCTTGTAGTTGTCGGCGACGTAGTTGTGAGCCGAGAGAAGGAAACCTCCGGTGCCGCACGCTGGATCGCAGACCACCTCACCCGGTTCGGGCTGGATGCAGTCGATGATGGCGTTGATGATGCCCCTGGGTGTGAAGTACTGACCCGCGCCGGACTTGATGTCCTGAGCGTTCCGTTCGAGCAGTCCCTCGTAGGCATCGCCCTTAACGTCGGCAGTGAGCGAGAGCCAGGTTTCCTTGCCGATCAGTTCCACGATCAACTGACGGAGCTTGGCAGGGTCTTGGATCTTGTTCTGAGATTTTCGGAAGATGAGGCC
>CAZOJI010000202.1:0-1549 GCA_964580055.1 uncultured Gemmatimonadaceae bacterium | reverse complement strand
TTGAGAGCACGCCCCAAGCTGCTACCATGGGATTAGGTAATACCTGTGGATCACAACAAGGAGCGGCTCTCATGAAATGCATGACCAAGTATGTGGGTTTGGACGTCCACCAGGCAACCACGGTGGCGTCGGTGCGAGCAGAAGGTGGGCGGGTTTTGGCACGGACGATTCTGCCGACTGAAGAGTCGGCGGTCGTCGAGTTCTTTCGCGGTATGCGCGGTGCGGTTCATGTCGCTTTCGAGGAAGGCACCCAGGCTCAGTGGATGCATGACTTGCTGGCTCCAGTCGTCGATCGGGTAGTTGTCTGTGATCGGCGGGGGGAGCCGCGGCAGGGCAACAAGGGTGATCAAGTGGATGCCGACGGGTTGTCCGACTTGCTGCGTCGCGGTGCGCTGCGGGCCGTGTATCACGGCAGCGCCCATCGTGCCACCCTGAGGGAACTCACCCGCGCCTACCAGAACCTGGTGGACGATTCCACTCGCGTGATGCTCAGGCTCAAGGCACTTTTTCGAGCCCGGGGCATCAAGACGCCTGGCCAGCGGGTGTATCACCCCACGGGCCGGGCGCAGTGGCTCGAGAAGCTTCCGGAGCGCGGGGTACGGTTCCGTGCCGAGACGCTTTACGCCGAACTCGACGTGTTGCGGTCTTTGCGCCCCAAGGCGAAGGCGGTCATGATCGCCGAGGCACGGCGCGATCCGGCGTGGGCTCTGTTGCAGACGATTCCGTTCTTCGGGCCGGTGCGCGTAGCTCTGTTGTTGGCCACGATGCAGACGCCCTGGCGGTTTCGGACGAAGCGGAATCTCTGGGCATACGCGGGGCTCGCGGTCGTGACCAAGTCCAGCGCCGAGTACGAGTTTGTCGCGGGGCGGCCGGTGCGCCGACAGCGTGCACCCATGACGCGTGGTCTCAATCGCAATTACAACCGCGTGCTCAAAGACGTGTTCAAGGGTGCAGCAACAGCTGCCACCGGGCGGCCCGGGCCGCTACAGGACATCTACCACGATAGGATCGCGCGTGGCATGCGCGAGGAGCTGGCACGGCTGGTGCTCGCACGTAAGCAGGCAGCGATCACGCTGCGTCTATGGAAAAGAGGAGAGAGCTACGATCCGACGAAGTTGACGCGACAAGCGTTCTAGGGTCCCGAGCCCCGAGCCGCTGGGACGAGGGCGTTCACCTCGCCGTCAGCTCCTGGATCCGGGACAGGGGTGCGGGGGACAGTCTCCACAGAGTCGTTCGTCCGGCAAGCAGTCAGCCGAGGCACTCGGCTAACTCTAGGCCCCCCCGCAGAACCCGAAGAAGCGTCAGGCCGGCTCAGTGCCGAGTCTCAGATAGAACCATGGTTCGCTTTGTGCGACCCCAGCGCTTACGACACGTCCAGATCGGATCAGGAGTTGAATCGAGGAGAACGATGCGGAAAAAAACTGCCACGCCAACCGATAAGAACCAGCAGGTCTCGCCGAATAAGAATCAGGGGCTGATTGCCAAGAGAAAAAACTCCCAGCAATCAGGGACGACGGAGTCCGCCCTTGACAATCGCTCTCATAGAACG
>CAZOJI010000201.1:0-1584 GCA_964580055.1 uncultured Gemmatimonadaceae bacterium | reverse complement strand
CATCTTAGCCAACATGAGCGACGAGGTGTCGCTCCGCTCGATGCCCTGAATAACCTTCCCGGGTCTCGATCATCGGCCACCCGTTAAGTTGACAAAGCCCTGCGAATGGGTGACATACGTGAATTCCCCATGACGTGGGTGACAATCACCCATGTCATGGGTGATATGCAACCACATACATACCTTCCTCGACTCGTCCAGACCAGCGTTGCTGCGTTGTGCGAAGTGTTCCCGGTGGTGGTGACGGGAGCCCGACAGACTGGGAAGAGCACCTTGGTGCGCCGCCCCGAGCTCTTCCCCCACCACAAGTACCTCACTCTCGACGACGTGTTGCTGCGAGAGGAGGCTCGGCGCGATCCCGAGTTGTTTCTGGATCGGGCCGATCGCCTCGTGATAGACGAAGTACAACACGCTCCGGATCTGCTTTCTGCCGTCAAGCGCCGCGTGGATGAGAATCGCATCCGCGGTCAATACGTTCTAACCGGTTCCTCCAATCTGTTGGTTCAGCAGAACGTCTCGGAGAGCCTGGCTGGCCGCGCCGGGTATGTGTGTTTTTGGCCTTTGAGCCGCCGCGAGCAGCTGGGATTGAGCACGGCGGGCGTCTGGTCGGAACTCCTGGACAGCAAACCGCAGGATTGGCCCGGGATACTGGAGGCGCAGGACAGTTCGGCAAGGGACTGGCAGGCACTGGCATGTCGGGGCGGATATCCCACTCCCGCTCACGAACTCGAGCGCCAAGACCAGCGAGCCGAATGGTTCGCGGGTTACGCGGTCACATATCTGGAGCGCGACCTGAGGCAGCTCTCTGCGATTGAGAATCTGGCTGATATGAGGCGCCTGATGGCCGCGCTGTGTCTCAGGTTGGGGGCTTGTTGAATCAGGCGGAAATCTCCCGAGATCTCGCCCTTCCATCCTCGACGGTCCAGCGGTTCCTGAACCTGCTGGAGGTCTCCTACCAACTGGTCAGGTTGCCGAGCTATTCGGTCAATCGCACCCGTCGTCTGATCAAGGCGCCGAAGACCTATTGGAGCGATACGGGCCTGGCCATGTTCCTAGCGTCCGAAACCGTGCCGCGTGGTGTGCATCTCGAGAACCTGGTTCTGACCGACTTGTCGTCCTGGGCGGGAGCGACGCGCAGCCGACCCAATCTGCTGCATTGGCGTACTGTCACCGGCGCGGAGGTGGATTTCGTAGCGCCAGGAGCCCTGTTGATATGCGGCGGCGACGAGACCTTCTGGATCGACAGGCACGTCCTCGTCACGCCGTGGCACCGGGTGATCTAAAGCCGCCAAACCGGCACCGGGGCACCAACGCGGCGGGCGGTGATACCCGGATGTCCTCTGCGCCGGCGCGTAGATAGGCACCTGGGCGCGTAATTCCGGTACCGTAGCTGACGTCGCGGCATCCCAGAATACGTGTTTCCACACGGAAGCTGGCACATGGGAGCGGCAGCAGGTACAGCACAGAAGACACAACCTCGCCGCAGCAGCGCGCGGTGCTCAAGATGTTCGTATAGCGTGAACTCATGGACATCGACACAGCTCAAGGCATGCTCGCCTGGCCGCATTCCGGATTCCACACACA
>CAZOJI010000200.1:0-1602 GCA_964580055.1 uncultured Gemmatimonadaceae bacterium | reverse complement strand
GATCGGATCTTCTTGCGTATGTGTCCTGGTCGACACAAACGGCTACGACCACGACGCTGTTATCCGTTGTGCTTACTTACCTTAGCTGCTCACCACTCTCCGATTTTGACCATAATATGCACTCAAAATCGCCGATGTGCAGTTTCAGGGGGGAGTGGGGGCGATGTGTTTCTAAAGCAGTTCGTTGAGCTTCTCGACGGTGAGCTGCGCGTCCTTCAAAATGTGGGAAAGCGTCGATCGTTTGATAGGGCGATGGGCTGGCACGATGATCTTGAGCGTCTCCGTTCGCGTGCGTTTCTGAAGCCGAATGTGGCTCCCACGTTGCCGAACAACGACCCACCCATCTCGCTGCAATGCCCTGACCACCTTTTCGTAGTTCAGAACGGGGACCTTCGTCATACCGCTATCTCGACCACCTCGACGTCTCTCGTCAAGAGCGCGTCATCATCCACCGGTTCTAGGTACAGCTGAACCGCTTCTGCAATGTTTGTCAAAGCCTCATCTCTAGTATCGCCTTCGCTGATACAACCAGGCAGCGCCGGAACGGTGACGGTGTACCCGCCGTCTTCACTCGGTTCCAACAGTACGCGAAGTTTCATCGTGGCCTCCTTGCGTCTGGAGCATATACTACGATGGCTGCGTATGACAAGGGGTTGCGACGGGGCAAACGCTCGAAGGGTTCGGCCCTCGCCTGGCCGAGATAAGAATGAGCCGCGGCCTCACCCAGGCAGAGCTTGGTAAAAAGGTCGGTGCCTCACAGCGTGTCATCGCCTATTACGAGAGCCAGGATGCGCAACCACCCGGAGCCATGCTCGTCGATCTGGCGAAGGCACTTAAGGTGAGCGCCGATGAGCTGCTCGGCCTCAAGACTGTGAAAGAGAAAAGCTCGCCGAAACAGGCGAGGCTCCTCAGAAGACTCCAGCAGGTTGAAAAACTACCTCCAGCAGATCAGAGAGCAGTCCTCAAATTTGTCGATGCGCTCGTGGCATCGAGGAGACGCACCGCGTAGTCAAATCGCCTGCCCCAACAGATGCCACAGGAGCACCTTCAACACGCAACAGTGAGCTTCTCCTCACCATGGACTGCACACGTCCTTTACGTTGACTGTCTCTGCATGTTGTGCGTCAGGTGCCGGTATGCCTATGTCATCGTCGGTCGTGAAACGCCCATCTTCTCCTGCAGATACAACAACGATTGTGTTTCCAACTAGCCCATAGAATATTGGCTGCCCCCAGAAGTCCTCGAGCATGTCCTCAGCAACGGTGCATTCCCGAGTTTCTTCCGGCAAAGTTTCCCGGAAGCGGGCCATCTCCTCATATGATTCGGGATATGACCCACCGTTCTCAAGGCAGTATCTACTGGCAGCGAGCCTGACCCGATTTGATGGACACCTCGTTAAGTCTGTTACGTTCAACAAGGAGGTGTTCAATGGCAAGATCGAGGAAGGGAAAGGCGAAGCGGGAGCGGCGTGTCTTCAGCGCGGAGTTCAAGGTTGAAGCAGTTCGTCTGATGCAGGAACGGCGTGCGCTGGGTGTCAGCTTGGCGCAGGTTGGGCGAGAGCTGGATATCCGCCCGAGTTTGTTGCGAAATTGGTCACGGCAG
>CAZOJI010000199.1:0-1612 GCA_964580055.1 uncultured Gemmatimonadaceae bacterium | reverse complement strand
CTAGAGTACCCGCAGCTCCGGGTCGCACGGTTCTCAGGAGCGGCACTAACGGAGGGAATCGAGACACACCGGCTGGAGAATGTGGACGTCCGGGTGTATTCCGCGGCCAAGACGGTAGCCGATTGCTTCAAGTACCGCAACAAGATCGGCGTTGACGTCGCCGTCGAGGCCCTGCGTGACTTCAACCGAAACTACCGAGGCGGCGCTACTGAGCTGGCTCGTTACGCTCGCATCTGTCGAGTGGCCCGGGTGATGCAGCCGTACCTGGACGCGATCGCATGACGAAGCGCCGTGCCGACCTCGGGGCTTCCGTGACCGCTAGGCGCTCCTCAACCGAGCGCACGAGACGGGTGATGACTACCAGACCCTGCTCAGCGGTTTCTGCCTCGAACGCTTCCTCTACCGTCTGGGCAGGTCTCAATTGTACGAGCGTTTTGTGCTGAAGGGAGCGTTGCTGCTCCGCGTTTGGTCGGAACGGCCGTATCGGGCCACGCACGATCTAGATCTGTTGCGTATGGGGGACGGTTCATTTGAAGCGATTCGGTGTGGCCCGAACCCGAAGCCTGTGAGTATCCGGGGTTGCTCGATCTCCCGGCACCTGAGGTGCTTGTGTACCCAAGAGAAGCGGTCATCGCCGAGAAATTGGAGGCTCTGGTGGCGCTGGGCGATCGCAACAGCCGGATCAAAGACTTCTTCGACCTGCATCACCTCGCGGGCAACTTTGAGTTCGACCGTTCAACTCTGGCCGAAGCTGCAAGGGGTACGTTCGGGCGGCGACACACTCCAATTCCAGAGGAAACCCCTTTTGGACTCACGCCTGACTATTGGGAGAATCCCTCGCGGCCGGCACAGGTTAGGGCGTTCGCACAACGCGCACGGATAAGTCCGCCCGACAACCCCGGCTCGGAACTCGGTGAAAGGCTGCAAGCATTCCTACTTCCGCTGTTTGACGACTTGCGTAAAGGAGCGAGAGTTGAAGGGACGTGGCCACCTGGTGGGCCGTGGCAATGAAAACGCATGAGGAATGCAGTGGAGACTTCCCGCTCGCCGAGCAGCGCGTGGGACGATTCCCGAAAACGACCTCGACACGATTGCCTCCCGGCTCCGGGAGTTGTTGGGACCGAGCTGCCGCGATCGGGAGTTTGACGAAAGAGCGCAGCAGGTGCTGTTGCGAATGCTCAACCAGCTCTATCGCGGTGAGGAAAGCACGTATCCACCGATCATACGGCACGCGCTAGCGGAGATGCGGCGTGTGCTCGAGGGATATAAGAAGAAAGCGAAGGCAGCAGACCCCAAGCGACGTGGCGTATTGACCGCCATACTCGGCGTGTTGAACGCAGAAACAGAGCAGGGCACTACAAACCTTCGCGCGGTAGCTGAATGGTGGCTGGACGTGGTGCAACCATACAGGCTAGAGGCGCTCAAGGCGCGGCGCAAGCGCAAGCCGCTCCGCCTCAGCGATCTCAGGAAGCCGCTGCGTGAGAAGCCGGTGGAGACTCAAGCACTGAAGAGTCTGTTCGAGAGGGATTTAGACGTGAAGCCGCTCGAGCAGCGTATTGTCGCGACGATTATTGGGGTGCCGGGAATAAATGTCTCAGCAACGTAGGTTGGG
>CAZOJI010000198.1:0-1650 GCA_964580055.1 uncultured Gemmatimonadaceae bacterium | reverse complement strand
TCATGGTTGAGGGTTGTTGAGGAATCGGAGGAGTTTTCTGGCGGTGGCATCGAAGGAGCGTTGTTCCTTTTCTGAGGCGTCCCGTGCGAGGGGAGCTTCGCCGAGGTCGATTGCGTCGAGCAGGAGTTGGCGCGGGTGGGTAATGCGATGGTTCGGCTCTTGGACGACTTGGCGGATGATCTCACCGCCGATTACCCAGGTGTTATCCAGATGGCGGCGGATGGTCTTGGGCGAGAGGCCGCGTTCGTACAGATGGCGGACGAATGGTCTGAGTTCGGCGACGAGCCCTTCGCCGACGGGTATGTCGGCTGCGGAACCGGCCCAGCTTTTGGGCCAGGAGTCCATGAGGGCAAAGAGCTTGGAGAGGTCTTGGGTTTTTGACGGTCTCGGTGATGATGGCGGCATTTTGAGACTCCTCGTTGGTTCGAGTACGTTGTCGTTCATGGAAGTCAAAGCGATCCTCAATAAATGCCACCCGATACGGCCGTTCGTCTATGGGGTCGCGCGCTTCGTCGGCGAGGAGATTCAGGTTCAGGTTCGTGCTCGGAAGGGTTCGCGGGGAGCCTGCGGGGAGTGCGGTCGACGGGGGCCGACGTACGACACGGCGCGTGAGCAACGGCGGTTCGAGTTCGTGCCGTTGTGGGGTTATGCGGTCTTTCTTGTCTACGCCATGCGGCGCATCGACTGTCCGGTGTGCGGTATCAAGACCGAGCGTGTGCCATGGGCTGAAGGCAAGAACCGGACCTGCAATGTGTACCGGCTGTTTCTCGCTCGTTGGGCGCGGCGGCTGCCGTGGAGCGAGGTGGCGGCCATCTTTGGGACGACCTGGAACGTGGTGTGCCGTTCGATCCGCTGGGTCGTTGACTACGGTTTGGCTGAGCGCAGTCTCGACAATATCAGGTCAATCGGCGTTGACGAGGTCAGCATCTGGAAGGGGCACAAATACCTGACGGTCGTCTACCAGATCGACGCGGGGCTTCGTCGTCTACTCTGGGTGGGGCGCGAGCGCACGGAGGAGACTCTCCATGGGTTCTTTGAGATGCTTGGAGCGGAGCGTTCCGGGCTGATCGAGTACGTGGCGAGCGACATGTGGAAGCCATACCTCGATGTTATCAAGGAGCGGATCGGCCACGCGCTTCACGTGCTGGACCGGTTCCACATCGTGGCGAAGCTGAGCAAAGCGATCGACGAGATCCGGGCGAAGGAAACCCGCGAGCTGAAGACGCGGGGCTTCGAGCCGATCCTGAAACGCACCCGGTGGTGCTTTCTGAAGCGCTCGGAGAACCTGACGGAGGGCCAGGCACAGAAGCTGAGCGATGTGCTCGAGTACGATCTGCGAACGGTGCGGGCCTACCTGCTCAAGGAATCGTTCGATGGTTTCTGGAGCTACAGCTCCCCTTACTGGGCCGGGTGGTACCTGGACAAGTGGTGCGCCCGGGCGATGCGCTCGCGTCTCGAGCCGATCAAGAAGTTCGTTGGGACGCTCAGGAACCACCGCGAGCTACTGCTCAACTGGTTCAGGGCCAAAAAGGAGATTTCCTCCGGCGTTGTAGAGGGTCTCAACACGAACGTGAAACTGGCCCTCAGAAAAGCGCGTGGCTTCAAGAGCTACAAAGTGGCGGAAACGGCGCTATACCACGAACTTGGCCG
>CAZOJI010000197.1:0-1659 GCA_964580055.1 uncultured Gemmatimonadaceae bacterium | reverse complement strand
TGTTGCATAACGAGTTAGACTGCAGTCGTGTGACTATCCGTGTCAAACCGAGGTTCAGAGCCTGGGGCAAAAATCTTTGCCCGTATCCGCAGCTATCTGTCCACCTGTCAGAAAAATGGCATAGCTTGCGAACAGGCCTTGCGGCTCCTCTACGAGGGGCAGTGGCCCGACTTCATGGGGATGACCCCTGAATAGTTACGTTCTTAGAGCCTCTAAGCCCCGAAAACACAAGGAGTTCCAAAAACCGTTCAAAAACCACGAGTTCTTGGGAGCATAGATTTCCGTTGACCGTCAATCGCAAGAAACCCATCGAAGTCGCGCTGCCTTTCGACGCCATCAACAACGGCCCATGATAAGCGTACATTACAGAGTCCTTGATATGTCCGCAGTTTCCGAACCCGTTGAGCGAGCGCCATGACGACATACACCGATCAACAACTCGAGCGGATGCTGGCCGACTTGGAGTCCGATCTCGTCGAACGCAAGGAGTCATTCGCGGGGAATGCGTCGAACAGGGTCCGCGAAGCAGTCTGTGCGTTCGCGAACGATCTTCCAGGCCACAGACAGGCCGGCGTGGTGTTCATCGGGGCACGCGACGATGGTACTCCCTCCGGACTCGCGATTACCGATCAGCTGCTGTTGGCACTGGCCCACATAAAGACCGACGGCAACATCGTACCACCTCCATCGATCACCGTCGCGAAGCATACGCTTTCTGGAGCCGAGATGGCGGTGATCACAGTCGAGCCGGCGGACTCGCCACCGGTCCGCTACAAAGGACGCGTGTGGATCCGCATCGGCCCAAGGCGCGGGATTGCGTCGGCGCAGGACGAACGCATCCTCAACGAGAAGCGCCGGCATAGGGACCGTCCGTTCGATGTTCAGCCGGTGCATTCCGCAGGCCTGGAGGATTTGAACCGGAGGCTTTTCGAGGACACATACCTTCCGGCCGCGGTTGACGCCGACACTCTGGCCGCCAACGATCGGAGCTACGAACAGCGTCTGGCCGCTATGAAGATGATCGTGTTAGCCGACTCTCCCACGCCGACGGTATTGGGAGCGTTGGTGCTTGCGAACAGAACGCGCGACTTTCTTGCGGGAGCCTATATCCAATTCCTGCGCGTAGCAGGAACCGCGCTGGGCGATCCGGTCGCCGACGAGCTAATGATCGACGGAACTATCCAAGAGGTTCTCCGCCGCGTCGACGAAAAGATGGTGTCTCATAACCGGACTGCTGTGGATTTCACGAGTGGACCGGTGGAAAAGCGCTCACAGGCGTATCCGGTTGTCGCTCTGCAACAGCTCGTGCGCAATGCAGTGTTGCACCGTACGTACGAGGCAACCAACGCGCCCGTCCGCCTATACTGGTACGACGACCGGATTGAGATCCAGAATCCAGGTGGCGCATTCGGTGCGGTGACGGCTGAGAATTTCGGCCAACCCGGCATCACTGACTACAGGAATCCCAACCTGGCCGAGGCGCTGCGAGTGCTCGGCTATGTGCAACACTTCGGTGCCGGCATTCCCACTGCCCGGCGCGAGCTGGCGTCGAATGGGAATCCACCTCCTGAGTTCAACGTGGAGCCAACCTACGTGGGAGTGATTGTGAGACCGGCTCAATGAAGACAATCGCGCTTTTAAACAACAAGGGTGGTGTAG
>CAZOJI010000196.1:0-1661 GCA_964580055.1 uncultured Gemmatimonadaceae bacterium | reverse complement strand
CCGCGCCGCAGTAATTCTCCCATCACAAAGTACTCGCCGGCGTTTCCCGTGGGGATTCCAGATTTGCGGGTAGTGTAAAATAAATTGTGTAAAAACTAAGGCTATAAAAAAAGGCGCTTTTCCTATAAAAAGAGGGTGATCATATTAACCTCAAAGAAAGGAGAAGCGCCCATGAAAGTAGAAATTACAGTACCAGAAGCGGTCGAATTTTTCAACGTAATCCAGAAGCAACCAGAGATGATTTTTGATCTGATTCGCGAAGACCTTAAAAATACCGTAGGACAATACTTGAGCAGTTTGATGGATATGGAACTGACCGAGTTTATTGGTCGTGAACGTTATGAACGAACAGAAGGTAGCGTTAATCATCGAAACGGCTCCTATGCCCGACGGTTTGCACTCAAAGGGATTGGGGAAGTCGGCCTTCGTGTTCCTCGGGATCGCCAGGGAGAGTTCAAAACCGCTGTCATTCCTCGAAGCAAACGGTATGAGGATGATTTAAGACAAGACCTGTGTTTAATGTTTTTGACCGGCATAAGCACCCGGACGCTGTCCATGATTTCAGAGAAGTTGATCGGGCGCAAGATCTCGGCTGGAGAGATCAGCAACGTTAATGGAGAGCTTATTGACAGCGTGGAGAAGTGGCGCAGTCGAGATCTGTCAGATACACCGATAAAATACTTGTTTATAGACGGCGTCAATTTCTCCATGCGCATAGAACGGAGCGTTGAGAAAGTACCGGTATTAGCAGTTATCGGCGTCACTGAACAAGGATATAAGCTGGTGCTGGGGCTCCAGTCAGGAGATAAGGAATCGGCGAGCTCATGGCGTGAATTTTTCAAAGACCTCAAGAGGCGAGGACTTAACAAAGACAGTATTGCCCTGGGTGTGATGGATGGACTGTCAGGGCTGGAAAAGGTCTTCACCGAAGAATTTCCCCAGGCACGTATACAGCGCTGCCAGGTCCACGTGGCCCGTAACGTGTTGGCCAAAGTGCCGAAAAAACTGAAACAGGAAGTAGCTGATGAGATGCGCTCCATCTTCTATGCATCCTCAAAGAAGAAAGCCTGGGAGTTTTTTAAAGCGTTTCAAAAACGTTGGCACAAAGAATTACCCTCGGCGGTTACGTGTCTTGAGCGCTCGATAGATTCTTGTTTAACCTTTTTCAATTTCCCTGAAGAAGAGTGGATTTCACTGAGAACAACGAACATCATAGAACGCCTGAACAAAGAGTTTAAACGAAGAACCAAGCCAATGGAAATCGTTGCCGGTGAAAGTGCCTGTTACACCTTGCTGGCATTTATCTGCATCAAGATGGAACTTCATTGGCGATCAAACCGTATAGGAAAAGTGCGCTACAATTTGCCTGTTCTCAAAAATATCGTTGAGAATAATTTTACACAAAAAAGTTGACACTACCTTGATATGAAGAACTGTATAATACTTGGATCTGGAAGGAGCGGTACAAGCATGACTGCCGGAATCCTAGCGAAGGCCGGATACTTTATGGGCAATGCCCTGTGGGAGAGAATTGATCAAAGCAATCCCAAAGGACAGTTCGAGGATGAGGAAGTCAATTGGATAAATGAAGAAATCTTATTTCAATGCATGCCCTATGGATTTAAAAATGGTTTCATAAAAAACTGGATATTAAAGCTCCT
>CAZOJI010000195.1:0-1668 GCA_964580055.1 uncultured Gemmatimonadaceae bacterium | reverse complement strand
CTAGCGTGAGTTTACGGCACGCTTGGAAGCCCTGGGAGTTCATAGACGTCTAAGGTGCTGAGTGGTTTGAGGTTACGGGGCGGGGTCAGGGCTGACCCTCGGATGTGTATTACCCCTGTGAATCGCCGGTAACAGCTTGATTTTTCGTGGTTATTGTAGTATGTATTACCCTACAATGGCCACGATAGTCTACAAAGAGAAGAAGGGCCACGAATATGCCTATTGGGTTCGCTCTGCTCGGGTCAATGGCAAGCCGCGGATCGTCGAACAGGTGTACCTGGGTCCCAAAGAGCGCTTTCTGGGAGAGGTCAAAGCGGCCTACACGCGCGACCGGAGCCCCGGTCCTACGCCATTGGAGCGGGTCGGGACAAAGGAATTTGGTGCCACGGCCTATCTGTGGCGGTGGGCCGAGGAGTTGGGATTGCGAGAGATCGTGGATCGTCACGTTCCGGCACCGTCAGGCAGACGTAGTACCCAACTGTCTGTGGGTCAATATGTGGTGATCGCGGCGCTGAACCGGGCGGTTGATCCGAAGAGCAAGCGCTCGCTGTATGATGATTGGTATGCGGACAGCGTCTTGAGTCGGCTCTGGAGGGCGAAGGCGACGGAGCTGTCGAGTCAGCGTTTCTGGGACCACATGGACCAGGTGGAGCCGGAACATATTGAGCGGATCCAGATGGATGTGCTGGCGCGGCTGGCCGAGCGGTTCGGTTTGGGTGGGGAGACTATTCTCTACGACTCGACGAACTTTTTCACGTTTGTGGACACGTTCAACGAGCGGACGGAGTTGGCACAGCGGGGCAACAACAAGCAGAAGCGGATGGATTTGCGGCAACTGTCGCTGGCGCTGTTCGAGGATCGGGAGAGTTCGCTTCCTCTCTATCATCGGTGCTATGCGGGCAACCAACCCGATGCCCGAGCCTTTCCCTTGGCCTGGGAGGCGTTTGTGAGGGAATGGCTGGGAGGGGCGGGCCGGAGGTCGGAGCAACTGACGCTGGTGTTTGACGGGGGCAACACATCTAAGGCGAACCTGCGGCATTTAGACGAGGAAGCAGTTCACTATGTAGGTGGTGTGCCGCCGAGTTGGCTGCCCGATCTCTTGGAGGTGGGGTTGTCGGAATATCATAAGCTGGATCTTGGCGGCACCAAGCACGTGAAGGTTCACCGGGTGAAGCGTGAGTTGTGGGGAGGAGAGCGGACTGTGGTGGTGGTTTTTTCCCCCACGCTGTACCGGACGCAACGCAAGACGATGAATCGTGAGGAGGCCAAGGCCGAGGACCGGCTTCGGAAGCTGGCGGCCCAGATCGATGCTTGGCGAAAGAGCCGTAGGGGAAAGGGACACAGTGAGAGTTCCGTGCGTCGCAAGATCCGCCAGTGGACATGCCGAGAGCACCTACGGGACTATCTCGATCTCCAGATCGAGACCGAGGGGGATCGGGTAATGCGACTCCACTGGACATGGGACAGAGAGTGCAAGCGTTCAGTTCAACACCGGTACCTGGGCAAGAGGATGATCGTTACCGATCAGCACGACTGGGAGGACGCCGACATCGTCCTTGCTTACCGCAGGCTCACCCGGACGGAGAGTTTGTTCAAGATCGGCAAATCCGATCCTGGTCTCTGGTGGCCGATGTTTCACTGGACAGACAGCAAGATCAGGGTCCACGC
>CAZOJI010000194.1:0-1713 GCA_964580055.1 uncultured Gemmatimonadaceae bacterium | reverse complement strand
AGAAAGGGTCTCGGATGGTGACCGACCGGCAGGTGCGCAAGCTCTTCGAATTGTTGGCGTCAGGTCGGACGTTGACATCAGCAGCCGAGAGGGCGGATATGCATCGAGAGACAGCGAGGCGGTATCGGAGGCTGGGCAAGCTGCCCAGCGAAGTTGCGGTTGTACATGATTGGCGGACACGGGAGGATCCGTTTGAGGGAGTTTGGGATGAGGCGGTTGAGTTCTTGGCAGGGAACGCGGGATTGGAAGCGAAGACGATCTTCGAGTATTTGCAGCGGAAGTATCCGGGGCGGTTCCAAGACGGTCAGCTGCGGACGTTTCAGCGTCGTGTGAAGGTGTGGCGAGCTACGGAGGGTCCTGGTAAGGAGGTCTTTTTTGCGCAGGTCCACGAGCCGGGTAAGCTGTGCCAGTCGGATTTTGCCAGCATGAGCGGGCTTGGTGTGCGGATTGGTGGTCAGGCATTCGACCATCTTGTTTACCACTTCGTGTTGACGTACTCCAATTGGGAGAGCCACACGGTGTGTTTTTCGGAGAGTCTCGAGAGTCTCAGCGAAGGGCTTCAAAACGCTCTGTGGGAGTTGGGCGGTGTGCCTCTCGAGCATCAGACGGATCGTCTGTCAGCGGCGGTGAACAATCTCACGAATCCAAAGGAGTTTGCCCGTCGTTACAAGGCGTTGCTTGACCATTGCGGAATTGAGGGGCGTAAGACGAATCCCTCCAGTCCCAACGAGAACGGGGATGTGGAACAGCGTCATCACCGGTTCAGTAGGGCGGTTGATCAGGCGTTGATGCTACGGGGTTCTCGGGAGTTCGAGACGCGCAGAGAGTACGAGGAGTTTCTGAAGGCAGTCAATGCGCAGTTGAATAGCGGGCGCGAGGTCCGGCGCAGTCATGAGATGGCGGTGCTCAAGCCACTGCCGGCGTACCGTTTGGAGAGTTCGAAACGGCTTCAGGTCCGTGTACGCAGCGGCAGCCTTATCACCGTGGGCCGGAACACATACTCCGTGCCGAGCCGTCTGATCGGCGAGCGCGTGGATGTGCGGCTGTATGCGGAGTACCTGGAGGTTTGGTATGGGCAGCGGCTGGTGGAATCCATCCCGCGTTTGCGTGGCCGCGGCAAGCATCGTGTAGGATATCGTCATATCATCGACTGGCTGGTGCGTAAGCCTGGGGCGTTCGAGAACTACCGGTATCGGGAAGAGATGTTTCCGAGCAGCCGGTTTCGGATGTCTTACGATGCGCTCAAGCAGTCGTCACCGGTGGGTGCCGACCGTGACTACCTGGAGATTCTGCAGCTCGCGGCAAACGAAGGTGAGTCTCGCGTCGACGATGTACTGCGGCTGCTGCTGGATCGGGGCCAGGCGATCACGCCCGATAGCGTCCGAGAGCATCTGAGCGATGCTAGCGACATTCCTGCGGCCACGGAGATCTTCATCGGGTCTGTCGATCTCACGGTCTTCGACAAGCTGTGCTGCGAGGCGGTGTTGCCATGAGGGATGTCAAGAAAGACCTGGAATCCCTGCTGCGGGAACTTCACCTGCCGACGGTGCGGGACAGCTACGAGGATCTGGCTCGCCAGGCAGAGCAGGAAGGGCAAAGCTACGAGCAGTTTCTGCTCGAGCTGGTCGAGATGGAAAGCCAGGCCAGACGGACTCGCCGGCTGGAGCGGACGTTGCGGCAGTCCAAACTGCCTCCAGACAAGACGCTGGCCTC
>CAZOJI010000193.1:0-1774 GCA_964580055.1 uncultured Gemmatimonadaceae bacterium | reverse complement strand
CTTTCCCCGGAGTCCACCGGGATTCGTGTGATTCAACCAGCAACATGAAAGGATACGCCGCCTTTCTCATTCAGCCAATCCACAACTTTCGAAAATAGCTCGCGACCCAAAGCTGCTCACCAGCAATCCAAGCCCAACAGAGATAAGCGTGAAGAGCAATAATGGTAGGAGGCAACCGACTATTCCAAGGGGGATAATGAACACGCTACCAAACTTTTCAAGCCAACTGCTGACGACCATGCCACCCTCTTGAGCGTTGGCGGCCCCATCGTGTGATGCAGTACGCTCTCGCGCATCATCCGTCATTTCAAGTCACCCGGTTACTTCTGCACTCTACCGCTCGATGATGTAACGGTCCTGCAAAGCGGTCTTCAGACGTTCCAACATGTCACCTTCGGCCATTGGCGCTTCCTGTGGGTCGCAGGGAGAAGACAGTGCGAAGATAGGGGTTGGGAGAGAAAGTGGCTAGGGTGAGGTGTGGGGTGGGCGCGTCTTTGGAGTCAATCAGGGAGCCGACGGGGGCCATAGGGAGGATCATCAGGCGGGTTGCTTTGTGAAGGCCATCTCGGAAATTCACGGTGGAAACCTGGCAGGATTCCGGGCTTGCGAAGCTGAAAAACGTGTTGCGAGAATGCCTCTATAACGCACGAGAATCGTCTGTGAGCAGTCGCAGGTGCTTGGCGGATAGAGAAACCTCTCTGCAAACTGGGCACAAGTGTGTTCCATGCCAGCGTGCGAGTTGCGACTACATCATGGAACTTTGGGGAAAGGGACGCTGGTCGCTTGCGAACTGCTCCGGGGCGGGTGCGCCGGACGATGGCTGTCGGGTGCGGTGGTGCCTTACGTGTGGATTTATGGTAGTATACCGCGTCCCGTCGTCTCTGGTCAATTCAGGTACGGTTGAATGATGCCTCAATAACAAATACGTTAGCCACGCGCCGCCATCCATGAATTAGTCAAAGGAACGGTCCGATGCTAACGAAGAAGTTTGCAGTTGCCATCCTTGTTATCGTCTCTTGTCTCTGGATTGCCTCGATTCTCACCTATCGGGAGGTTCATAGGTTCGAGTATAACGTCTTGAGGCAAGGACAACGGATCGATCGCTATCGGGGTGAAACCTGTGTCTACAAGCTGCATTCAGTGGATGAACCGATAGCTGGAGCTTCCGATCACGCCTACGACTGGGACCCAAGGCAGGACTCTATTGATAACGCACGGAGGCAGAGGCAAGAAGAGCTGCTCGAAGATTTGCCGCAAATGGACTCGGAGGAGCGTAGGTACGCCGAATTCAAGCTTCGGTTGTTGGAAGACAGCGAACGTGACAGGCAGGCTGGGTATCCTGCGCGAAAGGTATCTGAGTGGACATGGGTCAACGTGTACACTGGCTCGCCTTGTTCCAAACAGTAAAGTGTGTATCGGGAATCTTGCATGTGTAAGTCAATGACACACAAGCATTTACGGGCCGGATTTCACTCGCTGAAAGGGGCTGCATGAAATTCTTCGAGCCCCCCTCCAAACCCCAGCAAAAACGCCACATTCCCGCAATGACCCCGCGAACTTCCCAGCATGGCCATTGCTGGTGTCTGGCAGGGTCGCTGGCGGGCCTGAGTGAATCGCATTCCCAATAACCGTATTGATGTGTTTGCCACTCTTCGCAAGCTGATAGTCTATGCCGTACACTCTCGCAACCGAGTTCTCATGTTCGGCTGACGTGCGACGGGGATTCCACGTCCACGACGCCGTCTGGGCAGCGGCAGAGGACAAAGAGTTCACC
>CAZOJI010000192.1:0-1781 GCA_964580055.1 uncultured Gemmatimonadaceae bacterium | reverse complement strand
ATAGCTCACTTTCTGCCCAATGGACAGGGGGATGTAACGCAAAACCCGGCGCATGTTGCGTTGCTGGGCACGAGTGCCATACTTGGCAAAGTCATCCTGCAATGTGGTAACGATGGACGTCAACACGCGCTGAACTTCCACCAGATCTTTTCGTTCCCGGTAAGCGGCCACAGCCTCCGGCATCCCGCCAATAAAATAATAGAGACGGAGAAATTCCCTCAGCCGGGCGTGGGCCGTCTCACTGAACAGGTCTCCAACATGATAGTTCTCAAGCCATTTCACAAGCCTCTCCTCTCCAAGCGCTGAAAGGAATTCGCTGAAGGTCAAAGGATACAGATGGAGGTATTCAATGCGGCCTACTGGCATGGAGTGCCTGAATTCCCTTAGTGCGAAGTCAAGAAGAGAACCGGCCGAAATAACGTGGAGATCAGGGATTTCTTCATGAAAATAGCGAAGGCAGGCAATGGCTTTGGGACAGGCCTGGACCTCGTCCAAAAAGAGGAACGTCTTTCCGGGTACAATGGATTGATTGAAAAACAGTCCAAGTTCCTGAATAATCCGCTGCGGATCCATCCCATCGAACAGGCCATGCAGGGCCTCTTTTTGCTCCAGATTGACAGTCAGAACGGACTCAAAACAGCTGTGGGCGAACGTCTCCACGAGAAACGTTTTCCCCACCTGCCGCGCGCCGCGAACGACCAAAGGCTTTCGGTCAGCCCGGTCTTTCCATCGAACCAGATCACCCTCTGCTTGTCTTTTCAAAACAAAACTCCATTGGATTTCAACGAATAACATGATGAAACAGGGCTGGATTATATCATTTCAAAGGCGTATTGCAAGGGTTCTTTTGGTGGTCGGGGCAAGATGCCCCCGTAGGGGAGTCTGAGATCAGGGAGGGCCTGCATATGGCGAGAGTGTCATGCGCCACTATGAGATGTGATGGAACATCGGTTTTACCGAACCCTGAATCCCACCTAACGGGAGAGATAGAAACCCATTTCCACGGCCACGTCTCACCGCATTTATATTGACATAGTTGCGGGATTACCGTACAATCCTGCAACATGATACCAAGAATTTGCGATATACCCACAGATCGGTCATTCTTCCTGTTCGGCCCTCGGCAAACCGGCAAGAGCACACTGGTGGATACCCTATTCACCGATGATGTATGGAAAATCAATCTCTTGATGACCGATCAGTTTCTGAAATATTCCAAGCAGCCGGACCTGCTCCGTCGCGAAGCCATTGTCAAGATCCAGCAAGAAGGCGTCCGCAGGAAATAGCGGGGTCGTTTTGTCTCGATGAGGTGCTCCGGTTCGGAACGTTACCTGCCGTCTACGGACGGAGCCAGGAAGAAAAATATGATATCCTGAACGCGTATACTGAAACCTACCTTAGGGAAGAGATCCAGAGCGAAGCACTGGTGCGAAACCTGGGCGGGTTTTCGAGATTTCTTGATCTGGCTGCCAGTCAATGCGGGGAATTGATCAGTTTTACCTCCACAGGCAGGGAGTGCCAGGTTGCCGCAAGAACCGTCCAGGCCTATTATGATATTCTTGATGATACGCTGATCTCGATCCGGCTGCAACCCTGGCGGAAAAGTCTCAGAAAACGAATGGTGTCCCACGCCAAATTCTATCTTTTTGATCTCGGGGTAACCAACAGCATCACCCGGCAGTTGACGGCCCCCCTCGATCCGGTCAGGAGAGGCCGTCTCTTCGAACAGTTTGTCATTCTTGAGACCTACCGCCTCCTTAAATACCGTCGGAGCGAGGCCG
>CAZOJI010000191.1:0-1795 GCA_964580055.1 uncultured Gemmatimonadaceae bacterium | reverse complement strand
CCTTAGTGATTCCGGTCTCCGAGAAACTGCCCTTGATGAGGTGGTAGAAATAGAGGAAAACGACGAAGGTCTTTTCGCCCTCGCTCAGAGTCTTCTTGGCATCAGAACCGTCGGCTCGAACGAGTTTGTAGTGCTTTCCATCGCCAGCGTCAGCAATTGAAAAGTTGTCAAATCCAAATCGCTTGAGGGTATGATTGATGGCATTGATGGTGGGTTGAATGCTCGTCGCCTGCTTCTCAAGGTCGGCGATCTCCTTAGCCTTGTCAGCGATGCGCATCTCCGCATCCACAATGCCTTTCTCGATGCCGGCGATTGCCTTGTCGATCTTTTCTTTATTCTCTCGGTACTGCTTCAGGTCCACATCGAGTTCGTTGAGTACGTATCGCCACACTTCGGCAATCAGCGTCTGCCTTTCAGCCGCAAGGTTATCAACCATCTTGTTGTGCTTGACGACCTCGACATTGGCCTTGTTGATCATCGCTTCGATATTCGCGAGCACCGTCGTGAGCGAGCCCAACGTGACGGTCTGGCTCGGCTCCTTCTTCTTGTTCTCTAGGCGCAACGTGTTCGCGGCGATATTCTGACCTAGAGCGGCCTTCTCCGTCTTGAGCTTTTCCACGTCCATGAACTTACCTGGCGCAGCGATGATGCCGGCCACGGCTGACTGGATGGCATCAGCATCCTTGGTGTATTGCTCAATGAGGTCGTTGATCGCCTTCGTGTCGTTCTCAAACGCCTCGTCGAAATAGTTTTTCAGGCTTTGCGCGAACTGTTCTGTAGTAGATTGCTGGCAGAATGGACAGTTCTGGTCGTTCTGCTCGTAGTACGGCAATCCCTGACGCACCCAGTCGCTATTTCCTAACTTCGTGATCATCGCAGCGATATCAACATCCTCTTTGCCGATTACCTTCTTCTTGAGGATGGCGCTCGACTCGTGGGCAACCAAGTTTGATGAAAGCGCCGGTAGCGACGGTTGCTTAGTTGGTGTGTCTCCGAAGATGGTCTCAGCGCGCTTCTCCAAATCATCCAGCGGCTTCAACGCAGCTTGATTGCTCTGCGTTTCTTGTAGAATTTTCGCTTTACACTTCTCCTTGTTGCCCAAAAAACCTTCCAACGCCTTATCCAGCTTTTTTTCCTTCTTGATCTTCTCGACAGGCACCCAAAATCTGTCGCGGGCGTCGCTTTCGAGCTGCGCTAGTTCGCCTTTCTTTCCACCTGTACCGTCGTTTCCTCCTAGCGTGAGCCTTAGCTTGTTAACCCCCTCCTGTTCCTTATCTTTGCCCTCCTTCGCCGCCTTGATCTTGTCTTCCGTGTCCTTCTCTTTCTCGCCAAGGGTGAACACGCCGCGCATCTGGTCGAAATTCTTCTCAACAAAGTCACTGTTCAAGACGACGGCCTCAAGCGGCTGTCCGTTCTGCCATGTACATCCACAGGTCGTGCTGAAGGCCGCATCCGCGATTACGCGGCTGATCGTTGTCTTCCCAGTGCCGTTCGATCCAAAGATGTAGTTGAACTGCCGAAGGTCATCGAGAGTTGTGGCAGTAGTCGGGTGAAACGTAGCGACGTTGAGAATGGAAATGCTCTTAATCATTGGCCGCTTCCCGAATCATGATGAAGCAATGTTTACGCCGACATTGGATACCCATGTGTGTCCTGTCTTTTCGCCAGCAGTATGCTGCGTTGATCATGCTGGGCATCAAGACCTCGCCGTGGCATAGCCGTTCTCCATCAGGACCGCCGAACGACACCCATCAGCCGCGCCGCTTTTTGGCGTCGGCTGGATGGGCTTGTTATG
>CAZOJI010000190.1:0-1821 GCA_964580055.1 uncultured Gemmatimonadaceae bacterium | reverse complement strand
CAGGTGGACAGATAGCTGCGGATACGGGCAAAGATTTTTGCCCCAGGCTCTGAACGGAAGCAGCCGGAGATCTTCTGCTGAACTTTGCTCATGCGCAGGTCCCGTTCTCCTTGGTTGTTGGTAAAGGGCACTTCGTGTTCCACCATGAAGCGCAGGACATCCTCTTCGAACTGAATCAACCGTTCCAGCAGATTTCTGGATTTGGATCGTTTCAGTCGACCTCGCTGTCCCTTTTTCCGTTGCGACTCGTCCGGTGGCGGGCACTCGGTCTCGGCTTCTCTGAGCAGTTGTCGATATCGCTCCCTGAAGGCATCGGTCTCCGGGGTGTTCAGCACGCCGCCTGCCGCATCGACGGCCTTGTTGATCTCCAGCAATAGCGCCTGTAGCTGTTTGGCCCACTGTTGCTTGTCCTGCTCCCAGGCACGTTCCAGCTCTCGCAGGTGGTGGGCATTGCACAGAGCGTGGTCACAAGGAAGCTGGTAGTAGGGCTTCCAGTGATCGTGTACCAGGGTGCCGGCGTAGCCGGGTAGGACGCCCATCTCCGCCATGGCTTCGCCGCCTCGTTTGTCGTGGGGCATCAGCAGGGTCAGTGTAGCGCTACAGACGACATGCAGCCATTTTCGTTTTCCGCCGATGTTGATCCCGGTCTCGTCGGCATGGAGCAGGAGCGCTTGCGATAGCTCCCGCTTTGCCCAATCCTCAAACGGGGCCAGCCTCTCGTACACCTCGTTGTTGAAGTTGTAGATGCTGCCGGCACTCAAGGGGATGTCGAACTGATCGGCGAAGTGTTCCTCGATCCGCTTGTAGGGGAGCAGTTGGAACAGGGACATGTAGACCGAGTGGATTTTGACCCCGCAGGCGTACTGGGTCTTGACCTTCACATGCTCCGGGAAGGGGGCGACCACGCGCCGTCCCCGTTCATCTTCGAGAATCTCGGCCTGATATTCCGTGACCACGCGCGAGATCTGGATATCGAACACCTGGCGGCGTTCATAACCGATACAGCGGAAGGTCCCATCGGTGGGAAGCGTGGCACGATTCACCTTGAGCGACTCGACTTGGTCCGGATCGTCGACCAGTTCCAGGTGATTGCCGCTATGGCCCCTCTGGCCGCCGGGGTTGTTGTTGCCGTTGTTGCGCGTCTTCTTGCGGTTGGGGTCGCTGGACGGGGGCTTGGAGCTGTTGCGGCTATTGAGTCCCAACCGGTTCAACAGCAACGTGGTGAGGGTCAGCAACAACTCCAACGATGCCCGTAGCGCCGGCGAGAGGTTCTTCTCCTCCTCGAGCTGGCGTTTGACCGCCTCGAGGGTCTTCTCGACCGGAATGTTGTCGATCGTCATCGATCGGACGGTTCGAACACTTCGCCGGCTTCCACGGCCATGATTGAGGAGAGTACGGCCAGCCGTTCAGCGGGGGGCATGGCCTGATAGCGTCGCCCCCAACCATGGGCCTTGCGCTTGATGCTCTGGCGGTGGGTGAAATTGCGCCCCGCAAAGCTCGGCCAGTGCACTCGATCCGGGGTGAAATTGAACCACAGCTTCTCGGTTCTGACCCCGGCCTGGTTCATCACCTGCAACTCCAGGCTACGCCAGTGCCCCAGCAGATCGTCGTAGAGCGCCGAGGGGTAGCCGGAGAGGATCACCGAACAGGGCAGTGACTTGAGAAGCTCCAGCAGCTCGACATGATCTTGCTCCTCGTAGTCGAAACGGTAACGGCGTTTGGAGCTACGGGTGTGGTGCAGATACGGCGGATCGCAGTAGAGCAGTTCCCGGCCCTGAAAGTCGAACGAGCGCAGAAACTGATGGGCGCAGCCACAGACCT
>CAZOJI010000189.1:0-1857 GCA_964580055.1 uncultured Gemmatimonadaceae bacterium | reverse complement strand
CTGAAACTGAAAGACCACATTGCTCCCGGGGGTGGCCGAAAGAGTGAATTCGTCCACATCTCCACCGAAGTCGATTGACTCGGTAGTTACCGAATCACCTACGCTCACTGCGGCTGCGGCAGCCTCCGGATCGGCGTCCAACTCCTTGATCACGAAACGATAGGCGCCTTCTTCGCTGGCTAGACGTCCATCGTTAACTGCACTTATTCGTATCCTGTAGTCACCGTCGTTTTCGAGCGTGAAACGACCCGACTCACGATCCGTCAGATTCGCCTGGTACGTTCCTGTCCCGCTCCAGGCGATCGCAGCTTCATCGGACATGTCATGGACGACGAGTTGGAAGCCCCAGTCCGACAGATCGGCGGTGCCCTGGAAGTACACGGTGAGATGCTGCCCCGTATTCCCCTGGAACGTGAACTCGTCAATGTCACCCAACGGATCGAGTGCCTCATTCGACACGGTGTCTCCAATCGACACGACTGTGCCCTCCACCTCCGGGGCGCGATCCAGCAAATACGCGTAGAGCCTGTACGATCCGTAGTAGCCGTACACTCGGCTGTACCCTTCGACACTCAGAGTGTAGTCCTGGTCGGGGTAGAGAAACTGAGGACCGCTTCCATAGCGACATTCCGCCAATGCGCTCTGGAATTGCGTATTCGACGAGCCGGTCACGAGCCTCATGGAGAGTCCTTCGTCGCGCTCCGCACTGGTGTGTTCCATCACAAAGCTCACCTCGACGGTATCCTGGAAGCTCAACTCGAACTCGTCGACGTCGCCCATCATCTCTGTGATCTCATTGAGAACGCTGTCACCGACATTCAAGACAGCTGGCGTGGTTTCTGGAAGGGGATCAATCGGGTAGAGAAACAGACGGTATTTGCCTCGATCGTGGCAATCCATGCTGTTCTCTCCAAGCACACGAACTATGTGCTCTCCCGTTTCAGGAACCGTGAACGTGCTCGTGGCCTGGAGTTTGAGAGCCGTGTCGGCGCCGCTGCTCAGTACCAGCCCAACGCCGCTGACCATGTCAACCGGGACTTCCCCTCTGAAGTTGCTGAGTGGATCGCCCGTATCCGTCAGCAGGAAGACGTTGAACCGCTCTCCTGCCTGAGCCGAGAACGTGAACTCATCGATGTCACCGACATGGTCCAACAGCTCCGACACCACGGTATCGCCGGTCGCTGATGCAGCCACGGTCTCGGGAGAGCGGTCGATGGCGTAGATCCAGAGGCGGTAAGTAGTGCCGGGTAGGCCGGTGACCCCAAACTGATACTCCTTGTTTTCCGGAAGCGTGAATCTGCCGGTAGCCTGGCATTCGAAATCCTGATCGAGGCCGCTGCTCCCGACCCAGTGGACCGTTCGATCGTCGATGACGAGCCTGGCGGCGAAGCTATCCTCTTTCTGGGTCAGGCCCTGAAGGAAGATGTTGTAATCCCGCCCCACAGTTCCCTGGAACTTCCAACCCGGATCTATGCCGCTGTCAGGTTTGGTAAAGGTGACGGTATCGTTGACGGCCAGTAACCGAGGCTGTGGAACCGCAGGAGTGTCGTCGGGCGGGTCGGGTTCTACAGTAGACTCTCCGCACGCGACTGCGATCAATACCATCAAGACAAGCAACAGATGGTACAAGCAATGCGTTCGAGCACTGAAACGTGTGCGCTGCAACGAAACCCTCCTGAGTAGTGGTTGATGAGCGGATGTGAACGCCCAGCGCCATTCCGCGTTTCTTGGCGGAGAACTGGTTGTGTCCAAGGCCCGGCCCTTTCGCCCCACTGATACCGTGCGCCGTCCAACCTGTACTCAACCTGCACCCCGTCCACCACACCTGCAAGATCGCAGCGCCCGACGATCTATGCA
>CAZOJI010000188.1:0-1869 GCA_964580055.1 uncultured Gemmatimonadaceae bacterium | reverse complement strand
CATAAACAACTTCACATTTCATGACGGTGAGATCGAGTAGTTCCACTTGGGCCTGGATGTATGATGCCGGAGGTTGATCTGTTGCATCTGCTCATCAGATATTTTGGTGCCCTTGGGGTAGTCCTTGGTGTTCAGGCGGGCGCATACCCGCAACCCTCTGCCGGTTCGTACCGAGCGTATGAAATTCAGAACCGTGTCGTAATCCCGCAACGGCTGGGCCGCCCAGTTCTTGCTGATGAACGAGAACATGCGGTGTTCGATGGGGTTCCATTTGGAGGAGCCCGGCGGGTAGTGCGAGACGCACACCTGCATGCCGAAGCGGTCGCAGAAGGCGTGCTGCAATTGGTGCTTCCAAAGGCGCGTGCGGTATCCATTGCTTCCGCCGCAGTCGGCCAGGATAAGCAGCCGATGGGCGCGCGGATACTGTCGTGTCCCGAACTGGGTCCACCAGGTAGCGATGGCATCGACGGCGAACTGCGAGGTATCGCGGGTGGTGCCGACCGATACGAAGCCGTGATTGCGGAAGGGATCGTAGATGCCGTAGGGTATCGCGACCCCGTCGGCATCAGAGGGAAAGTCATGGTCGAAGACCTGCAGCGGTTCACGACTCCATCGACGGCCTGCCTGATGAAACGGACCGATCAGTTCACGGCTCTTGGTATCGACGCTGATCACGGGCATTCCTTCGGCGGCATAGCGGCGACTCTTCTTGGTGATATGACGGAATTGCGCATCACGTTCGGTGGGATCGGGTGGTTTGCTCAGCCCCGATTCCAGGCTCTTGAGGTTCACACGCAACGAGTAGGCCATCTGTTTGAGCAAGCGTGCAACGGTATTGGCCGATACGTGGATGCCAGCCGGCCTGAGGGCCTCTGCAACCTTGGCCGTGGTTTTGTGCGTCCATTTGCATCCCTTGACCGGGTCGCCGCCGGTGTCGTCTTCCATGATGCGTTCGAGCGCCCGAATTATGTCGGGCGTTTTTTTTCCTGCGAGAGGCGTCCTCCACCGGCGACACGGATCGCCTGGCCGTCCAGTTGCCCCGCTTCCAGTTCCTGGCGTCCACGCGCCACGGTATGCGGATCGATGCCAAAGAGCCTGGCAATATGCGCGTCCCCTCCGTGCCCCAGTTTGAGGGATTCGAGACCTGCGTACAGCCGCCGCTGCTTCTCGTTGAGCATGCCGAAGAACAGCAGCAGCGTCGCTTTCGCCTCGTCCACTGCCAGGTCAGGATTAGAGACGATCAAGGCGGTTGTCCGGGAGGCTGCGGCATGAGCATCGCGACGCTTGCGCTGTTGCTGGGCTATGGTATCATCGGCGGCAAAGTACACGTAACGGCCCTCAATCACATCGCGCTGGAGCCGGTCCAGGCGGACCAAGCGGGTCAGCGCGTGTTTGGCCTCGACGTGCAGGGCACCGTTCAACTCGGCCGCATCGTATCCTGCCTCCGAGCGATGAACCCAGGCGGCCGCCGTCTCCAGCAAGGTACCGAAGCGCGAAAACCACACCGAGCGCAGGCTCCACAGGCCTTCCTTCGAGAACCTGGCGATCGATCTGAGGGTGTAGAACTTGCCACGATGACTGTAGCTGCTCATGTACTCGAGCTGACCGAGGTTACGAAACACGGTGCGCTCCGACGCGTTACCCATAGCCACGCTGATCTCCCCGAGCGTGGCGATCTTGCGCCGTTTGAGGAAGGAGGCGACCGTCTCAGGATGGTACTTTGCTGTCTTCATACTGACAACAGTATCCCTACACGTGATCCGCGTCAAGGGCAATGCTGTCACGATAACGGAAAGGTGATTACCCCTCCAATAGGGGCGTTACACCGCATCTTGCGATGTACGAATGATTGTCATAATGGCATAGTTA
>CAZOJI010000187.1:0-1877 GCA_964580055.1 uncultured Gemmatimonadaceae bacterium | reverse complement strand
TCTCTCGCCTTCCGGGGCGCTGGCCTGAAAATCTGGGCCGACTGGAACACGGTCATTCCCGACCGTGACTGCAAACCGATCTTTCAGGGCGCAGCCACCATCCGCATGGCGCGGGAGGTCTATGGCATCATAGACCCCACCGACGCCCAAATGGCGCTGTTGTGACAGCGCCATTTGGTGGCCGGGGTTAGAACCTCGGCCGTGGTGCCGCGACCCGGCGAGGGCGCGGGATCAGCACGCGCATCAGCGCTTCCCTTGCGGCAATCGCTTCCGCGATCCGCGCAACGGCCGCGACCGCGCGGGCGTAGCCCTGCGTGTGGGGCCGGGCCAATCCGGCTTGTCGTTTCGCTTCGGCGTACATGCCGCGCAGCTCGTCCAGCGTCAGGGTGTTCAGGTGTTCCTCGGTCAGCTCGTAAATCATCGTTTCCCTCCACGTTTTTCGGCCGCGACCGCCGCGGCCTTCATGCCGTCCGGAACAGCGCATCGGCCGGAGCCGCATCCGTCAGGACCGCAACGCCAGTGGAGGACCGCGCCCGTGGTTTTCGGGGGCGGTTGCGGCGGACCAGGCCGCCATGCGCGAGGACAGCAGTCAGAAGGCCCGCCGGAGGACGCAGGCCAGGAGGAGAAACAGGGAAACCGGAGCCAGACCGGGAATCACGAGCCCCCTTGTAATGTACGGCAAATAGCCGTACACTTAGATAAGACTAATTAACACGGAGACAGGCAATGACGACGCCCAGCACAGAGGCTGGCCGTTCCAGCGCCCGGCAGCGCCGGGCGGAAAGGCTGGAGGCCAGGATCAGCCGCAAACAGAAAGAACTGTTCCAGCGCGCGGCGGACCTTCAGGGACGCACGCTCACGGATTTCATGATCAGCAGCCTTCAGGAAGCCGCGACGCGCACGGTGCAGGACCATGAGATCATGGCTCTAAGCACGCGCGACCGGGAAGCCTTTGTCGCAACCCTGCTGGCTCCGCCGGAGCCCGGCGACCGGCTCAAGGACGCTGCCCGCCGTTATCAGGAGCGGATGGGGCATTAAGTGAGCGATCCGCACGAGACCATAGACTATGTGATCGAGCCGCTCGGCAAATCCCATGACCGGGCGGCTTTCTCGTGCGGTATCGACGCCCTCGACGGCTACCTGAAAAAGCAGGCCAGGCAGGATGCGCGGCGGCGCGTCGCCGCGCCATTCGTCCTTGTGACGCGATCCGCCAGCATGGTTGTCGGCTATTACACGCTCTCGCAGATGAGCGTGCGCCTAGGCGATCTGCCGCCCGAGACGGCAAAGAAGCTCCCGAGGTATCCCGACATCCCTGTGACCCTTCTCGGCAGGCTGGCGGTCGATCAACATCAGCGGGGGCGCGGCATCGGCGAACTCCTTTTGATGGACGCCCTCCGCCGAAGCTGGGCAATGGCGTCGGAAATCGCCGCCTTCGCCGTTGTCGTGGACGCCAAGGACGATCAGGCCCGCGCCTTCTACGAGCGCTACGAGTTTCAGGTCTTTCCGGACCATCCCGAGCGGCTTTTTATCCCCATGGCGACCCTCAACCGGCTTTTCTCGACACACCAGTCCTGACACCATGACAAAGACGTGCTACAAGATATAGTTATGAGCAACCATGACGATGATCGGGATTTGTTTGGATTCAAGAGCGTGGGCGAGCTGGCCACCAAGGTCGCGCCCAAGCGCCCGAGTCGCGTGAAGCAACGCCTCATCGACGCTAGCGCCGAAATCTCCCTGTCTCCTGCCGAGCAGATCACCTACCAGCATACCGTGCTGTGCCAGACCGGCTTGCCTTATAGAAGTCCAGGCGATGACGTGCGGCTCTGGGAGCGTAACAACGGGCGCGCCTATCTGCGCATCGAGGCGGGCGGCGC
>CAZOJI010000186.1:0-1881 GCA_964580055.1 uncultured Gemmatimonadaceae bacterium | reverse complement strand
AAAACAATTTCTCCAACGCTACTATGGATTCTACTCCTCACGTCAGAGGGCAAACCGCCGCAAGGGCAAAACTCCTGAGACGTATTCTCGAAGTCGAGCCCCTGAGGTGTCGCAGGTGTGCACACCGAAATCCCCCGGCGTTCGCCGCTTCGGGGACGGCTGAGTTGTGCACGTGGGCCAATTGCAACTCAGATTCCCACTTTCCAGCGAGACATCCACCTCTTCTCGCCCATCGAGCGCCGCCAAAGCTTCACATCTCCCTCTCCCAATGCCTGGACAGATCCTTGCAAGGCTCGCATACTTGCAAGGGGTAAAAGGAAAATCCTATACCGATGCATATAATCACGACGCGACTATCCCTTTGGGTGCATCAGTTCTAGGAACGCTGGTTCATCGCCGAGCAGGGGAACCAGAAGCATGTCCCTGTGCGACCATAGCGTCATGGTTTCGCCATTCTCGAAGCCCTCGACGAGCAGTTGAATCGCTCGAGTCTTATCGCCCAAGGCAGCATGTATATATCCTTGGTAGCCCGTCGTTCCCTCCTGGCCTTCGAGCCATTGCAACCGGGTCATGGCATCCTGCCGATCACCTTGCCGAGCAGCAATGTGGCCGGCCATGACATGGAACCAGGCGTTGTTCGGTGCGTCCTCGAGTACCGATTCACAAATGGCCTTTGCGTCGTCCAAACGGCCGGCACCGATCAATGTCAATGTGCGCCAGTTCCGCTGCGCCACGCTTGCGACCTGATGCGCGGGTTGTTCGTCGTACCACGCTGCTGACCGACTGTAGAGATCTTGTGCGGCGCCGGCATGTCCGTGGGCAGCCAGTTCGGCGGCAGCAGTTGTCATGAGAGCACCGGGCGTGGCGGCGGAACCGCCGGGCACCGCCGACAACGATCCATCGATCACGCGCTCCAACTCCTCGATTTGGCCTGATGCAGCGAGGGCCTGAGCCTCCATCGTCCGCGCAGTGAACCACCCGGGATACATCTCTCGGGAACGTCGTGAAGCGGCAAGCTCGGCGTCGCGTTCTCCCAGCAGATGATGAGCCCATGCAAGCTGCGACCAGTAGGATCTCCACCCTTTCATCGGCTCTCGGTTCGGGTCCAGGCTTAGCAGTGCATCTCGCGCTTCGGCAGGGCGATTGCGGCGAAGAGCCCAAAAGGACACCTGGTAGACGGCCTTCGTGTCGGGACCAACCGCGGCCGCTCGGCGTGAAAATTCGAGAGCGCCGTCCGGGTTCCCTGCCGCAGACGCCAGTTGAGTATCGAGTCTGTGGCGGTAGTAGTCACTCAGTCGGTCCTTCGACGCCTCCACTATTCCCAGCAGCGAGTCCCTCGCAGCAATGTTGCCAATGTTGGAGTGACATAAAGCGGCCTGGAAGAGCGCCACTACGAAGGTACCATCCAGCTCATGCGCTGTCGTGAAATGGCCAATCGCCTCTGCGTACCGAGCCGCCTGGTAGTGTTTTGCACCCTCGGCGTATGCCGCAAGGGCCTCGGGGCTGAACTCCGGGACATCCTGACCGGCAGTCGGAGCCGGTGCCATGAGTACCGATGCAGTCAATAAAACAGCTGCAACCGTGATGGGCTGTCGCATGTGCAGAGCCTCCTGTTCCAAAGTTGACAGTCCCGGTGACACTATAGCGGCTTCGTCGTCGGGCGGGCGTCTACTGCGACGGCATATTACGGCGTCTATTACGGCGTCAGTCAGGCGGCGGGGCCAGTAGACCACCGGCGCGATTTCTGCGTTTTTTCAAATAGCACCATTTCAGGCGGTAGTCAACTCCAGTTGATGATGCCGAAGGGATAGGGCAACGTCGTTGGTCTGCCGGTCGGTCACCATCCGAGACCCTTTCTCTCAAAGTCCCAGATATGGTACG
>CAZOJI010000185.1:0-1881 GCA_964580055.1 uncultured Gemmatimonadaceae bacterium | reverse complement strand
CTAGGTGCATTCACAAGTTCGTATGCGTGCTCTTCATGGGTACCCTTGTGACTGGTGCGGCTGCTTGTTCATCAAGCTCACAGACTACGGAGCGCTGTGAACTGTACGAGAGACCCGAGTTCACCCGGGATGACTCAAGGTTGAGGTCGATGCTCCTCGATCTCGACTGTGATGGACTCGTGGACACAGTCTTAGTAGAGCGTGAGGAAGTAGGAGCGAACCGCGGGTTGCCGAAAGTAATTGTGGCCCGTGGTGGGAGGACGGTTGAACTTCGCTTGCAGTCAGATGTTTTGCCGGAGATTGTTGACGCTGGAGATATCAGCGGTGACGGGGTCATTGACATTCTTCTCAGTGGTGTGAGCGAGTCAGTAACCATATGGCCGCTGTTGGTGATCACTAGCTACGACACCCTACTCGTGCCTACGGACATGGAGGAGATGGGGGTATACTACTTCGACGAACTCACAACCCCTGAATGCAGTTCGAGAGAGCTACTGCCTTTCTTTGAAAGAGATCGTGATGGTAGGTTGGTGATCTCGTGGCCTGAGGTCACAGTCACGACTCAACCGCCTGAACCGCCTCAACCAGAAACTGACTGTGCATCGCCTCGTCGTCTGTATTGGGAGTATGCCGATGGCGCAATCCGCCTCCGACTGTAAGAAATCAGTTGCCTTCACAATCCACGATAGTGGTAGGGATGAATAGTGACGACGGCCCGGCTCAGTGCCGGGCTTTTCGTTTAGCAGTCTGGTGCGGCCGGCAGTATGGAAGCGAGCTCGTCTTCCATGTCGAGGCCGTAGCTAGTGGCAAGCGTGGCTAGATGGATGCCGAATGACCCGCGTAGCTCGCCCAGGGCGGTGATGAACACCCAGCTGTGGTACCCGTGGCTGATGGGGCCGTAAGGGTGACCCATGGGGTGATTCGCGGACCGTGGCAGCTCGGCTGATGCGAAGGCGAACTGCCCCAAGAGGACGCGCTCGAGTCGCGGAGGTTATAGATTGATATGAAAGCGGAGCAAGTCCGAGGAGGTTCGTCATGTCATTCAACCGCATAACCGTAGATGCCCGTCAGATGGGCGGCGTGCCGTGCATCCGAGGGCTTCGTGTGCCGGTGGCAACCATCGTGGGTATGATTGCTGACGGTATGTCAGGCGATGAGGTGCTGGAAGCATTGCCTGACCTCGAGGCCGAAGACATCCAGGAGGCACTTCGCTTCGCGGCCGAGGCAGTCTTGGAGCGCGAGCTGCCGGTCAGCCGCGCCTCGTGAGGTTCTTGATCGACGCACCTCTATCGGCGGTTGTGGCAGAGCAGCTCAATCGTGGCGGTCACGACGCCAAGCATGTACGCGATTACGGTCTTGGGGCAGCAGCGGACGAGGAGATCTTCGCTCGCAGTGCGGCTGAAGGTCGGGTGCTGGTGTCGGCGGATACTGATTTCGGAACGATCCTCTCGCTCCGGCAAAAGTCAAAGCCATCTGTGATTCTGTTTCGACGTGGTACGGAACGGAGGCCGGAGAGGCAGCTGGAACTGCTGCTCGCAAACCTTCCGGCGTTGGAGGAATCGCTCCACCGCGGCTGCGTGATCGTTTTCGAGGAGACCCGCATACGGATTCGCCTTCTACCGATCGGAGGGCAAGCGCGAGGTTGACCTCAGGCTCTAGGTTGGCGGATCCGAACGTGCGTCAGGAAGCCATCCCTCAATGTCCCTGCCCAAACACATCATCCCCCACTCCCCCCTGGAAGTGCACGTCGGCGATTTTGAGTACATATTATGATCAAAATCGGAGAGAGGTGAGCGGCTAAAGAGAAGAGTTGCAACGGATTGCGGCGTTGTGGTCGTAGTGGAAAGTGTCGATCAGGACACTTACGCAAGAAGATCCGAT
>CAZOJI010000184.1:0-1885 GCA_964580055.1 uncultured Gemmatimonadaceae bacterium | reverse complement strand
ACTGGCGTCAGTATGTGACTTAATCGGTCTCCCCCGCACACGCGGGGATCGACCCCACGGTCCGAGCCTTCAGCCATTCGCGCTTTCGTCTCCCCCGCACACGCGGGGATCGACCCGTGACAGTCATCTCCACGTCAAAGGGATTAAGGTCTCCCCCGCACACGCGGGGATCGACCTTCATAGCCCGCAAAGAATCCGACCCTCGTGGCGTCTCCCCCGCACACGCGGGGATCGACCTGAACGAGAAATTGGCCGACTTCGCGCGGCCTGGTCTCCCCCGCACACGCGGGGATCGACCGGCTCCGTACCTTAGTCTTCGCACGAGTCTGAGGTCTCCCCCGCACACGCGGGGATCGACCTCACTGGCGAATGCCGCGCTCAGTTACAGGTACGTCTCCCCCGCACACGCGGGGATCGACCTGTTTCTCTCTTGCGGAATCGGTTGAAAACGAGGTCTCCCCCGCACACGCGGGGATCGACCGTGCCAATCCCGGAATCGAACCGAGTAAAGCTCGTCTCCCCCGCACACGCGGGGATCGACCCGATGAGACGGGAATCGATGGTTACTTGCGCGGGTCTCCCCCGCACACGCGGGGATCGACCGTGTATGACCACTGCATCGACGAGTCCGCATGCGTCTCCCCCGCACACGCGGGGATCGACCCTTCCCGCAAGTGCCAATCCCGGAATCGAACCGGTCTCCCCCGCACACGCGGGGATCGACCCGACGAATATCCGTACACCGTCTCTGGGAGCCAGTCTCCCCCGCACACGCGGGGATCGACCTCGTCGCCGGTGTGATGTCGGGCTCTGTGAGTGGTCTCCCCCGCACACGCGGGGATCGACCTGATCTTACCTCACACTCCAAGTGTGCGAGGACGTCTCCCCCGCACACGCGGGGATCGACCCCTTGTAGCCCGAGGTACGCCCCAGACAGGATGGTCTCCCCCGCACACGCGGGGATCGACCTCGAGCTGATAGGCTCTGGTGACATCGGCTTCGGTCTCCCCCGCACACGCGGGGATCGACCTATTGGATGCTGATTGACACGGTGATCGAGCCCGTCTCCCCCGCACACGCGGGGATCGACCTCCAGTGGAGCACTGACAGCGGATCGACGTGGAGTCTCCCCCGCACACGCGGGGATCGACCCTGCCAGTGCAAGTACATCTGACCTCGCGCCACGTCTCCCCCGCACACGCGGGGATCGACCCATTGGCTCAGGTGCAAACCCAGCGCTGCAGTCGTCTCCCCCGCACACGCGGGGATCGACCTCTTCCTGGTGAGTCTCCATCTGGATACAGTGCGTCTCCCCCGCACACGCGGGGATCGACCCTGCCATACTGGCGTCAGTATGTGACTTAATCGGTCTCCCCCGCACACGCGGGGATCGACCCGTAAGTGTGGCGAAATAATCCCAGTCAAAACCGTCTCCCCCGCACACGCGGGGATCGACCCACCGAGGCCTGTACGGCACTGGCCGTGACCGAGTCTCCCCCGCACACGCGGGGATCGACCCCGGTATTTTGTTATTGGTTCTGGCAGCCACCATGTCTCCCCCGCACACGCGGGGATCGACCCTGGCTGCATACTTTCGGCAAAAAACAATATCCGTCTCCCCCGCACACGCGGGGATCGACCCGCCGCAGCTCCGGCTTTCACCGAAAGTCTGCGGTCTCCCCCGCACACGCGGGGATCGACCTGTTCCGCTCTTTAGCAGACGTCGAGCGATTTTGTCTCCCCCGCACACGCGGGGATCGACCCAGGATGCCGGCGACGAATCCAAGAGCAAACATGTCTCCCCCGCACACGCGGGGATCGACCCGGCTTCACCGGGCTCCACTAGGATCTCGCGTGGTCTCCCCCGCACACGCGGGGATCGACC
>CAZOJI010000183.1:0-1911 GCA_964580055.1 uncultured Gemmatimonadaceae bacterium | reverse complement strand
TCATGGGACCCAAGGACTCTAACTGACTGTCAGATTAAATCATAGCACTTTCACATCAATCGATACAAGAACAAGCATCTAACAGGTCGCGGCAGTGGTCTGCTCAATATCCCATCGCTCGTGACTGCCACAACCAACAACCACACTATCGACAACACCAAACCGGCAAACACACTCAGTACTGCTTCACCATTCCTCGACGCCGCTATTCGTCCCTCCCTCCCAACACACCGCCCACACCCAGGCTCCGGAAACAATCCCCATAGCGCACCGCGGTTCAGTCCAACAGATTGTATCCGGAATGCGCGACCCTCGCAGTCTACTCAACTTCCGTTGCGCTCACCGACCGACTCAGGAAAGCCGTCACATCACGTGAGCACTCCGGATACAATCCTATTTGTTAGCCGGCATCTGCCTTCATCTAGTCTCTCTGTCGACCTCGAGGGGCCGGTAGAAGCGGATTTCGACCCTTTCAATCGTTGCTAGGCCCTCACTTATCGCTTCATCTATGAGGGGAAGGAATCTCTCTACCTTTTCGTCTGTGTCTACGATTTCGACGACGATCGGAAGATCGCTCGAAAGCCGCAGGATCTTAGCGGTGTGGAGCCTGCTATGAGCACCATACCCTTCCAAGCCACGCAACACAGTTGCACCTGCCAACTCCTTCTCCCTTGCCTTGCGCACTATCCACTCGTAGAGCGGGAGACCCTCATGCTTGTCGCTTTCGCCCAGGAAGATGCGCAGAAGCTTCCCGTTCTTCGGAAGGGTCATCATCAAGCCCACCTTGAAATGGTTAGGGAGTAACCCGCCCAAACCAGGGCGAGACCGATTACCACATGGATTCCCACATATACGGCCGCCCGCAGGAATTCGGCGTCTCGTGCCAAAGCAAATGCCTCATAGCCGAAGGTCGAGAATGTTGTGAATCCACCGAGGACGCCGATGAGCACGAATGTGCGAACCTCTGAAGAGAATAGCTGCCTCGACTCCGTGAGACCAACAAACACGCCGATCAGGAGGCACCCCAACAGATTGACGAGCAGAGTCCCGTAAGGGAACGTGGCCACCGGGGACTTGCCTTGGACAAGACCGCTGAAGCCATACCGAAGCAAGGCGCCTATGAATCCGCCGCAACCCACGATTGCCGCGCTGATGAACATCGATCGCAATACAACCTCCTATTCTGTCCGGCTAGCGTCGAGCATCGGCCGCGGCGCTTCGCGCCGTCGGCTGCATGCTGTTGTTAGCCTCCCGTCCTCGCCGGCTCATCGACCAAGAACGACATCGATCCCGTGGAGAATCTGGGCGACCTGTTTCTGGGCGAGTCGCCGCACGCGCTCGGTGAGGAACGAGCGATCGATGCTAATGATCTGAGAAGCATTCGCTACCGAGTCCTTCGGCAAGCCTGAGTTATTGGTCCGAAGAAGCGTGTTCCCAGGCGCCTCGGCCCAAACGAGGTTGCTCGTGAGGGGGACACATACGACCGTGGCTATTCGGCTGCGGTTCAAGGAGTCACCCTGAACCACCACCACGGGCCGACGAAAGCCGGGACCGGATCCGCCGGGCTCCGGTAATTCCACCCACCAGATCTCGCCTTGCGCAACTTCTACCACTCGCTGCGCTCGAACGCTCGTCGCCCCGCAGAAGCCAGAAACGGGTCGGGACCTGGCTCGCCCACGCGCTCAACAACCAGATTCATGGCGGCCGTCACCTCGTCCGGGGCATGGCGCGCCAAATACTCGGCCAGCGCCTCCGCGTACAGCCGGCTGCGCGACTTCCGAGCCCGCTTCGCCTGTTGCTCGGCGGCTCGAAACAGCTCGTCCGGCAACGAAACTGCAGTCTTCATACCTTCAGTATAACCGCATACGAAACGTAAGGCCAGGCCCGAACAGGTAGGTCCGGCTAACGCAT
>CAZOJI010000182.1:0-1917 GCA_964580055.1 uncultured Gemmatimonadaceae bacterium | reverse complement strand
CTAGAGCAACTGACTCTTAATCAGTAGGTTCGGGGTTCGAGTCCCTGGCGGGGTACTATCGGGCGATTACCATGGTAGTCGCCCTTCTTACATCCAACGGTAGACGCTTCCCATCATACGCCTGAATGTTACATTGAATCCCCCCAACAAGCACAGCGAATCAACCCATATTGTCGAGAACTGCTTTGCACGTTAATCCCCAGAGAAAGTAGGACGAAACATGACGAACACGCCGGCGCAGCGTTCAACTTCCTCTCCAATTCAAATAGTCCTCGTCGTGTGGCTCGTTCTGCTCACAGTCTCGTTCGGTTTCCTCTACATGCGAGACAACGCGATCAGTACTAGATCAGCGGAGATCGCGTTTACCCCGGACGGGTTTGAGCATCCTGTCGTCCGGCTCACGGGTGCAATGCCGGATCCGCAGGTCGGCGGGCAGACCTTTCCTCGCTCAAACGTCGTTGCAGGGATTCAATTCATGGACGAGAACGGAGACGAGATGGGCGGGATCGGCACGATGGTGGAAGATCGAAGAGCCATGATGCTCTGTTTCGACCACGCTACCGCCGAGGCAGTGTGCCTCACACGGTTTGGGGAAAACGTCACCTTCTCTATAATGGAGCCGCCAGCGGAAGGTACCGAGGTAGGCCGGACCGGTCCCGAACGATTCACGTTCGGCGTGCTGCCCGACGAGGGGCTCTCATATCTAAGACTGCTGGACAGGGAAGGGCGGGTGCGGATTCGGATGGAGGTAGATAGCGAGGGGCGGCCGGTGGTCGAAACCCTGGATGAGAACGGAGCGGTGCTGTTCAGTAGCGCGATTTCTTAAAAAAAGCGGCGGCGTTCTTCGCGAAAGAGTCGCGGTGAAGTACGCCTGTATCGCTCGTCATCGCGGAAAGTTCTGTGTGCGACTCATGTGCCGAGTGCTGTCGGTGTCCCCGTCGGGGTTTTACGCAGCGCAACGGCGGGTACCGAGTAAGCGAGCTAGGCGGGATGAGGCTCTCAGACTGAAGGTGCGTACGGCATACACCAAGAGCCGGCGGCGTTATGGCGCGCCGCGTGTTCACGCAGAGCTGGAGGCTGAGCTGGTGCTTGCGGCGCTCAAGATGGCGCTCGCCGAGCGGCGGCCTGCTCCAGGGCTGGTGCATCATTCCGATCGGGGCAGCCAGTACGCCTGTAGTGATTACCGCGCGTTGCTGGATGCGCACGGATTGGTGGCGAGCATGAGCAAGAAGGCAGACTGTTGGGATAACGCTGTGGCCGAGAGTTTCTTTGCATTTCTGGAGGTTGAGTGAATTGTTTCTTCAGTCCGGCGGATCGTATTCTGATGGCCTGATCGCCACGACATTCCCAAGAGAATCGCGGATTTCACAGAGAAGTAGCGACCTTTCGAGATGAATCTGCTTCATCTTCTTGCAGTGACGTTTCCCTCCTACAGCGTTGTACAGGTCTAGGCTATACCGTCGTCCGACCGGCATGACGACCCTCACGGTTTTGTTAGGAAACTCATGAAGCACCATTTTAGCAGCCGGTACAAGGTCGGAGTCGCCGGAAATCAACAAAGCGCGATCGTACGTGCCTTTGAATGCACCTCGGATCATGTTTATTGCTATGTTGACGTCGGTTTCCTTCTCCTCGTGAAATGCCCATGAATGTCCGCAGTTGTGACAAGACGTCTCCTTTGGCTTGAACCTGCCCAGCACAGGTGTTACATCGAAAGCTTTCAGTGCTCTTAGGTATTCTCGGTGGCGTTTGTATGCAGCTGGACGCCAGGTTGCTACGGACGAGAAGTAGTACACATGACTCAATTCGAATTGAGGTAGAGGGGCGTACTGCTCGCAGAGCTTGCGAAGATTGACCCATTTTAGCTGATCGTTGCCGAGGCTGTTGATCGCGTGATATAGATTGAAACCGTCGACG
>CAZOJI010000181.1:0-1962 GCA_964580055.1 uncultured Gemmatimonadaceae bacterium | reverse complement strand
TGATCGCGTACCTCGAAGACCGCCGCGTGCTCTACGCGCCGTCAGAGATCGAGATACCACACCACTGTGTTGATTCCGTGCTTCAGATCCGCGAGTATCTGACGCATGAGCTGCAGGTCCTCGATCGCGATACGCCACTCGCCGCCACACTCCGCGCGTTACGGGCCGCCTGTCGGAAGTTCCTCGACACGATAGGGCCCATGGATCACCGTTTCGGACCGATCGACCACGGTTACAATGGCTGGGTGTTCATTGCTGCGCTCGGCGAGCTACGTGGCTCCTTCGGCATCTATCTTATCACACTCGCCACCAGCTACGGCCTCGATATGGAAGACGACCTCGCTTCCATCCTGCCGACTGCACCAGAAGACGAAACACCACACGACTGAACAAAAAGCCCGGCCGAAACCGGGCTTCCACCTGCATCGTGGTACCAACAGCACTTTGCTACACACCTACCGAATAACTATGTCAACAGTGTCTGACAGCGAGACCGGTTCAAAATCAGGCCGATGCAGTGATGGATCACCGCGTTGGTACGACACTATCACCTTGTATTCGCCCGGACGTTCGAGCGCAAATCCATACTCACAGCCAGACTGCTCAGCGTTACTATACGCAGGGTAGATGCACCCAACATCGATGAGCTGCGCCAACGCTGCCCTGGCCGGCAGGGTAAGCTCGACAGATGTCCCCCACGCCCGAGTTATGGATCCAGCCGTGTATGGCTGAATGGGATTCCCGTTTTCCGACTCTACACGAAAACTGAACATGTCAGGGCTGTTGTGGAATTCCGTTGGGCGTTCGGAATTCACGACAAAATAGATGATCTGGATCGGATCTCCCACCTGTACGGTGTCACGCAGTAACACCGCTCGTAGCGAGAGGCCGGAGTCAGACATGTCGTTTACGAGCCGGCTCACCAGTGGTACCCTCTGAGTCATTTGTTGGGCACCATCGCTATCTACACATGCCATGGTAAGTGCCAGTACAGCTAGCGGGGCTAGTCGCGGCATCCGGAGCTGGCCGTTCATGGTTTCCTCTCGTTGATCTGTGAGACGACTGTCCAAAAGTTGCCCGTGAAACTCATGCCAGGGATAGGGAAACCTTTGCTTTTGTAAAGGTGGGTGGACCAGCGTGGGGCTTGTTGCCTCATGCCGCCCGACAGCTGCATATAGGAATTGAAGTCGCCACGATTCCCGTTGGGATGTACATCCAGTGGAACTGCTTGCCCCATGTGCTCGTTCGCTTCGTGGGCTGCAGTGATGAGGCGATCTCCCTCTGCCAACTCGCTGTTCAAATAAACCGCATCCACTGTAGTTGCCCCAGCTGCCCATGTGAGTGGATCCCCGTCACGGTTCAGGCCCGTCGAACCTCCAAGTTTTTCATGGTCGCCGGACACCCATTGGACCCGTCTGTTGGTAGCCTCATAATGCGCAGCCGCTGTCTGAAACTGTCTTCCTTCTTGTGCCCGGAGGCTGGATACAAGTTCATCGCATTCTGGGTTGTTCTCCGGACACAGCCCAAACGGATCCGAGAAATTGATCGGATCCCCACCCGCAAACCCGTAGAGGTTTAGTCCACCAGCCAGTCCGATCGGATCTTCTTGCGTAACTGTCCTGATCGACACATTCCTGTACGACCACGACGCTGTTATCCGTTGTGCTTACTTACCTTAGCTGCTCACCTCTCTCCGATTTTGACCATAATATGCACTCAAAACCGCCGACGTGCACTTCTAGGGGGGAGTGGGGCGCGCTTCGCGTGTGGAAGGGACGGAGCTTTCCTGCATGCGCGGCTTCAGCCGCGATCCACGTTGCACCTGGCGGTAGCGCTCTAGAAAACTCGCCCTGCAATTCCTTCAGTGCCCGCGGCCCAAGTTTACATAACTTCGTTATGTAAAGCCTTCAGGCCGTGCGACGCGGCGAGCGAGGGCAAGCGAGATATAACGGCGCGTTATAC
>CAZOJI010000180.1:0-1978 GCA_964580055.1 uncultured Gemmatimonadaceae bacterium | reverse complement strand
CTCACGATCCCCGTGAGCCTGCCCTCGACGAGCGGCAGGTGCTCGAGCAGGATGCAGCGTGGACGGTCATGTAATCCACACCCTGCTTAGTACCCCTGGGTCATAAGTATCCGCACGTATTTTAAGCTGCTTTCGCCAGAGTTTGTTCTGGAGCCGTTGCGCTGGCGATCCGGTTCAGGAGAGCGTCGAGGTCGTTGCGTGTGAACTTCCACTTGAACGGCTGCGCAATGCTCTCGTAATATCTGGCGAGGTCGTGCAATCGTTCTTCAAGAGCTTCGAGCGAGGGGAAGTCATTGGGTGTCAGGGCCTTTCGCTCGAGGATGGAGAAATACACTTCCACTTGGTTGAGCCAACTCGCGTGCACCGGCGTGTGGACGGGAACGACGGTCGGCCACTGCTTCGTGATCCGGTCGATGCAGGCTTGGCCACGGTGCGAAGATCCGTTGTCCATGATCCAGAATACCCGACCAGCTGACCGATACGGTTCCTGTGTCATAACCTGATTCATGAGTCTACCGAAACGAAGGATGCCGGTCTTCGACTCGCAGCGCCCGTAGATTTTTGCTCGACGTACGTCCCAGGCAGCCAAGTACGCCCATGAGCCCATACGCTCATACTCGTGTTTGATCCGCAAGGCCTTGTTCGCGCTAGTTGGCAGTGGTGCATGGCAACGCCGCCGCGCTCGAATGCTGGTTTTCTCGTCGGTCGAGATGATGAACTCGTCGTCCCTAAGAGCTGTACCTTGCCAATGCCCTTCGTAGAGATCCAAGACCCGCCCTGCCTTGGTCCGGAATTCCGGGTCATGGGGGAAGATCCAGCAGCGATGCTGCCACGGACGAATAGCATCCTCATGAAGCCAACGCCACACGGTTTTGTCGCTGATGCTCGCGACGATGCCAGCGTTGCGGACCTCTCACACAAGCGTATCAGGAAGAAGGCTCGTCATCGAGCCGATTCGGGACCTGAGATACTTTGACCTCGCGTTCTCCCAGCTAATCACTATTGGCCTCATGAAGACATATGAGCTCATTATCCAAGAGTACAGGGCCGAGGAGCTGCTTGATTTCAAAAAGGAGTACTTCGAGAAATGGAGAGCACTAATACACAGACTACCAAAGGTGAAGTATGAGACGGACCACACCGACCTCTGACCGCCCGATTTGTTTGTTACCACTATCGTTACCACGGTAACACAAAAGGCCGGAAGGTCGCAGAGCCACAGGGTTAAACCTCTGTGGCTCTTGTACTTACGGCACGCGCCCGGCAGGATTCGAACCTGCGACCCACGGCTTAGAAGGCCGTTGCTCTATCCAACTGAGCTACGGGCGCTTGGGTTACCAATATTCGATACCTCCAGCCGCTAATACAACCCCCAACCGTGTTTCCTAAAGTCTTCGAGCACCTCAGCCGATCATTGCAGTGGCATCGGATCTTGACGAGTACCTCCGATCCTTTAAGCTTGGGGTCACTTCCACCTGGGGTAGACCAATGGTCAGGCCAACCGTCGAGGCGAGTCCGGGCGTATACGTCGAGCGGAAATACGTGATACCACCGGCACTTCTCGCCATTCGCATGCAGCGCTACTCAGTGGCGTTGATAGCTATGGCGTTCACCTTCATCGCTATCAATTTCGCCAACCTGTCTCTCGAAAAGGTCCTGTGGTTTGCGGCAGGACTCACCGCGGTGTTTGCGATACTCTGTGCGGTTACAGTCGTGATCCTCCACGCCATAGCTTGGAACTTCGACCGCTTGAGGGACGAGTTGAAGGGAGGTAGGCAAGCCCGCGAGATGAGGTAAGCTGCGCCACGCACACCGGACACTGAAACGCCGCAAGACGCTCGGGCGATCTGAACCTGCGGCCCTCCACGTGCTTACCGCAAGAAGAGAAACGCGACCAGAAACAACATCATCACCACGAGCCCCAAAAGCGCCGCTGCGCTCAGTCCCGTTTCTGCAGGCACACCTGCTCCGGCCCTAG
>CAZOJI010000179.1:0-1996 GCA_964580055.1 uncultured Gemmatimonadaceae bacterium | reverse complement strand
AGCCCGGGTGTGCATCGAGCAGCAGGACGTGCCACTCATCGCGTGGCATCACAGTGACACGGATACGACCGTCGGGCTGCTTTCGGCTGTTGCGTCGTCCGTAAGCGTAGGCACCGGCGTAACGAGGGTTGTGGAGCACACCTACGGCACGGTGCAAGGTGAGGCGACCCCAAAGCACATCCGTCGCCGTATTCGATCTGGCCGAAGTCGGAAACGGAATGTTGCGCTCGGAGAAATACCTGACCGTGGCGCAGGCTGCACAGGTTCGAAAGAAAGTGTGGAAGAAAAGATCGAGCGTGTCTCGGACCTGCGCGTCAGGGTGTAACACCACTTGATCGAGTGAATCGTAGACAAGGCCCATCGGAAGAGGGATGCGCAACTCACCACGGCGAGCCTTGGCGAGCAGCCCCCCACGCAACCTGGTGCGCAGCATGTGAAGTTCGGCCTCTGACATCGTGCCCTTCAATCCCAGCAAGAGACGGTCGTTGTAGTCTGTGGGATTGTAAAGGCCATCTTCGTCGAGAATGAGCGTGTCGCTCAACGCGCAAATCTCGAGCAAACGATGCCAGTCAATGGAATTTCGTGCAAGTCGCGAAACTTCGAGCCCCAGCACGATGCCCGCATGCCCCATACCCACCTCTGCGACCAGCCTCTGGAAACCCTCACGATCGGTTGATGCGCCCGAGAGACCGAGATCGCTGTCGATAACGACGATCTGCTCAGGTGCCCATCCGAGTGCGGTGGCGCGCTCGGACAGCGAATACTGGCGACGCGTGCTCTCTTGGTTCTCGACCACTTGGTGCAGCGTGGATTGTCTTACATACACGAAAGCGTTACGGGCGAGGTGAGAGGCCGTAACCTTGCGCGTTGTGGCGTCCCTCATACGGCGACCTCCTTTCTGGCGGCGACACCGACTACGAGGTCGGTCCACGCCGCGAGTAGCTCCCTTCGTACAGGTGTGGCCGGTAACGAAACAGTCGGCCGTGAAGTCGCTGTCCGGTTCGAAGCGATGGATGCACAGTGAGCGATGTCGTGCGTCTCCTCTGCAGCGACCAGCGTCATCCAAGCCCACAAGCCCTGGTTCAGCAGCACAGTGATGGTTGTGGACCGACGCTCGCCCCCGCCATTCAGCACATGCTCGCGTAGCTGCTCGTAGCGCGTTGCCAAGCACTGCGGTGGCGGCAGCGGGTTTACAGGTTTTTTTTTGCGCGTCGTGCCAACGCCCGTTTCACGCTGCGTGGATGCACGGCGACGCCCAAGCCCTCGTGAATCCGCTCGGCGAGCATCGTCATGGTAAGCGTAGGTTGCGCTTCGAGTTCTCTGTCGATGAAGGCCATAACGGTCCCAGAGAGCTTGTGGGCGCGTCGAGGTCCCTTCTTGGCCGGCAGCAGCCCCGGCATGCCGGCCCTCTCGAAAGCCGCCCGCGCCTGGTAGAAGGTCGGCCGGGAGAAACCGAATTGAGCAGCGGCCTGACTGGGCATTCGCCCCTCCACGCGCACGGCGCGCAGCATCTCGTACTTCACTTGTACCGCGTCGCACGGATCGAAGAAGGGATGGTCTTGGAACAACGGGTCGGTGACCTTTTCCGGGTTTGCATGCAACGCCTGCCTGCGTGCCAGCTGGTTGCATTTGGAGTCGTTCGTACTGTTGCTCATAGTGGAGTGCCCCGAAGCTGTTGCCGTGGTCTGTCTGTGCTATTATGTCTACACAAACGGCTATGTCAAGGGCGACGCAGGCTGAACGCCCGCCATACAGCGCCACACGCAAGTAAATATCGCAGATGCCTGGCGACCCGATGTTAGATGACGACAAAATGCCATTTACGGATCTGGCGTAATACGCTTTACACTTCATGGGAACCATCCGAGTCGACGTCCCGGCGCCGTACGTCATCAAGTAGTGCCGCAAGCCGAATCAGGTCTTCAGTGCGAAACGCTGCCCTACCGGCTGAAATGAGATCAAAGGGATGGGTGTGTGCGAGGCTCGTCCACGCTAG
>CAZOJI010000178.1:0-2000 GCA_964580055.1 uncultured Gemmatimonadaceae bacterium | reverse complement strand
TCGATCACGTTGCCGGGTGGACTTCGAGGGGCGCAGAAGCAACCGGCGAACTGGGCGCCATGAGGGGCAGAATCGCGATGGGAGCGCCGCAAAGATCGTCTCCGTCCGTCCCCTACCGCCGCTCCTCAAACCTCTCCAACCTCTCCAACCTCTCCAACCACTCCCTGGCGAGCCTCTGTGCTTCGGCTATCTGCTCAGCCGTCATCCGATTGGCAAGTGCGTCTCGGAGCCCGATTATGTCATCGTCACCTGAGCGTGACGCACTGAGGTTGATCCACATGTGAGCTTGCACGTAGTCCTGGGGAACGCCATCGCCGTTGTCGTACATCAGGCCGAGACTTAATTGGGCCATTGCGTGACCCTGGTCGGCGGCCAGCTCCAACCACTTCAGGGCTTCCCCATAGTCCTGGGGAACGCCTTCGCCCCTGACGTACATAGCGCCGAGAAAGGCTTGGGCGGAGGCGTTACCCTGCTCGGCAAGACTCAGAAACCCCTTGAGAGCCACTTCATAGTCACCTGCAAGGAAGGCGGCCTCAGCCTCAGGAAGGGTCTGATGGTGATTCTCTTGGCTGCTCTCGCGCTGGCAGGCCGGTAACGCAACGAGTACTGCACCCGCTAGCAGTAGGCAAAGATACTTGTGCATCTGATCGCTCCTCAGAACGGCGATGATGCTCGTTGTCTGCCCTGCGCCCAGCACCAGCGGATGCAGGATAGGCATTCCATTCTTGCTCTTTCAAGTATGTCGTCCCGAGACCAACCTGTCCAGAACCCCGGTGGCGCTTGCGAACGGCGCCGTAGGATCGCCTGTAAGCCTCGATCGTCTCCGGCAATGGTGGGATATGGGCAACGGCTCGAAGTGTTCTGACGCGGCGAGGACGCGCGCAGGACGATGGTATATACGCATGTTCTGAACCGTGGAGTGTTTGGGGTTCGAAGCCCCATGGACGCGATTTGACCTGTTGATACGCTCGTTGCAGGTGCCGCCACCGGCACGTATTATTGGGTTCAATTCCCGCAGGCTATCTGCGGTGTAACACCAGCGTCACGCGGTTCAACTTGGGGCTTGGTATGAACTTTCTCATCACAGACTCTCGCAGTCTATCTCCTTGCCAAGCACTAGCGCGATGGACATTTCGTTACGCCGGTCAGGCTAATTGGATAGTTCGATGAAAGGAGAAACGATGGAATGAGCACAGAGCCATCTGCCAAAGCGAAACTTGATGCCGTCATAAGAGGGGCAAGCGCGATCCTGGATAATCAGAACTTCGCGGATGCGGCGCGCGCCATCTTCGACCGTTGCTGCGATATGACAGGGGCGACTTCCGGCTATGTTGCGCTTCTGACCGCTGACGGTGAAGAGAATGAAGTGCTATTCCTTGAGGCAGGTGGTCTACCATGTACCGTAGATCCGGCTTTGCCGATGCCCATTCGCGGGCTCCGCGCAACGACGTACAAGACCCACAAGGCCGCGTACGACAATGACTTCATGAACAGCGAGTGGGTGAAGTACATGCCCGAAGGGCATGTCAGTTTAAAGAACGTGATGTTTGCACCTCTGAATCTCGACGAAAAGACTGTGGGGCTCCTCGGTTTGGCCAACAAACCGTCGGACTTCACGGATGCAGACGCAGAGATTGCAACCGTTTTCGGCGAGTTGGCCGCAATCGCGCTGGCCAACAGCCGGTATCTGGACCTACTCACCGAAAAGAACCAGGCACTGGAACATGCGCTGTCTGAGATCAAGACCCTGCGTTCTATCTTGCCCATGTGTTCTCATTGCAGGAAGGTACGAGACGACGAAGGAGTGTGGGAACGACTTGAGGCTTACGTGTCAGATCATACCGATACTCGTTTCAGTCACGGACTGTGCCCCGACTGTCTCCGGGAGCTGTACCCAGACGATGCAGATGAGATCGTCGAACAACTGAATTCACCCGACAAGGGTTAACCTGAAGTTCCAGAGCGAGGATCGGCATTAACCTTTGGTGTAACAGTGAGTT
>CAZOJI010000177.1:0-2003 GCA_964580055.1 uncultured Gemmatimonadaceae bacterium | reverse complement strand
CTTAGGTGGCGGGCTCCTCGGTTGTACCAGGTGTCTGCAACAAAAACTCGGAGTAGTGTGCGACAACTTCTTTACACACATCGTTGGCCTGATTAAACATGCGCTCGACTTCTGCCAACGCGTTTACATCAAGCGAATAGTGCGCGACATCGTATTTGCAGCGAGTGGCGTAGATCGGCTTTACAGACTCTTCCCAAAAACCCCGCCTCAGTCCAAACATGCGGTACCTGCTCTGACAATCCTTGTCAGTGCCAGGTTCACCAAGAATTACCGATATTGTCTTCCATAGATAGAGAAAGGCCGAAGTAAGGAGCAACGAGAAATGAGCTGAGAATGGCTGCGCATGACCTCGCGCGTTAAAGAGAAACCGTGCATGCTCGTAGTACAGAAGAGCCTTGTCCAATGTAGTGTCAGTCAACGTCGATCATTCGGCCGCACAGCGAATGTACCCTTCCAAGTCATCAAGTTTGTACCATGTTGCCCGGACAAGATCAACCATTCTAGGCTGGTGGATTGGCGCTTTAGCAGCGACATCCACACCCTGCACCAACTCAAATGTGAAAAGATCTCCCTGTTGGGCTACAAGATGCCGAATCAACCGCTGCATTGCTACTTCGGCAATTTGCACCGCGCTATTTGAACCATCTGCCTCCAAGGCAAGTTCGAAGTAATTGTCCCGAACCTTGAGTGTTGCCTTGCTAAGTTGAAGATCTAAATGGATGGGATGAGTGTCGGGCCTGTATTGAGAAACGGTACCATGCCCTGTCACGTTCCCAGTGAAGGGATCTATGGTTGGGCTCTCGATGGTCTTCTGCCCTGTTGATGGGACGACAATCTTTTCGCCCTCTGGAAGCCCGAAATACGACGGTGGATTGACGCGGAACAGTAGCTTGTAGTTCTTCACGCAATCATCCTATTCGTGCCAGGATTTGGCCAAGTCCGCCGCCTAACCTGTACTTCGCGCACCGCAACCTATCTCGCCAGCTGGGCGGCGGCGCGCCCGAGCAGCGAAGCTGTCACTCGTTTGGCGGATCACCTCGCGTACGCACCACCGATGAGCTCGTAACCGAATTGAAAGGTCGATGGCCGTAGCACAACGCCGCTGGCGAGCGGATGAGTGCCATGAAGACTCCAAGCCGAAGCGCCCCCACAATCCTGTTCTCGGTGTCCCGCGAACGCCACGCGCACAATGCTTTTCACCGAGGACAAGAGTGGTGGGAAGAAAGCTTGCATTCCGGCGGATCCCGCTCCCCCAGTAACCGGCCCGGTCGGCAGGCACTTGGCGACGATTGTCAGCCCAGCGACGTCTACCGACCCCCGCCAACTTGAGTCGGACTTCTGAAGAAGCTTCACGTCGCCGTACGTGGCGTAGTGGCCCTTGCCGCGCATGTAGGCGACGTACGCACTATCGGGCATCCAGAACTCCAAGACCAGAAATGGGCGCCCTTGTCCGAGGTCCGTCGCCGGTGTTGATGGCGCGACCCGAGCGAACCACAGCGCCGCGGCTCCGTGCTCTGGCCAATGCGGGGCGCGCCGGTCAATCGTGAATGCTCCCATTCGAACGAGTTCGAGAAATGAAATGCCCCAGTTACCGTGCGTGGGGTGTTCGGCCAGGTAGTCCGTCGCCCAACGGACGCCAGTCGTGGCCAGCTCTCTCAGCGTGATGAATCGCAATGTTCGTGGAAGTCGGCGCTCTACTGTGGTGGGATCAAAAGTGACGTAGGCGACAATCTCATACGGTTGACCCACAACCCAGTGCGTCTGAGCACCTTCGGGAAGGGATGGCACCTGCGCGGCCGCGTCTCCAGCAACCAGCGCTGAGCAGACGAGCGTGACTAGCAGCGAGACCAGCCTCATTAGTCTTCCTTCACCATTGGAACATTTCCCCCGAATGGGCCGCAGGCGTGCCGTTTGCCAGTTGAACGCACGGGGCTCTGCGGCGAAGGCTAACGACACCCATCAGCCGCGCCGCTTTTTGGCGTCGGCTGGATGGGCTTGTTATG
>CAZOJI010000176.1:0-2012 GCA_964580055.1 uncultured Gemmatimonadaceae bacterium | reverse complement strand
TGGAACTACTCGATCTCACCGTCATGAAATGTGAAGTTGTTTATGCGCGAACCCTAAGTTGTCTTTGCAATCGAATATACGGCTGGGTCCCTCCTCCACTAGTGCGGTTTGGGGGCATCGTATGTCGTATTTGGGACATTTGTACCCGCAAAGGAAGCTGCGAGGGGCTCTGGAGTTGCGAAAACTGCGGAAATGACTTATTGAAGGCCCGCAACAATCTGCGCGTGCGGTCACGCAACGGGAGTGGGCTCGTGGAGCCAGAACTCAGAAGAAAGATCGAGGAAATCCTGGGCCCGATGTACTGCCCGGAAGACTACAGCTGCTCCGAACCCGGTGTCGAGCAGTACAAGGACGATAGTAGAGGCAGGTTCGTCACCTGCCTTAAGTCAGATCCGGAAGACTGCCCACTTGGGGTGCCGCGCAACGGCGAGCACGAATGCCGATGTGTGTTGAGAGCTACCCTGCTGGAGAAGCTGCACTGAACAACTGAGTAACGTATCTTCTTGGACAACGCATATGGGAGTCGGGCATTCCTTCCGTGATGTGCCCACCATCGGCTGCCTCTGTCTCTCAATAGCTACGTAGACCCCACCAGCCAGTTACGGCAAGGACAATCCAGAGAACGAAGAAGAGAATCTGAGTCCAACGAAGAACGTTGTGAACGGGGATATAGGTGATCTGTTTGCCGCCGTACTCGAACGCCGGCGGCTTCTGACTCGCGCCGGCTGGGTGCGACTCGAAAATGTTGACCTCCAGCCCGAGTTTCTCGCAAACGCTGTCATTGACCATCCTGCAACGTTGTTCCCAGTACCACGCCCAGTAGACGGATGCCCGGTAGTAGCGCAGCCAGAAGACCGAAAACAGGATTCCGAAAAGCGCGATGGCAAAGCCGGCGAACGGATAGTCAGCAATGATTGCCGCATAACTCACCAACAGCACTGCGTGCGAGCCTGTAAACACCGCATTGCGTAGGATCTGTATGTTGAACTCGTGGTTTCGGAATTTGACCGCGATGTCCAGGTAAGCCAGCATATCACTGGACGACGGCTCCGGCTTGGTTTCATCACCCATTGTGAGTCACGCTCTCTGCAGAGGCCGACCGTGCACTTAGGCGCTTCACCTATTTCGCCCGCGTGTATTCGAAATGGTAGACGTACCACGGGCCTGCAGCATCTCGCCCATGATCAACGACAGTCATTTCTCGCCGTCGTGTTGCGTCAATCGGAGACAACCGTAACTTGCATCTGTGTAGCAGATCGGCACGGATCCGACTCCTTTGGGTGGGCCTTTGTTTCCCTCATGGCGCTCTCTGAGTAGGTGAGGTGCCCAGAGGTGAACAGTTGTTCGCTAAAACTTCTCCGGCCGGAGACTCATGCTCGGTCCCGTCTCAGACTCGAGGAACGCGAGCACCAAGAACAGGCGTGGGAGTACTCGCCCCAGCCGCTTCGACTAGCAGTCTGGTGGTGGTCACACCTACACGGGCAACATTCGTTGCCAAGATCGCTTCCGATCGTCCGTTAACGGCGCTGCTAACCGGATTCATGGATTCTCAGGGGAAGGGCCCGAAGATGTATCCGGCCGACGCGTTCGATTATGGCCGCCTTCCCGTTCAAATGCTGTCACCAGGCCAGTTTCTGAGTGCCGCGAGGAGAGCCCCGGCCTCTTGGTTCCGCAGCCGGGAGTTCAATGGTTCGATGTAGGAGACTCCAGCCTCTTGGACACCATGTGTTCGAATTCGGCGCAACAAGCCTTCATTTCGGTTTCGAGCTGTTGGCAGGAGGGCCCGGACACGATGGCCGTGGGCTCTTCGCCATGCGCGTCGCACCTGAGTCCGCCGATCTTCTCCTCGAGCATCGCCCGGATCCGTACGAGGGTCGCCTTGTCCTCGTCGTTGATCAGGTCCGAGTCGAGCTGCCACGGCTTCAAAGACTGGCCGGCTACGAAGAAGTAGAATTGCAGTAACTATTCAGGGGTACTTCGCCATCGCACCCGACAGGACCAAGCCATGATCA
>CAZOJI010000175.1:0-2095 GCA_964580055.1 uncultured Gemmatimonadaceae bacterium | reverse complement strand
CCTCCGTTAGTGCCGCTCCTGAGAACCGTGCGACCCGGAGCTGCGGGTACTCTAGTACGGGCTTCCTCGCCTTTTCGGGGAGGGCTATCCAAACGTCCGCCGGCGCCTGTGTGGTAAGTCCGTGAAACCTGAGCGCGGTTAGCAGGCAACAAACGGCGCTAGGCACACGCTTCGCCACATGGGCGAGCGTGTGCTCTGCCGTCACCGCGTGGTCGGCGGCCACGTAGAGACCCCGATCCCTCCGCTCCACTTTACCCTCGCGCACGAGGCGGTAGAGGCGGCTCCGCGGATACCCTTGTTCCTCAAGATCGACCGGGCGCACGAACCCGTGCTTCCGTACGATGTCGAGGATCTTCTCGTCTCCTGGGTCAGTCATGAGATGAATGATACAAAACGTCGTTACTTGTACACAACCCCCGCCGTTTTGTGAGCGTGCGGTTGATTCCTTCCGAATTGCACATCACGCGACATTTGTCTCCGAAACCCCAACAATCGTCGCCACAATCCGCTGCTCCAGCGGCTTCACCTCCAAATCCCTCTCGAACAGATTATTCAATACTTCGGTCTCCACCGGCTTATCCCGGAGCGACTTCCTGAGATCGCTGAGCCGCAATGGCTTCCGCTTGCGCCGCGCCTTGAGCGCATCTAGCCGGTACGGCTGCACCACGTCGAGCCACCATTCAGCTACCGCTCGGAGGTTTGTGGTGCCCTGTTCTGTTTCTGCGTTCAACACGCCGAGTATGGCGGTCAATACACCACGTCGCTTGGGGTCTGCTGCCTTCGCTTTCTTCGTATATCCCTCGAGCACACGCCGCATCTCCGCTAGCGCGTGCCGTATGATCGGTGGATACGTGCTTTCCTCACCTCGATAGAGCTGGTCGAGCATTCGCAACAGCACCTGCTGCGCCGTTTCGTCGAATTCCCTATCCCGGCAGCTCGGTCCCAACAACTCCCGGAGCCGGGAGGCAATCGTGTCGAGGTCTGTCTCGGGAACGGCATTGTCTTCGTCAACGAACGTCCAGAGCGGCGAGCCGAACTCCGCGCCAGCTACCGCAAAGAAACCGAACTCCCTCAGTGACTCTACCACGCTCACCGACGACATCACATGCGCGGTACTCGCGCGCACAGCCCCGTAGACGTCGGGAGGTACAAGCCTGCTTTCACCCTCCACAAGCGCTCTCACCGGGGCCAGCGCGTCGCTCAAGTCGTCCCAAGCCGCTACGCTTTCGCCTCCAACCGACGGCTCCTCGTCTACATCCTCCACATGAATGACCCTGCCCTTCTCCACCTCCAGGCGTCGAGTCAGTTCCGGTAAGGGGATGTTGGCGCCAAGCAGCTCGGCCACGAGATGGTGGCGCTCGAAAAACTTCTCATCCGCCCTGAGAGCAAAACCGGGATGGTCGTCGGGGTAGTAGACACTCACCTCTTCATGCGGGCTGTCCAGTCGATCCACTCGGCCCACGCGCTGCTCGGCGAGCCGAGGCACAGTCGGAAAGTCGAGATGCACCACGGCCGACGCGGCGGGGAGATTTATCGACTGCGCATGCGCGTCGGAGCAAAGCGCGATGGCGGGGCCGGACTCCGACTCCAGACCGAACTTCTCAATCAAACGCGCCCGACTGGCTTCGCTCTCCCCCGTGGCTACCAAGACATCGATCTTCTCCTCAGAGCCCAGGCTCTCGTTCAGCAGCGTCTCGAGCTTGTAGAGAGTCACCAACCTGTTGTCGAACGCCACCACGAGGGTTTGCTGTCGAGCCAGCCTTGCGAGATGGTTGGCCTTGGCTCTCTCGCGGTTCTCACTGATGTCTTCGAGCATGCCGCCGATCACTCCATATCGCTCCGCTTCGGCGAGACACGTTTTCCTGTGAAGCTCTGGGTCAATGAGATAGTCCGGCAACGGAACCTCAAGCCGTGACTCAGGAGGTGTCCCCGCCATTCCGTGTAGCGTCTGGATGATCCCACCGGTCGCCACCTTCTTCATCTCGGCTAGGTCCTTATACCGCTCTCTTATTGCCTCCGTGCCCCGCAGGTACTCCTGCAGCGCGACCTTGGACGACCTGAAGCACGCCATCACGTTGTGACGTGCAAGCCCCTT
>CAZOJI010000174.1:0-2141 GCA_964580055.1 uncultured Gemmatimonadaceae bacterium | reverse complement strand
GAGTTCGGTCAAGAGAACGCCGAAATGCGAGCAGAATTCAAGCAGGGAATAGACTCGTTGCGAGCTGAGTTCGGTCAAGAGAACGCTGAAATGCGAGCAGAATTCAAGCAGGGAATAGGCTCGTTGCGAGCTGAGTTCGGTCAAGAGAACGCTGAAATGCGCGGCGACTTGCGCACGGAGTTCCATAAGGGACAAGCAGCGCTCGAAACCAAGCTGATCCGCTGGATGTTCATTTTCTGGGCTGGAAGCACCTTTACGATATTGGGGACCATGTTGGCTTTGTTGAAAGGTTGAATCGCAACGTCACCACTCTCCCCCCGCGTCCCGTACCCCCACTACCGTCATCGCAATACTCACGTTCCAGGTTCATCCGTTGTAGCAAAGCGTCGAACCGAGGGTCGTCGCGGCGGGGGTCGAAGAACGAATGCGAAGGCAGCCGCGGCGCTGGCCGATAGGGTACTAAGCCCAAATTGCTCGTGCCAATTGTTGTCATTTAGTGCGTGAAGGATTATCATGCACGCCATGACTACTTCTCCGTTACCTCGGCTTCTGACAGCGGCGGTGGAACGTATCGCCGACACCATGCCGGTGGTTGTAGTCACCGGTGCCAGACAGACGGGAAAGAGCACGCTGGCAGGTCACCTTCTTACCGGGAGCCGTGCCTACTACTCGCTGGACGACCTCGATGTCCGTGCCCAGGCCGAGCGCTATCCCGACGATCTCCTGGAGCGGTCTGAGGCTCTCGTGCTCGATGAGGTCCAGCACGTTCCAGACCTGCTGCTCGCAGTGAAGCGTGCGGTCGACCGACGGCGTCGGCCCGGCCGTTACATCCTGACCGGCTCGGCCAACCTCCTCCTCATGCGTTCGGTTTCGGAATCCCTGGCGGGGCGTGCAGGGTATCTCACGCTTTGGCCCATGACCCGTCGAGAGCAGTTGGGCCTGAGCCAGGCAGGCAAATGGTCCATCTTTTTCGACCAGCCGGCGGAGACCTGGCTGGAGATGCTGGCGGAAGAGGAACCGGAGCCTGCGGATTGGAAGGAGGCTGCGAGGAAGGGGGGTTACCCCACACCGGCGGTTGAGTATTCCGATCCGATGGATCGTGCTATCTGGTTCGACGGGTACGTGCGAACCTACCTGGAACGAGACCTGCAATGCCTTTCGTCCATCGACAATCTCATCGATTTCCGGAGACTGATGAGTGCGGCCGTTAACAGGCTTGGGCAGGTCGTCAACCAAACGGAACTCGGCCGCGACGTACAGCTACCCCAACCGACGGTGCGCCGCTGGCTCAACTTGCTCGAAACCTCGTACCAGTTGGTCCGTTTACCCGCCTACGCGCTGAACCGGACTAAGCGCCTGATCAAGTCGCCGAAGGCTTACTGGTCCGACACGGGGCTTGCGCTGCACATGGCTGGCGATAATGAACCTGACGGCGCGCATCTGGAGAACCTCGTCCTCTGCGATCTTCTCGCCTGGAGAGACAGCCGCGTGTTGAATCGTCCGGAGGTATTCTACTGGCGTACCACCGCAGGCGAAGAGGTGGACCTGGTGGTTGATTTGGGCGGGGACCTCCTGGCCATCGAGGTTAAGGCGAGAGTTCGCCCAAGAGTCGGGGACGCGCGCCACCTCCTCTGCTTCCGGGAGGAATATGGTGACCGTGTCCTGGGGTGCCTCCTTATCCACGGAGGAGACGAAATCGAGTGGCTCGCACCCCGAATCCTTGCGGTGCCTTGGTGGCGAGTGGTATAGGCATCAAGCTGCACGGTTGCCGTAATCGGTCAGAGCCGCAAGCGGCTCCACTCGCGGGTGGTCGAGACCAACGCCAAGGCCTTGATCGAGGTGATCCGGGCCTTTCCCAAGGACCGGCATCCGTGCCTCGAGGAAGACCTGTTGGCGTGCCCTCAATGCGGTCGAGAACTTCGGCCTAGAAACACACCGAAATCCCGGGCATTCGTCGCTCAACGGATGGCGGGACACGCCCGTTTACGGGAGACATACTTGGCGGGTACGAAAGCGAATTCCTACTGCGTGAGGTGATTCCCTTTCAAGGAACGAGGAACCTGGACTCAACTCCTAGCCATGCAACAAGGCCGGCGTGCGCCATATTTGCGAGTGTGGCTGGTCGTTGGGGATGTCCTTCT
>CAZOJI010000173.1:0-2184 GCA_964580055.1 uncultured Gemmatimonadaceae bacterium | reverse complement strand
GACCAAGAAGGCATCGTGGGCCGTGTTCAATCAGACGGTGTGCGCACTCCGATTTTTCTACAGGGTGACCTTTGGACGTTCCGAGGTCATCGAGCACATTCCCTTTCCGAAACAAGAGAAGAAACTCCCGGTGATTCTTAGCACCGAAGATCTGACGCGTTTCTTCAGTGCTGTCACCAATCTGAAACACCGCTTTGTGCAGACGGGGACGGAGAACGAGCGGGCGGTTTCACAGTTCTTGCAATCTCTTGTGGATCGAGGATTGGACACGAGTTCTGGTTTGTTGGTGGTTGTGGATGGGAGCAAGGGTTTGTTGTCGGCGATTCGGAAGGTATATCGCAAGCGTGCTCTGATTCAGCGTTGCCAGTGGCACAAGCGTGAGAATGTGGTTTCGTACTTGCCGGAGGGCGAACAGCCCTACTGGCGTCGAAAATTCCAGCACGCATACGAGCGTCCGACGTACGATGAGGCGAAGCGGGAGTTGTTGAAGATCCGCGCAGAGCTTCAAGAGATCAACGAGTCGGCCGTGAGGAGCTTGGATGGCGGTTTCGAGGAGACGCTGACGCTACATCGTCTGGGGTTGTACGCTGTGCTGGGTCGTTCGCTGAAGACGACGAACATCCTCGAGTCAGTGAACTCTCAGGCTGAGGAGCGGTGCTGTCGAGTCGATCACTGGCAGAACTCGAGTCAGAAACAACGTTGGCTGGCGGCAGCTCTTCTGGACATCGAACCACGGCTTCGGAGACTTGCCGGGTACCGTCATCTACCAAAACTCCAGGCCGCGATCGCGAAAGAGCTCAAGCTGGAATCTGGAGGTGCACAAGCCAGGCGTGCGGCATGAGGTTGCTGAGGCCGTCAATGAATTTCAACTAGGATTGGGCTTGACTCTACAGGTTCATCCGCGGGTTAGACTGCGACTCAGCCCTGCTTCTGCTGCTCACCCTGCCATCTTGCGAAATCACGCGCTTCATGGAGCAGTGCAAGAACCGCGACCTCTGAATCGCGTACTTGATAGATGAGACGGTAAGGATGAACGAGTAACTCGCGTAAGGACGGATCGGCTAGTTCGGGAACGGTCCGGCCACGCTCGCTCAGATGTTGAAGAGACTCTGCCGCGTTCAGGATTCACAGTGTCAGACGCCGCGCTGCCTGAGGTGAGTTCTGCGCCACGTACGCGATGGCTTCGTCAAGGGCATCACGAGCGCGCCCCGTCCACACTACCCGGCAGCGCCGAGCCGCCACTTCTTTCTCAACTCCGCGACAACTTGCTCGTGGGCTACGGTACGGCCGGCAGCGACATCGGCCTTGCCTAACTCAATTTCCTGCACAACGTATAGGTGGTACAGCACATCCTCGATCGTGCAGTCGTCCGGAAGGCGATCGAGCAGGTCTCTGACGGTCTCCTTGGTTTGCACTTTCACTCCTCGAGCATCCTCACTAAGTATACACCCGATCAAGCAGTACCATCCTGGCCTGCGCCACAACGGTGTCGCAGGCTAACGACCTTGCGGTTATGCCGCCGTCTAGTCAGTGCTTTCGCGACTTCTCCAGTAGCGCGGACGTCGCCGCTGATGCGCAATGGCCAACAAGAAGAGGCGATCGCCAGAAGCGCGGTATATGATGGTGTAGGGGAAACGCCGGGTCGAAACGGTGCGGACGGCGCCGGGGGCTGAACGCCCAAGCTCAGGATGGGTCTGGAGAACTTCGAGGAGGCGTTGGACTTCGTTGACGAAATCGTCGCCAAGGCCTCTCGCCTTGCCTTCGTAAAATAGGGCCGCGTCGCTGAGCTCCTTTACAGCGAGCGGGTGAAACTCGACCTTCATCCCGCTAGTCGGCGACGTGCGTTCTCCAGCGCCGTCGCACTGGGGACGGCCTCGACGTCACCGCTAGCAAGGTCCGCGGCGCGGCGCTCAGCCTCCTCGAACCAAGAGGGATCCAATTCCGGTTGGTCATCCAGGCTCTCGATCAGCACCCGCGCCAGATGGGCGCGCTCCTCAGGCGGTAGCCGTAGCAGTTGGGCTTCAAGGGTTTCGCGGGTCATTGCTCCTACTCAGGTCAACGAACTACATCAAAGCTACCCGTCACTGCGGCCTGTCGCCAAGTGATCTTTCACGGCGGCATAACCTGTGCTTAGGTGGCGGGCTCCTCGGTTGTACCAGGTGTCTGCAACAAAAACTCGGAGTA
>CAZOJI010000172.1:0-2271 GCA_964580055.1 uncultured Gemmatimonadaceae bacterium | reverse complement strand
AACAATATACAGCCTCCCCATCATGTGTTCAACTTGTTTTGCATAGACTCCTTAGACCTTGTCATCTTGTCTGCGCTTCCCAGCTATTTCAGGATGAGCGGTATACATTGCACGATTCACCAACCTCAGAGCCCCGGACCTCCGAAGTTATTTTTCCGACGGTGGCGCTTCGAAGACGAGCCGTAGATTTGTGCCGGGGTAGGACGTGCGGTAGGAGTTGAGGATAGCACAGAGGCCGCGCAGGGCGCGGTTGGATCGCCAGTTGGCCATGCCGTGCAGGCGTACTATGAGGGTGCCGGCGGCGGTGTCGGGGACGATGTCGGCCGGTAGCTGGAAGACCTGGCGCAGGAAGGAGCGGGCTTCGTCGCCGTGATGGTCGCCGATGAGGGGGCTCACGAAATTTGCCAGTTCGGTCTCGGCGCGGTAGGCGACCATCTTGATCTGGTCCACCAGCGCCTTGCGTTCCTGTTCGAGCTTTACGATGGTGTCGGGATCGCGAACCTGATCGACGGGAACGTGATTGGGCAGTTCCTTGTGCTCGGCTCGCCGCTGCTCGATGCTGCACTTCAGATCCTCGATACGGACTCCGAGTTTCTTGCGCTTGGCGATGCTGTTGGCGCTGGAGTCCTCGAGCGCCGACTCTCCATAGTCTTGCTTCAGTTCGCCGAGTTCGCTGCGAAGGGCAGCCAGTTCTTGTTTCTTCTCCTTTTTCGCCGGGTTTGGAACCAAACGTTTCGGATCCGCCGGCTCTACCGCATAGGTTGGCAGTTGATCGAGTGCGAACTCGTGACGCATGTAGCGGAAGTAGTTTTCCTGCCTCCAGCGCGAGAACATGCGTTCGGCCACCTCGAGCATGGACATGTCGCTCCGGGTCGTGACGATCGAGGTCTGGTGCCCGTTGTCAGTGAGACAGCGTACCTCGCGGACCTCGAAGCTGTTCGAGAGGCTGAGCTGCCGCTCAGCCAACTTGTAGACCACACTCTTCCCACACGCTTTGCCACCCTCTTGCTCCGTAAACTCTTCCTGCGGCCAGGCCTCATAGCGACCCTTGCGGTAGGTTATCACGTCGAAGTGCCGTAGGCTCCACGCCTTGAAGCTCTTCGGACTCCAGCACTCCCTGTCCATTATCAGCGTCACACGGCGCCCGGGCCCCACGAGCTTGCGCACATGCGGCAGAACCGTTTTCTCCAACGTCGCCAGCAGATGGTCGTTAGCCGGAGCCGTTACGAATAGAAGCGGATCGGACACGGCATCGTTCACCCAATAGTCGGTCGTGGCAGGCATGCACAGCCGCCGCCTGGGCACATGGGTCTTCGGTAGACTATGCTTACGCCCGTTGTAGGGACGCACATGACCGTCCACGTACAGGAATCCCAACAACTCCGGCTGCTCGACTGCCCAACGATGCGCGAACGCCGCCTTCAATGTCAGCGCCTGCTCCCGCCTCGCCATCTCGGCCAGCTTGCGGCGCAGTGTCTTCATCTCCGGCGAACGGTCCAGACCGAGCACCAAGCCGAACTCCCCCGGTGCGTGTGAGGGAAGTTGCTCGCTGCTCTTGATGCGAAGCAGTGCCATGAAGACCAACGTGGAAAGCACGGCGTCAAGGCCGAAGTAGCCGTTTTTGAGCGCGCCGTAGACCTGCTTCCCCACCTGATAGAGTCCCTGCGCCACCACTGCGGGAAGGGCTAGCAAGACGCCCGCCTTCGCCACACTCTCGACGACCTCAAACGACGGCTTCCCTTCGCTGAGATATCCCAACGCTGTCAGTGCCCGCTCGTCGTGACGCCTCACCGCCACGCCGCCCCGGCTCGTACGATCTTCCTCGGTGCGCTCACTGGGTCCCTTCAAACATCCGGCCCCTTGCTGCGACGACCGCTCGTCGCGCTTTAGGCGCCCTTGTTTCAACGCCTGGCGAATCGTCCCTTCACTCACCTCGACCGCGCGCGCGGCCGCCCGATTCGAAGCGCCTTTATCCAATCGCGCCTGCACCTCCTTCAGCTTTGCACCGTGGAGCTTGTGCGGACCCCTTGGTCCTGTCTTACGGGTCCTGAGCGCGGCCGCGCCTTCCTCTTCATAGCGCCTGCGATAGTCGAAGACCATGCTGCGGTCGATTCCCAGCGCTTCGGCCAACGCCTTGGGCGACGCCAGGTTCACGCTCGGCTGCGTGACGACCGCCACGGCGAGCCGCCTCGCTTCGGCGTCATCCTCGCGAAAGCTGTATATGGGTCCTCCGGCATTGCACAGCACGACGCATCCATCCTCGCGAGCTAG
>CAZOJI010000171.1:0-2291 GCA_964580055.1 uncultured Gemmatimonadaceae bacterium | reverse complement strand
CGCGTCTTCCGCGAGTATGTTGCCGCGCTTGAACTCGATCATGTCAACCACCTACCCAAAAAACCACACTCGGGACGAATTTCGACCCCGCGTCCGTGCAGGGTACCGCAACAGAACCTGCTTGCAAATCTGGATGCGCTCTGAATCGGGCAGTTCATGTGTTCGTTGAGCACGAATGGGCTCAAAAGCTCCTTGAGCAAGGATTGTACTCAGCAAATGTTTTTCTTGTGGCCAGACAGTGCTTATCACAGTGGACTGAAAACACATACGACATGCATCTCCATTAACATACAATATTACAACGACTTACAGTAATGCATTCACTCAACTCCAACATTGACCCGGACTTGCCTGACATCGAACTCAAAAAAATCTTGAGTCAGGCCGCTCCTGAGTGTTACATTACCGTTCATGGATACCGGTCAAAACCAGCTGCAACGCGATCCAGCCGAAAAACTGGGCATTGCAATACGAAAGACCCGCGAAACCCAACAACTCACTCAACAAGATCTTGCTTCCCGTGTAGGGTTTCCGGCACCACAGACAGTTTCCGATATCGAACTCGGCAAACGTGAAGTGAAGGCCTGGGAGCTTGTCGCCATCGCGAAGGTCCTGCACGTATCGATTGACGCATTGCTCGGACTGGAGAGATTCGCCGAACCTACGATTCTGTGGCGATGTGGAAGCACCGGGCCACGGCGAGAATCTGAAGCGAAGCTTGTGGAACGGGCACGGAGATACGCGCTGCTGGAGACCTGGTGCGGGTTGCCCCCGCCGCCGCCGTTACCCGATTGGCACATTGATCCGCAGTCCACCACGTTTGAGGAGCTGGAGCCGCTGGCCGACGACGTAGGCAGGCTACTTGATCTGGGCAGCAGGCCAGCTGCCGCGTTGGTTCGAACTCTCGAAGAAGGCCTTAGAATCAAGATTTTTTACGAGGCTATGGGCCAGGAAGGTTCTGCGGCTTCGACTCGCGGAGATTTCGGAGCGGCTATCCTCATGAATGCCGATGAGGCACCATGGAGACGCAATTACAACTTTGCCCATGAGTTCTTCCACCTCGTCACTTGGTCCTCGGTTCAAGAAGAGGAAGGAGCGGATCGCGGGGAATTGAGCTGTCTCGATCGCCTCGAGAAGCTGGCGAACGCGTTTGCCTCGAGGCTCCTGTTACCCGGTGACTCGGTGAGCACTGCTCTATCGAGCCGCGTCAGTGATGGGAGGGTTGCATATCTCGACCTCATCGAGATCGCGCGCGAATTCGAGGTGTCGACACAGGCGTTGCTCTGGCGACTGGTCAATCTCCGGCGAATGGACAGTAAAGAAGCAGAACTTATCATGGGAGATGAGACTTTTAGAGAACTCGACCGGGGTACAATGCCTGGGCGTTGGGGTGAACCGCCCGCTCAGTTGCCAGAACGTTTCCATCGTCTTGCACTTCTGGCATACCAGAAGGGGAAAATGTCGAAGGCCCGTCTGGCCGAGTTTTTGGAGACGAGCCTGTTCGACCTGCCTGACATGAACCCACCGGACGAGAGTGCCACAGCAGCATCCGTGTCTGTTACTTGATGCCAACGCGATATTCGAGGCATATCGCTACGGCGTCTGGCAGGCAGTTCTTGATGCCTACCGCGTCGTAATCCCATCATCTGTTGTCCGTGACGAGGCGCAGTTCTACATAACCAGAGACGATTGCAGAAGGAAGGAGATCGATCTACCTGAGCTTGTGCAATCTGGTGACGTCATAGAGTGGGTTGCTTCAGCGGCTCAGATCGCGGCCGTACGTGCGCGTTTTAACCAGGTGTTTGTTCAGGGGCTGGACGCCGGTGAGACGGAGGCTCTCACGAGCACACCGTCTCGTTCTTTAAGCAGTGTCTGGATGATGGCAACCGGCGGTTCGTCACTGGGCAAGGTCTCGCGTAGCGAGAGCCCGTCGTTTTGCCTCACTGCGACCCACCTTCCCCGCCGCCCTTCTCCACCCAGTCTCGCACGCGCCCCACACATCGATCGAGATCGTCGCGAACCTGATAGACCCAGAATCTCATTACGTCCCACCCCAGCTCTAAGAGTCGTTGATTCCTGATCTGATCGCGCCGGCACAACTCGCCGTCCCAGTTGCGGTGGTATCGCTCGCCATCGATCTCGATAGCCAACCGGCGTTCGCCGTCAACAAGGGCAAAGTCCAGCACGTATTTCTCCACAGCATATTGGGGAAGCGCCCGAGTAACTATTCAGGGGTCATGCCGATGAAGTCGGGCCACTGCCCCTCGTAGAGGAGCCGCAAGGCCTGTTCG
>CAZOJI010000170.1:0-2327 GCA_964580055.1 uncultured Gemmatimonadaceae bacterium | reverse complement strand
CTCGATCTGCAATCTCCTATCTCAATCGGTCCCAGATTGCCAGTAGTCGCACATTTCCCAACTGCTCGGCTGATCGGAATAGACGTTCGTCGGCTGTGACTAGCTCGGCGGTGGCAAGATCAACGACAGTCATTTCTCGCCGTTGGCGACAAATAGAAACCGTCGTTGATCACTTGTCGGAAATTCCGAGGATCTCGCGGTCAAGTTGGTGCCCGACTTCATGGAAAAATGCACCGTGCGCCAGGGCGTTATCGCGTTCGCCGAACGGAAAGTGGAACACAGCCATGTTGCTCGGTAGCCCTGACATGAGAGCCTCAGCTTCTTCCATACCGAGAGCTCTCACCAAAACACCTTTCAAATGATCTAACGAGTAGTCGTAGGCGAAATTCCCACCCTCGTCCCCGCCTACGATCAAGATGTCGATTGATTCGGTGAGGTACTTAGAGACCTCGGATCGCATCGGCGCAATCGCCCAACGCGGCACTCTGTTGCCCTGAGAACTACTGACCAGGTGAACGAATTCGTGGACCCAAGACAATAGGTGCCCGTGGCGCATGATGCCCGTCGGATCAGCATCATCTTCTTTGCTGAGAGCATCGACACGCTCAGCCGATTGCCGGATTGCTTTCCTGAAAATCTCCAAGAGTTTGGTCGAAAGCCCGGTCGGATAGTCGCGAGATTCCAGTTCGATGATTCGTGCCTCAAGTGCGTTTACGGCACTGTGATAACCGACCAGGAAGCACTGAAGCTCTGCATCTATCATGAGAACTCGCGCGCCCGACCCTTGGCAGCGGGAGGAATGCTCCAACGTTCAAAGGTTGCCTCCGACATTCCTCGGAAGAACTGGTCCACCGACTCAATTTCGGGCTCAGTCACTTCTTTCCCAGCGACCACCTGCTCCAGGGTTGCGCTCATAAGTGCGAAGTGCTTCCGCAAACCCACCTTCATTTCTTTCTTTGGTATTGCTCGAATGGCATCAGCGGCATATCTGAATGAGTTGACGCTGTGCAACGCGAGACGTGTATCCTGTGGTGCGAAGGATCCTACGTTTGACGAAAGTCCCAAGAGCAAGTCGTGAGCCTCACGGAGACATTCGGCTTGTTCTGAAGTCAGGTCTCGACGACGCAACGCTTTCAACGCCCTAAGGACACTGTCCGCGAGGAATCCGATCTCCAACGCCCCTGTGTCACGCCTCGATCTGGCATGCGACATTTGACCTCCTTTAGGCAACGAGTGAAGCGCGATCACCTATTACGCCGCTTCTTCAAATGCTCAACGAACTTTATCAGTTCGGCCCTGTCTTTGTTTGTGAGTTCATCTAAGGGAAGTGTATGATCCCCAAGGTGGAGATATGGTGCTTCCGGGAGCTCTGTGTTCAGATAGCCAGCAGCCTTCATCATCTCGATGTAGGGAAAGTCAAGTGCAGTAGACAACCTCTGGATGACTTTGGCAGACGGAGCTCCAACTTGCCCAGACTCAACCTGTGAAAGATAGCCATTGGAGATCCCGGTCTCAGCTTCCAACTGGCGGAGTGAAAGACTGCGGTCGGATCGCAGACGCCTTACTAGCCCCGCAAAGCTCTCTCGTTCCTTTTCCACTCTTCTCCCGGTCCGTATGCAGAACGCTTTCTACGTTACCACTTGATGCTTGAAAAATCAAGCACTTCATACACCGAGTTTGTATCGGCGAATCCGGGTTAGACTGGTGGTCGAGCCATACTCAATACATTCAGGTTTCGTCATCGTCTTGCATCCGATAACGGGCGACGGATGTAATCGCACGTGCAAATATGCTGCAAGTGAACTTGGACGTCTCTGTCCAAGTGTACACCTCGAGAGGATTTCTTCTGCGGTTGTGTTCGCGGCGCGTCCCGATGGAAACGTGGACGGTGTTCCATCGAGAACCAGGGTGGCGAGGGCAGGATAGAGCGTTGCGTTGCAGGGGATGTCGAGCAGCCGTATCATGCGAAGCGGCTGGCGGAATTGTGGCTCTTCACCCATTTCCGTCCCTGGAGCCAAGGGGAGCGGTTTGAAGTGATCCGCAAGGGAGGCCGCAAGCGGCGTTTTCGGGGCCTTCCCATTGGCCGCAGGTCGGTGTGGATCGTGTTGGATGTACCACGTTTGGGATGCAAGGATTGCGGTGCAGTACGACAGGCGGAGGTGGATTTTGCCCCGGGGCAACACCGCTACACGAAGCGGTTTGGCCGCTACGTGCTGGATCTGGTCGAATGTATGGCGATGTCGGATGTGGCGACGGGAGCGGTGGTGTTCGTGGGGAAGGCAAGGGTTCTGATGCTCTGGATCCTTTCTGGCGACGGGTTCGTCAAG
>CAZOJI010000169.1:0-2423 GCA_964580055.1 uncultured Gemmatimonadaceae bacterium | reverse complement strand
CAAGGCCACGTTTCTTCCCCTATGGTCCCCCGCGGGAAGCGGGGGTGGTGAGGCTCGACACTGCAGCGTGTCTCTCAGCCTGCCCGAAGGGCCGTCGTGTCATCGGGACTTCCTCTGAGCGTCGCCCTGCGCGCGCATGAGAACCTCACGGTCTTCGGCGGCGTGGCTGATGCCTACGACGAGAGCGACCAGCAGGCGACGGAGCTGGCAGACGCGGTCCGTGTGATCGAGGAGTGGGCGCGGACTCACGCCGCTCCCGTGACCGGTGAGATGCCAGACGCGGCCAAGCTCGATGCGATGCGCGAGGGCTGGCTCGGGGGCGTCGGTCTGCAGGCACTCAGCGCCCTCGATGCCGACGCCAGCGCCATCTCCAGAGAACTCTACGGCTATCAGCTCCCCTGGATTATCCATGCGGCGTCCCAACAGCTCCGGGGTGCGGAGCAGCCGGAGAACGCGGTCACGCTCGCGAAGATTGCGTTGCTCGTCGAGCTCGGAGTTCCGACAGACCTCGCGGCGCGCATCTTCCTGGCCGGTGTGCGGTCGCGCGCGGCCGCCACGGAGCTCGCAACTCTCGATGTGACTTTTGGGTCCAGCATCTCGGAGATCAGTCGCAAGCTGCGGAACCCCCAGTTCGCCGACCAGCTACGACCGCTGGTGTCCTCGGCGACAGTGGGATGGTTGGACCTGATGGTCGAAGACGCCGCCCGTTGGCGCCGGAAGCCCGTTCCCGAGTTTGCCCCGTTCACTTTGGACGGTGCCGAGGACGCCGATGAGCTGCATGCTCGGAGGCTCGGCGATGAAGTCTTCCTCTGCACGGTCGAAGGAGGAACGAGGATCGCAATAGAACCGAGCGACGAGTTCCCCTTCGATGAGGCAGCCAACGACCCGCGGATAGCCTTCTCGTGGTCAGACGGAGCATGGAGGCTCACCATTCGTGACCCACGCCTGGAGTCGGAGGAATGAGCTTGCACCAGACGGCAGGTACGGCGCGGCCCAACAACAGCATGCAGCGGACGGCGCTTCGCGCCGCCGCTGATGCTGAGCGGTTAGGCCGCACCGGCCGCAGCATCCAGATAGGGGTTGTCTATCCTTTCAGTTGGAAACGTAGACAGATGAAGAAGACCTTCTCACGAGACACTTTTCTCGCTTACGACGAGATGCTCACCTTCCTGTTGAGCGAGGTGCATTTCCCCGTATCTATGAACTACTTCGATGCTCTATTTGCTGATCCTCCACATCCCGTGCCTCGGTTCGGAGAGCACCAGCGGATTCTGTTGGAGGGCATTCCAGGCGTCTGCGACGTTCAGATCGGATTCTACCCACTGGACTGCATACGCGAGCTTTTCAAGAATGAATGGCCAACGACCTTTGAACTTGAGTACGAGCTGCTCCAACAAAACGAAAAGAAGAAGTACTCACTCGACTCGACGATGACATACACCATCGAGGTATTGGGTGGCTGCTTCACGCAATTTTGGGACAAGGTCGCGCCTCTTGCCGAGGCCAAGCATGGAACTGATCTGTCGAAATGGCCGGCCGTTTTGAACTTCGCTCGTGTTGTTCGTAACAGCTTTGCGCACGGCAACAGAATCCACTTCCAGAATCCGAATGCAAACCCAGTGTTCTGGCGGTCCATTCAATACGCACCGTCAGACAACGGTAGGATCGTTCTCTTCAATGACATGGGGCTGGCGGATTTTGTTGTTCTTTTTGAAGAGGTGGCGGATGCACTACAGTGACGGCACATGCGCTGTTCGGGGTGCTGCCTAACGAATAGGATTGTATCCGGAGTGCTCACATGAAGCTTCGACCTTGCTGAGCCGGTCGTCAGGCGCAGCGGCGGTAGAGTAGTCTACGAAGGTCGAGCATTCTGGATACAATTTGTTGGACTTAACCGCGTGGCGCTATGGGGTTTGTTTCGGGAGTTTGGTTTTTCGTTGTGATTTGGGCGAATAGCTGAGGCGGGCAATGGTGCAGCTGTGTCGGGTGAGTTTGCCGGTTTGGTGGTGACGATGGTGTTGTGGGCAGGTGTGGCAACGACGAGCGAATGGATTCGGGACAGACCACACATCCTCAGCCCGTTTGGGACTTGCCTTTGTATCGATTGATGGGTGGGCATGGCTTTCCCTACGAGGTGTTGAACGGTTGTGGAAGCGGGAGTTCGCGTCTGGCGCGACCGCCAGGTATGATGATTTCCACGACCGCCATGCGGCCCTTGTGACAGACGGAGCACAGACCCTCAGTTGCTGTGGATTCCTGGCGTGGCTCGACGTCATTCTCCGTGTTCTCAACAGCGACCACATCACCGGGCATGGCAGCTTCGTTGCTGTCATTCAGCAACTCTCGACACAACGACAGTTTTTGCTCGCGCACTCGGTTGGCGAGGAATCCGTACTGGCGGATTCGCTGGAATCCCTTCGGTA
>CAZOJI010000168.1:0-2464 GCA_964580055.1 uncultured Gemmatimonadaceae bacterium | reverse complement strand
GGGAGGGGCGAATAGCGGAGTCGAGGAATGGTGAAGCAGCACTGAGTGTATTCGCGGGCACGCTGTCCGATACGCCCTTGCTCGTTACCAACCTCACGATCGCAGACTCCACCGCATCGGGTACGATTACCGTCCCCACCGGCAGTGACAGGACGTTCACCGTGCACGCATATGAGACCGATGGGATCGAGACGCATCGTGGAGCTGAGACTGTCGATGTGCGGGAGGGGGCAAATCCCGCCGTCGTGATCCGATTGGCGCCTCTCGTGGGCGATCAGCCCATCGACGTAGTGATCGGCACGATACTCGTCACCGTGTCTCCGGAATCCGCGACAATGACTGTTGGAGGTGAGTTGCAGCTGTCAGCAGAGGTCACGGACGAGGTCGGCAACGTGCTCGACGTTGAAGTGATGTGGGCTACGATGGCTCCCGCCGTGGCCTCGGTTAGCACAACAGGGTTAGTTACCGCGGTCGCGGCCGGAAGCGTTCAGATTGTTGCAACATACGGGGGCTCCGGCGGCTCGGCTGCCATAACGATAGACCAAGGAACCATAGACCAAGGGCTCATCGTCTTCCACTATTACAACGGCGCCAACAAAGACATCTACAGCATCCAACCCGACGGTACCGCACTCACCCGTCTCACCGAACACGTCGGTTCAAACCCCTATACTTCGAACCAGTACCCGAGCCTGTCGCACGACCGAACGAGGATCGTATTCAGCAGGGAATGGAACCTCTGGGTAATGAACGTCGACGGATCTGCGGTGGCTCAGCTCACTACTCTTGAAAGCACAGAAGGGATGATGCCGAGCTGGCGGTGATCGAAGCAGCGGTTGATGGTGGCGGGGAAGGAGGCGTAATCCGCTCCGCTCGGCGAACGTGATTCACGAAGGTATGTGAGTCGCACCGAGCGGAGCTTTGTGTTCAGCGATCACCTGAGCGGCGTCGTTTGGCTCGGCAGCCTGGGGACGTCTACCTCGTTGGCGAGAAGAGTACTCAATTGAGCCACTCTTCAGCATTGTGTTGCTCGGCTCCAGTAATCAGGATCGAACCCGTCAGGATGAGAGTGGCAACCAGCTGATTACGTTGTGTGGCGGACTATTGCGGGTGGGTAGTGGTCTAGGGTGACACCAGTTGGAGTCTGGGAAAGTATGTACGATACAGGCCTGCATCTCTGGTGAGCAGTTTCCAATGCTTCACCGCCGCGTGGGATCCGATGTAGAAATCCGGAAGCGGTGAGCGCTTCACGCCGCCTCTGCGGCGATAACGCACAAAACACTTCCCGGCCAGGAACGCCGCCTCCCAAGGCAGCCGCGCTCGTTCAAACAGATCCGGCGGGAAAGCTTGTTCGACATCCTCGATCTTCCCGAATCGAATCGACACTTCGGCGTAGATAATTGGATTGATGGCCAACACCGACGTCTCCGCTTGTTTCTCGAGCGCGTCAGCGGACCAACCGTACCACTTCGAGTCTTCCGTGAGCACGTCCAGGAGGACGCTGCTATCCACGAGCACCGCGTTCACCGTCGTCCCCGCGTCAGCTTCAGGATCTCGTCGGTGGACATTCGAACGTCGCCGCGGCCGCGGAGATGCTCCACTACGAGCCGCCCACGACGTCTCTTCTCATCGGCCTTCCTGATGACCACCGAATCTCCCTTGATCTCGAACTCAACTTCTGTGTACGGCAAAAGCCCGAGTTCGTCTCTGATATCTGCGGGAATGGTGACCTGACCCTTGGTTGTGATCTTCATGTCTAGAATCCTCATTCTTACTTCTACTTGTAATACTATGAAGACCGACCATTATGCTCAAGCCGCTCCACGACGTGGCGACTCTCACAGAGGCTTTCCGCCGAGCCGTGCTCAGCATGTTCGTAAAGCGCGAGTTGATGGATATGGACACGGCTCAGGGTATGCTCAACTGGCCGCATTCGGGATTCCACACACACGACGGAGTCTGGGCCCCTGCCGAAGACAAGGAATTCACCGTCCGTCTGGCTCGCTATTGCGCCCGAAATCCTGTCGCCCTCAGCCGCATGGAGTACGACCGGCAACACAGCGCCGTCACCTACCACTCGGATAAGCCTACCGGCCCCACGGCGCGGGCAGTGAGACTACCGATGCGCTCGAGTTCCTCGCTCGGCTCAGCAGCCACACCCCGGACAAAAACCAGGTTTTGCAACGCTATTGAAGTCGACCGCAAACAAAGCTTCGTCCTAGCACCACACTCCAGACCCCCGACGTTCACCGCTCAGGGGATAGTTGGGTTGCACAGGTGTGCCGATTCACCTCGAATCGTGCGCCACCTCAGTCATCAAATGCCCGCTGGGATCGAGCAGGGATAGCCAAGGCCCTCGGAGGAGCGCCTGGACACCACAAATATCGCCGTGCATACTTGCGAAGCGCGGATGGAAATTCCTTCTTCTATGGGGTAGGTTGTCAAGCCGCACTTCCCCTGCACG
>CAZOJI010000167.1:0-2586 GCA_964580055.1 uncultured Gemmatimonadaceae bacterium | reverse complement strand
TGATCAGCGACAAGTAGTTTTAGCCATCGTGTTGCCTCATTCAGAAATGTTACCATGGAAAACCGTGGTTTGAAGGGCGCCGATTGGGGGCATCAGATCGGTGTTTGCAAGCCTGCAATTACCGGTGGCGAATTGACGCCGGTTGCAATGCGTCTCACAATCGGAAGTTGGGACTTGCCCTACGTCTTGCGTATGAGTGAAGGCGCAGGTTGCGCGGCGCTCGTTGCGTCGAGCAAGGTGGCATCGGGCGTTCCGCCGTTTCCGCAGCGAGGATTTTCTGCCGGGCCCCTTGCCGCAAATCCTACAGACTGGTTCACAGGATGCTGATAGCGGTGATTTCTGGTCCAGCGCTAATTTATTCCGTCTCGCATGCCGATTCTGTGTTCGGAGCCGAGAGGGTCGATTGGGCGTTTGGCGGAAGGTAGCCGTGAACAGTGATAACTGGGCGGCGTGCCTGCCTCGAGTGATCGCTGTGCTGCAACAGCCCGAGTCAGTCGTAGCCCGGTGTGTCAGCGTGGTTCGGCGGTAGCGGCGAGCGATGTTCCGATTCCGTGATTGCCGGGAAAACGCTCCGACAGCTTCGTGGTTCGCTGACGCGAAAGGTATTGGAAAGCGGCACGGATTTTTGTGCCGGGTGTTGAAACCGGCGGAAAAAATGACTAACGAAACCGGCGTTGACGACGTCTATCCTTGTTGAAACGCCCGTTTTCGAACGGCACCGAACCTGCGAGGGCGTGGAGTCCAGTCACGGCTTGACTGTGACGCACACTGTCCTTACAGGGTAGTTGAGCTAAACGCGGTGCGCCCGAATCGGACTTCGTCGAGGAGGCGAGGTGGCGCGACCGATGGATGGAACTGGCCGAGTGGACGTGGATGAGGTGGGGTACGGATCGATTCAGTTTGCAGAGATGATTTCAGAATTGTAACCAATTGGCAAATCCGTGACAATTTGGATACAAACCGACCTAAACGGTTGACGTTCAGGCAATTACAACACATTATTTCCGCTCAATTCGCCGCGACCGGAACGGTGGATGGGGTACTCAGCAGGGCAGATTGCCGGTTCAGAAGTAAGCAAATCTCCTTAGCCAAACAGGGTAAGTGAAAACGGAGAGGTGACTATCGAATGAGTGCGGCGACGACACGTCCCTCGAAGAACACCAGCAACGTCGAAACCCACAAAGAAATCAAGGAAATCTACCCACCGCACGAAGTGCTCGGGCGCCGGGCGCCGCGCAACGTGTGGCGGCACTCGCTTCGCGATGCGGGGCGAGTCCTCGCCTTGGTGTTCGCCGATATTGCCGTCTACCTGGGTGTGCGGAACGTGCTGCATGGCGTGCGCGACGGCGTGTTGGGCGACGCGGTTGCGACCTTGGTGTTGAGGTTCTTCCCTCCAGGCTTCCTTGGCGGTACCCAGTTCGTAGTTGCGTTGATTCTCGGAATGCTGATAGTCGGTGGATACGGAGCCGGTGACAGAAGGCGGGATCCGGTTAGAGTGTTCAGTGGCGTTGGTCTGGCTGGGCTCTTAGCGCTTTATGGGTCTGCTTGGCTCATTCCCATTGCGACAGTTGCTCTCCAATACAGCGCTAGCGTGCTCGTGATGAGTGTCGCGCTAGTGGTCGCTCGGGCCGGCGTAGACTTTGCTGTCAGAAAGCTCCGCCCACAGTTGGGGGGGGCGAAGGGTGTCGTGGTATCCTCAGGAAACGTGGACTGGGTGAATCTCTCGCGACTGTTCAGTGGTTCGGGGGAGCTCTCATTGGTGCGGTCGGTCTCCCTGGACAATGGGGCCACCTGCGTCGGCGACAACGCACTTCTGGAACTCGGCGCAATCATCGAACACTCCAACGCCGACACGGTATTGTTGTGGGGTAACCTGTCGGATGCACAGTACAGGGTAGCTGTGGATGCAGCTCTTGCTGCCGGATGCAGGTTGCTGGCTGCACCGCGCGTGCAAACGGACTTGAGTGTGGAACCCCGGAGCGTGTGTTTGGAGGGGCTGAGGTTCATGGAGCTGAGTGCTCCCGGACTTCAAGCGTGGCAACGGGCGGTGAAGAGGGCGATTGACATCATTGGATCCTCTCTTGGCCTCTTGGTGCTCAGCCCGTTACTCGCGGCGGTTGCGGTGTGGGTCAAGCTCGACTCTTCGGGGAGCGTCGTTTTTGCGCAGGAACGCCTCGGGCGCCACGGCCGCCGGTTTCGTTGCTACAAATTCCGGTCTATGCTCCAGAACGCGGAAGAGGTGTTACGCAGCGATCCCGCGCTGCATCAGCTCTACCTGGACAGCGACTACAAGCTTCCGGAGGACAGAGATCCTCGGCTCACGAACAGCGGTCGTTTCCTGCGCAAGACGAGTCTGGACGAATTGCCGCAGTTGGTAAACGTGCTTTTGGGCCAGATGTCGTTGATCGGTCCTCGCCCGATAGTGCCGAACGAGATCGAGCACTACGAGCAAGGTGCTCCACTGTTCCTGTCGCTGAGGCCAGGGATAACCGGGGCCTGGGCTGCCAACGGGAGGAGCAAGATAGGTTATCCGGATCGTGCGCATATGGAGCTGGAGTATGTGCGGAACTGGTCGCTTTTTTCCGA
>CAZOJI010000166.1:0-2632 GCA_964580055.1 uncultured Gemmatimonadaceae bacterium | reverse complement strand
AGATACCTCCAACGACCTTGCGGAGGCTTGGTGTGAACCTCCCCTCCGCCGGCGGCGGGTATTTTCGCCTGCTTCCGTATGGATTGACGCGGCAAGCTCTCCTCGAGGCGGAATCCGATAACCACCCGGGTACTTTCTACATTCATCCCTGGGAGATCGATCCCGGCCAGCCCCGCTTCAACGTTTCGGCCAAGACGAAGCTCCGTCACTACGGAGGGCTTACGCGCACGCGCAACAGACTCGATCGTTTGTTTTCCGAGTTCCGTTTCACCTCGATCGCACGCACGCTCAAGGTGGCCGGAAGGATGGAACGATTATGAATGCCACACGGATTGAGCGGTGGCAAGATGCGCCCGCCTGGAACCGATTCGTCAGAGCACAGGCCGGCTGGACCCACTTCCACCTGTACGGGTGGAAGCACGTAATGGAGAGGGAATTCGGGCACGAGTGTCTATATCTCGCCCAACTCGATTCGGACAATGAGATCGAAGGTGTTCTGCCGCTGGTCCGAGTGAAGAGCAGGCTGTTCGGACACTTTCTCGTGTCGATGCCGTTCTTGAACTACGGCGGGCCGCTTGGCTCCTCGGGTGCCGTCCGCAATCTGGCCGAACATGCCGCTGGTATCGCGAGCGAACAGAATGCCGATGTCCTCGAGCTGCGCTCGCGCCACGAGCTGGACCTCGACCTTCCCGTCTCACACCGCAAGGTCACCGTCGTACTCGATCTGCCGGAGGGAGATCCCGAGCCGCTCTGGAAAAGCTTCAAGGCCAAGCTGCGCAGCCAGGTACGCCGCCCTCAGAAGGAAGGCGTCGAAGTCCGATTCGGGCTGGATCAGATCGAGCCGTTCTTTCACGTATTCTGCCGGCATATGCGAGACCTCGGCACGCCGGCCCAGCCGTTGTCTCTGTTCGAGGCCATCGCGGAGGTATTCGGTGAAGATGTATGGTGCGGGTGCGCATACCTGGACGAGAAGCCGATAGCCTCGGGGCTCGGGTTCCGGTGGGACAATGAAGTGGAGATGTCCTGGGCTTCGGCCCTTGTGGAATACAACAGGATCGCCCCCAACATGCTGCTCTACTGGAGCTTCATGGAGAAGGCCGTCAGCGAAGCCGTGAATGTGTTCAACTTCGGCCGGTGTTCTCCTGGTGGCGGAACGCACCGTTTCAAGCTGCAGTGGGGCTCGCGCGAAGAGCAGCTCTGGTGGTATCAAGCAAAGAAGAGTGAGGAAAGCTCGGGCACACCGTCACCGGACGACTCGAAGTACTCGTGGGGGCCTCGCATCTGGAAGCGGCTTCCGGTTCCCGTGGCCAACTTCCTCGGGCCCAAAGTGGTGCGTAACATCCCGTGAATATGGTGCGTAACATCCCGTGACAATCAGGCATCAACTGCCGGTCCACTCCCCGATCTCATGCTCCAGCCTACTCGCCGGCCTCGGCGCAGCCGCGTTGGGCGGCGGACAGCGCGCGCGGGAGAGGGTGAAAAGTCTCATCGAAAAAGAGTTCGAACCTCTCGATCTACTCCTGACCGACAGCGGCACGTCGGCCCTCACACTCGCGTTGAGTGGTGCTTGTGAACGAGCTGGCCGGAGACTGGTCGCTCTTCCGGCGTATTGCTGCTACGACGTTGCAACTGCCGCCGACGGGGCGGACGTGGAGGTCGTGCTCTACGACATTCATCCTGGCACCTTGGGACCTGACCTCGAAAGCCTCCGGGCGGCTCTCGAGACAAAGCCGGCCGCCTTGGTTCTCGCTCATCTCTATGGCATCCCGGTTGACTTTGACGCCTTTCGGCCACTTGTGGAACAACGAAACATCTTGGTCATCGAGGACGCCGCCCAGGGACACGGAGCTAGCTACAAGGGACGCAGGTTGGGGGCGATCGGATCGCTCGGTGTCTCGAGCTTTGGTCGAGGCAAGGGTGTGACGGGAGGGTCGGGCGGAGCGCTGTTGGCGAACGACGAGGCGGGAGCTGCTGTGCTTCGTGCGGTTTCTAAACGGGTGAAACACCCCGGCCGTGGCACGAAGAACGTTATCGCCGCATCCGCGCAGTGGCTGTTTGGCAGGCCTGCGCTCTACGGCATACCGGCATCCCTTCCCTTTCTAAGGCTTGGTGAGACGATCTACAAGCCGCCGCACAATCCGTCAGAACTGCCGATCACGGCCGCTGCCGGCTTGGCAAAGAACTGGAACCTGGCTCGGCGGGAAGCGGAAACGCGGAGGCGGAATGCTGACGAACTGCTCGAGGTTCTGTCAGGCTTTGACGAGTTGCGCACGCCCTCGAATCCACCTGACAGCGTGGCAGGGTACCTGCGCCTGCCCGCTTTGGTCGCCGGCCGGCTGCGAAGAGTCTTCGACACCAGAATCGCGCGCAAGCTTGGCATCATGCCCGGTTACCCAACCGCTCTGGCTGACCTGGGCGGATTCTCAGATCGTTGCGTAAACCTCGATGAATCGTTCTCAGGTGCGCGCTCGCTCGCCGAACGCCTATACACAATTCCGACCCACGGCAAACTCGCGAAAGGGGACCTGCGTCTGATACGGGAGTGGGTCCTTGAAACAGTGAGAGCGAGGTAAACACCGTAGCTGTGTCTCCAACATGACAAACACCGAACCATCGTTCTCCGCGAGGCAGA
>CAZOJI010000165.1:0-2636 GCA_964580055.1 uncultured Gemmatimonadaceae bacterium | reverse complement strand
GGTTGGGCGAGAGCTGGATATCCGCCCGAGTTTGTTGCGAAATTGGTCACGGCAGGCGCATGCGTACTGCGTTGCGCTGCGGGCGACCTTGCAGGACGATGGCAAACCGCCACTCGACCCTGGGGGGCTGAAGATGGTGGATCGCCTGCGCAGGATCGACCGTTCGCTGGCAAGAAGCCAGAAAAAGGGGCCTTCGCGAACTCGGTCGCTTGCGCGACGTGATTGCGAAGGCCCGTCCCTCGAACCGGCGGGTGGCACAGGTTCGCCGTGGCTATGCAGCGATCCACGCCCTGGTCCAGCTCCTGGAACCTCACGGTTCAACCGCAGCAGAGGTGCGGGCCGAGGTCAAGCAGTGGCAGCAGGCACTGCCGCTCTCGTTACGGAATACCCCTCGGGAGCGAGCATGGCAAGAGCACTTCGAGCGGCTCCTCGCTTCCTTCGGCGATCGCCTCTTCACCTGCTATGACCACCCGCTGCTGCCCCGAACGAACAACGACCTGGAGCAGGCACTCCGGGCGCTCAACCGGGAAGAACGACGCATCACCGGGCGCAAACACGTGGGCCGCAGACTAGTGCGCACCGTGGGACTTGTGGGAGCCGGAAGGCTCTTGGCGCAAGAAGACACTGCCGTCGAACACATTGCGCACCTGCCACTTACTGAGCGTCGCGGCTTTCGCACCCGCCGCGACTCTCGAACACCGGCCAGGGGCCAGGCCCTCGCATTCCGACGAGACCCTGCCAAGTTCCTGACCTCATTGGAAAAACTATGAGTGAATGTTGCTGTCATAGTTTTTTTAGTGTCCCAGAACGTCCTGTCAATGGCATCGCGCCGCATTCTCCTTCGGTAAGTCTGCCCTCCGCCGTTTCTTGCTGCTCATCGGTTCGCTTTTTGATCTACATGATACAGCGAATAGGCTCGTTAGACTCAGGCAATTGGGCACAAAATGGGCACACCCCACTTCTATACGGTTGTAAGATAACGACTTACGGCTGCCCACAGGATCAAGAATCCTGTAGGAGCGACGTGGCATGCGGCGATCCCAGTGATCCGAGCACGGTGGAGCTTGCAAACCTTCCTGTACTACTATTAGTATCGCAACGGTGTACGTACTGACACACTCATAGGTCCGACAATGACTGAATGGGAGCACTTCCCAAACCCACCCATCCGCGAGGCGCTACTGGACATACGCGCCGCACTTCCTGAGACGGCCAAGATCGATGACCTAGCCGTTTTCGAGGAATGCGTAGCAGACTCGTACCCCACCAAGCGAGTGAAGACGCAAGGATCCGCGACAATGAGAATCGGGGAGTCCGGGCAGATGGAGATTCACCGTCAAAACGCGGAGCCGCTTGGCTACCTCTTCACCTCACGCGACGGTTGTCAGATCGTGCAAGCACGACTGGATGGGTTCACACTGAGCAGGCTACCGGTATACCAATCTTGGGACGATCTTCGCGCCGAAGCGTACCGACTGTGGACGGAGTACACAAAGATCGCCACACCTAGTACGGTGTCGCGTGTAGCACTCCGGTATATCAACGTGATTGAGATCCCGATGCCATTCGGCGACTTCCGGGAATACGTCCTCACAACACCAGAGATCGCTCCAGATTTGCCTCAGGTGCTCGGCAGTTTCTTTGTGCGACTAGAGATCCCCGACCCTGCCGGTAGGGGATTGGCTATCATAATAGAGACTCAAGGGAAGCCTGAAACAGCGGAGCGGTTTCCCTTCGTATTTGATATCGATGCAATCAAAGAGCAGGAATTCGATCCGTATGGCGAAAGCCTTTGGACCGCGCTTGACGAACTCCATAACTTTAAGAACGAAATCTTCCACCGCAGTATGACTAAAAAGGCAAAGGACCTGTTCCGATGAGTGTGATGTACGCGACAATCGACGCAGAGCCCCTGTGCAGATTCAATTCGTCATCTGCAATCAGTCAGGAACAGCAGATTGAAGAAGAGGTATGGCTTCGCGCCTGCGACCACTTCTCATTTCCGACGAGCAGGATGCCGCTTAGCGAGAGGTTCGCCGAACTTGCCGAAACTTGGCGGCAGGACAAGGATTTCCTATCGTCTCTGACCGAAATGGTAACGCTCCCATCTTATCAGCAGATAATAGGGATGGGCCCAGTAGCGGTTCCCTTCATCTTGGAGGAACTTGAGGAGGACCCTGATCATTGGTTCTGGGCACTCACGGCAATAACCGGAGTTGATCCAGTGTTGCCGGAACATCGAGGTAGCCTAGACGATATGACCAACGATTGGTTGCAGTGGGCGGGGGTCCAGAAGTCGTTTTGAGTTGGGCTCGCAAGTTCCCGCTGCTTGCCGCTAGGCAGCACACGATCACAAGTCCTCAGGATCGGCACTACAATTGTATTGCGTGGGCAGCAGGGGACCAGACGCGTTGGTGGTGGCCGACCCCCCATTCTTATTGGCCCCCCAAGGCACCAATGAAGGAATCCCTTGACGCATTCGTGGCCGCATTCGGTCTTCTAGGTTACGCACCCTGTGGTGATGATAGCGTTGAGGCGGGTTACGAAAAGGTTGCCATCTTCGCGAAGGCAGGAGTGACACCGACGCATGCCGCGAAACAACTTCCTGACGGTATGTGGTCGAGCAAGCTCGGACA
>CAZOJI010000164.1:0-2668 GCA_964580055.1 uncultured Gemmatimonadaceae bacterium | reverse complement strand
GAGATTGCAAGAACTGTGAAACCGCCCGCTCGTTCTCCGTCCCCGTCTGCACAAACCCGAGAAACTGCTTCTCACCCCCCTTGACCACCCCAAGCGCAATCACCATCTCGTCGTCAGCGAAACTCTTGCCGTCGAGAAACACCACCACCACGTCCAATCCCGACAAATCCCGCTCCTGAAACTCTCGCAGCTTCGTCGCACTCACCTCCACAAAATCCCGCGACACGGACGAACTCGACAAACCAATCGCTCCAGGTATCTCCTCTGCCGCCCGCTCATAGTTGCGACTCGAGATCCCGTACAACATCCGACGAAACAAAAGCTCGTTCAACTCACCACCACGGTGCAGCTCGTCATAACTCCGCAACCGCACCTCACCATCGGGACCGCGTACCCTCGGTACCTCGACCGGCAAACGCTGGCCAACAAGTCGCACCGTCCCCGGGTTCGTACCATGACGATAGAACCTGACATCGTCCGCCTTTCGGTCGTATCGCTCACCTGCCAGATTCACTACCTCCCGATCAAGCTCGTACTGAACATGCATCAAGCCCAACGGGATCAACTCCCGTATCAACTCCAGCCGGCTGTCCAACTCCATACCATCGTACTCCTCACGACTCACCACTCGCGCCTCCCCCAACCTCTTCGCCTTCCTCGACCTCTTGCCTTCACCAACTACCCGTGGCATCCTTGACATCGGTGGTCTCCTCTCTCTGGTGGTTTCTTGTTTCTTTCACACTACAAGTCTACCAGAGGTTGGAGGCCGCCTCAATTTCAACTAAGAATAGCACACCCTCTCCAAAGGTACCCGAAAACCCTATAGGAGCAGCTCGGGGCGTGCTCTCAACATCCCTTAGAGCGCATGATCGGTATGGATGCGATGCCATACATTTCGGATGAGCGCCTTCAGGCCATGATGCCCTTGCTCGCATTGCACCGTCGCGAGCCGGATGTATCCGTCGCTGCACTTCTCCGACGACGGATGAACGAGCTGGCCCAGGAGCTCCTTTCCAAAACACGGGTCTACCTCGACATTCGCTATTGGATCTTTCTTCGAGACGCATTCTGCGGCGCACCAGCCAATCCCGTTCACTCTGAACTCTTGAGTGAGTTGACCTCGGGAGTTGAAGCCGGTAGCCTCCTTTGTCCCCTGACTGAGACCATCTTCTTCGAGCTCACTCGCCAGAAGGACGCCGGGCTGCTCCTTGCGTCGGCCCGACTGATGGACCGACTCAGCAAAGGGGTGGTTATCCAGCATACAATTGATCGGGTCCGTACGGAGGTGCGGCATTTTCTCTTCCGTACTGTTTCCGACGCGGCAGTGCCACCAGCCCCAATCGACCACGTGTGGTTGAAGAGCGGCCATGTGATTGGGACTCCCGTGGTGACCTCACACGGATGGGAGGAAACCGAAGAGCTGGTGGCTCAAAAAGCATTCTTCGATGTCTTGTGGAACGTGACTCTCGAGGAGATGCTCACCGACACCGCTGCTCCTCCAGACTTTCGTCCCCGGGAGATCCGGACCGCGCAAGAGATGACGCGGGACTCAATGCACCATGATGTTAATCTCCGGAGCTTCGAGAAGCTCTATAACGCGGAACTTGCAGGCTTCTGGGACGTGTACGAGCCAACAGTTCGCGACGCGCTTCTCGTCTTGTATGAATCCGCAAATCCGAAAGCTCCGCTCCCTTCTGACGGCTCGATCGAGGAGCAGGTGCATCTCTACAAGAACGCCCTGCGGAACATCATTCGGTTTGGAAAGGCTGGAACCTCGCTTCCGACCGCCCAGATCGTTAGCGGCCTTCACGCGGTTGTCCGATGGTACCGGAACCGGGGTTTCAAACCCACCGATACATATGATTTTCACCACGCTGCCGCCGCCTTACCATACTGTGACTTGTTCTTAACCGAGCGTTTCCTAGCCACGGTGTTAGCAAAGCCGCCGCTTAAGTTCGCTGAGCTATTCGGTACGAGCGTCGTCAGCCGCGAGGAGGAGGCGCTCAGCCTCCTTCGAAAGTGGCATGCGCTCTAACCCGTCCTTATGAAAGAGCAGAGCCTCCGAGGGAGACGCAAGATTGGCTGTCGTACGTTCCACCACATAGTACCAGCTCGGCGTGCTCTCAAAATGCGTTACTCTGCACTCCTGAACGGTACGAAGTGTCCTCATGCGTGACCTGTGCACCGAAGCGAAGTGCCTCTCCAATGTGACACCTCCCATGTATCGCGGGGTATCAATGAAGAGCAGGACTTGGAGGCGTACGACATGAGAGTTCCAAGAGTGTCTAGCGTCATCCCGTGGATATTCATGCTCCTTGCCCTCGGGTCCGTCGGCCTTGGAGTCGCCGCGTGTGACGGCACTACGGCACCCTGTCAGCTGCAAGAAGCGGATTCATTGCCCAGTTTCGCCGGGGTGGTGGCCTGGGCAGATACGCTTGGGGCGCTTGGAGGAAATGCGACCACCATTCGGCTAAACGATGTGCACTACGCTCGTTGGGAAGACCTGAACCCACGTTTCCCTGATGACCCGTTGCCGTCAGACGTGATCGTGCATATTGAAGAGGAAGCCGAAGTGTAACTATTCAGGGGTACTTCGCCATCGCACCCGACAGAACCAAGCCATGATCATACCCTCCGATCCAAGAACCGCCTACCTCGGCTCTTGACA
>CAZOJI010000163.1:0-2686 GCA_964580055.1 uncultured Gemmatimonadaceae bacterium | reverse complement strand
CCAGACCTCAGTAAATCAGCAAAACGTTCGCAAGTTGAACGCTCCCGAGGTTTCGCGTTGGTGGCACTGGTGATTGAAGGAACGTGAGCCTCCTGTTACGGTTTTCGGATGCAAGAAAAGGCCGAGCGCCGTAACAACAAAGGAGACTCACGTGGCTGCATGTCTACAGCCGGTCTTGATGCCCGTCAAGGGCGGGCCGGACATTGTTCTGTCGATTGATCCCCAAGTTCCCGATGAGCTTTACGTGTTTCTTGGTTTGGCGATGCTTGAGAAGGTGCCCCGCCTGCGCGAGCATGCTGCCTTCAAGATGCTTTTGGCGCGGCTGTATAACGGCGGAGTCTATGGTCGGACATTGACGCGGACCTTCGGTGTGGCTCGCAGTACGCTGCGCCGGTGGGGGCGAGCCTTGAAGAGTGGAGACATGGAGCGGATTGGGAGGGCGTTTTCCGGGCAGGGTGCCGAGAAGAAGATCACCCCTGAAATCGCCAACTACGTGCGAGACCGATTCAATGATCTACATGGTCGGTGTCGGGACTACAACAAAGTGATCCGGGCGGAGGTGAGGAAGTACTTCAAGGTGTCGGTTTCGTCGGAGCGTTTGCGCTGGCTTTTCAAGGAGGAACGAGAAAAGCTGGCCTCGGCGGCGGAAACGGACGCCGGGGAGGCGTGCGTGGACGGCGGCGATCGCGGCGAGAGTGTGCACGAGCTGGAAGCGGAAGCAGGGCGTTTGGAAGCGAATAGTTGCGAGATGGCTCATGAAAACAGCGCTACAGGTGCCTTATTGCCGATGTCTCGCAACTATTCGCTCCCAGCGCGGGGATTGCCTTGCAGCGGTCGGAGCGTTGTGGAGAAGCCGATGTTGTGCCATCACGCCGGTGTTTTGCTGATGAGCCGCTGGATAGATGTATTGACGGCCGGGTGGTCCGTGCAGCCGGATCTGATTCGCCAGTCGGTGGGGCAAGTGCTGTTGGGAGCGGTGAATCACGAGCAGAGTAAGCGGTTGAGTTTTTCCTCGCTGGACTGGCTGATTGGTCCGGCGATCCGATCGGTGAATCACCAACGCTGGCTGTTGGGGGAACTAGCCGAGAGCGACAGCGCCCTCTCGATGCTGGAGCGCAATGGGCGTCTGTTGGATCTGTCGCAACAGGACCTGTTCTACTTTGATCCCCATGCCGAGCAATACACGGGAGTGCTCAAGACGCTGAAAGGATGGTCTGGAGGGCTGCATCGGGTGGATAAGATCATGAATATGGATTTCATTCACACCGAAGCCGGCGAGCCGTGTTTTGTACAGCATGGCGACAACTTCTACGACATGCGCGAGCGGTTTTTCATGTGTGTCAGGGTGTTTCGCGGCATTCTGGACGATGCCGAGCGCAGCTTGACATGGGTGGCCGACCGGGGACTGTACGCGCTGCATACGCTTCGGCGGATTGTCGATGACCTTGAGGATCACTTCATCACCTGGGAGAAGAACTACAAGCAAGACGGCTGGGATGAGAAGTCTGATACGCAGTGTTTCGAGTACTTGAGAGCGCGCAACAATGCCGAGGATCTGCGTTGCTATCGGTTTCGGTGGCAGGAGCATCCGTGGTCGCGTGAGCCCCGATTTCAGCGCCTAATCGTGCGTGCAGTCAATCCCGGCGGCCGCGAGATCGAAGTCGCCATTCTAACCAGTGATCCGGATCGCGACCGACCCTCAGTGATCCGTGCTCTCTTCAACCGTTGGATTCAGGAAAACGACTTCGGGTATATGAACCGGCACGTCGGCATCAACGAACTGACCAGTCGGGCTCACCAGAGCTACGCATCGATTGGTGGCGAATTGGACGATCGTCAGGTCCAGAGCAGGGAGTACAGTGCGTTGAGGCGGGAGAAGATCCGTGCCGATGCCGCCTTGAGTCGGCTCCTTCTCAAGCAGGTGAAACAGCGCAAGGCAGATGCCGATCAGGTCCGCGCCGAACGTACCGAGCGCAATCGACTGAATCGTCAGATCGAGGAACTGACCGAGGCTCCAGGGGACGCCGACCAAAAACGTGCCTTGAAGAAACATCGCCACGCACTGGAGCGAATGGTTGCGAAGCATGAGGCGAAGCAATCGAAACGCAGCAAGAAGAACGAGGATCTCGCTACGCTCGTAGACGAACGGCTACAACAGGCCGAGAGCGCTGAGCAGCGCATGGCTGAAAGTGTGCGTGAAGAATCGCGTCTACAGACATTGATCGATGAGCGGTACTTGAGACTCGACACCAAACGCAAGGCTGTAATGGACGCGATCCGTATCGGTTGCCGAAACATCTTCTACAAACTGACGATGGAGTTCCGGCCCCTATACAACAACTATCGCGACGACCATTTCATCGTACGGGAGTTGACTCGCTCATCCGGAATTATCGAGCAGCGTGACGGCATCGCCAATATCCTGCTCATGCCGGCCATGGAGTTCCAGCCCGCCACCAGAAAAGTCGTCCAGATGTTTCTCGGCCAAATAAGCCAACAGACCAACGATCACTTCGCCGGCCGATTCATGCCAGTCCGCATACAGCTACTCGACAACGACTGCAACGATATCACCATCGATCGGCACGGTCTCAAATGGGTCTCTTCCCCACCATAATGGCTATTCCCGGAAGCGTTCAACTTGCGAGACATATCACCGAAATCACGAGATTTTACTGAGGTCTGG
>CAZOJI010000162.1:0-2750 GCA_964580055.1 uncultured Gemmatimonadaceae bacterium | reverse complement strand
CTTTGGCTTGGACAACACCAGCGTGTGCTGCCTCGTAAACCTTATGCCACTCCCTGAGCGCACCGTAGGTTTCGTCCAGCTCACGGTACTTCAATGTCTTGCCCATACGTGCAACTAGGTGAATCACCCGGGGATCCTTGATATCCGTCTTGCCGGAGTCATTGCTCTCGACGACCCGGATCTTGGCCACCGCCTCACCGTTCACCCATGCCGGCTCCAAGCCCAACCGACAAGCCACACGCATCAGGCTCTCTTGATACCCACCAGTGGCTTCTGCAACAACGAGAATCCGCTTGTATGACAACCGCCGAGCTCGTGCCTCGAGATCAACGAGATGCTGCTCAATCACATCGGTCCGATTCTCGAACTCCAACTCCAGAGATTCCGGTCCCAATTCCGTGTACACATTGACTACATCCATGCTCACATCAAATGCAAGAACCGCTGCGTCAGGCTCTAACCGACTGTCCGCACATGCCGTAACTTTCATCGGGCTTCTCCCCTCGTGAGGTTGAGTTTACTCTCCCACTCCAGCCGACACGTCGGCCCCAATGCCTGGTTGGCTGGATGGGAGGAGCCCATATCATCACACTTTGCCTAATAGTAGGTGAAGCTGGCAGGCGCGGGGGGAGCAGTTGATATGAGCGCATTGCGAGATCACATATGATCGTGACTTTCTCGCCGCTGGCACGTACTCGCCTGCAGCTTATTCGCAATGTCGTTAGGTGGCCCGGAGTCTTGAAAGAGGCCCGAAAGCGGGAGAAGGAACAAGGCAGTTCGGGATGGCGCACCGTAGGCAGAGAGAAGTCATCTGAAATAGCGCGCCGTTCTCAGTTCTAGAGCTTCCTTCGAATGGAGGTGCTGAGTGGGACTTCGATTTCGACGTCGAGTCAAGATCGTCCCAGGGAGTTCGCTGAATATTGGCAACTCAGGCCTTGGGGTTTCAGCCGGCCATCGGGGAGCTAAAGTAGGGATCGGTCACCGGGGTTAGACGGACACGACTATCACAACAGACAAGGAGGGTAGAATGATGAATGTAAAGAAACTGCTGCTCGACATGGCGATCACGATTCCAGTGACGTTTGTGGTTGCCGCTGTTGTGACATTTCTGTACAGCCTGATAGCCCACGGCTCTGGGTCGGTGAGTTGGGACACTACATTCCATCTTGCCATCATCCTTGGAATTGTGGTGCCTCTTACGCGGGCGCGCGGTGATGGACGCAAGGCACAGTGAGACCTGGCTTCGCCAATGCTGGTAGGGTAGCAATGGGTGTGCGGCGACTATCGTTCCTAAGGCCGTCTAAGAAGGCGATAACAAGGCGATGCACCTGTCAGGCGCCAGCGGCGCCCGCAGGTGATCGCCAGGTCGTTAGACCTCAGCGCACCTTGCGTGGCGGGGCTTCTCCCTGGAACTTTCTGCATGTCCAAGACACGACTTGATTTCAGCCGCCTCACGGTGGCCGAGAGAATTCAGTTGGCCGAGGACCTCTGGGACAGCGTAGCTGGCTCGGAGGAAGTGCTTGAACTCACCGACGCTCAGCGAGCCGAGCTCGACCGCCGCCTCGAGGCGCATAGCAACGACCCGTCGGCGGCCATCCCGTGGGAGGTCTTCCGCAAGGAACTCCTCGCGGGCTGAACTCCGGCGTGCGACTCCGGTTCCGTCCTGAAGCGCGTCTCGACATCCTCGAGTCGCGAAAGTGGTACGAGAGCCAAGCGGCCTGGGCTGGGTTCGGAGTTCGCGCGTGCCGTCGATGTCGTGGCGGCCGATATCTTACGATTCCCAGCATCCCATCCTCGAGCGCACGGGGACGTGCGGAAGGCGGTCCTCCGTCGCTTCCCCTATTCTCTGCTCTACGTAGTCGAGGCGGACGAGGTCACGGTCCTGGCCTGCTTCCATCATCGGCGCGATCCCCGGACTTGGATCGACCGGCTTTGAGGTCTATCAGGGGGCTGAACCTGACGCGGAATGAACGTCGGGGTAGACCGCCAGCATCCGGGCCGCGCAGGTTAACTCCGGGGCGTTAGCCTGCTACGGCCGCGCCTGAAGAAACTCGTTTACTGAAGGGCCTATGTCCTTTGCGATCTTGCGAAGGAGTGTCGGAGCGATATCGTTTGCGGCATGGAATGGGACCGTGGTGCCACGGCCATCTTCATGGCGGTATTGCCGGTGGGATCCGCGTTGGCGGATCAATTCGAAGTCAAGGTGCTTGAGAATGGCCTCGACCTCGCGCGGTTTCAGAACAGGGACGGACCCCAACGTTCAGGCTACCCGAACGATATGGGTTCCAACGAACTCCGCGTCGAGTGTCGGTTCACCATCCTCAAGGAGCATCTCCACGACTTCGGCCAGGTTCGCAAGAAGTTCGTCAACAGTGGCTCCCTGAGAATGAGCACCGGGCCACCCGGGGACGTATCCCACAAAAAGGTCCGTGTCGGCGTCGCGTTCGATAACAGCGGTGTAATTATGCATGGCGGTGCTCCATGTGGCTTCAGGGTAAAGTCAATCCGACAGGTAGCAGGCTAACACGCGAAGCTGTCAGGCGCGGTAGGAACAGTCGATATGAGCGCAATGCGGTCACGCAGATGACCGACCGGTTCTCGCAGCTGTTGAGTGTGCGTTTGCAGCTTATCCGCAGAATCGTTATGCAACAAGGCATTGAGCGTACTCTCTTGACACGCGTCACGTGACGCGCTGCCGTTGAGGCATGATCAAGACCTTCGCGGACAAACGGACGGCCGAGTTGTTCGTG
>CAZOJI010000161.1:0-2835 GCA_964580055.1 uncultured Gemmatimonadaceae bacterium | reverse complement strand
CGCCGATGCCGGTGATGAGCAGGGCGAACAGCAGCGACAGGCCGTCCAGCCGGAAGGACAGCTCGATGCCCCACTGCGGCACCCAGGGCCAGGATTCGAGAATCGCCGGGGGGAGACCGGCGGCCGGCTGTCCCGGCTGCAGCGGGTTCAGCTCCGGCAGCCTCTGCAACAGCATTACGAACACGCCGGCCGGCACCACAGCCAGCACCGGGCCGGTCCGGCGGCCCAGCAACTGGTGCACGGGCAACGCGATCAATGCCAGTGCAAAACACAATCCGACGGCCAGCAGCATCGTGTTCCACGCTCCGGTGGTGAGGTGATTCCCGAAAACGGTCTCGATCGAATCGCAGCAGGGATTTGCTTTCGTCCCGGCGAAGTATGACTACCCGAGATGAGAGTGTCCAGTTTCGTCCCGGCGAAGCATGACTACCCGAGATGAGAGTGTTCAGCGACTTGGAGTGTGCGTTGCGAGGGGTCGCGGAGAATGTCGAGCCCGGTTGAGGGGGGTAGCCGCGGGTATCAGAACCGAGCGCCGCCACCCGGCCCCCGCACCGACGGTAGCGCGGAACGTCGGAAGCGCCGTATCGGCAGCGGGGGGACAGTTGCTTCTGGTCTAAAGCTCGAGTAAGTGACGACGCTCTAGCGCAGGAGTCGACGCGGCCTTGGTCTACTGGCGCTCAGTGCTACACGGATCGGCGTGTACTATTCAGGTAGGAGAGCATGCGCTGGCACCGCTGGGTGGCGAGTTCCGATACTCGTGTAGCCATTCCTCGATCAGGTGAAGCCGCAACCAGTTCTCCTGCCTGGAGCGTCTCGAGAACCCGATTCGAACGGGACTCGATCCGTTCGCGCACCATAGGCCAACCCAGGGATGCTTCCTCCGCCAAACGCCGGAAGTGATCGGGATTCAAATCATTCACGTCCTCGCCCTTGCCGATATTCATCGCCAACCTTTTTGATAGCTCCGGCCAGACAATCGTGGAGACGATGTCGTAGAAAGGCGCCAAACGCCTTTCGGTACCTCGGTAGATCATCGAGTAGTTCTTGCTGTGCGCGTCCGCATTGCCGATCAACAGGTTGAATATCAGGGCATCGACAAAGTCCCGGATGTCCAGAACCGGAGTTGACGACCATTCCCGCAGCAGGGCCACGCATTCCCGAACGTGCGGACCACCTTCCTGCTGGTATTTCCGCTCCGGTGGATATCCGAGCGCCTGACAGAAATCCTCCTGGTGCAAGCGCACGATTTTGCCGTCTGCGCGTTGGTCACGGTCGTAGCGCGCCACCAAAATACATGGCTTGCCACCGACTATCAGATGGGTCACGCCGGCAACAGGCAGTCCGGCTGCTTCGGCCAGCCTCATACAGAAAAACTCGTTTGCAGCCAATCCGGCAAACCGATCCGGCTCGGGTTTGAGAATGTGCGTGCTAGGAGTGTTTCCCAACGGAAGCGACACCACGCCCCCATCAACAGCGACCGGGAGCTTTTCTTGAGCCCCGGCCAATGACAAGCGAACTCCCTCTTCGCCCGCCAGTAAAGGGCGATGCGGCAGTGTTTTGACGATCGCTTCGAGCTCTTCTTCGTCTAGCGTGCGAACTCGCCTCTCGATTTCCCGGGACTCAACGTCTGGGGGAAGCAGACTAACGGCACCGGCGCATTCACCACCGATCCGTTCCAGCATGGCGAAATCGTTGCGTTCGCTGATGCCCAGTACTTCTGCGATACGCCGCCTCGGGCCCTCCTCCGGCAGGATGCCGGCGAAGAATGGACGGGCGCGCCTGGCCTTGAACGTATCCGAGGTAAGCGGCAGCATCCTGGACAACGGTGTCGCCTTTTCCCTGCTCAGCCACTCGGAGGAATAGGTGAAGCGTAGCTGACCGCCATCGCTGTCCTCCAGTTGACCAACCCTTTCCTCATGCAGGTAGACGGCCAGCGTCCTCATGGAACAGCGGTTCCCTCGTGCTCGCCGCTCGCCTTTACCGTCAGCTTCATGCCGAGGGCCTGAAGGACTTTGAAAACTCCCTCGATGCGCGACGTCGGCTTTCCTCTCTCCAACTCGATCAGGAAGCGGAGGCCGGTTCCCGCAGCCATCGCCAGCTCTTTCTGCGTAACCTCAAGGCGCTTGCGCTCTGCCCGGATCGCCGCGCCAAGCTCAATGCTGTTTGTGATTGCCGTCATGTTCCCGATCAGGAATATCGCAACCGCACCTGCTTTCGTCAACAAATAATGTTCCCGTTAGGGAACATTGTAGTGCCCGCAGGCGAGCCAGCAGAATATGTTCCCAATCGGGAACCCTGATGATCAGGGGGACGGGCAGTTGGGCGGACGGGCCTAGCCACGGGGCGGTCGCCGCGTGATCACTCGCCGATCCACAACTCTTGACAATACCTCAGCCTGTAGTTCGCTCCCGCGTTGCCTCGCAGCTTGGCGGTAGTCGTTCGTATTCGTCTTCATCCGCAAGGCCTGCCTGACACCGGCTCGAGCTGACAATACCGGTTCTCCCTACTTCCGCAGCACCTTGAACGCATGGTCGGCGTTGTTGTTGACGAAGTACAGGGTGATCCATATCATCGCGAGTGGCTCCAGGTACCGTGATGCTTCGATCCCGCCGATATCAATCGCCGACCAGCCGAATCTCTCCAGCAAACCTGCCGTAGTGGTCTTTGCCTCGGTGTCGTTTCCGCAGATGAACATGTCAGGAGGGCCGCCCGGGAATTCCGGATCGATCATATGAGGAAATCCCACGGTGTTGTAGGCCTTCACCACTCTCGAACGGGGCAGCCACCGCTGCACCTGCTCTCCCGCCGAGTCGCCTCCGCCGAGTGTGAGCCTAG
>CAZOJI010000160.1:0-2902 GCA_964580055.1 uncultured Gemmatimonadaceae bacterium | reverse complement strand
GACTTCGAGTATTCTTCGCAGCAGCTCCGCCCATCTGCGTTTTGCCTCTCGTACCGCGTCTGGATCGGGCTCCACGATCACGAGCGGCTCAATTTCAGCATAGCTGTTTGTCTTGCGGCGCGTTCCCCTTTGGCGTGAGGAGTACCAGCCATAATAGCGCTGCAGCACCTAGCCATTGATCGGCTCCGCCCTGCGAAAACTACGGATCGCGAGGTCCGGCGCCGGCCACTCCCGGCCTTGAAAACTCCGGGTTCTTGAGGAGCGAGTAGATCGTGAGCAACCCCCCGTAGCTGCTGCCCAAGATGCCGATACGGTCGGGGTCCACGTACGGCAAAGTGGCCAAAAAAGCCGAGATCATGTCGGAGTGCACAAATCAACATAGTATGTCTTGATTGGCCAGACATACTCTGCTTAAATTGACACATGTCGATGGATCTCAGGAACCGAATCGGCCGCGAGGAGTTTGACTACCAGGCCCTCATGGCGGCATTGGCGAGGTACGCCAATCCACGGGACAAGGTTACATCGTTGCTTCGGGGGGGCATCATCGTCCGTATCAAGAAGGGGCTTTACGTGTTTGGTGAGTCCGTTCGCAAGCGCCCGTTTTCCCGCGAACTTCTGGCGAATTTGATCTATGGCCCGTCGTTTCTTTCGCTCGACTATGCGCTGGCGTACCACGGGCTCATTCCCGAGCGAGTTGAGGTGCTGACATCGTCTACGACAAAGCGTGCGCGTCGCTTTGATACGCCGGTCGGGCAGTTCGATTACAGGCAAGCTCCCGGCCGGTACTACCACCTTGGTATGGACAGGGTGGAACACGGTGACGTAGCCTTCTTGATCGCTGTGCCGGAAAAGGCCCTTGCGGACAAGCTTCGTGACGATCGCGGCCAGCGACTCCGCTCGCTAACGGAGACTGCCGACTACCTCTTTGAGGACCTTAGGGTCGATCGGTCTGGCTTCCTCTCAATGAGCCCGGGCTTCCTCACGGAGCTGTCCGAGGCCGCGCGGTCTCGGAAAATCGATCTGTGCGCCCGGTTACTAAAGAGAATGCGGGCCAGCCAATGAATCAGGCAATACTGAAGATGCTGGAGAAATACGAGCGCAGCAGCGCGGACGATCACGTGAATGCGCTACGGGAGGTATTCCAGGAAATCGCTCTGTGCGGTCTTTGGCGAGCGAAGTTCTTCGAGCGGGCCGCGTTCTACGGCGGTAGCTGTCTACGAATCCTGCACGGGCTCGATCGCTTCAGTGAAGACATGGATTTTTCACTGTTGAGGTCGGACGAGGGTTTTGACCTCACTCCCTACTGCGCATTCGTGGAAGACGAGCTGCGGTCTTGGGGTTTCGCTGTCACCGTGGAGAAGAAAAGAAAGTCCACCGACAGCGCGATCGAGTCGGCCTTTCTCAAAGCGAACACGATTGAGCAACTGGTCGTGCTGGAGGTCGGCGACCAATTGGCGTCAGCCGTTCCGCAAGGCAGTCAGATCAAGATCAAGATCGAAGTCGACACCGAGCCGCCGCCCGGTTTCTCGACCGACACTCGATTCCTTCTGCAACCGATCCCGTTCTCGGTACGCACCTACGATTTGCCGTGCCTGTTCGCGGGCAAGATGCACGCCGTCCTGTGCCGGGGCTGGAAGGCGAGAGTCAAGGGGCGCGATTGGTATGACTTGGTATGGTACGTAGGGCGGGGCGTTCCGCTGGACCTGAAGCACCTAGAGGAAAGGATGCGGCAAACTGGGCATTACTCCGCCGGCGCCTCGCTCGATGCAGCGACGTTTCGCCAACTCCTTGCGGAGAAGATACACGGTCTGGACATAGCTAGAGCGCGAGCCGATATCGGGCGGTTTATCACCCGCTCGGAATCAACTGAGGTCTGGGCTGCGGATTTCTTCCATTCGATTGCTGCGAAGATCTCGATCAGATGAGCGCTTGCACAACACAATAGTTCATCGGAGAGTCTTGGAAACCCCTGATCGATCCCATTGGGCGTTTGATGACTTAGTTGCCCGCGCGCGATTCGGGATGAATCGGCACACTCTTCTCGGCGGCGCGCCGGACCGCCTCTGACATCATGCGGGGACGTCGTGTATCTGCAGTCCAGATCTCGCACAGATACGCGCGCCAAATCAGTAGGTCAGGTTGGACGCTTTCGGCTCAGCTCCGCGAAGACTACGGATCGCGAGGTCCCGCGCCGAGAAACCGGTCGAAGTGTTCCACCAGCTTCCCGAGCAAGTATCTGGCATGGTGCGGTCTCTGCGTCCATCCGTGTGTGGCGCCTGGTGCAAAGGCGAAGTCGAAGTCCTTGCCATGCAGCATCAACTCCTCGGCCAGCATCACAGTCGTCTTGAACGGCACCACGTCGTCCTGGGTGCCGTGAATGATCAGGAGATGATCCTGGAGATTCTCGGCGTACTGCGCCGCCCCGCGGGCGAACGCCTCGGGATGGCTTTGCGGACGCCTGACGATGGCCACGTCGTCCGTGCCGAAGAAGTACGGGTCGACAGCCGCGGCGCCAGCCACCCCGGCCCTGAACACTCCCGGCTTCTTTAGGAGCGAGTAGACCGTGAGCAAACCTCCGTAACTGCTGCCCCAGATGCCGATACGGTCGGGGTCCACGTACGGCAGCGTGGCCATATATTCGACGGCGCTGTGTAGATCATCGAGGTCCTCTCCGCCGAAGTCCATGAGGAATTCCTCACGGAAGGCACGTCCGTAGCCCGTGCTGCCCCTCACATCCACTTGGACCACGATGTAGCCGCGCTCCACCAGCAGGTGCTGAAGCAACGCGTTCCTGCCACCCCAGCGGTTCCGCTTCGCTTGGGATCAGAGGTAAGAGGTTCTGAACCGCTTACGGAAGCTGCAGGACGAATGCGCATGCAAGGAGTTTCAATGGGAACTG
>CAZOJI010000159.1:0-2964 GCA_964580055.1 uncultured Gemmatimonadaceae bacterium | reverse complement strand
GGACATCCCCCGTAGCGGACATCAGTTCGCGTTCGGGAATCCACCTCTCTCATCTGAGTGTCCTATCGCAATAGCCCCAAAAGTGGATTCCCCCCTAACATGCGGTCCGCGGAGGGGGAGTGTCCTGCCGGAGCGTAAGGCCCGCGAACGGCGTTCGCGGAGGGTCGAGGCCGGCATGGAGCGTCGGGGAGACGTATCGTTGCACCGCGGCTCGGATAGAGGCTTCCCGGCACCGCGTCTCAGGCGTTGAGCCTACCATGGTCCGTTACCGACTCGGGGGGCGGCGTGGCGGAAATGGTCGACGCGGAGGTCCTGTCAAGTCTCTGGGCGCAAGCCCGTACCAGTTCGAATCTGGTCGCCGGTACCGCCGCTCCCAGGGGGGACTTGCGGGTTTCCCCGACAGGTAGTACGATGGCAGTACTTGACAGGTCTCCGTAGCGTTTCCGCTACGCTGAAAGAACCGAGGGGGAATCAACCTTCTCGGTCTTTCGTTTGCCCACCACGCCGGTTCACCACGAAGCGCTGTCCGAACGAGCCGCGCCTGAACCGCCATCGCAAGGCCTCCGACCATTGCCATCACGCCACCAGCAGCTCGAGATACGGCCGCATCACCTGCTCCACTCGACAGATGCGGGCGTAGCGGTGCATTTCATCCATGGTGAAGCGCCGCTCCCGCCACGCTTCGCGCAGAGCCTCCAGCGCCACGTCCAGCCCCACCTTGTTGGCGAGTTCTCAAGGCCCCAGAGCCGCTATGGAGGTCACGACGACGCCGTCCTCTCGCGTGTAATAGGGGGTGTCGGCAACGACCACGACGAGAGCACCACACATGGCGTTTACTTCCGGAGCGAGCTTACTGCGCAACGATAAGAGGTTCGCTGCTCCTTCATCGACTCGGTGGTGGCTGAGTTTGACCTCCACCGCAATCCAACGCCCATCGGCGGTTTCGACGATTGCATCGACCTCCAGGCCTTTGTTGTCACGGTAGAATCGAACCGTAGCTCGATGCGGCTGCGCGTACACCCTGAGATCGTGCACGACCTGCGATTCGAACAGGAACCCGGTGAGTTCGATCTCGGGCCCTAGCAACCGCTCCGGGGTGGCACCGAGCGCCGCCACGGCCAACGACGGATCGGCCAGGTGACGTTTCGGTGTCGCGGCAAGTCGGATACGCGATCGCAGACTCGGCTTCCAGCTCTCCTGGTCTTCGATCAAGTACAATCGTTTCAATGCCCGCACATAATCGTGGATCGTCGGCTCGCTGGGCGGCTGCTCAGCAGTACGGCCGATCGTTCTGAGTGACGCGTCCGTTGCCACGTTTCGAGCGTACGAGGCCACCAGACGTCGAACGGCTTCGGGATCCCTGCCCACGCCATCCACACGGCGAATGTCTGCGTTGACGATGACGTCTAGATAGTCGCTGTTCGCATCCATAGCATCACTCGACGCCAGGTCCAGGTTATCGGGCCATCCACCGATGACCAACGACTCCACTGCATCCACTACAGAAAAGGCTGGAGATGCGGACGGAGTCGGGTCTCCTGCGAGCAAAGCGCCGATCGACACGGTTCCGTCACCAATACCACGTTCCAACAGAGTCATGGTGCGCATGGGGACGATTGCTATCCGGCGCGCACCGGAGTGGCTCACCTGATTGTCCGCGGGCGACGACGAACCGGTGAGCAGGAACAGCCCTTTGCCGCCGAGGTCGTCGATGCGGCCGCGCACTGCATCCCACATGCCATCCGCCAGCTGGTACTCATCGATTAGACGTGGTCTGTCTCCGTCGAGCACCAGGCGGGGATCGGTCCGAGCTGCCGTGAGCGCAGCATGGTCCTGGTCGAGGCGCACCTCTGAGGCCGCGAAGATCCGGGCCGTGGTCGTCTTCCCCACTGCCTTCGGCCCGGTGAGAAGGACCCCGCCGTGGGTGCGAAGTCTGTCCGCAATTCGTGTCTCGATAATTCGGTCACGGAGTTCGGGCATAACGTTGACTCATCGATGACGGTAATGAAGTACTTCCTGGAGCGCTGATATCATCGCGATTTCTGTTTAATGCATTGTACTTCGAATATTGTAATGATTGTACCTAAACCAGACAATGGACTGTACTAGATCGCCGCACGCGGCCTTCACCGGGTTGCACGAGGCCCAGTCAGCAGGCAGTCACCAAGAGGGCGGCTTCTTGAAAAGGCAAAAGCCACAACCGGAAGGAGTTTCGGCATGTTGTCAATATGCTCGAGGGTGTGACCGTCGCCATAATGGTTGAGAGTAAGGATAAGGGCTGCGGTCGTTCGGCGGGCAACCCAAAATACGCAAGCAGTAGCACTTTTCCGCACGTCAAGCCTCCGCCTCCGACACCCCAATAATCGTCGCAACAATCCACTGCTCGAGCGGCTTCACGTCCAAATCCCTCTCGAACAGACTCTCCAATACTTCGGTGTCCACCGGCTTGTCCCGGAGCGGCTTCCTGAGATCGCTGAGCCGGAGCGGCTTGCGCTTGCGCCGGGCCTTGAGCGCCTACCGATCGGCGCAGCGCGCAACGAGCAGCGGTTGTGCGCACAAATACGACACTCTGTGCGTGATTTCGGTTATCAGATCCAATCATTCCACACGTATCGTTGCCGCACGGCTCGGATAGAGCTTGCGAGGCACCGCGTCTCAGGCACTGAGCCTGCCATGGTCCGTTACCGACTCGGGTGCCGGCGTGGCAGAAATGGTAGACGCGGAGGCCTTGCAACCCTCTGGGCTTCGGCCCGTGTCGGTTCGAATCCGACCGTCGGCACCGCCGCTTCGGCCGGTTGATTGCTCAGCCGGGAGTTGCTACCTTGATGTTGGTTGCAAGGTCTCCGTAGCGTTTCCGCTGCGCCAGAAGAGCCGACGTGAAAAGAACCCCGTCGGCTTTTCGTTTGCACTCTAGCGAACTGCAGTTTGCGGAGGGATCGTGCCGGCATCGAGCGGCTGGGACAT
>CAZOJI010000158.1:0-2989 GCA_964580055.1 uncultured Gemmatimonadaceae bacterium | reverse complement strand
CTTAAGTCTGGATTCCTCCCGTTCAATCTTGGATGCGATGCTATCGCACGAGTTCAGGACTTCCGCTGCCTTTTCAACGGATTCAACACCGAGTTCTTCCAGTGCCGCCGTTAGTTCGTCTCTCACCATACGCAGGGCTTCTCGTGCTTCACCGAGGCTGTTTCCGCCGCCGGGCTGGATGCGCAAGTGAACCTTATCCCCGACAAATACATCGGCAGCTTCCGTCACCGTATGCGTGCCACCGGGGGGTGCCTCTTCATCTCCGATGCGCACCACCTGGTCCGCCGCAACGACTTCAATACCGGAAGCCATAGCCTTCAGGGCGGCTCTGGCCTGGTCACCGCGCGACTTTAGCTCCCGGAGGTCTTCCAGGGCGTCGGCGTCCATCTCAGGCAATTCAGCCAGTTCATCGCGAAGAGATTTGATTGCCTCACGAATCTTCTGTGCGTCTTCCAGGCGTTTCGATAATTTGTTGCTCTGAGTCTCGCAGTCGAAGCGGTCGACCCATGCCCGTGCCAGTTCCCGGCGCTGTCGAAAGCTCCGGGACTTCTCCATAGCCACTTCGTATGCCTTCGCAGCATCCTGCGCGTGTGTACGAAGTGTCTCCCGCTTGGACCTGGCTTGTTCACATGCTTCCTGCCTGGGAGCAACAGCCGCTTCCAGGCCACAGATTTCCTGCCGGAGTTTCTCTATCTGGCTGTTTGCCTTATTCAGGTCTTCAAACTTTTCCTCTGCCCGGGAAGCCACCGCCGCCTGCTGTTCTTCCCTGGACTTGAGCTTTTGCGCTTCATTTAACTTGCCGGCTGTCTCATCACGCTGCTGTGTCAACGATTCGAGGTCGGACGTGCATCGTTTGATGGTCTCTTCCGCTTCCTCAAAACGGGCAATTGCCTGGACCAGGCGCTCCAGCCGTGACGCCGCATTCTGTTGGGCTGTTACGGTGGCTTGGAGTTCGGATTCCGCACGCTCCAGGCCGGAACCAGCCTTTGGCTTGCCTGCTTGCGTAAAAAGGCTGGCGCATCGTTCGGCAAAGTTGCCAGCCACCCGTGTGTCGCACTGGGACTGCATCGCGACAGCGCCGCCTTCGTCTTGCAGACGTTGCAGCAGCGCGTTCTGCTCTGACGCAGCATCGCCACACGGATCGTGCCCGCTCTTGCCTTGCCAAACCCAAAGATGTGCCCATTGTTGCAATATCCGGTCCGCGATATTGCGGCCGCCACCCACGTCCTCCACCTGCAGTAGTGCATTCAGGCGAGACTCGGCTTCATCTCCTTGCCAGGAGGCGCCTCCTGCCTCGGTCAGCGTCGTCGTGCCATTACTTCCACTGAACTGCTTGATGATCTTGTATTCCTTGCCTTTTACAGTGAAGGCAATTTCTACCTCCGGATTGCCGGGGTGAGTATCGGAGACCATGCTTTGATGGCCTTCGCCAGTGACTCTCGATTTGAGAAAGAGCCCTCTATGGATGGCCTCGATGAACGTACTCTTGCCAGATTCGTTCGGCCCGCCGATGAGAGAGCGGGATGCATCAAAATCCACCTTGGTCTCTCTATGAAGCCGGAAGTTGCGCACCGTAGCAGACAGAAGTTTCATGGCTGCCCCTCCTGCTGGTACGCCGCGTGCAGCTCGCGAAGTGCTATTGCTGCCGTTTCAGATTCGTTATCGCCGGTGGAATTGGCCATATGGGCCAATTGCTGTGCGACGGTGGCGATAAGGGGGTCGCTCGTCTGCCGGGTCAACGCCTCCACCTCTTCATCGGTGGGGGCGATGGTCGTGCGATCATCAACCTTAAGTCGAAGAAGCCTTGCTTTCAGAGAATCGAGGAGTCCCTCTAGCCGGTTCGATGCTTCGATGCCAAGAGATCCACTCAATGACAGGCGTAGCAGATCCTCATTGGCGCGTTGTCCGAGTTCTTCGGCGAGTTGCGATTCGAAGCGATCTAAACCAGTGTCATCCGCGAAATCGAAAGATATCTCGGACCACCTCACCCTGCCCGTAGGTACCATCTCGAAATGGGGTAATTCTCCGCGACGGGGTTCCACTACGAGGATATGGCCGGGTTTCTGCTGTTCGCCTTTCGGGAATCGGTCATTCTCAGGTGTCCCGCAGTACCACACCTTCGGGTCTATTTGCTTTGCTCCATGCCAGTCCCCCAAGGCGATGTAATCTATTTCCTCCATTGGGAGTCTTGAGATATCGACACGATTAGGCGCTATGCTACCGAGATCTTCGTCATCCTCGGCAGCTGAAAAACCTTGTGTGCTGCCGTGGGCCAAGACGATGCGCGGCTTGGAAGATGGAATACCCTGAAACACACCGGGATCACGCAGCCATTCCGTGCGGTCGCTGGACTCCAGCCGACGAAGCAATGGGCAAGGGAAAAGGACTACCTCGTCGAGTTCCAATGGCACGGTGTCCAGCAATACGGTCAGGTTTGGCGCGACGTTCCCGCTTTCGCGTTTAAAAAATTCCTGTTCCCAAAGGCTGCCTGGGCCACCATGATCATGATTTCCGGGTATCACATACACGGGCATGCGAATCTGTCCGATTGCGCTGCACGCTTCTGCAACCGTCGACTTGTCCGCACTAGGCGAATCGAAGAGGTCGCCGGCCACAAGAACGAACTGCGCGCTCTCGTCTCGGACCACGGTCGCAATGCGAGCAATGGCATCGATGCGTGCCTTTTGGACGAGGGAGCGTTTGTAAGGGTCGGCAATCCCCGCGAACGGTTTCCCTATCTGCCAGTCGGCTGTGTGAATAAATTTCATTGCACTACTCCAATACAATCCTGACTTTTCCTGGCGACTTGAGGCATCTCCTGGTCACTCCCGGCCCTCTTCGATTACTTTTAACACCTGCCGTCCTTTATCTGTCAACCTGTACTTCTGCTTGCTGCTCCGGGGTTTATCGGGAATGGTCATTTCGATGAACCCTAGTTTGACGGCCACTTGCTGGTAGCTCTCGCGGAAGTGTTTCTCATCTTTTAGAC
>CAZOJI010000157.1:1405-3097 GCA_964580055.1 uncultured Gemmatimonadaceae bacterium | reverse complement strand
CGGCGTTTGTTCTGGCTCCGGATGCCGGCATCCTCCCTTCGCTTGCCTACATGCGCACTGCCGGCGCTTCGCACCGAGCAGTGCTTACTGCGGCGCGCTGCGGGAGGTACCGGCATGCTGCGCCGGATCGTTGAGGGTTGCACGGTCTTCTCTGCCTGCTCTGGGCACCGGTGCTTTCACTTCGCGCGCAGTCACCTCGCTCTCAAGCGTGGCCAACCAGTCCTTAGCCGAGCAGCATTTGTTCGCAATGCCCCACGTCCGCTGCTCGCTCCCCGCTCCCCGCTCCCCGCCGCACGGTCTCAAGCTCTTCCCCTAGAACGATTCCTCGGTCCACAGTTACCTTACGCCGATGAAAACATCAGAAGTTCGGCAATCGTTCATCGACTATTTCAAGTTGCGGGGGCACAGGCATGTCGCTTCTGCGTCGCTGGTGCCTGCCGCGGATCCCACATTGTTGTTCACCAACGCGGGCATGGTGCAGTTCAAGCAGGTGTTTCAAGGCCTGGAGAAGCGCGATTACAGCCGTGCGGTGACGGTTCAGAAGTGCGTGCGTGCGGGCGGGAAGCACAACGATCTCGAGCAGGTGGGCCACACCGCGCGACATCATACATTCTTCGAGATGCTGGGCAACTTCTCGTTCGGCGACTACTTCAAGCGTGAAGCGATCGAGTACGGTTGGGAGTGGGTCACGAGTTCCGACTACCTCGGCATCGATCCCGATCGTGTGTTCATCTCGGTGCATCATACCGACGACGAGGCCCGGAAGCTCTGGCACGAGATCACCGGGATCAGCGAGGACCGCATTTACGGTCTGGGCGACAAAGACAATTTCTGGCAGATGGCCGATACGGGACCGTGTGGGCCGTGCAGCGAGATCTTCGTTGACATCAGGCATTTGACTGGGGGCGGTAGGGCGGTAGGTGGCTCCGCTGTTCCGGCGTTGGATGAGTTCATTGATCTCAATGAGGCGGGGCATCTGCTGGAGATCTGGAACCTCGTGTTCATGCAGTACGATCAGGCGAAGGATGGCTCGCGGACGCCCTTGCCAGCACCGTCGGTCGATACCGGTGCGGGCGCGGAGCGTATCGCCGCGGTCAAGCAGGACGCCCCTTCGAACTTCGACACGCAACTCTTCCTGGACATCATCAAGCGTGGCGAGGACGTGATAGGGAAGAAGTACGACAAGGGTCCTGCCGGTGCCGGGTTCCGTGTCCTGGCCGACCATGCTCGCGCAGTGGCGTTCCTGTTGGCCGACGGACTGTACCCGTCTAACGACGGCCGCGGATACGTGTTGAGGCGGATCTTACGCCGGGGAGTGCGGCACGCGTATCTGCTGGGACGCAGCGAGCCGACGCTGGTGCATATGGCGAACTCTGTAGTGCAGTTCATGGGAGACGCGTATCCCGAGCTGCGCGAGAAAGCTTCCCACATCGAGGCCGTAACGCGCGCCGAGGAGGAGAGGTTCCTGGAGACCATCGAGGAGGGGCTGAGGAGGCTGGACGAGATCACGGTGGGGCCCTCGGGAACGGTGTCGGGCGACGACGCGTTCAAGCTCTACGACACCTACGGTTTTCCCGTGGATCTGACGCAGATAATCGCCGAGGAGCGCGGTTGGACTGTCGACCAGGCTGGCTTCGAGGCCGCTCTGAAGGAGCAACAGGAACGCTCCCGTCGTGCACAGAAAGGGGATGG
>CAZOJI010000157.1:0-1305 GCA_964580055.1 uncultured Gemmatimonadaceae bacterium | reverse complement strand
TACCGCCCTACCGCCCTACCGCCGTACCGCCGGTGGCGCTAAAGGGGCGAAGAGATTCGTGCGAGTAACTCCACGCGTTCGCCAGCGATTCGTTGGTTACGAGACAACGGCCACCGAAACCGACATCATCTCCTATCGCCTCGGCGACGGCCGATTGGCTCTCGTTCTCAAGGAAAACCCGTTTTACGCCGAGTCGGGTGGGCAGGTGAGTGACACGGGTGTGGTGAAGGGAGACAGGTGGGAATTACGGGTCGACGACGTGCAGGTTGAAGACGGCAAGCAGGTGGTGATTGGGCCATTCGAGGGAGAGTTCGAGTCGTCGCGGGTCGAAGCGACGGTGGACGAATGGCGGCGCAATGATATCGCGCGCAACCATACCGCGACACATCTGGCTCACGCTGCGTTACGAAAAGTGCTGGGCGACCATGTGCGTCAATCGGGGTCGGTCGTCGCGCCGGACAGGCTGCGGTTCGATTTCTCGCACCACTCTCCCGTGAAGCCCGAGGAGGTCGCGGCCATCGAGGAGGAGGTGAACCGCGGGATCTGGAAGAACGAGGATGTCGCTACGCAGATAATGCCGTACGATGACGCGCTGCGCTCCGGAGCGACGGCATTGTTCGGTGAGAAGTATGCCGACCGCGTGCGCTGCGTTAGAGTTCCCGGGATCTCACTCGAGCTGTGCGGAGGCACTCATGTGCGGACCACTGGTCAGATTGCGCTGTTTCACATAACCAGCGAGTCAGGCATTGCTGCGGGTGTGCGGCGCATCGAGGCGGTAACAGGGCCCGGTGCGTACCGGTACGTGAAGGGTATGGAGACACATTTAGACGAAGCGGCTGAAAAGCTTCGAACCGGTCCCGAGCACGTGCCTCACAAGATCGAGGCGCTTCTGGAGGAGAAGAAGAAGCTGGAGAAGCAGGTGGAAGAGTTGATAAGGGGTGGAAGTGGCGGTGGTGGCGGAGGCGGTGACACGCACACCATTGGTGAAGTGACTGTGATTGTGGACGAGTCGCCGGTGTCGGATCGGGCGCAGGTGGGTCTCTTGATGGATGCGTTCCGGGATAAGAATCGGAAGGGCGTGAAGGTTGTGTTCACGACCGGCGACCGGCCGTCGATCTTCGTTGCCGTGACCGACGACCTCGTTTCTGCCGGTGTAAAGGCTGGAGAATTGGCGAACCAGCTCGCAGCGCTGAGTGGCGGGCGCGGTGGCGGGCGGCCGCATTTTGCTTCGAGCGGGGTTGGGGATCCTGAGAAGGTGCCCGAGACAAAGAATAGGGTCGCTGAGATCGTGCGCGAACATTTGGC
>CAZOJI010000156.1:0-3122 GCA_964580055.1 uncultured Gemmatimonadaceae bacterium | reverse complement strand
AGCCGAGTCGGCGCATTGCGAATGTGCATCGGCACCGGCTCGTTCGGATACTCCCGCGCGGCCCTGAGCGCCCCGTCCCACGCCTCGTAGATCCGGTTCGACTTGGGTGCCGTCGCCAGATACACGACCGCTTCCACGATCGCGAGCTCTCCCTCGGGCGACCCCAGAAAGTGGTATGTGTCTCTTGCCGCCAGCGCTATCGATAGCGCGCGCGGATCGGCGAGCCCAATGTCCTCCGACGCCATCCGCACCACTCGCCGCGCGATGTACATGGGATCGTCTCCCGCAACGATCATTCGCGCCAGCCAGTAGAGTGCGCCGTTCACATCCGACCCGCGCACGGCCTTGTGCAGCGCCGAGATGATGTTGTAGTGCGATTCGCCGGCCTTGTCGTGGCTCGGCAGGCGCTTGGCGAGCAGATCTTCGGCGTCCTCGAGCGAAAGCGGGAAGGTGAATTCAGACTCGGCGCCCGACACATGCGTCACAATCGCCTCGAGCGAATTGAGTGCCCGCCGCGCGTCACCGTCGGCATGCTTGACCAGCAGCTCGACCGACTCATCCGAAAGCAACCCCGATTCTGCAATCTGAAATCTGCAATCTGAAATCTGCAATCTGCGAATCGCCCTCTCGAGAATCTCCCCAATCTCCCCCTCCCCCAACGGCTCCAACACAAACACCCGCATCCGTGACAACAGCGCGCTGTTCAGCTCGAAACTCGGGTTCTCCGTCGTCGCCCCGATGAGCGTGATGACCCCTCGCTCCACCCACGGCAGAAACGCGTCCTGCTGCGCCTTGTTGAAGCGGTGGATCTCGTCGCAGAACAGGATCGTCCCGCGGCCCTCGAGTTCCAGGCGCTCCTGCGCCTGCCTCACGATCTCACGAACCTGCGGCACCCCAGCGGTGACCGCGCTGAACAGCTCGAAGTGGCGGTCGGTGTGTTTTGCGATGAGCCGGGCCAGGGTCGTCTTGCCGCAGCCCGGCGGTCCCCAGAACACGATGGACGAGACGTCGCCGCGCAGAATCGACTCGCGCAGCGGTTTGCCCGGGCCGAGGATGTGGTCCTGGCCCAGGAACTCGTCGAGAGTCCGGGGGCGCATTCTCGACGCCAGAGGCTCGGATGATTCGGAGCCGTCGAACAGGGTCGACTGGGAGGTTGTCATTGGGAGGCGGGGAGCGGGGAGCGGCGTCCGCCCGGTTCACCCGTCCGCCCCGGGGGAGAAGGTAGCGGGGAGCGTGCCCGGACGGTCTCGGGCATGCACTCCCTGGCGTGCAGCAGCCTTTTCGGAGCGAGGCCCTTCTGGATCAACAGTATTGTCAGAAGGCTTGACTGGGAAGTAGCCGAGGAACGGGCGCGAACGCAACTACATGCCAAGCACCACCCAACCGGTTGATAATCTCGACGGGCCCTCAACGCTTCTGTCATCATGTGCGGGTGCGCGTCAGAGGATGCGATCGGCGTGTTGCTTCAACTCAGGTCGAATGCGACGATTCCCGAGTGAATCGAGGTATACGCGAAGGCCTTCGCGCCGCGCGAGTTTCATTGCCGGGACGAGGTCCGAGTCCCCAGAGACAACCACGATGAGCGTGACGAGCCTTTTCAGCGCAAGCGACGCGATGTCGAGACCGATCCGCATGTCGACTCCCTTCTGAAGAATCTTGGGGATCACGTCACTGGCATCAACGATGTCTTTCGTACCAGCCGTCAATTGGCTTACCGCGGCACGTCCGATCTCCCAGCCTTGGTGAACTAGAGTCCCACGTCGTACGGCAACGTCCGGCTGGTTCTCGATGCGGTCAATTAGCTGAGTGTTCTTTGAGAAGACCGGCGTGTTCGTGAAATCGATACTGGTACCGTCCAGTGGGTGTTTCGTGGTTCCTGACAGTGGGTCAGCCGTATAATAGAAGACCCTGTATAGTGCAGCGGCGCCGAGGTTCTCATCCTGCATGATGCGGCTGACCTCAACCATGATATCATCTGATGTGGGGAAACGCTGCAATCTCCTTGCAAGGATCCTCTTAACGTATTCGCCGTCGAGTAGGATCGCGACACGGTCGGTGTCTGCCATGGTTGGTCTCAGCGGGCAAAATGGTTCGACCCCTACACCACGTGTGGGGCGAACCCACTTGGATCAAGGACGTAGCGTAGGGGCCAGGTTTGCAATCCAATAGTCAAGATGTCGTTATACGCCTCACGTGTCAAGCCTCGATTGGCTGCCACAAGTCATCTTCTCACAAGCACTTACGCGCGGCGCCGATAGTGCCCGTAGGTTTCGTGGGCCAACAACATCACTAGAGCCCAGTCACAAACTGCCGCCACCGAAAACGCACGTTTCCCACCAGGGACTGCCCGTCCACTTCGCCCGTCCCCCTACCTCCTCCCTGCACCCGCTCCCCTGTTTCCCACTCCCCATAGATCACGGTGGCTCCGGAAATAGCCTCCTCGCTAGACATCGCTGCCACCCATGAATCCTCTGGCTCTTTCAAGGAGCGTAGCCTTCGTGTTCAGCTCAGGGTGCTCTACCACAAGTTCGAGCAGCCTTCGCAGCGTCTTCCCGATCATGGGCCCCTTCTTTACACCGGCGGCGATGAGATCGTCTCCAGTGACCGCGAGGTCACCTATGCTCAACGGTGCCCCCAACATCCGAAAACGCTTCACAGCGTCTCCCAGGCCCTCTGAGGCCCCTTCAACACGCGCCAGCCAAACCAGATCATCCGCCGCCTCTCCCAACTCGGCCATCCACTTCCTGACCGCCACCTCCGATTCCGGATCCGGCCACCGCCCCCGAAACCATCCGATCCTTCTCCCCCTCTCGATCTCAGCGCGGGAGCACTTGAGCCGAGTCAACGTCTCTGCCGGATCGGTCGAGAGGAAGCTCGTTATCAGCACGGGATCCCTCAGGCCAATCCGATCAATACCATCCAGCACGACACCGCTCCCCAGCTGCTCATCCGAACCACCGCCCGACCTTCCTACCGACCTACCACCTTCCCGCTCTACCGCCATACCGGCCTTCCGGCCTTCCGCCATACCGCCATACCGGTCTTCCGCCATACCGGCCTTCCGGTCTTCCGCCATACCGGCCTTCCGATTTTCCGCCATACTGGCCTTCCGGCCTTCCGCC
>CAZOJI010000155.1:0-3152 GCA_964580055.1 uncultured Gemmatimonadaceae bacterium | reverse complement strand
GGACATCCCCCGTAGCGGACATCAGTTCGCGTTCGGGAATCCACCTCTCTCATCTTGTATAGTTGTAGCGCGGCTCGGATAGAGGCTTCGAGATCCCGCGTCTCAGGCGTTGAGCCTGCCATGGTCCGTTACCGACTCGGGTGCCGGCGTGGCGGAAATGGTAGACGCGGAGGCTTGGCAAGTCTCTGGGCGAAAGCCCGTGTGAGTGTTGCTGCGGTGAGCCTGCGGCTCATCCTCGCAGCGCTTCGCGACAACTCCCATCGCCGGCACCGCCGCTCCTTCGCATTGTATCATTCAGCGGAATTTGCTATGTTAGAATCAGTTGCGAGCCCTCCGTAGCGTTTCCGCTACGCCTAAAGAGCCGAGGAGGAGATACCCCCCTCGGCTTTTCGTTTGCCCTCTCGCGAACTTCAGTACGCGAGGGGAATCGCGCCACCGTGGAGTGTTTGAAGCAGTGTTAGGGTGCGCGGAGTGGGTGTAGCGGCGTAGGAACACCTGCCTGCGGCAGGCAAGGCCTCCGACCATTGCCATCACGCCACCAGCAGCTCGAGATACGGCCGCATCACCTGCTCCACTCGACAGATGCCGGCGTAGCGGTGGATTTCATCCATGGTGAAGCGCCGCTCCCGCCACGCTTCGCGCAGGGCTTCCAGTGCCACGTCCAGCCCCACCTTGTTGCGGTACTTGAAGCAATCGGCCACCGTCTTGGCAGCAGAATAAATACGTACCGTCTCACCCTCGAGCCTGTGAGTCTCGATGCCTTCGGTCAGGGCGACTCCGCCGAAGCGAAACACGCGCAGACGCGGATACTCGATCGAGGGTCTGCGGCTTCGCCTATCGATCGCGATCCACACCTCATGCGGAAGCTGGGTACCGATTTCATGGAATCTCAGGGCGGAAATCAGGCAGATCACTGCCTTCGGCACCGCCGCCGCAACCAACGCGAATCCGTGGTTCTCCGTGATCGGTGTTTCGGGGAGCCGATACAGACCGCGCCCCACGCGCTCCAGATCGCCGGAGCGGACAAGGCGGCTCAGCGTTTGAGTGTGAATACCCGCCGCCACGGCTTCCTGCCTCGTGACGCTCCCGCGCTTTCGAGCAAGGTCGAGCAGGCGCTCCTGCGCATCAGTCGTTGTCATGTGGCCAAATGTATACACTCATTTACAAATGGCAACGTTTCGCCACAGCTCAAATTTCAAGCCTCCGGCTCCGAAACCCCAATAATCGTCGCGACAATCCGCTCCTCGAGCGGTTTGACCTGCAAATCCCTCTCGAACAGACTCTTCAGTACTTCGGTCTCCACCGGCTTGTCGCGGAGCGGCTTCCTTAGGTCACTGAGCCGCAACGGCTTCCGTTTGCGCCGCGCCTTGAGTGCCTCGAGCCTGTACGGTCGCACCACGTCCAGCCACCATTCAGCTACCGCACGGAGGTTTGTGCTGCCCTGTTCTGTTTCTGTCTTCAACACGTCGAGTATGGCGGTCAGTACACCACGTCGCTTGGGGTCTGCTGCTTTCGCCTTCTTCTCATATCCCTCGAGCACAGGCCGCATCTCCGCGAGCGCGTAACGTATGATCGGTGGATAGGTGCTGACCTCATCGGCTGTACAAAGATTATGTCAACGCAAAATGTCGGCAAAGCATACATAAATGCCGGCATTTTACGTCAGGCTCAGGCTCGAGCCCGAGCAACAAGTCCGTGGTCATCGATGCGTTTCGGCGTCCACGAGTTTTCGAGTCATGCTGTGTGCTTCCCTCTATGGCTCTCTATGGCTCATTCTATGGCTCTGTATGGCTCTTTCGGTCACTTCCTCGGTGACTTGATCGGTGATCTGCGGTGTCACGTCAGCGATTGCACGTTGAGTTCTCCCGGGCGTCGAGTTACGCACCGGGCGGCTGCCTTGTCGCTGTTCGGACGCACCACCAATCCATCGCCGCCGATCCCAAGCGTTTGTGCTCTGATTTGAGCCGCGTCCCTGGCGTTGGACGTTTCCGAATGCGCCCCCCCTCTTCCTCGTCTCCACCAAGCGGCTTGACCGGTGCCAGCGCGTCACTCAGATCGTCCCACGCACTTACGCTTTGGTCTCCGACCGACGGCTCCTCGTTTGCATCATCCACATCGATCACCCTGCCCTTCTCCGCCTCCAGGCGCCGAGTCAGTTCCGGTAAGGGGATGTTTGCGCCAAGCAGCTCGGCCACGAGATGGTGCCGCTCGAAAAACTTCTCGTCCGCCCTGAGCGCAAAATCGGCATGGCCGTCGGGGTAGTAGACACTCACCTCCGCATGCGGGCTGTCCAGTCGATCCACTCGGCCCACGCGCTGCTCGGCGAGCCGAGGCACAGTCGGAAAGTCGAGATGCACCACGGCCGACGCGGCGGGGAGATTTATCGACTGCGCATGCGCGTCGGAACAGAGTGCTATCGCGGGGCCGGACTCGGACCCTAATTTGCGGCGGCGGGGCATAGGCGTATCGTCAATCCCTTCACCTGTGGGGAGTGATTCGCAAATCGGCGTCAGAAAATGCAGAAATCTCCGGGCCGCCACCAGTGCGTTTTTGGGGCGGCAGGGTACGTTGGTGGGACATTTGAGGCACCATGCAACGAGCAGCGCGATGCGAGTTTGCGCTCAGCCGCAATGACGAATACTGTGCGCAATGCCGGCCGTCCCGGAGCGAGCGTCAGTGAGCGGTGACTCGGTAGGTGATCTCTCTGACCGCTCGCGAACTGCAGTTCGCGGAAGGATCGTGCCGGCATGGAGCAACCGAGAGAAGGGCTGACCGCACAACTACGACACTCCGCGCGTCATTTTGGTTATCGCGATCGATCCAACCAAACGTATGCTTGTGCCGCGGCTCGGATAGAGGCTTCGAGTCCCGCGTCTCAGGCTTTGAGCCTGCCATGGTCCGTTACCGACTAGGGTGCCGGCGTGGCGGAAATGGTAGACGCGGAGGTTTCGCAAGCCTCTGGGCTTCGGCCCGTGTGAGTTCGAATCTCACCGTCGGCACCGCCGCTTTTGGGAGTTGTTTGGTCAATGAGGGACGACTATCTTAAAGCGGCTTGCGAAACCTCCGTAGCGTTCTGCTACGCCAGAAGAGCCGAGGTAGAGAAGAACTCCTCGGCTTTTCGTTTTTCCACAACACAACATTCTTCATACTCG
>CAZOJI010000154.1:0-3208 GCA_964580055.1 uncultured Gemmatimonadaceae bacterium | reverse complement strand
GCACTCTGCAATCTCGACCACCTCACCGACGACCTTTCGCCAGTACCCCCAGCGCGGCGCAAAGCGCTCATCGTATATGGTGCTGAACTCGTCGAAGTGATCCTCGATGAGCCGATACAGTGGCGATGCCTGAGGCCGACGCGGCCTGTAGAGGCCACTCGGCGCGGTAGTGTGCCGAGCCTGTGTCTTGTGTGCAAAACCCGCTGCCGCTCCCATGCAACCGTCGCTTCCAGGTGGAAGCGGGTATTGTGGGTAACGGGAACGGCAGCTACGGTACCACGTTTACGCGGACAGGCACATTTCTACGCGCCGGGGCGGACATCAGCCGGCCTGATATCGTATGTTTGCATGTCAATTGCTCGAAGAGAGCGAATCCCAATGCTCCAGATCTTTCTGTGTTTCGGAGTTGACGCCTCCAATAATAGCTGTATTTTGGAGTTGTGTACTCCAGGCAGAAGGTAATCGACCCATCGGTCAGCTGCTTTCTTTTCGGGCCGCGAGGTACCGGAAAGACTTCCTGGCTGCGTTTTGCCCTGCCAGACAGCGTCTACATCGATCTCCTCGAAGCGCGAACTAGCGGGGAGCTGCTCGCCGATCCACAGCGCCTGGAAAACCGTATCCCCCCAGACTATCGCGGGCCGATTGTGATAGATGAAGTGCAACGCGCGCCTGCGCTACTCGATGAGGTTCACCGACTGATCGAAACACGCGGGTATGTGTTCGTTATGACGGGAAGCAGTCCGCGCAAGCTGCGGCGCGGCGGCACCAATCTGCTAGCCGGAAGGGCGATCAGTCATCAACTCTTCCCTTTCACTGCAGCGGAGCTCGGCGACGACTACTCTCTGCCCAAGGCGCTTCAAAACGGCATGCTACCGACGATCCACGACCCCGCCAAGCACGTGGACCCCGAGGACTACCTCGCAGCCTACGTGCAGACCTACTTACGCGAAGAGGTCGTTGCTGAGGGACTCACACGACAGGCGGGAGCGTTCGCCCGTTTTCTGGAGGCGGCCAGCTTCTCACAGGGGCAACCGTTGAACATCTCGGCGGTAGCGCGCGAGTCATCTGTGCACCGCAAGGTTGCCGAGAGCTACTTTCAGATCTTGGAAGACCTGCTCATCGGCGTCCGCGTACCTGTGTTTCAGAAACGTGCGAAACGCCGGCTGGTTGGGCACCCGAAGTTCTACTTCTTCGACGCAGGCGTCTACAGAGCGGTGCGCCCTCGCGGTCCGCTGGACGCACCCGAACAGATCGCCGGCGCAGCACTGGAAACGCTCGTGTTTCACGAGCTGGGCGCAACCAGTCAGAATCTGGGGCTGGATTACGATCTGTACTATTGGCGAACGGCGGGTGGCATGGAAGTCGATTTCGTCCTCTATGGACCGCGCGGCATCGTGGCCTTCGAAGTCAAGCGTAAGCGCCGGCTGGCGGGACATGATCTGCGGGGCCTGCGGGCCTTCCTACAGGATTACCCGATGGCCAAGGCTTACGTACTCTACGGCGGCGACCACGACACACACTTTGACTCTATCCACGCCATCCCAATCGCTCGCGCGCTAGCTGAGCTGCCGGAGCTGATTTGAAGCGGGCGGGCAGCGCGATAACACTCCATCCCGCGTCCCCTTCCCGGGCTGTACGGCGGTAGGTAGTCCGGGCGATTCCGCGTTCATGCGCGGTCGCCTCCCCTATCGTCTCTTCCGGTAAGAGCTCTGTAACTGTGTCCAGTTCGGTGAGGAAGATCGCTTCCTTGTTCCGCACCAATTCCGACGTGCCAACCACATGCACCGCCTGCCCACCGAACGTCGCACCCTTCACGGACCGAACGATCCACTCCTCGTCACGGATCTCCACCCGTGCGCCCGGCGCGAGCGCTTTCTGCTTCGTCCCTGCGGCAGTCCCCGTCATTCGATTGAAAGCCCATCCTTTCGCAACTCTTCGATCACCAGATCCACCACCTGCTCATCGTCATCGAAGCCGATCGGTGACATCGTGTCGGACTGGGCGTCATCGGCCACGATGAAATAGCGAACGGCGAGTTGGATGAGGCAGCGGTGTTCTTCGCTTCCGCCACTATCGAGAGCGTCGAGTAATGTCTCACACTTTTCGCCGACCCGTCGCGCGGTTTCGCAGTCAAAGAACTCCACCTCTTCAGCGCAGCGTTCGACACCGAGCATGTATTCGCGTAGTTCTTCTCGCAGCTCGTCGATCGGCATCACCGGCTCTCCGGTTAAGCTCTTCAACACCGCGCGCATTTCTCCCGGCACCGCGGCGAGAAGGCGGGTGATGGAAGTGGAGAAGAGGGGGCCGAGGGGGGCATCGGAGTGCGACAAATCTGCAGTCATTACCGAGCCTTCGCTTGCCAGTGCTTCGGGTCACCCTTGCACCAGCCGAGAAACAGCCTGATACCTTCGCGATCTCCGACCTCAAGCAACTCCCCGATCGTGGCTCCTCGACCGAACAGCGCGGCAAACGCTGAGAAATCGTCGAACCACTTATCGGTTGGGCTGAAGGAGTGGATCAGCATCACTGCCAGTCGCGCTCCGAAATGTTCTGCTGTTAGCAGCGCTGAGACCGTGCGGTGCAGAAGCTGGTAACGGATGGCATCGGGTACGGGCTGGGAAAGCCCAAGTCGCTCGTGCAGAAACCTGATCCGTTCGTCGACACCATCGGATGGTGCAGCACGTTTCTCCCCGACCGTCGGTCCGAACGGCTCGTCCACCTTGCCCTCGACAGCGATCGTAACCAGACCGTCGCACCCCTTGGCGAGCACCAGCACGTCAGTCTGAGAGGATGTATCACCACCCGGAAGGTCAACCTGGTACTCAGGGAAAGCCACCAGAAGCTTGAGTTGCTTCAACCCCACACAGTCGGTGGAGTCGAGTATCGTCCGGACCTCGGGGGGAAACCCGCCCGCCCCCGCGGCTTCCCAGGACTTCGCAAGAGCCATCGCGGAGCCCCACGGCTTCCAATGGAGGTCCGGCTGGGCAAGAAGGGTTTTCCAGTCTTCGATGCTTCGAGTTGGCGTGAAGATGCGTTTCATTGTTGCCCCGCTATGTTGGGCCCGTATCGGCGAGCAGGCATCACATAATCGTCAGTCATCAGCGCCCAGAAGCCGTAGCTGATCCTCCGGCTGCGCCGGGCGCACCTTTTTCTGGCTCTCCCACGGAATCTGTGGGTTGAGACGGGTCATGGTTGAGGGTTGTTGAGG
>CAZOJI010000153.1:0-3243 GCA_964580055.1 uncultured Gemmatimonadaceae bacterium | reverse complement strand
CCGTCGCGGATAACCGTCACGGTGGTTAACCGCTGATCCGGAAGAAACAGTGACAACGGGGCCCGGCAACAAGGGCCCCGTCTGGCCATAAATCTGCAGCAATTCCGGGCTATGCCAGCAGGTTCCTCACTGCGAAACGTGATTCGCGAAGGGGAGACGAGTTGCAACTTTGGCTCTTCCCCTACCGATACCGAGGCCCTTTCTGAGGGGGACTCGGTCGCTCTGAGGTAGGGAGCTTGTTTCTTTGAGCCCATAGCCCAACACGCACGGAGAAGTCTGACATGCGAAACATCGTTTCCAGGATGATCTGTGCTGTGACGGCAATTCTTGTCACAGCTGTGCCTGCGGTTGCCCAACAAGCAGGTGGATTGACGGAAGAACAGAAGGCGCGTCGTTGGGCGCTGGAGAACGAACTCCAGTCGATTGCCATCGTGGAGCGGAAGGTCATGATTCCGATGCGCGATGGAGTCCGCATCTCCGCCGACGTCTACCGTCCCAGAGACACTTCCCGGCGATACCCGACCATTTGGGTTCGCACGCCCTACAACTCGAACTTCTGGGATGTCGACAACGGCGTGCCCAGCGACATGTCAACGATCCTCAGGAACGTCAAGCGAGGTTACACGCACGTCTACATGCTGGAACGCGGGCATCTCTTCTCCGAAGGCAATTGGGATATCCTCGGACCACCGCTCACAGACGGATGGGATGCGCTCGACTGGATAACCAGCCAGGAATGGTCCAACGGCAAGGTCGGCACGACCGGATGTTCATCGACCGCCGAGTGGCAACCCGCTGTCGCATCGTTGGGCCACTCCGGTTTCGCTGCAATGAACGTGCAGGGTTTCGGTGCCGGAGTGGGGCGCGTGGGGCCGTACTACGAACAGGGAAACTGGTATCGCGGCGGTGCCCCGCAAGGGCCGTACTTGGGCTGGCTCTATTCTCAGCAAAACCAGGTTCGGCCGATGTTTCCGGCGGACGCCGGCCGCGAGGAACTCGTGCAGGCGGCGAAGCTGTTCGACCTCGTACCTCGAATGCCCGGCGTCGATCTGTCCGAAGCGATATGGCACCTCCCTGTTGAGGACCTAATGAATCATATCGGTGGGCCGCGCGGCATCTACGCGGACTCGATGCCCGTTGCTACCGGCGGACGGATGATCCAGCGTGCGCCAAACGATCCCGCATGGTACCGTGGCGGTCTGTGGCACGACGACATGCCGCTGAACCTGCCCGGGCTGTGGTTCATTTCATGGTATGACCTGTCTGCGGCGCCAAACATCGAGATGTACAACCACGTACGCGCCACCGCGGAGCGAGAGTCTGCGGATCAGCAATGGATGATAGTGGCGCCGGTGGCACACTGCGCATTCCGCAGAACGGACACCGGTGCCGGCGGTGCACAGGTCGGACCGGAGGAATATGTCATCGGCGAGCGCAACCTGGGCGACGTTCGATTCAACTATCAGGAGATCATGTTCGAGTTCTTCGACCGGTTTTTGAAGGGCGAGAGCAGCACGATTCTCGACACGTTGCCCAAGGTGCACTACTTCACCATGGGCAGCAACGAGTGGCAGTCGGCCGATGCATGGCCGCCGCCCGGGTCGGAGGAGAAGACGTTCTACCTCTCCAGCGACGGACACGCGAATACTTCGGCGGGCGACGGTGTGCTGGCTTCATCACCTCCCGCAACAGACAACCCGGACAAATTCACCTACGATCCGATGGATCCGGTCCTATCCGATCGGTTCGCCAACTGGCCGGTCGGTCCGGTGGACCAGCGGGAGCTGGAAAACAATCCGAACGTTCTGGTTTACACGTCCGAGCCGTTTCGGGAGGGTACGGAGGTGACCGGGCCGATAGTGCCGACGCTCTATGTCTCATCCGACGTCCGCGACACCGATTTCACAGTGAAGGTCATCGACGTCTATCCCGACGGTCGCGCGTTCAACCTCGACGAATCGATTCAGCGAATGCGTTACCGCAACGGATATGATCAACCGCTTACGTGGATGGAGCCGGGAGAAGTGTACGAAGTCACGTTTCAGCCGCTGGTTACGAGTAACTATTTCGAAAAGGGACACCGCCTTCGCATTCAGGTTTCCAGCAGCAGCTTCCCCCGGTTCTTCAGGAACTTGAATACCGGCGGCAACAACTATGACGAATCCGAAGGCGTTGTTGCGCACAGCGCGGTGCACCATTCGACTCAGTATCCGTCGCACATCACCATTACGGTGGTAGGCAACTGACGAGTGCGCGACTCTCAAAGCCCAACCACCGGTCTCATCGAGGACACAGACGCACCCATCGACTGGAGGGTCCGAATGAACAAAATCGCTCGTATGCTAATCGCCTCCGCAGCGTTGTTCTTCTACGTGGCAGCGCCGGCGGTTGCCCAAGGGCCATTGGCCCTCACCGACGAACAGAAAGCGGCCCGTTGGGCAACCGAAAAGGAACTCCAGTCGACTGCCATCGTGGAGCGTAAGCTCATGATCCCGATGCGCGACGGCACTCTCATACCCGTCGACGTCTACCGGCCCAAGGACACGTCCAGACGATATCCGGCCATCTGGGTGCGCACACCGTACAACTTCAACTACTTCGACGTCGGCAACGGTGTGCCCAGCGACATGACCGCTGCGCTCAGGAACGTCAAGCGCGGCTACGTGCACATCGACATGCAGGAGCGCGGCCAGTACTTCGCCGAAGGCAACTGGGACATACTCGGTCCACCACTCACTGACGGAATCGATGAGCTTGATTGGATCACCAGCCAACCGTGGTCCAACGGCAAGGTCGGAGCCACTGGTTGTTCTTCCACCGCGGAGTGGCAGCCCGCCGTCGTGGCGCAAGGACATCCCGGATTCGCGGCGATGAACGTGCAGGGCTTCGGAGCCGGTGTGGGGAGAATCAAGCCATACTACGAGCAGGGCAACTGGTATCGCGGCGGCGCCATACAGATGCTGTTCATCGACTGGCTCTACGTAATGCAGAACCAGGTTCGACCCATGTTCCCCCGGGACGCCACTCAGGAGGAGCTGATACAGGGGGCCAAGCTGTTCGACCTCCAGCCACGCAGCTCGATAATGTACTACCTGAATTCGGTGGACTGGGCGGAGGCGTTCCGGCACCTACCCGTCGAGGATATCATTGAAGCGGTGGACGGCCCCAAGGGCATCTTCGCCGACTCGATGCCCGTGCCAACCGGCGGCAGGATGGTGGCGCGCGCCCCGAACGATCCGGCGT
>CAZOJI010000152.1:0-3271 GCA_964580055.1 uncultured Gemmatimonadaceae bacterium | reverse complement strand
CCGTTGGTACCCGGATCGGTCGAATGATCCCCGGACCTGGCTAAGATGCAGCTAGAGGCAAAGTGCCGGCAGTGATCAGATGATCTCCTCGTTCCAGAGCTTCTGTACGAAGAGGTCGGTAGGAATAACGTCAATTCCGTCGTCCGTCTTGCGAGGTTTCGGCTCGCGGCAAACCACTATCCGGTTGCGCACTTCGGGGAAGTCGATAGCGAGGCTACGCAGGCCTTTCAGGTGATTCCTGGTGATTTTGGCACTCGACTTTGCCTCTACCGCCACTGCCATGTCGCCGAGCACAAAATCAACCTCAATGCCGCTGGCGAGGCGCCAGTAGGACATTCCCTCGTCGCAATCTCGATAGTGTGTGTAAGCGGTGAGTTCATGATACACCCAATTTTCGAATGCCTTGCCGTACGCATCCGAACCAGGTAGGAGTTCTCCTCTTTTTGCGAGCCTGTTCACGACTCCCACATCCATGAAGTAGAACTTCGGCGCAGCGATCACTCGGCGCTTCGGTCGCTTCCGGTACGCCGGCAGCCACCGGCCGATTAGTGTGTCTGCCAAGATCTGAAAGTGATTCTTCGTAGTGTGGCTCGAGACTCCACATTCACGGGCGGTGTTAGAGAAGTTGACTGTCTCACCGTCGCAGAGAGCCGCCGCGTCCAGAAAATCCGAAAAAGTCGGCAGGTTTCGAACGATTCCCTCCGCTGCGATCTCTTCCTTGAGGTAGTCCGCTACGTAGGCATCGAGTAACCGGTTGGGTCGGCCAGCCCCGTACATTCGGGGCAAATAGCCGAAGTTCAACATCCGGTCCAATTCGAACTCGCTACCCAGTTCGCTTGCAGATAGTCCGAACAACTCGTACCGGATCGCACGCCCACCCAAGAGGTTTGCGGCACCGCGTTTTACCTTGCGTGCGCTCGAACCGCATAACGCGAAGTGCGCGTCTCGGTTTTCTATCAGCCAGTGAACCTCATCCAGCAGCGCGGGCACCTTCTGGACTTCGTCGATGACCATCTCCTGCCCTGGACGGATAGGTTCTGCCTCTATCTCCTGGCGTAGCACATCGGGGCTAGTTGCGTAGCGGCGGAACTCCTCAGACTTCAACAGGTCGATCCAACGAGCCTCTCCGTAGCGTTCCTTCAGCATGGTAGTCTTGCCCGTTTGCCGAGGTCCCCGCAGGAAGAATGTCTCTCTTCCCGGACTCGGAAGTGCCAAATTCCTCTTGAACATACGGTTCAAACCATCATGATGTTTTGAACTGTCAACTCAAATATCTGCACTGTTTCTTCTTGTCGACTCAACCGTGGATTGTGTCAGCCAATTGCGGCACCTTCATCTTCCCCACCAGCTCCCTAAACCGCGGTTCGTCGAATACCAGATCGAGTTGAGGCTCGTATAAGGCCGGCATGTTGGGATTGCCGGTCTCGTGCATGATCTCGATCCAGTCCAGGGTCCTTTCCTTTTCGCCCGCAAACGCATATGCGTTGGCTACCATCATGGATAGGTGTTCTGGCGCCTCCGGGTGTGCGGCCAGTGTTTCAGCGCATCTCAACGTTGCTGTCCGATAGCCACTCTCTTCAGACCCACGGTCGAGCGCCTCCTCGAGTTCTCTCGTTTTGTTCTGACCTTCCAGGGGGAGCGGAAGCCAAGTGAATAGCGCCAGGGTGGTGGCCACCAACCCGGTGATCTATGGAGGGCTTGAGAACCCGGTGCGCTTTGCCTCAGCCACCACGCTGTGCCTCTCTATAGGTGGGGCGGCTTTAGCTTCTACGGTTCGCTCGAGGCCGGGCACGAACTGCGCGGCGCAGCGCTTGGTCTCCATCCGAATTGGGGCCGGTTTGGCCCGACTGACCTGGATCATCTTGTGTACTTCACCTCCGGTCTTCCTCCTGCTCCGCCCGCCGCGCGCGGTCTCCCCGGGCGCCGAGCGTGCCCTCCCACTCGTCCACCGTCGAGTGCTTCCACAGCGGCACGCCGTCGCGGTAGCCTGCGCGGGCGATGGCGTGCGAGGCCACCGGCACCGTCACCAGCACAAAGACGATGGTCGCCAGGGCCCGGCCGATCACCGAGACGTCAAGCTGCACCACCGCGAAACCGGCGAGCAGGAAGATCGCGCCCAGCGAGGTCGCCTTCGAGGCCGCCGACAGGCGGTTGTATAGGTCCGGCATGCGCAGCAGCCCGACGGCCGACAGCAGCATCAGCAGTGAACCCAGCAGCAGCAGGGCGGCTGCGATCCATTCAACGAGCGTCATCAGCCCTCCGTTCGTCGCTGCGCTTCTCGAGGAACCGGGCGAACCCGATGGTGGTCATGAACGAGACCAGGGCGATCACGACGGCGATGTCGAAGAACTCGATCTGCTCGACCGCCAGCGCGAAGGCCGTGACGATGCCGATCGCCAGCAGGCTGAGCAGGTCCAGCGCGACCACGCGGTCGGCGAGGCTCGGCCCGATCATCAGCCGCACCACCGACAGCACCACCGAGACGCCGAGCAACGGCAGGATCACCGTGAAGACGAAGCCGTCCAGCGTCATTCGAACACCTCCTTCACCCGGCGCTCGAAGCCGCGCTTGATCTTCTCGCGAAAGCGGTCCGGGTCGGAGACGTACATGCCGTGTACGTAGAGGGTGGAGTGGTCCTCGCTCACCTCCATGGTCAACGTGCCCGGGGTGAGCGTGATGAGGTTCGCCAGCAGAGTTATGGCGAACGGATTTTGCAGGTCCAGCGGCACGGCTACCACGCCCGGCTTCATGGTGTGCCGCGGATCGATCATTTCCCAGGCGACCTGCGCGTTCGCCTTGACCAGCTCGACCAGGAAGTAACCCAGCAGGCCGACGGCGGCCGGCAGGCGGTGGATGTAGCCGCGCTCCTCGCCGCGGACGATCGCCAGCGCGAGCAACAGGTAGCTGAGCACCAGCCCGAACAGGATGTTCGCCAGCGACAGGCTGCCGGTCAGCAGCAGCCAGGTCAGGGTGAGGAAGACATGCACGAGCAGCTGGATCATCGCCCACCCTCCCCGAGCACCGCCTGCAGGTACGCATCCGGTTGCAGCAGTTGCTGCGCCGCATCGGCGGCCTGGCCGGCCAGCCACGCCGGGTAGAGGCCGATCACGACGGTCACCAGCGCCAGCGCGACGACCGGGCCGTAGGCCAGCACGCGTGTAGCTGCATCCATAGGCGCCGGGGCCGTTGCTCCGCCCTCGGGAGCGGGCTTCCAGAACGCCTCCGACCAGATCTTCATCATCGAGAAAAGCGTCCACAGGCCCACCGCCAG
>CAZOJI010000151.1:0-3434 GCA_964580055.1 uncultured Gemmatimonadaceae bacterium | reverse complement strand
ATAGGTGCCGTCTTTGCACCTGTGCACGGCAACGCCTCTCACGGACTACTGCGTTTTGGGGCGGAAAGAGCTAGGTTATGCGGTCGATTGACGGTCGGACTTAGAGTTAGGGTCAAACGCCGAGGGGCTTTTTGAATCGAAGACTGAAGTTGGTTTTGTGTTTCGCCGTTTTGCCGTTGGTTTTCGACGCAGGCGACGCAGCCGGGCAGAGCATTGTTTCCGGCAGCGTGTCGGGCACGGTCGCCAGCGAAACGGGACTGCCGATGTCGCGGGTGCACGTGAGACTCACCGAGGTAGGTACCGGCGTGTCGCGGGAGATGGAGACCCGCAGGGACGGACACTTCGAGTTTGGTTTCGTGACGCCGGGCGACTACGAGCTGTTCGCCGAACGGCTGGGCGAGCGCCCTGTGCGGGTGGAGGGAATCGTCGTCGGCTCCGGAGCGCGTGTCTCGGCGAACGTGACGCTTATGCCGGCAACGCCACCGGTGACTGACGTTCAGGTGTTGTCTTGGGGGGCAGGCGGGGGACAACAGGGAGGCCCCGACGGCGCCCGCAGATTCGGTACTCTCGAAGAGGACCGGCTGCCGCACCGTACTCGGGAGATAGCCGAATTGGGCCGCTATTCGAGCCGGTCGACCGGTTCGCTGGCGAGCGAAGGGCTCCCCGGCCGCTACGCCGGCGTGGTAGTGGACGGAGTGGCGTACCAGAGCGCGGGCCATCTGGGCCTGGCGGAACCCGTAAGTCCAACTGCGCCGTTCCTGTTGTCCGCATTCGACGGTTTGGAGCTGATGGCCAACGGCATCGATGTGGAGTACGGCGGTTTCGCCGCCCCGAGCCTGGTGGGATTCACGAAGCGAGGAACCCGGCAGCTCGAGGTGAGCGCCTTCGGCGATTGGCAGGGCAGTGCGCTTGCGACTTCGGACCACTTCAGCCCTCAGGACGTGTCGCATACCTCGATGAGGGGAGGGTTGCTGGCGAGCGGCCCGATAGTCCCCGACACCGCGTACTTCGTGATCGGCGCCGAGGCACAGAGATCCGAGCAGCCGTTACCGCGCTTCTGGGCGGCGACGGACGCTGACGCGGCTTTGCTGAGCACAGCGGCTGACTCGTTCGACACCGACTTGAGTCCTTACACCGAGCCGGGAATCGCTGCCTCCGATCTGATAAACGTGTTCGGCAGGCTCGACTGGCGGTTCGGGTCGCGAACGACACTGATGGTTCGTGCCATGGGGAGCGGGACCAAGGCCGACGATCCGGTGTTGGGTGCGAACAGAATCAGGAACCTGGGAACCACGCTACAGGCAACCGACGTATCCGGCGCGGCATCACTCACGACTTCGTTCACGCCCTCGCTCGGTCTGGAACTCCGCGTCGGCGCCGAGTACAGCAACCGGGAGTTTGCCTCGAACGACATCACACGGACCGTCTTCTCGAACGTTCCCGTGTTCTTCGGCGCCGGCCCGATGCTGCCGGGCGACTTTCAACGTTTTGCTTTCCGGGCCAACGAGACGCTGCATATCCGGCAGGGGAGCCACAACATCAAGCTGGGCGGAACCGCGACGGTCAGTTCACTGAACAATGCTTACCAAGGAGGAGTAGGAGGGCAGTTCCTGTTCGGTGGTGTGGATGAATATGCCGGGACCAACGGATCGTTCGTGCAAGCGGTGGGGACGGTGCGGGAGACCCGGCTCACGACGGCGGAGGTCGGGGGATTCTTGCAGGACGCGTGGATGGTGATTCCCGGTTTGGAGGTCACCGCCGGCATCCGGCTGGATGCCGAGCTGCTCCCCGGCGACGAGGTGACCGAGAACGAGGAATGGGCCTCGAGAACGGGTCTAGAGAGGGCCGACACAACCGGCTGGTCGGTTGTGAAGTTCTCACCCCGTTTCGGGTTCGTCTGGAACGTCGGACAGAGCGGCAAGATGCAGTTGCGAGGCGCTATCGGGGTGCACCACGCGTCGGTCACGACCGGATCGCTCACGGAATTCGTTTCGGGCGACGGATCGATGAGCGTGCGTCGCGGAGTGGGTCTTCTGGGAGCGTGGCCCCAGGCACCGGACTCGACGGCGGCACCCATCGTGGGGCCGAGACTGACCCTCTTGGGACCGGATTTCGTACCTCCCAAGACCACGAGGGCCTCATTTGGAATCAGCGCGGCCATGGGATCGGCGGCAATGCTGCACCTGTCGGCGGTCTACCGGCACACCGAGTTCCTGCCTCGCAGGCACGACCTGAACCTGGTATCGAGTGCGATTGCCGAGGACCAATATGGGCGGCCGATCTACGGCGAACTCACGAAGGTGGGGGGGCTGCTCGCAGCAGAGCCGGGTTCCAACCGCCGCTTCGACGACTTCGACGTGGTCAGCGCACTGGATGCTGACGGATACTCGGACTACATGGGCTTCACGGCCGTACTGGAGCGGCGGGTCGGAGAGATACTCACACTGGTCGGCAGCTACACCCACTCGCGGACGGAAGACAACTGGCTCTCCGGATCGAGCGCCGCGTACGAGGCCCAACTTGCTCCGTTCCCGGGCGGCCTGGACAACAGCGATTGGGCCGAGGGGACCTCGGACTTTGACCAGCCGCACCGGCTGGCGGTCGGTGGGGAGTTGGATTTTGGAGCCATCGGGCTGGCCGCGTTCTATCGCTATGAATCCGGGTTGCCGTTCACGCCGGGGTTCCGTCACGGAGTGGACGCCAACGGGGACGGTTCGTTCTCGAACGATCCCGCCTACGTCGACGACCAGATTGCCGGCCTCGCGGCGCTGTTCGGCTCCTGGGATTGTCTCAGGTCACAGGCGGGCTCGTTCGCCGACCGGAACGCCTGCCGCGGACCGGACGTGCAGACTCTCGATGCCCGCCTCACCGTGCAGCCCGTGACGCTCGGTTCTTTCCCAGTGGAGCTGGTGATCGACGGCCTCAACCTGTTGGATGCGGAGATGGCGGTGCTGGACCGCGCCTTGTACCTGGTAGATCCGGGTGGCGATCTGCAAGTCGATCCCGCGACCGGAGACGTGACCGTGCCGCTGATGGTAAACGAGGATTTCGGAAAGCCCATTGCGAGGAGGGGGATGGGGAGAGCGGTGAGGATTGGATTGCGGGTGAATTATGAGTGATAGCAGAGCAGGGAGCAGGGAGCAGGGAGCGGAACCACTGGGGCGGGGCAGGGCTACCGCCCTACCGCCCTACCGCCCTACCGCCCTCGCGGCAGCGATCGTTCTCTTGATCGGAGCGATCTCCGCGAGTTGCGACAACGCCGGCGCCGACCGAGTCCTCTCGATCGACGCTACCGGGTTCGTGGCCGCGTTGGTGTATTTCGACGCGAACGCCAACCGCGAGCCCGATGAAGCGGATTCGGAATTGGCAGGCGTGCGGGTTTCGCTGGTGCCGGCGGATGGGGCGCCACCGGTTGCCAGCGCGCTCTCGGACGA
>CAZOJI010000150.1:0-3540 GCA_964580055.1 uncultured Gemmatimonadaceae bacterium | reverse complement strand
GCCGGAGGGCTTAACCTCTACGGATTCGCGGGCGGAGATCCGATTAACTTCTCAGATCCGTTTGGGCTCGATTGTATGGACGCGGATGGGAACCGTATCCCATGCGCCCCATTATCTAACAAGATGCGTTATGCCCGCTTGAACGGCTCGACGTCAACGCGCGGAAGTGGCTTTGTGAAGCGAAACGTGGGCTTGGCCAACGAGTATCAACATCAAGGTGCAGACTACGGTGCATCGGTTGGCGACCCTGTGTCAGCAATGTACGATGGGACCGTGATCAAAGCATCCGATACCGGTGGTGGTGAAGGACTCAGTGTTGTTATCCAATCGTCTGGTGCCGAAGGAGAAACGACGTCCTACTGGCATCTCTCAGAAGCTCTCGTGTCAGTAGGTGACGAGGTGGTTGGCGGACAGGCGATTGGACTTGTAGGCACGTCTGGGAATGCTAACCCAGCCCAATCTGGTAGAGAGACACACCTCCATGCGAGGAAGCAGGTGAACGGTGCTGATGTGCACCCGTATCCCCTGTTCCTGCGCCGACGTCCGCAACGACCGTGATTCACCGGTGGATGATCATGACAAAGAACCTTCGATTCGAGCAGTCCTCCGTGGCGTTGACAACTAGCGCCCTGTTAATCGCAGCTGGGTGTGTAGCCGCCTGCAACCCTGTTGGCGGTGAGCGGTACAGCGAGTCGGGTGAGGATCAGGTACAGTGTTCTCCGATTGATGGTGATGGATCCTGGGCCGTTGGACGGCTTCAGGAAGAACGGCCTGATCACATCGATAGTGTGACGCCGCCGATTGTTCGAGAGTTTGCGCAGAGTGTCACCTATGCTGAAATGATTGACCTCGACTGCGATGGTACGCGCGATTTCGTGGGGCAGATTGTCACAGACAGCGGTGACTTGGTTCTGTTGGCTCTCGTAGCCACTTCGACAGGTTGGGAAGAGGTCCTTCACTCCAAGTCGCTCGTTGCTGGCCGGGAGATTGTTGCGATCGCTGCAGATCTCACTGGTTCAGCACGGCGCGATTTGGTGACAATTGGATCTGATGAAGGGGGGTACATCCCACGCATATTTCGGTGGAACGACCGGGCATATGCAGAAGTGCACGTCCCGGTGCATTACTTCATTCGGTTTGAAGAGCAGTGGGGACCGGAGTGCAGGCGGAGAATTGATCCCCTTTTGATCGAGCCGCGGAGTGTGGTTCTGATGCGAGAAACGATCAGCCGATCATCAAGGTCAGGCCACGGCGCGGACTGCGCCCTGCCGGTGGACACCGTCGTGATTGCGGGGGATTCTCTGGTAGCGGCTCGCGAATGAAGCGCTCAGGCCGTTCTTTGTTTTGAAGCCACCAGCGCATCGACGAACTTGAGGACCGCACGCTGATCTGCAGGCGGCAACTGGTCGATCACTTCGAGCCTTTTGAGGAGCCTCGCCTTTTTCGGTGAGGCTCTTTCTTTGAGGGGCTTCACTCCGAGCAGCTCATCGGTGCTGACTTTGAGGGCGCGAGCCACGTCGACCAGCACCGGACCAGGTGGTGTGGAGTCCTCACGCTCGTAGTAGGCCACCATTCGATTGGAGAGGCCGACCTTCTCACCCAATTCGTGCTGAGTGAGGCCACGGCTCTTCCGGAGTCGCTCGAGGCGGGGGCCGAAACCTTCCTGCTTGGTGTTCTTAGTGCGTCTCTGAGCCAACGCGGCAGTCCAGTCAGTGAGGAGTTGCACGTAACGATCTCCGGAAAAAGGTAGGGGTGGATTTGAGAAGCCCCTGTCTATGCTTGTTTGTCACTTACAAATAATGTAATATTTCGTGCGTCATTTGTGAGAGATGTTTTTCGGTCCCTCCCCCCCTTGACAGGATTGTGAGAAATGGCGCGGATCCCGGAATCTGAGCTGAGCAGGATCAAGGAGCAGGTATCGGTGCTGGACAGGGTGCGCGGGGGTGGAGTGAGCCTCAAGCGTCACGGGTCGGATTGGATTGGGCTCTGCCCGTTTCATGATGACGTGAATCCTTCTCTGGTCGTCACTCCCTCCAAAAACCTCTGGCACTGTATGGGGGCGTGTCAGACGGGTGGGAGTGTGATCGACTGGGTGATGCGGAGTGATGGAGTGAGCTTCCGGCACGCGGTGGAGGTGCTGAGGCGCGAGATGCCTGATTCGCGGAAGCCTTCAGTGTACGTCGACGCCTCAATGGACGATGCCGCACTCTTGAAAGCCGTGGTCGGATACTACCACGAGACTTTACTCGGGAGCGATGAGGCGATTCGTTACCTCGAGAAACGAGGCCTCAACCACCACACCGCGATCGAGCGCTTCAAGCTGGGCTACGCAAATCGGACGCTCAGTTACCAGCTACCCGAAGGCAAAGAGGGCCAGGAGCTTCGTAGGCGTCTCCAGGGCCTGGGTCTGTTTCGATCGAGCGGTCACGAGCATTTGAATGGCTCACTGGTGGTGCCGGTGTTTGATGAGGCTGGAGCTGTTTCCGAGATCTACGGCCGGAAGATTCGGGACGATCTGCGGAAGGGCACGCCGGTCCATATGTACCTGCCGGGTCCTCACCGGGGCGTCTGGAACGTCGAAGCACTGAACGAGTCGAAGGAAGTTATCCTCTGCGAGGCTTTGCTCGACGCGCTCACGTTTTGGTGTGCCGGATTCCGGAACGTGACGGCAAGCTTTGGCATCGAGGGCTTCACGGCAGATCACTTCGAGGCAATGAGGAAGCACGGCACGGAGCGAGTGCTGATCGCCTACGATCGGGATGATGCAGGTGAGGAAGCGGCCGAGAGACTCGCCAAGCGTCTCACGAAAGAAGGTCTCCGGTGTTACCGGGTGCAGTTTCCGAGGGGCATGGATGCGAACTCCTACGCCCTGGAAAATCCCCCGGCCGACAAAGCTTTGGAACTCTCGATCCGCAACGCGGTGTTTCTGGGTCAGGCTCAGGCGCTACCGAGGGCGGCTAAAGAGAAGAAGACAGCTCAATCTTTCACTGCCGAGTCTGCTCCGCCAGAGCCCACCTCACCCAACCCATCACCCGAGCCACAGGCGGCACCACCGGACGTCCCGGTCAAGATCGACGGTGACGACGTGACGATTTTGATCGGTGACAGACAGTACCGAGTGCGTGGTCTGCCTCGTAACACGAGTCCCGATGTGATGAAGGTGAACTTGCTGGTGCGTCGTGGCGAGGGTGTGCACGTCGACACACTCGACCTCTATGCCGCTCGTCCCAGGGCGAGCTTCGTCTCGCAAGCGGCTGCCGAACTCAAAGTCTCTCCGGACGCGGTCAAGAAGGACCTGGGCACGGTGCTATTGAAGTGCGAGGCGCTGAAGGCAGAGGGGGCATTTGAACGCAAGACCGATGAGCAGACGGTCACGCTGTCCGACTCCGAGAAGGAGGCCGCTCTCACGCTCTTGAAAGATCCAAACCTCTTAGACCGAATTCTTTCCGACTTCGACCGCGTAGGTGTGGTGGGAGAGGAGACGAACAAGCTGGTGGGGTACCTGGCGGCACTGTCGAGAAAACTTCCCGAGCCCCTGGC
>CAZOJI010000149.1:0-3550 GCA_964580055.1 uncultured Gemmatimonadaceae bacterium | reverse complement strand
ATGCCGTATTCGAGGGAGGGGTAGATCATACTCGGCACTGAAGCGCTCCTCGGGCAGTAAGCCTCGAACAGGGACAGCGTCCTGAACAACGTGCTGCTCCTTCGGATGAAATCGCTGGAATTTCAGCCGATCTGGAATTCAAAATCGTCGATTAGAAAGAAAAGATGCCGGTTCCGAAGATCGTGGGACCGGCATCGAATTCGATTTCATCGATTTCAAATCTTTTCAATCGATCCGGTATTCGAAATCGGTGGTTCCGAATTCAGATTGGCGTTTCGAAATACGAAACGGTCGATTCGAAAAAAAGCCCGTCGAATCGGAATTCGCTTCCGTCGTGTCGAAATTCAAAATGACGATTCTAAGTTTTTTCCAGCCGTTCGATATTTTTCCCAGCCCTTCGATATTTTTCCCAGCCGTTCGAAACTTTTTCCCGCCGTTCGATGTTTTCGCCGGCTACTTGAAATCTCTCGCGGCTATTTGAAACTCTCACCGGTCACTCGAAATCTTCGGCGGCGTACTGTGATGGCGTTGTTGCGCTACCGCGCGAAAGGCGCCTGATCCCTCGCGCTCACCGCGAAGTTCTCGGAGGGGCTACTCCGAAGAGGTAGTAACTCAAAGCGCCATCGGGTCCTTGAATCGAGATCTGGTCCAGGGGACGGCCGCCGTACATGAAGCTGGTCCGCTCGTTGAAATTCCATGCGACGCCCTCCTGCCCCAACCAGCGGTTCAGCCACCACCTCTCCGCCAGTTCGAGCGAGTCGGGTAATGCTACACCGAAAACAATAACAGCGCTGTCGGGGTGGTTACCCATTCCTCCGTCGAACCAGACGCCGTAGTTCCTGGCAGTTCGCACCGCGCGCCAGTGGTCGAGCAGTGCTTCCATGAACTCCTGTCCGCCCTCCTGACTGGGCGGCACGATCATCAGAAACGGCTGCGGTCTCTCCGGCACCACGTAGATGGTGCAGTTCCCTCCCGGCTGGTCCGCCGGAAACATGTGCAGGTCCGCGACCTCTGCTATCGAGGTGGCGAAGTATTCCATCGAATCCGCATTCAGAACGTAGGATACGATTCGGTCGTCCGTGAAGAGGTTTCCCTCGTCCAGTATTGAGAAAACCGCGTTGGAGTGGAAGTAACGTACGGCCTCGTCTGCCGCGATCAGCACCTGGAAGATGGGGACGGTCGGAGCGACGGCCAGGCCGATCAGAGCGAACCAGAAGATGGTCACTCCGAGCAGCTCCAGGAAAGCGAACACCTTGTGTCCGAGGTAGAGATCTCCGGCGCCGGGATACAACAGGGACAGAAGCGCGGCCTTGCCGGCGGATTTCAGAGCACCGTCACAGTGCGGGCATCTTATGGGTCCCATCGTCATTGGCTCGAAGCAATGAGGGCAGAGGTGCTCGAACTCCAGCATCCTGCTCCGCGACTCGAATTTACCCAAGACGTCGTTCATCACGGTCTTCAGCCACTTGCGGTCGGCTCGCGGCACTCCCGACATTTTGAGGCGCCGGCCGTTCCGGAACTCGACCTTAGTGCCGCCCCAGAAGTCGGATGCGATCCTCGTTATCGCGGCCCACGAAACCTGCGACCTCAGCTCGCGCGGTTTGTTGCGCGAGTTGATCTGAAGGAACAGGATCCGCTCGCTGGTCAGCACGATCGCCCTGAAGTTCATCACGTAGAGCACCCAGCCGAAGAACCACCACTCCAGGAACGAGAGCGACGTGACTCCCTTGGTGAGGAAGAAGACTCTCTCTCCCTCGTGCAGCATGGGAGTGAGCACCGGCTCGATGTGCTTCAGAAGCTTGAACTTCTTCTTGGAGTTGGACCGCGCCCGCCTACCGTCGTCATTGAAGATGCGCGAGTACAGATACGGTCCGCCGCCGTCCACCTGCAGAAGATCCTGAAACCTGCCGGCGCTCTTCATAGCCTCGGTCATGGCACGCCTCCAAGGACCTATGAGGGAAATGGGCGCGAGAACTTAGCACTGGGGACAGGTGACGGGAAGCAACGAGTAAAGCTCGCCGCCGCACCGGCACTCGCCTTTCTCTCCGGGGCTAACGGCGCCGCGGAACATGTACGCTCACAAATTGCGCCTTGTTTTTCTACCTATATAGAGATAGACGTACATAGACATAGACTGAGGCCCGGGAGATCGCATGAGATCGGCTACACGCATGACGTATGCTACGGCGTTGGTGCTGCAGGCGCTGGATCGCGGGCACCGCTACGGATTTGACATAATCGTTGTCACGAATCTCAGGAGCGGAACGGTTTACCCGCTGTTACGGCGCCTGGAAGACGCTGGATTGATCAGATCGAAGTGGGAGCATGTGGCAATTGCGCGTTCCAGCAACCGCCCGCCACGCAAATACTACGAGCTCACCAAGGCCGCCGACGAGTCGATTGCACTCGCAAAACACAGGTTCCCGAGCCTGAGCGCCATACCCACTGCGTCGAGAGTCTCGGCGACATGAAGACGATATGCTATCTGCTGCGACTGTTCAGCCTGTTGGTTCCGCCGGCTTCGAGAGAAGACTGGTTCCAGAAATGGAAAGCCGAGTTCCACTACGCTTTGGAAGCCAACCGCGCCAGGCAGCGAGATAAAACCTGGGGCTATCTCCGTTGCGCCGGTGCGGCCGTGGACGCGTTGAAGCTGCGCATGCGGCACGTGTGAGGTCCACGAGGCTCGGTTCTCGAGGGCATTTGGGCGGACATACGTTTCGGTTTCAGGACCTTTGCTAGACGTCCACTCTTCACCACCGTGGCGGTTCTCCTATCTGTGGATCCAGGCTTCAACGCGGAAGGCCTGGCGACAATTCAGATAACTCTGCCCAGCAGCGACTACGACAGTCCACAATCGTTGTCCGCAGCCTATTCACAAATCAAGGGCGAACTGGAGGCTTTGCCGGGCGTATCCGCAGCGACCGCAGCGACGAGGCTGCCGTTTCCCGGGCACACGAACACGACGTCGCGGCAGATTGTCGGAACAGAGGGGGAGGGAATCAGTGCCCAGCTTCAGCACGCGATCGGTTCAGGGCCTGAAGCACAGGCGCACCGCATCGGTCATTGTCGTATCCAAAAAATCTCAGTTGTGACGCCAACTGAAGCAGATGCTGGGCCGTCGCTAGACTCCGGTATCGTTAGGAACGCACTCAGGATCCTGATGTGATCGTCTGGTTCCAAACGCCAGTCTTCTGACCCTAACCTCAACACAAGACTATTTTGCTTGCCTTCCTCTCTGCCATGTAGCTGCGCATCAAAACTATTTGGACCATGTTGATTGGTGATGGTGAGTTCCAGGTCCGCCGCTAAAGGCCGGTCCGTCTGAAGACAAGGTAGATTCACCTGGGTACTCCAGTACTCATCGCACAAATGCCGAACTGAGCAAAACCTACAGTGATCGACGGAAACCTCAGCCCTGAGTGGATCGTCAGTGATGCTGGCTACAGCCTGATCAGCACGTGCGCTGAGTTCAATTCTCAGACGTTCGAGTTCTGGCTCCTCAGGTCCCGCGATTGAGCGTGCCATGCCGTGATACGCCACCGTTAGTTGG
>CAZOJI010000148.1:0-3641 GCA_964580055.1 uncultured Gemmatimonadaceae bacterium | reverse complement strand
CTTGGCACCCGCGAGCCGCCAGTTCAAGTACGAGTCGTCCGTAACACCGTCGCGCCGCTGCGCCGCGGTCACCACAAACGGACTCTGAAGCGAGTTGAGCCCGATCAAACCATCACATTCAGCACGAATCTGACCAGCCAGATCTGCGTCACGGTCCGGCTCATGACAACCATAGGTGAGGGCGAGGTGCTTCGGATAACGACACGGCCTGCCAAACCGATCCGTGTATGTCTCCGGAGCTGTGTCTATCATCCAGTTGAGGGTCGTCTTGGTGCGCCTCACGGTGAACCGCTGAATTGCGTTTTTGAGAAGCTGCAGCTCACCGGCCGACAGCTCGTCGAGCTTTGCCCCGTGCGTTCTCCACACGCGGTCCACGATCTCCAGGACTTTGGGGTCGAAGTTGTCGGCGCCGAGTATGTCTATGATGGCGAGGAGGTCTTGAGGCCCTCTGTTCAACGGTGTTGCCGTGAACAGCAGCACGTGGTCAGCGACGTTTCGATGCAGCCGCGATGTGCGTACCGAGGTCATGCTCAAGAAGTTGTGCGCCTCGTCTACCGCGAGTATCTGAGCGCGCCGCACTGCCTCGCCGACGAGTTTCCCGTTCTTCGTATGCGGGCGGCTGAGCAGTCCATGAGAGTACGTTTTAACCGCGACGCCGTTTTTGATCGACTCGGCATGCCAGATGTCTTCCACCGCGGGAGGCGTGAGCAGCACCGGCATGTCGCCGCGGTCGCGCCCCGATCTGATGATGTAATGCAGCAGCGCGCGTATCAGCCGCGCTCCCATTCTCGTCTTGCCCGAGCCCGTGGCGTCGGCAACGAGCACGCTCCCCATGCTCTCCAGGATCCACATGGCCTGTGCCACACCTTGCCGTTGCGACGGCCACATGGGAGCGAGCTGGCCGTAGTCCAGCACCTTGAGCCGAGTGCGTAGCCAGTCGCCTTCCAGCAGCTCACCGCACGCGCGCCCCAACGCCTCCTGCCACGATACGTGTTGCAACAGCTCGCGCAGCAGTGCGATGAAACCGGCCTTGTAGTTGTCACCCGACTCCCAGATGTTCTCCGCGTACTTCGTCGCCTCCTTGAAGCGCTTCTGTTCGCTGGGCGAGAAGCGGACGTTCCCTTCGACTTGGAGTTCCATGCCCGCGCGGCTGTAGTTGCTGGAGCCGATCGTGACGGCGTTTTCGGTCGCGTAGACCTTGGCGTGGACGCTGCGAGAGCCGGATGACCTGATCAAAACTCGCTCGTCCTCACAGAACTCGAGCGCCTCCAGCACTTTGCCGCACGAGCGGAGCGAGATGCCCTGTGCCAGCCAGTAGTCGGCGATGTCCTGTGAGATAGCCCGTTTCGTGAGCGGTGACCCGCGGCCGTACTGCAACAGCGGCTCGTTGCCGACCAGCAGGCGTAGTGACTCGAGTTCCGCCTGCCTCACTCCGCGACGTTTCGAAAGCCCGGCCAGCAGATCGACGATCCACTCCAGCGATGTGTAGCCGGTGATGATGAGGGGTGACTTGGATTCACGGATGTCCTGCACGACAACATCGCGGACCGTGGCCGGTGGTTCGTTGTGGGGAAACCGCGTCGATGCCGGCCAGTCCAGTTGACGCGCACCGAAGTCGATGGTCAGTTGGTCGGTGGCTTTGCGGCGGCGGGGCATATACGGGTAGGCTTGCCTGGTCAGTTTCCGTGTTCGAACCGCAGCAGCACGCGCGAATGCGCGTCCATAGCGTCGTCTGCGTAGGACGGGTTCCAGACTGTCACAAGATGTCGAGCGAGCGTCATAACTGCGTCAGCCCCTTCATCTGTGTCGAGTAGGTTCGCAATGGGCGAAAAAATGCAACCCAGAACGACCCTCCGCCAGTGCGTTTTAGGGGTAGCAGGGTGCGCTGGTGGGGAATTTGACGCACCGTGCAACGCGCAACGTGCTGCCATCAACGACTGGATGCACCTTCATAGCAAGACACGTTCCACCAGATGCCCAATTCCATGCTCCGATTGACGATCGACGCGACAATACAACTATCAGGGTGTGACAATCCGATGGCTACATCCGTTCGGCGTCCAGCTGTTCGACCGGCAACCCACATTCGCGATCGATTGAGCCAAGCCCGATGCCGCTCTATCACAAACCAAACATGCGGCCGATTGCCACATGCCGAAAGTCAGACAGAAAGAAGGCACACGAGGCTCCCTCAATTGGATTCAGAAAGTAGTGAACGACAAACCCCAACTGCTCGACCGAGAGTTGAAAACAGCGATTCTGCTGTCGCCGAAGCAATCGATTACCTGGGTGTCACCGCTCAGAAACGACAGCTACGCCGAGTATTCCGACGCGGCGTTCCTGGACAGACTGGAGATCGGCCATCTGGCCGACTCGCTATCCACCTTCTGGCCCAAGCGCGGCCCTCAGTGGGATGCGCTCGCCACATTCGACAGGAAGGGTCGGAAAGGCGTCTCGCTCGTGAGGCCAAGGCTCACGTGGATGAAATGCTCTCGCCGCCGTGTATGGCGAAGAGCAAGGTCAGCCGCGACAAAATCGAAAAGCCGCTCGCGGCGACTCAGCGGTACTTCAAGGCCAAACCCGGCTGCGACTGGTCCAAACGCTTCTACCAGTACGCCAACCACCTCGCCCACCTGTACTTCCTCCGAGAGCTGAACGGCGTCGACGCCTACCTGGTCTTCGTGTACTTCCTGAACGACCCCGACCGCGATGGTCCCAAGACCGAGCGCGAGTGGCGCGCGGCAATCAAGGTGATGCACGAGGCGCTCGGCATTCGAGGGAAGGTACCGGAGAAGTACGTGATCGACGTGTTTGTGGATGTGGGAGAACTTTCATAGGCGTGCAACGAGCAGCGAGCAACGGGACCTTACAGCGTGCAATGGGACCTTACAGCGTGCAGCGAGCAACGTGCAGCGCTCGTGCGAAATGCCGGGCCGGCAGCAGGCAAACGGTGAGGTCTCCACCCAGGTGCGACCTGCCGGCCCGCCCGTAGCGAACGTTGGTACTCTAACAACACTGGAAGGATTCACGCGCAGGCAGGACATCCCCCGCAACGGACATCAGTTCGCGTTTGGGAATCCACGTAAGTGGATTCCCCCTAACTGCAGTCCGCGAGGGGGCGTGTCCTGCCGGAGCATAAGGCCCGCGAACGGCGTTCGCGGAGGGACGTGGTCGGCATGGAGCGTCTGTGAGTGGCGTCGTCGCGCACAAATACGATACGCCCTGCGTCATTTCGGCTATCGGCCTCAACCAGTCCATTCGTATAGTTGTAGCGCGGCTCGGATAGAGGCTTCGAGATCCCGCGTCTCAGGCGTAGAGCCTGCCATGGTCCGCTACCGACTCGGGTGCCGGCGTGGCGGAAATGGTAGACGCGGAGGTCCCGCAAACCTCTGGGCTTCGGCCCGTGTGAGTTCAACTCTCACCGCCGGCACCGCCGCTCCGGTCGGTTGATTGCTCGGCCGGGAAGCGCTACCTTGAGGGTACTTGCGGGGCCTCCGTAGCGTTTCCGCTACGCCAGGAGAGCTGCGGGGAGAAGATCTCCGCGGCTCTTCGTTTTTCCACAACACAACACTCTTCATACTCGCAGCCTGGCAACGGCTTGCGTGCAATGCCGGCCCGGCTGCACGCCAACGGTAAGCTCT
>CAZOJI010000147.1:1380-3681 GCA_964580055.1 uncultured Gemmatimonadaceae bacterium | reverse complement strand
GAGGGCGCTTTCCAACACATAGGTTTGTATCCGGAGTGCTCACTTGATGTAGCGACGTTTCTGAGTCGGTGGTTGAGCGCAACGGAAGGAGAGTGGAGTACGAGGCTTGCGCATTCTGGATACAATCTGTTGGACTGAACCGCGGTGAGCTATGGGGATTGTTTCCAATGCCTGGGTGTGGGCGGCGTATTGGGAGGGAGGGGCGAATAGCGGAGTCGAGGAATGGTGAAGCAGCACTGAGTGTATTCGCCGGTTGCGTGGTGTCGATGGTGTGGTCGTTGGGTGTGGGATTCGCGAGCGATGGGATCTGGGACCGACCAGATCCTCGGTCTGTTTGGTGCTTGCGCTTGTATCGATTGATGGGTACTCATGGATACCCCTATGAGGTGTCGAGAGGTTGTGTGACGGTCTGACCCGGCAATCAGTTGCGATGATCTCCACAACTGTCATGTGCCCTTTGTGACAAGCACGCAACGAGTATTCCGTGTACAGCGTGACAGATGGCAGGCTTGGACTGGCTTGAGGCGCAGCAGAAACTCTTGGTGTTGCGGCGCGAGGCGCCGCCTGATTCGGATGAGACAGGCGACTTTCCGTTCTGACTTCGTTTGGACTTGCACCGACTATGGGAAGCCCCGCATCGCCGGGTCAAGTCCAGGTACCGTGCTCTCTGTTCGCAGCCGTCCCGGCATCGGCGTGTGGTCAGCCGTGATTGCCTGGGGCGGAATTGTGGACCTTGCCGCAGTAAAAACCCGGTTGCATGTTATCGGAGTCTTTCCCGCAGTATAGCGCGCGCGGCAACGGCTGTGTAGCAACTACAGCTAATGGTTGTACCGGCGCAGGCCGGTGTGCGCTGTGGTTACGTTGCGGGAAGCGTGGTTGATAACGGGGTCGTGGAGTTCTTGCGAAATCGAGTTGAGTAGAGGGACAGAGTCGGATGCCACTAGACACTGCAGTAGCGAAATTGCGCGAGATCCTACAAGGTGTCGGCACGCGCCAGGATCTTGAGTTGGCAGATCTCGTCACTGCCCGCGACGAAGTGCTCGTCCGCTATCAACCGGTCTTTCGTCGCGACAGTGTCAGCACTCTTACCTCTGAGCAGTTCAAGAGCTTCCTCTTATTCAAGAACAACCACCATTGGAAGGCGATTCATCGCCAAGGCAATCAAATCGTCGCCGACATGGATGCGCTTCGGCATGCCCTGGGCATCCTTCTCGACGAGGGGCGCCCGTTAGCGGACCGTCTACGGGTGCTGCGTCCGAAGAGCGGCGAGGCGATGGTCAAGGGTCTTGCCCGTTCTGTTATCACCCCGATTCTCCTCATCGCATACGCCGATAAGTATGGAGTATTGAACCAGGTCTCAGAGACCGGCATGAGGGAACTCGGTGTGTGGCCTGACGTTGAACGAGGTGCGGACTTTGCAACGAAGTACGAAGCAGTCAACTCCGTTTTGAACGTTCTGGCGAGCGAGCTGAAGATCGATCTTTGGACGCTCGATGCATTGTGGTGGAGGATCCTACCCGCCGGCGATTCCACCGGATCCGCGCCTTTGGGACAGCCCGAGGACGTGCCCGAGACCAGAGAGCAGGTCTTCGGACTTGAGCTGCATTTGCATGATTTCCTCAGAGACAACTGGGATCAAACTGAGTTTGGGCGAGATTGGTGCCTACTGGAGGAAGACGGTGAAGTCGTCGGCTACAAGTACAACACCCGTGCGGTAGGTGAGATCGACTTACTCGCGAAGCATCGGAAGGAGCCCCGCTGGCTGGTGGTCGAACTCAAACGGGGCCGGACAAGCGACGAGGCTGTCGGTCAGGCGCTTCGTTATCGTGGGTGGGTCAAACGCCACTTGGCCGAGCCGGTCGACTCCGTTGAGGCGGTCGTCGTCGCGCATGTGGCGGATCCAAAACTCCTATACGCGTTGGAAGGAGTCGACGACATGGCGGTACGTACCTACTCTGTGCGCTTCTCGCTCGATGTCCCAAAGGACCCGTGGGAGTGACAGGCCGGGGTCCGTGGGAGTCATAGCCAGAGCAGCCGCTCAGCCTTACCAGAGTTCCAGCCCGAACCACCGCGTAACGAAACCGACAGGCCGGACTTGATGGCACGGAAGAAGAAGACAACGACCAAACGACCGATCGAGTCCTACGAGCATCGGGACAAGCTGCGCGTCAACAACCCGCCGGTGGGGTTGGTGACGCCGGAGACCGACCCGGACGCGGGGGCGAAAAGCACCTGGGCCTACGATCCGCATCTGGACCCGCAACTGGTGTGGGCGGGCAAGGCCGAGCACACCTCGTTCGA
>CAZOJI010000147.1:0-1280 GCA_964580055.1 uncultured Gemmatimonadaceae bacterium | reverse complement strand
GCATCGTCGTTGCCTTCGGCCCCGAACACGCGCCGCTGGAACAGCGCCGGGTGGCCCAGGGCATCGAGGAGGCGCAGACGCTGGTGCCGAGACCTAAGCTCATTGTCTTCGCCGCATTCCAGTTCGACCCCGAGGCGGCGAAGGATATCGACGAGACCAACTGGCCGGGCGTCACCCTGCTCAAGGCGCAAATGAACGCCGATCTCCTCACCGACGACCTCAAGAAAAAGCGCGCCGGCAACGAATCGTTCTGGCTCGTCGGCCAGCCGGACGTGCAGGTGGAGCGCATCGCCAAGGGCGCGGACAACGGCAAGCTGCGTGTCTCGGTGCACGGCTTCGACTACTACAACACCAAGACCGGCGGAATCGAGTCGGGCGGCGAGGACAAGATCGCCGTCTGGCTGCTCGACACCGACTACGACGGCCGCAGCCTCTACCCGCGCCAGGTCTTCTTCCCGATGGCGGGCGCGAAGGAAGGGTGGGCGCGGCTGGCGAAGAATCTCAAGGCCGAGATCGACGAGGAGTTGATCGAGGCATATCGCGGCACGGTGTCGCTGCCCTTCGTGCCGGGCGAGCACGAGCGCATCGCGATCAAGATCGTGGACGACCGGGGCATCGAGAGCCTGAAGGTGATGGAGGTGGAGTCCTTGCGGAAAGGAAACCCATGACACAGCGGGTAGACGTCAAACCCGAATTGATGCGCTGGGCACGGGAACGGCTGGGCTGCAGCGTGGAGGAATTGAGCGGCCGCTTCAAGAATCTGATGCATTGGGAGCGGGGCGAAGCGCAGCCCACGTTCAAGCAGTTGGAGGGCTTCGCCAAGGCGACCCATGTGCCGTTCGGATATTTCTTCCTGCCCGAACCGCCGGAAGAGCGCATCCCGATTCCCGATCTGCGCACCATCGACGATGAGGAGATCAGCCGCCCCAGTCCCGACCTGCTGGACACGATTCATGCGATGCAGCGGCGGCAGGCGTGGCTCCGCGAGGAGTTGATCGAGTGTGAGGCCGAGTCCCTGGACTTCGTGGGAAGCGCTCGCCTGGCGGACGAGCCACAGGGGGTCGGTCGGGAAATGCGGCGGATGGTCGGCCTGGACGACGGCTGGGCGGCTGCGGTTCGCACCTGGCGCGAGGCAGTCGGCGAGCTGCGGCGGGCGATCGAAGAGTTGGGCGTCATGGCGGTCGTCAACGGCGTGGTGGGGAACAACACGCATCGCAAGCTGGACGTTGAGGAGTTTCGCGGGTTCGCGCTGAGTGATGAATACGCGCCGCTGGTGTTCG
>CAZOJI010000146.1:0-3682 GCA_964580055.1 uncultured Gemmatimonadaceae bacterium | reverse complement strand
CCAGGGCGTTCCCCCGTAGCGGACGTCAGTTCGCTTTGTAACTGCAGTCCGCGTAGGGGGAATGTCCTGGCGGAGCACTCGAAGCAGAACCTCGATGCGCGAAGCCTTCAGTTCGCTTTGTAACTGCAGTCCGCGTAGGGGGAATGTCCTGGCGGAGCACTCGAAGCAGAACCTCGATGCGCGAAGCCTTCAGTTCGCTTTGTAACTGCAGTCCGCGTAGGGGAATGCCCTGGCGTAGCGCAAACTCGCGAAGTTTCCTCCGCTACCGCCGCGGCCGCCTCGCGGGCCGCGGGAAGGGCGGGGGAGTGACTTCGATCGTACCCGCCTCCTCCACCAGACGCAGCGCCTCCTCCACCGCGCGCTCCAACTGAGGATCCCTCCCCTCGGCGACCGTCCGCGCGTCCAGCTCCACCTCGATGTCGGGCGGCACACCCTCGTTTTCCGCGATCCATTGGTTGTTTATCGGATCGAACACCGCATTGTCCGGCGCGGTCAACGCCCCGCCGTCAATCAGCGAATAATGCACCGACGACTTCACCAGGCCTCCCCACGTCCGCTTGCCGATGAGCGGCCCGGCCTGCTGCTGCCTGAACACCCACGGGAAGAAGTCGCCGCCCGAGCCGGCACGCTGGTTGATGAGCAGGACCTTGGGCCCGAGCACTCCCGCGGGCAGCCGGAATGGAGCCCCGTTCGGGACCTCGTTTGTGACTGCCGCGCGAAGCTCCCGGGTCATTAGGTCGACCATGTAGTCGTCGAGCAACCCGCCGCCGTTGAACCGCTCGTCGATCACCGCGCCCAGCTTGTCCTGTTGCGCGAACAGATAGCGGTCGAACGACACGACGCCGGGGCCTCCGGTGTTGGGCACCCAGACGTACGCCAGACGCCCGCCCGACAATTCGTCAACTCGGCGGCGATTGTCTTCCACCCACGCCCGCTGCCGGAGGGCACCCTCGCTCCGGATCGGCTCCACGGTCACGGTCCACGATCCCTCCATGGACGGCTCATCGTTTATGTGCAATACCGTCTGCCGGCCGGATGTACCGTCGAGCAGCCGGTACGGATCGTCGGCGGCGGTGAACTCCTGCCCCTCGACTCCGACCAGATAGTGACCTTCCGACACGTTGAGTCCCGGCCGATCCAGCGGCGCCGACAGGTCAGGGTTCCAGCTCTCGAACACGTAGATGCGCTCGATGCGCCAACGTCCTCTGTCGATCGCAAAATCGGCGCCCAGGAGCCCGACCCTGGACGTGTCCACAGGCGGCATGTCGCCTCCGAACACGAAGCTGTGACCCACCGAAAGCTCGCCGTTCACCTGGTCGAGAATGTAGTTGAGATCCGACCGATGCCGCACGAACGGTAGCAGCGGCTCGTAGCGCCGCCACACCGCGTCCCAGTCGTTCCCGTGCATGCCCGGATCGTAGAAGAAGTCGCGCTGATATCTCCATGCCTCCTGGAACATCTGCGACCATTCTTCCATCCGGTCCAGCCGCATGCGAAGCGCGACCGTGAGCGCTCCGTCGCTGTTGCCGGGTTTGCTGCCCGTGCCGACGATCCGCCAGCGGCTTCCGGTCCGGAACAGCATCTTCTTGCCGTCGGCGGATACGGCCACCTGGGAGGCCCCGCTCACAAACTCCTCGGTCTCGCGGTCCTCGAGAGTGAACTTCTGCACCGTCATCCCCGGGCTGCCTGAGGCGTACTCTCCGATGAACACGCTCCCTTCGGGTCCGGCCACCATCATGCGGTAGTTCCTTACCGGCATGGGCAGCGCGATAATGCGTCTCTCGATGCCGTCGAAGTCGATGCGCACTAGAGAGTCCACCTCGGCACCGGAATCGGCTTCAGCTTCGTCCGCCTCTTCGCTTTCCTCCTCTTCCCCTCCTTCGTCGTCCGTGGGTTCCTCGTCGCTCTCGGGTGGGAACGGAGACGGGTCGTCACTGCGCAGCACGCTCACGTACGCCGCGTAAGTGGGGTCCGCCTGCATCGAGCTGGTGTTCGCCCACCCGGAGGCGAGGGCCACGTTCGTGCTCGCCAGGAAGTACATATGCCTGCCGTCGCGATCCCAAGCCGGCGAGCTTGCATCGGCCATTTTGTCGGTGATTGGAGTGGCGTCGTCGGAGTCAACCGACCAGACGACGATGCGGCGCAGGTTGTTCGAGAATGTTCGCGCGTACGCGAGCCACTTCGAGTCGGGCGACCATGTGAGGCCCATGCCACCGCGCTCCACGTTGTTGCCGCCCACGTCCACGGTGCGGATGCGCCCGGTTTCCACGTTCACAACACGAACGCGTACGTCGTCGTCGACGAACGCGATGCGAGAGCCGTCCGGAGACCAGGTCGGCTCCCACGCCATCTTCGATTCGCCGATGGATATCCGCCTTGGCTCGCCCATACCGTCCTGAGGGGTGATGAACAACTCGTATCCATCGCCGTCATCGGAGAACCAGGCTATGCTATCCCCTTCGGGCGACCAGATTGGAGCGCGGTCGGCCGCACCGGCACTGCGCGACAGGTTCCGCGCGTCCCCTTGCTCGGCGGGCACCGTGAAGATCTCACCCCGCGCCTCGAACAGCGCGCGCTGGCCGGTTGCTGACAGCGAAGCGGAGCGTGCGCGGTCGCTCACATCCTCCCACCGGGTTCCCGCCCACGGGAAGTCGCCGCGGACCGTGATACTCAAACGATCTGTCTCTCCGGTTGCAGGATCGAGCAGATGGATCCAACCGTCTTGCTCGATTACCAGCATCTCGTTTTTGCCGGACAGCCACTTCACGTCCGCGTCTCTGAAGCGGGTTACCTGCAAGACCTGTTGACTGGTAAGATCGTAAACCCACACGTTCATGGCCCAATCGCGGTCTGAGAGGAAGTAGACGCGATCTCCCATCCAGACCGGGTGTATGTCCGTGGTGCGCTCGTTGGGGAGATGAACCTCGCTCAAGTCCGAAAGATTGAGAATCGTGAGCGGCCCGTTCTGCCCGCCGCGGTAGTTGCGCCACTCTTCGTCCCAGCGGCTCATGCGGTCCACCACGATGCGGCCTCCGTCGGACGAGTAGGAACCGTCGTTCCCCCAGGGGGCGGGAAGCAGCTCCGACGGCCCGCCATCATGCGAAACGGTCCAGAGACGATTGTAACCCGACGGCGCGGTCTCTCGACTCGACGCGTACAACACTCGGCCGCCGTCCGGCGTCCATCCGCGGACGTACGAGCCCGCCGGGTACCAGGTGAGTCGAACCGGCACCCCGCCTTCGATCGGCACGACGTACACTGCGGCGGTGCCCGACCTGTTTGACGTGAACGCAATCCATCGTCCGTCGGGCGAAAAATGCGGATCGGACTCGACGGCCGGCGTGCTCGTCAGACGACGAGCCACACCGCCATTTAGATCGGCAATCCACAAATCAGCGCCGTAGGCGAACACCACGTGAGAGTCGCTGACGTCCGGCTGCCGGAGTAGTCTCGTGTCCTGCGCCGACAGTACGGTCGGAAGTGCAATACAGACGATGGCAACGAGCGTCAGGTGTGTTGGTCGCGAATAGACAGATCCCATGATCCCCCCAGGTCAAAGCGTGGCCTACCGTGCGCCGAGTAGCTGTGGTGGTGTGGAATGATGCGGATAGGGAAACGGGGTGGCAAGCAGGTGTGTTTCAATATGGATCGGGCGTCACAGTTGGAAACGCACGGAGTTGCG
>CAZOJI010000145.1:0-3704 GCA_964580055.1 uncultured Gemmatimonadaceae bacterium | reverse complement strand
GGCGGTTCTGCAGGTAGGCAAGGGGTGTCCCGCCTGATCCAGGATGCCACCGACAATCCACAGAATTGGCGCACCGTGGAAATGCTTGTTGAAGGAGCAACAAATCGACGGGCGAGAGGAGGATTGAGCTTCCAAGTGGTTCTGCAGAACGAAGCCGGCGACCAGTTAGTTCGTCACACGGTTGTATCAAGGACGGGGGCAGTTGTGCACAATCATCTCCGACCGTTTATAAAGCCTTGATCGATGCCCAAACGTGAATTGCGTGCGGACATGTACGTGCTAGACAGTCTTGCGAACGATGTCGAAGATCTCGATAGCATCTTGCAATTGCTGAACGGGAACACCGAGTTCGCGTGGTGGGACGAGTGGGGTCACCCGTTCCGGCGTGAGGACATCGTTGAATCACTATCTCGATTGATTCGACGGAAAGCTATTAGGGCATATGTGTTGAGTGCTGATGGCAAGCGGTTGGAAGGGTTATCTGAAGGAGTGCTGCCGTCAGGTGATTTTGGGGATGCCCACTACGGCATAACTCCTCACGGGCGCATACTTCACCGGCATTGGTGCGATGAGAATGGAAACGACGGCAGCTAGTTTTTCGAGCGTTCTGCTAGGCAGTGCGTCTCCGGGAGGCGACAAGCGCATCGACAAACTTAAGCACGGCGCGCTGCTCTGCAGGCGGTAGGTCGTCGATCACTTCGAGCTTTTCGAGAGCCTCGCCTGTTTCGGCGAGGTTTTCTCTTTCACGGTCTTGAGCCCCAGCAACTCGTCGGCGCTCACCTCGAGTGCCTTGGCTAGATCCACCAGCATCGCACCAGGGGGCTGCGCCTCGTGGCTTTCGTAGTAAGCGATGACACGCTGTGAGGCACCGACCTTTGTGCCAAGCTCAGCTTGGGTGAGTCCGCGCCCTATTCTTATCTCGGCCAGGCGAGGGCCGAATCCTTTGAGTGTGCGCTCTTTCACCAGGCTACTCCTTCTCCACTTCATTGAGCCGTCTCCATGTGAGTGGTATCTTGCGTTGAACCCTAGTCTGGTGTTGTTGCAAATGACCGTAGCTGAGGCTCTCCAAGAGCATCGCGAAGAAATCATTGAACTCGCCACCAAGCACGGCGCGACGGAAATTCGTGTGTTCGGATCGGCCGCTCGCGGTGAGGCTGATGAACAAAGCGACATCGATTTCCTGGTTCGTATGATGCCAGGTCGAAGCTTGTTCGATCTGGGAGCTTTGCTTATGGATCTGCAGGATTTGCTTGGGCGCCGCGTCGATATTGTGACGGAACGCGGGCTGAGACCACGAATGCGAGAGCGCGTCCTCCGCGACGCCGTGCCCGTGTAAGACCGCTAAACGATGCGTTCCGACCGCGCGTACCTCCTCGACATCCTGGACGCCATCCGTGACATCAAGCGTTATCGTCCGGAGTCACGTGCCGCGTTTGATGAGGACGAACGAACACAGGTTTGGATGGTCAATCGTCTTCAGATCGTTGGGGAAGCATCCCGGAAGCTGTCCGGCGAACTCCGAAGTCGTCATGACGCTGTACCGTGGCGTGCGATCATCGGGATGAGACACCATCTTGTGCACGGATACTTTGCCGTGGATCCAGACGTTGTCTGGTCCGCAATCACAGAGCGAGTACCTGAACTCGAGCGCCAAGTGCAGGCGATTCTGGCCCAAGACAAAACTGTCCAAGACGAAGGAAAAGGTTGACCTTCGCTCGATCTCACCATCACACATCGCCCCCTCCTACCTATGAGAGCGCACGTCGGCGATTTTGAGTACATATTGTGATCAAAATCGAAGAGAGGCTCGCGGCTAAGGGAGGGAAGCACAACGGATTGCGTCGTCGTGGTCGTAGTGGTTTGAGTCGATCAGGACACTTACGCAAGAAGATCCGATCGGGCTGGCCGGTGGGCTTAACCTGTACGGGTTTGCAGGCGGAGATCCGATCAACTTCTGGGACCCGTTCGGGCTATGTAGGGATGAGAACGGCGATGTCCGCCAATGCGAATTGGTGTGGGACAAAGACGCGGATTCGGACGTAGACGAGAGAACGCTCGACGCGCTTCAACGCATAGCTCAGCATGCTAACGCGGACTTGTACCTCTCCAGCGGCGTCCGTGACGATGGCAGCACTCATACGGGCGGTCTCGCTGTAGACATTAGTGCAATCAGAGATGATGGTCAGGGTGAGTGGGTAGCCATCGGTTATAAGGAGGGCGGGGTGGGAGTCATGAGGCCTGAGTCAAAGCATTTGGTCGGTCGGGTCTCGGTGGCAGCCCAAAGAATGCACAACGCTGTCCAAGACGTGTACGCACCGAACTATTTGTGGAGTAACAAACGGAGATTCTACAATGCCTCCATTCAGAATGACCACATGAACCACATTCACATTAGACTGTACTGAACGGTGGGATTCTAGGCTTTGTCTGGTATCCTGCCGGGACCCCGGCGGTGTATCAAGGCGAGAATCTTGAAAAGAACCAAAAACAGATGCCTATCCTGAATGATGCCTTGGGCTGGCCCAACATGGGAACCAAGATCACGAATTGGTTCGACACGCTTCGCGGATTGGTGTGTGTATTGGCTTTCGTTGGTTGCAGTGAAGGCCGGTCGGCAGACGTAAATGCTGAACGACAGGCACGCGACTCCGACGTGGTGGCTAATGCATCAGAACAGCAAGAATCGGTACCGACACGGCTAAACTGTTTGACTGCTGATACGCTGACGGGCTTGAACGGTGAGCTGTCGTTCTCCTCACTTTCGGTAGCAGAGGGGTCAGGTGATCTCGTTGGCACCTTGTATACGTTTGTGATCAGGGACGGAGCTTGGATCGGCAGCAGGCGAGAGGCCATCGGCCAACTTGGACGCGAACAGCCCCTGTTTCGGGTGGAATACGCAGCTGCTAGTCAAACTCTGACCTTTCATTATTCCGTCCGTGATGATACTGGCTCATTCGTTGGCAAGTTCTCCTGTGACAGCGTCTGGGGGACTTGGACGCCAGAGGATGGAATTCGAATTGACGGCATTATCCGGCGGCTTTCGAGAGATTCAAGTCTCTTGGTTCGCTAGATAGGGAGGTAAGGGGAGCACATAGGCTGAAAGTGGTCGTCTGTAACGACGAGCACTCGGAACGATTAGCCAACGTTCACGAACGAGTAGCCAGACTGCAATGGTGATGTGATCGCCGTCTGAGTGTCGCTTAATTGGTTTTGGCTTGGGTGACCTTGAGCATTGGTGGTGCAATTTGTCGTATCTCGCCGCTGGTTCTTTAAGACGGGTATGACTAGAACCGTTTGGGCACGAACGATACCGGCCGTTTTGGCTGCGACACTTATCTGCTTAATCGTAACGAATGATTGGCTGCTCGCCCAAGATGCGTCCCGTTCTCTTGTGTGTGAGGCATCCAGTGAATCGGGCGCGTCGGTTGGCATCTACAGTCTTCTCTACGATGTCGGCCAGCTAATGTGCGTGGCTCCCAGAGACGATGCGGACGGCACAGATGTGCCTTGCCTACGGATCGGTCGGGTGTATGTCGGTCAGCGCCGTGAAGCGGTGGATACTGTACTCGGTGATCCGTTTCGGGATTTAGGGACCAGTAGAGCGGGGTTTTCTACGAGTGCATATTTGGTCGCCGATGACTCTGGCGCTGGTGACGGGTCATACTATGTCATTGAGTATGAGGAGCTGAACGGTCAGCAAATCG
>CAZOJI010000144.1:0-3776 GCA_964580055.1 uncultured Gemmatimonadaceae bacterium | reverse complement strand
TACGCAAGAAGATCCGATCGGATTGGCCGGAGGACTCAACCTCTATGGGTTTGCCGGCGGCGATCCGATCAACTTCTGGGACCCGTTTGGGCTGTGCAGGGATGCAAACGGAAACACGCTACCCGACAGCGAATGCAGACAGATCACGGCAGCTGAAGGTGAGGCGATGTATGATGCTGCGGTGTCATCTGGCAACTGGACCTGGACCAATGTTGACTCTGAAAAAGATGTTCAAAACAGTGTTGGAGACTGCACTGACTACGTTGAGAATGCGATGCAAGGTGCTGGTTTCCCAAGCCTAGGCACTGGCGTATGGCCAGCAGGCAACAATGGTGCTGTAAGGACGACCGGGGTGTACGGTTTTGGGGCCGAATCGGGAATAGATGGGAACTTCGACCAAATCGGCGTGAATGACATACGAAAGGGTGACATAGTCGTGTTCGGTGGCCATGCTGGGATAGCCAATGGAACAGTGAATGCAAACGGCACGATACAGGCCATGCAGAACGGTCAATACAATGGTACTGGCATTTGGAATGCTCCCGCTGCGGCGGTCATTTATCGTCGCAAGATCCCGACTGGAAATCAGTAGTCAGGAGGCTGCTATATGATGAGATCCTTTGCAACGACTACTGTGTCGATCACCATGTCGCTCGTTCTCCTGGTTGGATGCGATCATCAAGAATCGAATTCTGCCGTGGCCGTTGCGCAGGAACTTGTATCGCGCTTCATAACAGCAGATACGCTGCAGCAATTCGATCTTATCGCCCGTGACGCGAATTGGGGTGAGTGCGAATGGGTCGCCTCCTCGGATTTTGTGAATCCGATAGGCGCAGTGAGGGTTATCGATTGGACTCAAAGCGGCAATCTAGTGGAAACTCGTGTGGAGTATGCCATCTTGGGTATGGCGCTTGGTGGTGGGTTCCAGCGCGCGGTCTCCTATGACACAGTCACGATCCCGGTGCTAGTAGATGAAAATAGCAGCGGCACCCTTCAATGTGGTGACTACAATTATCGTCATCCGGGTCAGACGGCATTCCATCGAGATTGGTATCCCTATGTGGACAGCACCTCCCGCGCAGAGTGGGAGGCGGCATTGCTGGAAGTGCAGCGGTGATCTGGGAAGCCTCGCCTACGCGGTGCGCCTCCTCGATGCCACGAGTGCATCGACGAATTTGAGAACGGCGCGTTGATCTGACTGGGGAAGTTTCTCGACTTGCTGCAGTCGCTTCAGGAGCCTCGCTGATTTCGGCGAGGCTTTTGGCTTGGCGGGTTTGATTCCGAGCAGTTCGTCGCTGGTGATATCGAGAGTTTTTGCCAAGTCGACAAGCAGTGCGCCAGGCGGCTGGGAATCCTCCTGCTCGTAGTAAGCCATCATACGCTGGGTCATCCCGACCTTGCTTCCCAGCTCTTCCTGAGTGAGGCTACGGGCCTGACGCAGCGCGGCAAACCTGGTTCCGAATCCTGTCAGAGATTTCTTCATCAGCTCTTGGCAGTAGTCGAGTTGGATCACCTGGTGATCTCCGAGACTCCGCATTCCGCGCTCGGTATCATGCACTCCAGTTTTCTCGAGAGACGTGCCGCCGCATCTTCGAGCGGCAGCTGACGATTCTTACCGTTGCCCCGTGGCCCCGCCGTTGGCATATTGAAATCATGATCGCACCCAGGTATGACTTCTCGCACCTATCTGCACCTGAGCGTCTCCAGCTCGTTGAGGACCTGTGGGACAGCTTAACTCCTGACCAAGTGCCGGTCACACCCGCACAGGCCGACGAACTTGCTCGCCGCGAGGCATTGCACGATGCCGCCCCCGGCCGCGGCCGAGATTGGCGCAGCGCATTGGATGAAATTCAAACCAAGCGTTCGTAGTGCCGCTGCCAGTCCTGATCGAGCCTGAGGCGGAGGCAGATGTTGCCTCAGCGTTCGACTGGTACGAAACAAAGAGATCCGGTCTGGGTTCGGAATTCCTGGCTGAACTGGCGTTCATTCTCGAGAGCATTGAGAGAAACGCCGAGCAGTATCCCATCGCCACCGGGCGAACCAGGCGAGCACTTATCCGCCGTTTCCCGTTTGGCGTCTTTTTCGTCATCGAGCCTGACTCGATAGCTGTAACGGCGTGTATGCACTGCCGCCGCGATCCTCGTCGTTGGCAGATCCGACGCTGAACGCTTTTGCGCGCAGGGGCTTTTCGAGCATCACCCCCACTCCCCCCTAAGAGTGCACGTCGGCGATTTTGAGTACATATTACGGTCAAATTTCGAGGGATGCCGGCGGCTAAAAGAAGGAAGCACAACGGATTGCGGAGTCGTGGTCGTAGCCGTTTGTGTCGACCAGGACACATACGCAAGAAGATCCGATCGGACTGGCCGGAGGGCTCAACCTCTACGGATTCGCAGGCGGAGATCCGATCAACTTCTCGGATCCGTTTGGGCTGTGCCCGGCATATGCCGGGGGTGACGGTGAGACCAGTACGGCTGCTGACTGCTCGCGTGAAGTTCTAGATGCATGGGCGTCCGAAAATGTTCACCTTGGCTCTGGTGCAACGTGGGACGGGGTAGATAGTGAGCTCCCGGACGCAATCACCAAAGCGTCTATTCAGATTAACAGCGAGTTCCACGTGAGTGCCACGACCATTGGTGAGCACGCCGAGAATAGTCTGCATTACGCCGGTCAAGCTGCCGATATATCGCGGGTTAACGGCGTCAAATTCCTGGAGATGGACGCTGCTGCCCGACAGACTCTTGGCGCTGAAGTTGGCAATACGATAATGAGCTTCATATCGCAGAACAGGATGGGAGAGTTAATCACGCCAGGGTCAGCGGGCCGCTACAACAGTGTCCGCGGACCTTTGACGGGCGCACAAGCTCGCAGCTGGATTAACCGGCATCAGTCTCATGTACACATTGGGATTCGGTGACATAACGGGTGCGGATGTCGCCCATGACAACATCGAGGATCTGCCGCATTAACCGAGGTCGCGAGGTGCTGTGCGCTCTCATGTGGATGCTCTTCGCGCTGACAGGATCAACCTCCTGCACCAGCCAGGATCATTCGGATCGCGATGAACGGCGAGGGGCAGACGGCAGTGTTCAATCGACACAAGACTCTTTGTCTCAGCTGATTCAGGCGCTTTGGGAGATAGAGGGTTCGTTCGAGCCCAGTGGGTTTGGTGGATCCTGGGTTTTCAATGGTGACAGATCTGTCATCATTGCAGTAGCTCGTTTTGAAGACGCCGCAGTAGCGCCACTCGTCGATTGCCTCGACAACTTCGAGTTGGCACGGGCAACAGTGAGCGGTCGACCAGTAATGAAAGGAACGATGTGTGCTGAGGTGTTGCGGGTCGGCGTCATATACGAAGCGACCGACGATGATGGTGAGTTCGACGCCAACTGGCCTGGTTACACCGACCCCCTGGCCACAGAAGACCAACTCCGGGCCGCAAAAGAAGCATGGCTTGGCGTATTGGAGCGAAAGGCCTATATGATACCGTGATCCCGCTTCCTTCGGCTTTGTATAGTCAGCCCGGGGTACGGCACCGATGAATCTTCCGATGAGTGGCTTGAGGGAGTTGAAAACAGAGGCATTGAAAGCATGCATTTGAAATCAACTGCGGGTCTCCTGCTTCCGGCGTTCGTGTTCACGGCAGGCCTCTCTGCACAAGAAGTGCGGAACGTATTGGCGTGTGAGCGTTCGGGTGGAGCACTCCCGTCAGTAGGTGCCTACTGTTTCTTTGTCGATGCAGATAACCTCTTCTGTGTCGCGCCTAGCAATGACGC
>CAZOJI010000143.1:0-3804 GCA_964580055.1 uncultured Gemmatimonadaceae bacterium | reverse complement strand
GGATGGCCTCCTTCGGAGGACTCCAGCATGTGCGTGTGATCGTTTAGCCGCTTACATCCGCTGGATGTCTACGAAGGTCTTATCGCTCATGTAGCTCCTCGCGGGGAGTATTGTGCTCAACACCCATATCGAATCCGCGTTTCAGCGATCTCAATGCCTGGCGACGTGCTGTTTCGTACTCGTCGGCCGTCCTAACGCTCTCCTCCACATGCCGAGCGAGCAGAGCGGAGACCGACAAGCCTTCCTTCAAAGCCAAGACCCTGGCCTGGCGAATCACTTCCTCTTCGAGGCGCAAAGTTAGATTTTTCTTGGGCTTAGACACGTATTCCTTCCAGTCAGGTTGTGCTGTGCTGCACATGAATATGTGTAACACAGTATGACTCGCAAAGGCACGTGCTCCGCCTTTGCTACGCCAGCCTGTGCCTCCCTCCACGAACTGCAGTTCGCGAGAGGGCAGAGAGATCCCCGGTCCGTTCGCTGCGGGAGGCACAGGCTGGCTGCGCTTTCCGATGCCAGGGGGCCTCGGGCTAGAATGAGATAGGTGCCAGCCGGCCGCTCTAGCCGCGGCGCGCTTCCCGAAAATGGGGGAAGGCACCCGATAGGACTATATTGGTAGCATAGATATGACCTGAGAGGTCTTTTATGAAAACCGCGAAGGTGTCGGAATTGAAGGCGTCGCTGAGCAAGTACGTTGCGCACGCGAAAAGTGGCGAAGAAGTGATGATCACCGAACGAGGTAAGCCGGTGGCGAAGCTGGTGCCGATACCGCAGGACGAGGATCCCGAAATGGAGCGGATGCGAGACCTGGAGCGCCGCGGGTTGATCACGCTCGGAACGGGCAAGATACCTGACGAATTCTGGGACATGCCGATGGCGGAGGACCCGGAGGGGTTGGTACTGAAGGCATTGCTGGAGGAAAGGGAGCATGGACGGTGAGGTTCTGGGATTCATCAGCGATCGTTCCGCTATGCATCCGCGAGCCATCGACAGAGAGGCTGAAGGAGATCCTACGGGACGATCCGTCGATGACGGTCTGGTGGACAACTCCGGTTGAATTGGCGTCGGCACTTGCGCGCCGCCGCAGAGAAGATCCTGCTGATGCCGCAGCACACGAGAAGACACGCGAGCACGCTCGGATCCTTGCGCGGGGGTGGAGTACCGTCGGTGCAAATGCGCGCGTGCGTGAGCTGGCAATGCGTTTGCTCCGAGTGGATGCGCTTCGCGCAGGCGACTCTTTGCAACTCGCCGCAGCTCTCATTTGGACGGAAAACAGTCCCGCGGGCAGCGACTTCGTATGCCTCGACGATCGACTGCGTGAAGCCGCGCTGTTGGAGGGGTTCGAGGTGGTGCCGAAGCTTGGGGCAGAAGGGCGGTAGGGCGTGCGATGCAGACGCGGGAAGGATGATTCCGCATGAGCAGGTAGTAGCAGAGCTGCGAAAGAAATGGCTGCTCGGTTCCACCGGGTAGTCTGGACTGAGCGCGCGAAATCAGCGCTCGATGAGGCGGTTGCGTTCCTCACGAACGAATCACCGCAGGCTGCCCGGGAACTCGGCGAGCGGATTCTGCAAGCAGCTGCGTCACTTGAAAGGCCTGAGCGCACGAGGTCGCAGAGTCCCCGAAGTAAATGACCCAGCAATACGCGAGCTGTTGGTCCACCCGTACCGCGTGATCTACCATGTGCAGCGGCCAGTCGTGACGATCCTTGCGCTCCTGCACGAGCCTCGTGACTTCCGGCGGTGGCGCGATGGGAAGGGGGATCGACTCTAGTTCGCAGCGCGCACACAACTGAGTTCGCGCAGCCTGCCGGCGCAATCCCTTCCCTCGCCCTTTCAAATCGCGCGCCCCGTGCGTTTATGTGCTGTCTTTGTATTTAAAAGACAATATATTATCTATAGATATCTTGATGGACGGTTTGAAGATATTATATTATCCGTAATGTCAATTAGGGTGATGACGCCATGGTGAACAGTCCGACGCTTGCTTTGCACGGGCCGACCGACGTGAGCGAGTCCCTCGGCGCCCGCGTCAAAGCCATGCGGCTCTCGAAGGGTTGGACCCGCAACACGCTCGCGAAACGTGCCGGCGTTACTGTTCCGTCGCTCAAACGCTTCGAGAATACCGGCAGAGGATCACTGGAATTGGTGCTCAAGGCAGCCCACGCACTTGGCAGGCTGGAGGAGTTTGCCGGGCTGCTGGAGCCGCCAACCGCGCGCTCGATGGCGGAACTCGAGCGGCGCGCCGAGCAACGCGGTCGGAAGCGAGGCAGTATATGAAGCAGTTGGAGGTGAGGTTTACCCACGGTCCCACGGAAATACAAAGAGTGGGTACTTTGGCCGAGGATCGCGGCAGGGTCTACTTCGAATACGACAGTGAGTTTCTGGCAACCGGTTGGAACCTTTCACCCTTGCGCCTGCCGTTCGAACCCGGCCTGTTCGAACACACCGACCACGAGTTCGGTCCCCTGCCCGGTGTGTTCGACGACTCGCTCCCTGACGGCTGGGGCCTGCTCCTGATGGACCGCCATCTACACTCGCTGGGCTTGGATCCGGCCGCAGTCAGCCCACTCGACCGTCTTTCCCGGCTGGGCACGCGGACGATGGGTGCTCTGACGTACCACCCACCGGCACACACAGAAGACGCGGACTCCACGATCTTCGATCTGCACGATCTTGCGCGTCATTCTCAGGAGATTCTCACTGGCACGGCAGTGGAGGTGTTACCGCAACTGCTGCGGGCCGGCGGCTCGCCGGGAGGTGCGCGCCCCAAGGTTTTGGTTGGCTTCCGGCCTGATGATGAAGCGGTCGTTTCCGGTGAGGAGGAGCTACAAGAAGGGTTCGAACACTGGATCGTGAAATTCGCCGCCAAAGAAGAAGAGCCCGATGCGGGACCCATCGAATATGCGTATTCCCAGATGGCGGTAGCAGCCGGCATCGATATGCCGGAGACACGCCTATTCGAGACCCGCGAGGGCGACCGGTTCTTCGGAGTCAAGCGATTCGACCGCGAGTCCAACCAGCGATTTCACGTCCACACGTTCGGCAACTTGATCCAGGCGAACTTTCGCGTTCCGTCTGCCGACTACGCCGACCTGCTCAAGGCCACTTCGCTGCTGACGCGGAACCATCAGGAAGTGCTGCGGGCGTTCCGCCAAATGGTCTTTAACGTGTTCGCACACAACCGTGACGATCACGTCAAGAACTTCGCGTTCGTCCTAGAAGAAACCACTGGAGATTGGAAACAAACGCCCGCGTACGATCTTTCGTACACGCCGGGACCAGGCGGCGAACACTCCATGACGGTCGCCGGCGAGGGGCGAAACCCCGACCGTTCGCATCTGCTGCGACTGGCTCGCCAAGCGGATATCTCGGAGCGGGAAGCGGAGTGCATCATCGAAGAGGTGCGCTCTGCCGTCAGCTCTTGGCCGAACCATGCGAGAGAGGGAGGCGTGTCTGCCGCGGGGACAAAGCGGATAAGCAAATCTATCAAGGGTACGTTGCGCTGAGGCGGGGTGGCGGGACGGGCGAACAGCGGTCAGGCGGACAGTAAGATCCAGAGGTGCCCGCGCCTTTTTTTGGGGGCTCCGTCGAATTTGAGCCAACGCAGACTGTATGACTATATTGATCACGAAGACATGACCTAAGAGGTCTTTTATGAAAACCGCAAAGGTGTCGGAATTGAAGGCGTCGCTGAGTAAGTACGTTGCGCACGCAAAGAGTGGCGAAGAAGTGATCATCACCGAACGCGGCAAACCGGTGGCGAAGCTGGTGCCGATACCGCAGGACGAGGATCCCGAAATGGAGCGGA
>CAZOJI010000142.1:0-3821 GCA_964580055.1 uncultured Gemmatimonadaceae bacterium | reverse complement strand
CTCGAGAATGGCGCGGCGGGTGGCGTTCCGGTCCCAATAGCCCCGCCACCAGCGCCGACCCAGCGGAAACCGTGGGAGACTTACCACATGTATCTTGTCGTCCGATGTTACCGCGGGACCGTCAGCAACGACGCTTAACGAGTCGTAGTCGTCTCCATGCCGTTTGAGGAAAGCGCGCAGCAGCTCGGTGTCGCCCAGGTTGCCGGTGCCGAGGCTTCCCGAGACTACGCCGTGAGTCAAACCGTTCGATCGCACCAGGCTGCCAATCTACGTCTTTACCGCCGGCTCGTCACCGGGCATGCGGCCGATCACCACGACGTTGTCGGCATAGTCACATCCCAACAACCGAGTGATCACAAACGCGCCAAGAGTGCGTCGCAGCCAAGACCCCGGGCTGGACCTGTTTCCCCTGAACACGACCCGGTAACCGACCGTGTCGAGTCCTGCTGCCGTCAGGTACGCCCAGAGATCTCCGGCGTTGTAGAGGTGCAAGTGAGTCACGTCCCAGGCCAGCGGCGAACGTATACAGCGTGCGTTGGGAGTCTGGACCACCAGGATGCCTCTCGGTTCCAAGATGCTCGTGAGCTTGTCGAGCAAAGCGAGTCCTTCGTTCAGGGAAAGATGCTCTATTACGTCCAGGCACAGGACCGCGGCGTAGCGTGTCTTGATGTCGTCCAGGCGCTCATAGGTGTAGCTGAATTCGCTGCCGATGTCTTGCGTATCGTAGTTGCCTTTGAAACCCTCTGCGCGGAACTTCTCCTTCATACGCAGATCGCCGGCACCGATGTCGAGGATGCTCGCGGCGTCGCGAACGGCTTCGAAGCAGATCTGCTCGATCTCGCATAGGCGGTTCGTGGGCCACCATCTGCGCACCGGGAATGCCGGCACCGAAGTCTGAAGCAGTTCGCGGCGGCGCCAGTAGTTTCTGTAGGCCGGATCTTCGCTCATCGAGCTTCCTTTACCTGTTCGTAAACTGCGAGTGTCAGGCTAGCCGTCCGTTCCCATGAAAATTCCCCCGAGCGCGCCAGTGCGCGCGAGACGAGCTCTGATCGGTAGTCCGGGTCGGTCGACACTCTCCGAAGCAGGGCGGATAGCTCATCAACTCGATTGGGGTCGAACGTCTCCCCGCCGTGTCCCAACACCTCCGGCAGGCTGGTCGCGCTCGAGGCGAACGTAGGACAACCGATTGCCATCGCTTCACAGAGCTGAAGGCCGAAGCCTTCATAAAGGCTGGGATACACAAAACACAAGGCGTCCGCGTACAGGGCACGCATATCCTCGTCCGGAACGGTGCCCTCGAGTCGAACTCTACCCTTCGCTCCCAACTGTGCCGTGAACTCCGAGATCTGCCCGATCTCGAGCTCTGTGCCTCCCGCCAGCAGCAAATCGACATCGGGCAGCAGAGCCTCCGCGAATGCGCGAATCAAGAACGTCACGTTCTTACGGCGCTCCCAGCCTCCAACATAGAATATGTATGTGTTGTCGAGCTCGTATCTGGATCGAACTCGAGCACACTCGGCTTCGCTGGGTATCTGGTGGAATCCCGGGTCGGCCGCCTCCGGTATCACCTCAATCATGGATTCGGATATCCCGTAATGCTGCTTTATGTCTTGTCTCGAGAACTCGCTGGGTGTGATTATCCGATCCGCCCGGCTGCGCGCAACCCACTGATAGAAATCGGAGACTAGTGCGCGGGGTCTGAGCTTTTCACTGAGCGACCTGCGACCGAAAGCGTGCGTTATGGCGTCGTGCAATGTGAGCACGCGTGGACATGTGGATCTCCAGGGCAGGCCGAAGTTGAACGGACTGTGCAGTACATCGACACCGTCGGCGGCACAGCGCGCAGGCAGCCACCTCTGTTCCCAGTTGAAGTATCGCATACCCTCCGAAACGACTACCGTCAGCCTGTCGTTCGGTATTTTGGAGATGTGGTGTTCGTGCAAGGGAAGGTTCCCGTACAACACCAGTTCGTTCCCCGTTTCCGCGAGCCGGCGCAGGAGATTAACCGTGTACCGGTTCCAACCCCTCGAGGTCGGGGAATGCAGCAGATGGGCATTGAAGCCGATCCTCACCGCGGGTCACTCACGGTTGGGCCTCTGCTTGCTGCGAGCACGCTCGCGACGCGTGAGGTCCGTCTCGAACGGCAGGTCCTGCCGCCAGTACTCGACACCGGGCCACTCAGCATTCAGCGCTCGAGCTATAGGGCTCGTGGCGGCCGCGACATCGCAGCAGCGTCGCACGCGATCGAAATCCAACAACTCGAACGTGAGCGCGTGCTTCCCGTGATGGGCAACGGAACGTCTGAAACGCACCTCGTAAACCCTCTGGCGCAGTCGACCTAAGGGTTGCTTCAAAGAGTCCAGCGCTTCATTCAGCATCAGTACTCAGGTGAGTATCGTTTTCCGTGCTCGAGTAGTAGCCTGTAACTCTCTTCGAGTTTGTCCAGACAGGTGTCCGGGCTCAAATGCTCAACCAACAGCCGGCGGGCCCTTCTTCGCATCGCCAGACGCTCCTCGTTGTTTGTGAGGATGTTCACCGTTCGATCGATGAGCCCTCGATTGTCCTCGGCTATGCCGGCATGAACACCGTCGAGTGCCGCAATTCCCTCAACGCCCGCGGGCGTGGTCACTACCGGCAGACCCAACGCAAATGCCTCCAGCACCTTGATCTTCATCCCGCTGGCGTCCTCCGGTGCGTACACCATAACGTCCGCACCACGAAAGTAAGGCACAATATCGGGAACGTCCCCGTGAATTGAAATACCACTCGAGGATGAATAGCTACCGAAAGCTTCCTCGGCGTGCCTCCCGACGAGCTGCAGGCGGGCGTTGGGTACTCGTTTTCTGATCTCCGGCCAGAGATCGGTGAGCAGCCTTGTGCCGGCCACGAAGCTGGGATGCCAGTTGAACGATCCGATAAGGGCGACGACTGGTTCCAGAGAGTTACGATTGTCGCCGCAGGAATTGGAACTCTCGTCGCAGGATTCAAAACTCTCGGTGAAGGAGTAGCGACTCAGGTCCAAACCCAGAGGTACCGTGCGCACTGTCGCTCTAGGAGCGAGGGCTCTCACGTGCTCGCTGAGGCGCTCGGTCAGAGTGCTTATATGTGGGTAGTGGCGCAAAATACGGCGCTCCGCGCGAACGCTTGCCGCATGCAGCAGGCGCTTCTTCAGCGAGAGCGGCGCCACACCCGCGAGGTCGATGTCGAACAGGTAGTGGACATTGAGAATCGCCCTGCCGGCGTGTCGCCACCCCACCCATCCGCTCCACACTTGCTCCAGGTGCAACACGTCCCATCCGTCGCAAAGCCTCGCTTCCAGATCTCGTATCAAGGGAGCGCTGAACGGATATGAGTACGGCTTCCGGAGCGCATTCCACTTGCTATTCAAGCCGGGCGTGAGTGTTTCCGCGTACAGGCGAAGATCGAATTCTTCGGCCGGGAACTCATCTCTGCACGCCGTTAGCTCCGCCTCTTGCCGGCAGACCGCATAAGTCGTCGTTCTATAGCCGCGCGCCACGAGACCCTTGACCAGCACGTAGAACCATCTGGCCGCGGCATTGCCGAAAGGAAGCGGTGGGTCCGGTAACACTAGAACGACGTCGAGATGGCGCTCTGTCATGGGCTTACGATCGCCAGGAGATCTTCGTCCAGCTTGGCGCCTGCCAGGTGTGTTCGATACCACTGCAGTCTAGATGCGCGAGACTCGGACGCCTCGGCGGTATTCCAGACACGGGTTGCGGCTTCGACGAATTCCGCACTGGACCGGGCCACTCCCGCAACTCCCTCCGCGAAGAACCGATCGTACAGAGGACCCGTGGATG
>CAZOJI010000141.1:0-3827 GCA_964580055.1 uncultured Gemmatimonadaceae bacterium | reverse complement strand
ACTGTTTCTTTGTCGATGCAGATAACCTCTTCTGTGTCGCGCCTAGCAATGACGCTGACGGAACGGACGTGCCGTGTCTGCGGATTGGTGAGGTGCACGTTGGGCAGACGCGCGGCAGCATTGAAATGCGATTGGGATCACCGTATCAGAACCTTGATCCCCGCCTACCAGGTTTCACCACAAGCGCTTACCTGGTGTTTCAGGACTCTTTGGCCGACAAGACAGCGTACTACGTCGTCGAGTACGAACAGCTTCACAATCGAGAGATTGCATTCTCTGTCCAGCTTACCGGCACACGCCCCGATACGCTGCATCACTTCTCGTGTCTACACCTCGAGGATGACGAAACCGCCGTGCGCCGGCAGCTGGGCGAGCCAACGGACATCAGTCCATTCCAGTTTGAGGAAGACGGTGTAAGTGGTGTGGTGTGGTGTGGTCCTATGCGCCGCTACCGGTGTCGATTGAGCTTGTGGACGGGAAGGTGTATTCGTTTCGGGTGTGGCGCCCGGATCATGTCGCGCCGAAGGAACGGAAGCTGAGTCTGCTGGAGAATCGGTAGACTCTAACGCCGCGAAGCGACCAGCGCATCCACGAACTTGAGCACGGCTCTCTGATCCGCGGGCGGCAGTTTTTCGACCTGCTGGAGTCTTTTGAGGAGCCTCGCCTGTTTCGGTGAGGTTTTCTCTTTCACGGGCTTGAGGCCGAGCAACTCGTCGGCGCTCACCTTGAGTGCCTTGGCGAGATCGACCAGCATGGCCCCGGGCGGCTGCGCATCCTGACCCTCGGAATAAGCGATCACGCGCTGTGAGGCGCCGACCTTTGTGCCAAGCTCTGCCTGGGTGAGGCCGCGGCTCATTCTTATCTCGGCCAGGCTAGGGCCGAACCCTTCGAGCGTCCGCTGTTTCCGGTCACACAGAACACTTCCAGCACACGATTCGTATTTTCGAGGGTGCTCAGTCCGGCCGCTGAGTGTAGATTAATCGTTCAGTCACGCGACACGAGAAGACGTTATTCAAGGTGCTTAGAGGCACCTCGGACGCAGCGATTGGGTTCAGCGATATCTGTCAGCTGTTGAGTGCGCTGGGATTTCAAGAACGAATCCGCGGGAGCCACCATATTTTCACGAGGGACGGAGTCGTCGAGATCCTGAATCTGCAATCCAAAGGTGGCAAGGCAAAGCCGTATCAGGTGAAGCAGGTGAGGCGTGTTATTCTGGTATACAAACTGGCGCAGGTGAGCGATGCCGAAGAGTAACTACAGATACGAGATCATCCTTTATTGGAGCGATGAGGACAAGGCATACATCGCTGAGGTTCCTGAGCTTGCCGGCTGCACGGCCGACGGAACCACCTACAAGGAAGCGGTGGCCAACGTCGAAGTAGTGATTGACGAGTGGATCGAAACGGCGCAGGAGTTGGGGCGCGCCGTACCCGAGCCGAAAGGTCGCTTGCTGTTCGCGTGAACTTGCGCAATCCAAACCCCTTCGAAGTCCATCCCCTCCACTGCCCCTAAAAGTGCACGTCGGCGATTTTGAGTACATATTACGGTCAAAATTCGAGGGACGCCTGCGGCCAAAAAAGGAAGCACAACGGATTGCGGCGCTCTGGTCGTAGTGGATTGCGTCGATCAGGACACTTACGCAACGAGATCCGATTGGACTGGCAGGGGGGCTTAACCTCTACGGATTTGCGTCAGGCGATCCCATCAGCTTCAGTGATCCATTGGGGCTGTGCAAAAATGGGGACGAAGATTGCCGCCGGATTATGGACCTGCTTCGAGCGGTGGGAAACTCGCTGTTTGATGCGTCGAACTGACAGGAAGTGCGAGGACTCGATACATGATTTCAACTAGGTAAAGCACTCTGGGTGCTTGGATTGTACGCATCGTTGCCGTTCTGTGGGCCTGTTCGAACGCACCTATGGCTCAGTATGATGCGTGCGATGAGATCCTGAATCGCATGATATCGGGTTGAACGGGGACCGGAGTCACGCTACACGCGGTGCTTGTGAAGGACACCGTTGAGCCTGGCGAGCCCGTTGAGCTGTTGCGGTTCGTATTGAACGCCGACGAACCGATGTCGTTTCCCAATGACGTGCAACTACACTACGTCACGGTAGAAACGGCCGATGGCCATACGGTCCAACCAGGTACCGAAGGCATTACCAACAGAACGTCCTTTCCAGAGACGAAACTCACACTCCCATCTGGCAGTATGCTTGGACAGCTAGTCGACCTTTCGTGCATAGGTGACCCGTACCCCCGGTGTTTGCAAAACCTCATTCCTGAGGCATCTGGTATGGACACGTGAACCAGCATTCGTATACTTAGGCTGACCAGAGCGAGGAGATCGCAACAGTGGCAGTGACTTCTTCAAATACGGACATGCCGACGGACTCGCAAGGCAAGCTTCTCGAAGTGGTGCAGAGACTCGTTGACGTGTTCACTCCCGAGCGCATCTATCTCTTCGGATCGACCGCACGCGGCGACACTAACATCGACAGTGATTTTGATGTAATGGTCGTGGTCCCGGATGACACCCCGGCATTCCTCTGCAGCGCCGGCAGAGCGTACGAGGCGCTTTGGGGAATAGGTGTGGCTGTGGACGTGTTGGTTTGGACTCGGTCGGCGTTTGATGAGCGACTTCATCTCAACGCCTCTCTCCCGTCGACGATTGTGCGCGAGGGTCGTTTGCTTCATGCCGCATGATCCCGTGAAGATAGCAGACACACGTGCCTGGCTCGAGAAGGCGCGTATGGATCTGCGTAGCGCACGCGTAGATCTCGCAGCCACACCACCAATTGTTGGAGACGCGTTGTTTCATTGCCAACAGGCTGTTGAGAAGGCTATCAAGGCGTTATTTGCGTGGCATGATCACCCGTTTCGCAAGACGCACGATCTGGCTGATTTGGGTGCTCGGCTCGCCGCGCTCGAACCAAGCCTGGAAGGCCTCCTAAAGCAAACCGCACCTCTAACAGAGTATGCTTGGAAGTTCCGATACCCAGGTGAGATGGACGAGCCACCGAAGACGGAGGCCGATGCTGCGTTGGAGCTCATGCTGAAGGTGCTCGAAGCGGTCGAGGAACGAGTACCCGAGGAAGCTCGTCCACGAGATGCCGCATAGCTCCATAGAGCATTCTCGCGCCACTCCCCCCAAGAAGTGCACGTCGGCGACTTTGAGTACATTTTACGGTCAAAATCGGCGGGAGGCTCGCGGCTAAAGAGAAGAATGTCAACGGCTTGCGGTGTCGTGGTCGTACGGGAATGTGTCGATCAGGACACATACGCAAGAAGATCCGATTGGACTGGCCGGAGGGCTCAACCTCTACGGATTCGCTGGCGGGGATCCGATCAACTTCTCCGATCCGTTTGGGTTGAAGATCAGTGGTGTCCGGTTGAGCTCGTGAGAGAATCGCGGAACTGTAAGCAATAGTTTCAGTTACAGAGCTGTCGGGCCGGGATCGATTTGAACGTGACGCCGGGCCGTGTCATCATGCCGACTTCCTTCTCCCGGGAGCGGCAGATGAACCAAGGGCGCACCGTTTTCTCACAACTCATGGACTTAGTTCCCATCAAAGCGTTCCGGCGTTGCGTGGAGCGCTACCCGGGCCGTTACCGGCTGCGGCGGTTCAGCCACTGGGACCAGTTTCTGGCCATGGCCTTCGCACAGCTGACGTACCGGGGAGAGCCTCCGCGACATCGAGGCATGTCTGGGAGCCGTGCCGGAGGAGCTCTACCACATGGGCTTCCGGAGCCGGGTGAGTCGAAGCACCCTGGCCGATGCGAACGAGAAGCGCGATTGGCGAATCTACGCCGACTTCGCCCAGGTG
>CAZOJI010000140.1:0-3909 GCA_964580055.1 uncultured Gemmatimonadaceae bacterium | reverse complement strand
CATGAAAGCCATCCACGGCGGCAAGGCCAAGAATGATCGCATCGACGCTCACAAGGTCGCAGTGATACTGCGCGGTGGTATGCTCCCTCAGGCCTACGTCTATCCGGCCGAGATGCGGGCCACCCGTGACCTCCTGACACGACGACTTCACTTCACGCGGAAACGCGCCGATCTTCTCGCTCACATCGAGAACACGAACAGCCAGTAAAACCTGCCTGCCTTCCAGAAGAGACTCACATACCCGTCCAACCGCGGCGAGGCGGGACCCCGTGCGCGTCGATATCGCGGAGGGCCTGTAGGATGTGCTCCCTCGTTATGGCTGCTGGAATCACGCCGATACTCCCAAAAGGCAGGCCACCATCCCGCCTACTTATTGCTACTCTCCTGGAGCCCGTGTCCTGTTCACACCGGTCCGGTTAACGCCCCGGTTCATCGGCGGGCCGCGCAGCGGACCGACCGCTGCATGTTGCTGCTAGCCTCCCGCTGGCACTTCTCAAGCTTACATCAAGATATCCCGTATCTCCCCGGGGCTGCCCGCCACCGCCGAACACCATTGACCGAAACCGCCATGCGCGTTGACGGCTTGGGTACATTCTTCGAGATAGCGGCGCTTTACCTTGTCCTGCTCGGTGGTCTGGCCTTTGGTTTCGAGCACTAACAGAGCACCGTTGGTGAGACGGACCAGGAAATCGGGCCGGTACTTGCGTACCACGCCGCGATAGACGTAGAGCACCTCAAAGCCTAGGTGATCGTTCTTGACCCAGGCGATCACGGCGGCACTGTCGTCGAGCGCGAACGCGTCGGACGCCTCCCAGGTACTGTCATAAACGCAGACATTGATGTGCGACTTCTTCGTGCGTTCGCACGGCTTGCCCGTGTACCAGGTGCGCATCTCGCCGGTTGAGCGGATCGGATGGTCCCGGTCGAAGACCGGCGCGAGCCGTTCAGTATTCTCTTGCCGCACCGCCTCCCACACGTGCTGCACGACCCTGGACATGTTGAGCGTGACGATGAGCCGTCTGCGCAGCTCGTCCTGATAGAAAAGCGGCGGGCTGACGGCGATTCGGTCGGAGCGGCTGAACTGCTCGACGATCCGCACCAGTTGCTCCAGCAGCACCTCGCGGCTGCCCTGCCAGGTGTGCTTCATCTGGTCGAACACGTCCCGCGCCGTCTCGAAGATGATTCGCTGGGTGCGGAACTCCCGTGCGATACTTTCCAGCTCGATGCGGTTGATCTTCGTGACGTCCGGCTTGCCTTCGAGGATCGGGGCGAGTTCGGCCACCTGAGCGGTTTGCGCCGCGTCCAATTCCAGCGGGCGTGCCTTCGACCAGTCGAGGGTTAGGACAGGCTGAAATTCTCGCTCGATGCGCACCACGTTGGGCCAGCGGATCTCGAACACGGCCTTGGCCGGGTCCGGTTCCACCGCGGTCTTGGGAGTTGGCGGCGGCGGCGGTCCGTCCACGCCCCCTTCGTGCGGCAGAAAGGTGAAGGGCACGCCGAAGAGATTGACGTACTCCGGATCAAAGAGCTCAACTTCCTCGCCGGTAATTGGGTCAACGCTCTTCTTGACTTCGTAAGACGTGCGCCGCAGTCCCCGCCCAACAACCTGCTCGCACAAGAGTTGTGACGAGAAGGCGCGCAGACCCATGATGTGCGTCACCGTCTTGGCGTCCCATCCCTCGCTCAGCATGCCGACCGAGATGACCTTCTGGATTCTCTCGCCCGGCTGCCCGCACTTGCCGACCGTGTCCACCGTCTGGCGCAGCAGTTCCGCCTGCTCGGCCTTGGTCAATTTTCGGTCAACCGGCGAGCCTTCGTCGTCGACGTCGCCGGTTTCGGCGTCTTCTTCGGGCGTCTCCAATGGCGCAGCGGGTTCTTCCCGTGACTCGGCCTGACCCAGCACCTTTGAGTCAATGTGCAGCACCCGCTCCGGATCGCACAGCTCGTCGATGTGGATACGCCTGGTGTCGAACGCGTGCTTCACCCGCGCGGCGGTTTCAGTGCGGTTACAGACCGTGATCATTACCGGCGGGGTGGGCGCCCCGACCGCGCGCCATGTCTTCCACGCCTCGCGCCAGTCGTAGCCCAATAAGTAGTAGGCGTTCAGCACGAGATCGGGCAGCGGCTCCTCGGGTTGCGCGCGGCGGGTGAGATCGTCCTTCACGTCGGGGTCGTTGTAGATGTGGTAGAGCCGTGACTTGTACGTCTTGGCGTCGGGCACGGCGTCGTCGCGCACTACCACGCGCGGCGTCTTGACCAGCCCTGATTCGATGGCATCGTTGAGCCCGAAATCGCTGACGATCCAGCCGAACAGCGCCTCCTCGCTGCTCTTCTTGCCCGACGGCGTAAACGGCGTCGCAGAGAAGTCATAACTGTTGAGGATGCCGCGCGAAGGCCCCGCCGTCGCCGGGAATCTCGATTCCCACCCGCTCGGCCGCCTCGGTCAGCCAGATCAGAGTCTCGATGGCTTCCAACTGGCAGAAGAAGAAACGCCGCGACTCGAACTCCTCCGGGTCGCGCCAGTGCTCTAGTAACCGCTTGGTGATGGCCGTGACGGCGGGGTAACCCGCCTCGCGCCAGGCCGCCACCCGCGGGCGGATCCGGTTGACCAGCGGGATTTCCACGAACACGCCGGGATCGTCGAAGGCTTTGGACTCTCCCGAGGCCACCACGTAACCCGCCAGACGCCGGCCTTCGACCCGATCGAAGCTGCGTGTCTCGCGCTCGTAGCGCCAATGACGCGCAGGCTCCTCGTAGGGCGAGTTGATGATAAGGCGGTCAATGGTGGCACGAGCCATCAGGTCGCTCCCCTCCATTCGTAGCGAACCGCGAGTTCGTGAAGCATTGCAAAGGTGTTCTCATAGGTCACATTGAACTGACTACATACATCGGGCAGGAGAATCCGGTTGCGCGATTGAGGGCGCGGCTGCTCATTCGTGATCACCGTGACACCATGAACCATCGCATACGCCACAAGCCAGCCGTCTGCTTCCGTTGCGAACTTGGCCTTGGCCTGGTCAAAGTACTGCGGATTGCGTTGCACCCACAGCATCACTTGTCCGTAAGAACTGATGACGGCCTGTTCGCCGGTCTCCATGAAGAACGCCGACGGCACCTCGTTCTTGACCCACTGCACGAGGTCTTCGGTCTCTCGTCCGGCCAGCAGCTCACTTTTCACGCGATCGATGCTGCAGACGTTCCCTACACCTCGATGATGGGTCAAGCTGTCCCAGAACCCCGGGCAGATCGCGAAGGCGTAGTAACTGTTCTTCGCCGCGATGAACACGTCCGAATCCAACAGGTAGGGGCGATCTGTACTCACGGCAGACTCAACCCCAGCCGATTGGCGTATTCTTGAAACGCCCCGCCTCGCAGCCCCGTCAGGTCATACGCTTCCTTGAAACTGACACGACCTTCTTTCGCAGCCCGAATGACCTGCAAGGCAAACCGCTCGCCCACGCGCGTGTTCTGGTTGTTGTAGAAATCGCCGCCCCCCGAATCCAAACGCGGCCTTCGCTCGCTTGCAATGTGCTGCTCGTAGAAGCTGAAGAACGCCTCGCGGCTCACGAGGCGCAGGTCCATCGCGCGGCGGCCGGCCACAATCGGGCTGACCTTGAACCGTCGGGCGATAATCTCGAACGGCGATTCGCCATGCCGCACGTCGCGCCAACACGCTCTCAGTTCGTCCGCCGGCACGAGAAACTCCGCTGCCGCTCGATCGCTCCACGACTCGATCTTCAGCGATGGCCGCGAAGTCAACCCGGTATCGGTCAACGCGCTTTCACCCAGCCAGATGTGCGCCAGTTCGTGAACCAGCGTGAACATCTGCGCCGATTTGGCGTCGGCCCCATTGACGAACACCAGCGGCGCGTATTCATCACTCAGCGCGAACCCGCGAAACTCCTCAAC
>CAZOJI010000139.1:0-3940 GCA_964580055.1 uncultured Gemmatimonadaceae bacterium | reverse complement strand
GCGCGCCAAGAAGCCGCGAGAGTTACGCTGCTCGCGCGGAACGACCCCCGGCGTGGTGCTTCAATGGGGCCGCACTCATTCGAGTACGGAAACCTGCCCTGTAGTAAACGAGTAATTCTCCCACATGCAGCACATCCACGTTCTCGATCGGAACGGTGCGGCCGTTAGGGTTCCTTCTCCCATACTCGCGCCATTTCCAGCGGTGGCCGTGAATCGCATCAGATTCTTGCGAGTTTGTACTCCGTGTTGAAGTTGTCCGGTCCGTGACCGTTGCGGGGACCGGGCATTCTGAAATGCCGCATCGCCAAAGCCATATTTGCGGGCCGGAGCGGGCTCCCGGGCGTCGGGGCCGTACCGCCGGCCTATGACTCTGGCGATATCATGTGCAATGCGAACTAACGGATTAGCTTTGCAGTACTTTGAAGTCAACTTGAAAAGCGTCAACACGGTCAGCTCAATTGAGGATAGATTCTGATGCACTCGACAACCTCGAATTGCGACTCCTTTCTCGAAACGCTCGCAGGCCGGACGTCGGCTGGGGGGCAAGTCTCAGAAGTGTTTTTCGTTGCGTGTGGCGGCTCCCTGGTAGATCTCTATCCGGCCAAGTTCTTCCTGGCAACAGAGAGTCGCCGGTTGCGAGCCGATCTCTATACCGCGAACGAGTTCGTTCATGCGAGGCCGAAGGCGCTGGGAGATCGGTCGGTTGTTATCGTTTGCTCGCACAGCGGCGATACGCCGGAGGCGGTCGAGGCGGCGCGAGTCGCTAAGGCCGCGGGTTCGCTCACTGCAACTCTAACTCACAATGAATCTTCAGAGATTGCCGCTTTCGCAGATCACAATGTGGTGTACGAGTGGGGCGACGAGTCCAGTGTTGCGAACAATCCGATGGCGATCACTCTTGCACTGTGTCTCGAGATTTTAGAACAGGCGGAAGGGTATCAGAATTACCAGGATTTTCGGAAGGCTCTACAACAGATCGATGGCGTCGTTGCAGCCGCGCGCAACAAGGTTCAGGTGCGAGTCAGGACATTCGCGGAGACCTATCACAACGAGGAGTTATTCTATGTTCTGTCGAGCGGCGCGAGCTACGGACATGCTTACGGATTTGCAATTTGCTCATTGATGGAAATGCAGCGGCTGCATGCGAGCGCAATTCACTCTGGTGAGTTCTTTCACGGGCCTTTCGAAGTCACCGACAGAGAAACGAACTTCGTGGTGTTGATCAACGAAGGAAGCACCCGTCCGCTCGACCTGCGCGTGACCGCGTTCCTGGATCGTTATGCAGGCAATTATGAAGTACTGGATGCCAGGGAGCTCGGACTGGGAGTGCTACCCGAGTCCGTTGTCGACTATTTCAACCCGATCCTCTTCTACAGTGTGTTGTGCGATTACCGGGAAGCACTGGCAAAGATTCGTGATCACCCGCTCGAGGTGCGCCGCTATATGGGCAAAGTGAGATACTGAGTTTGCTGACGGAGGGCGTTTTGAAGATCATCGGTGTCGGTGACAATGTCGTCGACGACTATACTCACATTCGGACGATGTTTCCGGGCGGCAATGCGCTAAACGTATCAGTTTACGCTTCTATGCTGGGCTGCGAATCCGCCTATTTAGGCGTTTTTGGAAGCGACGTCGCGGCGGGGCACGTGCAGCGCACGCTCGCCGAGATGGGTGTGGACACCTCGCGCTGCAAACGTGCTGACGGACCCAACGGCCGGGCCGTTCTGACAATAGAAGATGGCGAGCGAGTGTTCGTATCGTCGAACGAAGGGGGTGTCAGCAAGTCGGTGTCCATGGAGTTCGTTTTCGACGACCCCGAATACCTGCAACGGTTCTCCGTCATACATACCAGCGCGTACAGCTACATGGACCGCTTGCTCGACCGGTTTCAGTCATTGCCTCCGCTCGTCAGCTACGACTTTTCGGATGATTTCGACGCAGACCAAGCCCAGGAACTGTGTCGTTACATCGACATCGGTTTCTTCTCGTGCGCAGAATGGACCGAACAAGCCACGATGGACCTTCTCGTTGAGGCCGCTGGCCGAGGCTCTACCCTCGCAGTGGCGACGCGAGGTCCCGAGGGCGCGTTACTGTTCGACGGTCAATCTTGGTATCGACAGTCTCCGCACCCAGTGACGCCTGTAGACACGCTCGGTGCGGGCGACGCATTCATAAGCGGATTCCTGGTCTCCTACGCCGGCAGCAAACCGAACGAAGGTGTTCAGCCCGCCTCATTGATAGAGAAGTCACTCGACAAGGCTGCATCTTTCGCCGCAGAGATTTGCCAGGTAAACGGCGCCTTCGGGCGAGGATTGAGCTACTGAGCCGTGTGTTTGCCAAACCTCAGGACGTGAGCGATTAGCCATGGCAAAGACGAAGCGGAGTTGGTCGCTACCTCACACGTACGTGCTCTTGTTTTTCATGATCATGGCCGTTGCGCTCCTGACCTGGATCGTGCCGAGCGGACGATTCGAGCGCCGGGAATTGGTAACGGCGGGTGGTCACGTTGAGAACACTGTCGTCCCCGGAACATACCAACCGATCGACAAGGTTACCGATGATCGCGATCTGCGACAGGGCCTTTTCGATGTTCTCAGCGCACCCGCCAAGGGCGTCGTCCACGCGGCGAACATAATCGCCTTTGTCCTGGTTGTGGGTGGCGCTTTCGGCATTATCACCCGAACCGGCGCTATTGACCGCGGCCTTCAGGCTCTCGCGGGAACGCTTTCGAATCGGGGCATGATCGTCTTACCGATAACGATCGTGCTTTTCAGTCTTGGTGGATCGACGTTCGGAATGAGCGAGGAGGTGCTCCCCCTATATCCGGTCGTGATCTCGCTGATGTTTCTGCTGCGATTCGACTCGATTGTGGCAGTGATGATCCTGTTCCTCTCCACTCAGGTCGGGTATATCGGCGCCACAATCAATCCCTTCTCGGTATTGCTTGCGCAAGCGATCTCTGGCGTTCACGGTAATCCGCAGCTTTGGCTTCGGGCGATCGCCTGGGTCACGTTCACTGCACTGGCGATCGCCTACACAATGTGGTACGCTCGCAGAGTCCGGAATAATGCCGAGTGGTCGCTTGTTTTTGGCTCTGACAAAGAGCTAAAGACGGTCCTCGCAAGTCACCAGGAAGAGCATCCGACATTCTCGATTCGCGACCGTTTCATCCTGGCGATCTTCATTGTTGCCCTGGCAACGATTTGCTGGGGCCTGCTATCGCGTGCCTGGTACATAGCCGAGATCGGGGCGGTGTTCCTTGCATGTGGGCTTGTGTCCGGCGCAGTCGCCAGGATGGGACCGAGCGAGATCGCCGAACACTTCGTCGACGGGTGCAAGGATTTCACGTATGCCGCGTTCGTAATCGGGCTGACGCGCGGGATCTTGGTCGTAGCCGAACAGGGTATGATAATCGATTCGATTCTGAATGGTTTGAGTGAGTTTCTGAAGGACATTCCGACCTACGCGTTTACAACCCTTGTTCTGATCACGCACAACGCCGTTACGTTTTTCGTTCCATCATCGTCCGGGGAAGCGGCTTTGACGATGCCTGTTCTCGCGCCGCTCGGTGACCTGGTCGGGGTGAAGAGAGATTCGTTGGTGTTGGCATATCAATTCGGCAACGGGCTGACAAATATCATTTCGCCTACAAACGGACTCTTGCTCGCCGGGCTGGCAATCGCGAGAATCCGTTTCAGCCAGTGGTTCAAGGTCATTTTTCCCTTTTTCCTCATGGCATGGCTGCTTGCTGCGATCTTCGCGTTGGTCTCTGTATACGTTTGACGGCATCAGGCCGCCGTCATTTCGCCGGGACTGCGTGCGCGGTGCAAAGCAGATCAGCAGAGATCCGCATACCAAAGCGAAGAGACAGTGTTCGTCCCAATTCGCGCCTAGACACACGACTTCCCCGCCTTCATATTCGCAGCAAATACTGTGTATC
>CAZOJI010000138.1:0-3956 GCA_964580055.1 uncultured Gemmatimonadaceae bacterium | reverse complement strand
AAGACAATGTCGTGGCGGAGGAGGTACCGCTCACATATGTGGGGGTCGGCTCGAATGCGGAGGACATCAACGTCCCTGGCGACGACATATTCTACATCCACATGAGTGACACGCTCACATTGGAGGCGTTTGCCCTGGATAGCTCGGGAGCCACAATCGCGGGAACCCCAACTAGGTGGTCTTCCGCCGACACAACCATGGTGAAGTTCCCCGACCCGGCCGTCGGCCTGATGGAGGCGGGTCAGATACGCGGCTGGGTTGATGTGACTGCCGAACTACTCACGGGACCGACCGACACAGTAGAGGTCTATGTTGAGCCGGTGCCGAGCGAGGTCAGCATTTTCTCTGGCAACAATCAGACCGGATTCGTCGGAGCAGAGTTGCCTGTGGTACTCGAGGTGCAGGTGAACGCACCGGATGGGCCGGTTGAGGGTTCTCCCGTCGACTTCACAACCGGAGACGGCGGCACGTTCACGCCCGCGTCCATGACGACGAATGCCGAAGGATACGCTTGGACGACGTGGACGCTGGGACAGGATTCCGGCACTCAGACGGCCACCGCCACGGTACGAAACTGGCCTGCGCTGCAAGCCACCTTCACTGCCACGGCTGTCTATCCGGTCATGCAATCGCTGAACTTCAGCACGGAGCCGAGCAATGCCGACGCCGGCGCGGTGATCACTCCTGCAGTGGTGGTGACTGCGTCCAACACGCTTGGTGTCCTTGACACCAATTTCACCGGTGACGTTGCTATCGGTATTGCTTCCAACCCCAGTAACGGCACACTGTCGGGTACCACGACCGTCGCCGCGGTGGCCGGCGTTGCGACGTTCGGCGACCTCTCGATAGATGCAGCGGGATCTGGCTACACGCTCGAAGCCACGGCAGCCGATTATCAGCCGGCAACCAGTAATGCATTCAACATCGGTTCGTCTCAGGCGACTGGAGCAACGATAACTTGGACCGGCGCCAGCGAGGGTACGAGCTGGAGCGACGCAGCAAACTGGGACCTGGCCAGGGTGCCGGCTGCGCTCGACACGGTGTTGATCACTCAGGACGTGGAGACCACGGTTGACCTGATGTCTGACGCCAGAGTTGCGAATCTCACACTCAGCGATGACGCCAACACTGTATCACAGGCCCTCGACATTGCGCAGGGCGTGACTCTCCAAATCGATAGTTCCGCGACCGTTGGTGCACAAGGGCAAATCTGGTTCGCTGGTGCCTCATTGTCCGGAACGGGGAACATGACCGTATCCGGAGTGCTGTACTGCAACGGCTGCGGCCTGGCAGGCCCGCGCGATATAGCCATCAATGCCGGCGGCTCGATGACTATCAGCACCGGCAGCGGAACAGACACCCGGATCGACAACCTCAGCATCTTCAACGACGGCACGCTGGAGTGGGCAGGTAGTAATATCGTGTTGGACAACGGGGCTCAGATCGTCAACAACTCCAACATGACGGTCACGGCCGACGACATGATGATTTGGGGCGGTGCCGGCACCAATCCTCAGATGATCAACAACGGCACGATCCGGAGGACACTAACCGAAACGGCAACATCAATAGCGGTTGACTTCGTGGCCAACACGGCCAGTTCACTTCAACTCATTCAAGGCAGTTTGGTACTGTCAGGCAACGCAGGGTTTACTGATGCCACCATCGAGGTGGGCGATGGAGGCAGTACCGCATCACTTGCATTTGGCGGCTCAACCACTACGATCGACGCACAGTCCATGGTTACAGTGGGGCCCGACGGCCTGATCCAGTTCCTTGCAGGCTCGGCTACGGTGTCCGGATCTTACGATTACAGTGGAGCCGCCACCGGCTCCACACAGATAGCCGGAGGCACTGCGACGTTCAACAACACCAGCACCGCGGTGATTCCCAATCTCGTTGTCAATGGCGGCATTCTTGGCGGTACAGGTGATATCCTCATCGCGAATGTCATGAGCTGGATCGCCGGGCGCATCGAAGGCAGCGGAGTTGTCGAGTTGAACGCCTCATCCTCGACCACCATCGGGGGAACAGGGCTCGAACTAGATAGCCGCGTGATCGATAACCAAGGCACCATCTACGTCAACGGAGACGGACCTACGTTGTTCAACGCGGCAACGATCAACAACCTTGCGGCCGGAACGATCGATTTCGTCGGAGATTACTCCCTGCTCGGCACCGGCACGGTCAACAACGACGGCTTGTTGGTGAAGTCCGCCGCAACAGACACACCCACCCGAATAGTGCCGAACCTCATCAATGTGGGAACATTGGACATCGAAGTCGGCACAATCGCGCTCGAGGGCAGCTTCACACATTCGGATGGTGCGGTGCTCCAGGGTAACGGAACGATCGACCTAAGCAACGTTATTGACGTGCCAGCGTTTGAAGGTGACGTCAATCCAGGAACCTCCCCCGGTATCCTGAATTTCATTGGCGATGCGCTGCCAGGGACGCTGTCTACCGCAAACATCGAGATAGGCGGGCTCACAGCGGGGACAGATTACGACCGCGCGGTCATCACCGGCGATTTCACCGCTAATGGCACGCTCAACCTGGAGTTGATCAACAACTTCACACCGCAAATCGGCCAGACATTCACCATATTCACCTTCGCATCCCGAACCGGTGAGTTCTCGGACACCACCGGCACCAGCATAGCGGGGGGCCTGGCACTCGACCTGGTATGGGGAGACACGACCCTGGACCTGGAGGTGGTCGACGCCGCTCCTGCTCCCGCTCCGGACGTGGTCTTCTTCAGTGACTCGGGGTTCGGTTCGGACATGGGCGTGTTCACGGGCACCGCGGACGGCTCCTCGGTCGTAGAAGTGGCGGGTACCGGGACGCCACTGGGTTATCTGATTGCTCCCCGCTGGTCCACGGACCGGCAGAGAATCGCGTTCACGAACGACACGTCGGGAACGAGCGCGCTCTACATGTCAACTTCAACCGGTGCGGAACTAACCGAACTCGTGGACAACATCAACACCGGTTATCCGCGCTGGAGCCACAACGGACAGCATCTTGGCTTCATATGTCGCTCTGCTGTAGCGGCCGTAGACAACATCTGCGTAATTCCCAACGTCGACGGTGCAATTTCGAGTATTCCGGTCAACTCCTATAATGTTGCTACGGCAAATATGCCAAGCGGATGGGAGACCGGCCCGGCCGCCGCGGCGTGGGATCCACGTACCAACAATCAGGACCGCTTCTTCTTCGCACGCGACTCTGTTGGGACATTGACGGTCAGTAGACTCTACTCCCGCAGTTACGACGGAACCGGGCTGTTCACAATCACAACAGACTTGATCGAAGTCGTGACTGAACAACCTCTTCGCATTCTGGAACTGGACGTCTCATCCGACGGCACGATGATCGTATTCGTCGGTTCGAACCCCGAGACATTCGAGGAGAGACTCTACGTCATCAACACCGACGGCACCGGTTTGCAGCAGATCACGTTCCCGGCGGGATACGCCGTAGACGAGCAACCCAAATTCTCTCCGGACGGCACGAGCGTGCTCTTCGGCAGGAGGAACGACGTCTGCGAACTCACCTATTGGATCGCGAACACGGACGGATCCGGAGAACGGCAGATAGCCGAGGACGCCTTGTCATGCGAGATGGACCCGTACAACCAGGTCGGCATGGATTGGTCGCCGGACGGAACGCAGATCGCTCTCGTTGGTATCGATGAAACAACCGAGTCGTGGCGCATATATGTGGTCCCCTCGGATGTCACGCCGACGACCTATCCGTCGGTTCGGGTGCCAGTCGGGCGTACCCCTGACGGCTTCGGTTCCATCTTCGAGGGCCAGCCGAACTGGAGGCCGTAGGGTGGGGCGGTAGGGCTAAGGCGGTAAGGCGGTAAGGCGGTGTGGGGCTGGGTGTGCAAGGGACGGGGTTGCGGTGCGAGGGCTGACTTTGCGGCGCGACGCACCAATCGCCACTTGCCA
>CAZOJI010000137.1:0-4027 GCA_964580055.1 uncultured Gemmatimonadaceae bacterium | reverse complement strand
ATTCGAAGTCGAGCCCCTGAGATGCCCGCGGTGCGGCGAAACGACGATGCGCATCTTCGCGTTCATCACGGACCCCAAAACGATCGACAAAATCCTCGAGCATCTAAAAAGACGCACTCAAACCGATTCAGCTCAGCGGATCGATCGGCTCCACAAACGGAAACCGATGGAAGTCGGTGTCGCGGGTGTAAATGGTCTTGATCCCGTGCTCGCGCATCAGTATTGCGGTTTTTCCATTGTGCATCAGGTTCCCACTCAAAAACGGGATCTCTTCGATTACCGCGCTTGCGACCCGAGGATGACGCTGCGTAGGCACAAGCATTCCGATGCCTGAAGATGCAAGCACTGCCTCAATAAAACTCCACGCTCTCCCCGCAGACCATGGGACTCGAAACACTCGGGGGTGGGTGCTAACGCGTAGAAACTCGTAGACTATGCCCCAAGTCAAATACCAAGCAGACGCTTGTTTACGCCAGTCTTCGAGAAGATCAAAACAGTGCGAGTGTACCGGCGAGTCCTCGTCAGCGGCATACACCAGCACGTTCGTGTCGACAACAAACACTAGCGGCCTTCCATCGCTTGGTAGAGGGCGTCCATGTCGGCGATGTCGACCAGATGTCCACCACTTTTGAAAGTGGGGAGCGGCGGCAAGGACTGTGTCTCCCGCTGCGCCTTGAAAAACATTCGCAACGCTGTCTCCATCAACTCCGACATCGTCCGACCCTGCCTCGCGGCTTCTCTCTTGAGGCGTGACATTACCGAGTCGTCTATGTTGAGCGTCGTTTTCATACCACTAACCATACAGTAAGTATGGTAATATGGCCAAAGCTCCTCCCTACTTGCTGCTCTGCAACAAATCCATTGCCGATGCCACCTTACCCGACGCCGGCTTCGGCGGATGCACATACGCCTTGCGAGAGTGACTCAGATCTGCGCCCAGCGCTTACCAGTTGAAATGATAACGATAACGCATTATCGTTGCATACGACGTTGCCGACCGAAATCCCGAGAAGGTGAGAAACGACATGGAGCGCAATACGAAGCAGCGGGATGCAATCAAGGACGTATTTTGCGACAGCCCTCGCCCCCTAAGTGTCTCCGAAATACACGAGCTTGCCGCACGGAAAGCTCCGACCATCGGGATTGCCACGGTTTATCGCAACATCAGGGCTCTTTCAGACAGCGGTTGGCTCGACATCATTGAGATTCCAGGCGAGGCACCTCGCTACGAGCGCGACGGTGAGGACCATCACCACCACTTCAGGTGCACTAGCTGCGCGCGAGTATTCAACCTCAAGGGGTGTTTGGGCCGTATCGAATCGCTGCTTCCAAGCGGGTTCCAACTCGAGAGTCACAACCTCCTGCTTGTGGGCCGATGTGCCACCTGCGGCAACGCAGCGTGAACGCAGGCAGTCCACCAATGCCGCGATCTGACTTCCCTTTCTGGACCATAGCCGCCGCCGTGTTCCTCGCCGTTGGCTTTTCCCACGGGCTCACCGCGCAACAGCGAGAGCCGACCGGTAGGGCCATCGTAGGCATGGCCGTCGATTCCGTCACGCAGGAACCGATCCCGTTTTCGATCGCGATCATACCGGATCTGGACATGCGCGTGGTGAGTGATCGCAACGGTCGCTTTGTTTTGAACGACATCTCCGAGCCGCAGGTCTGGCTCACGGTGGTGGCTCTCGGCTACTGGTCGCGCTCGTCGCGCGTCGACCTGTCGCAGGGGGACGCGGAGGCCAGTTACGCTCTCATCGAGAGGGTGATAGAGCTGGATCCGATTTTGGTGACCACCGGGACCGCTCGAGAACGAATGCTGAACGAGACGCTGCACCCAACTTCGGTGCTACGAGCACAGGAGCTTGCCGAGCGATTCGACGTCTCTCTCGCGGCCACCTTGAACGGAGAGCCGGGCGTGACGTCGGCATCGATGGGACCGGCCACAGGCCAACCCATCATTCGCGGCCTTGGTGGAGACCGGGTTCTCGTGTTGGAGGACGGACAGCGGTCTGGCGACCTGTCACACTCAGGCCCCGATTATGCAGTCGCGATCGAACCGATCTCGGCTCAGCGCATTGAGGTCGTGCGCGGTCCGGCGGCGTTGCTCTACGGTAGCAATGCGTTGGGCGGCGTGGTGAACGTCATACGTGAGGAGGTGCCGCGTTCGCTGCCGGGAAGGGTTCAGGGCGCCGTGTTGCTTCAAGGGCAATCCCAGAACACGGGTTTGGGCGCACACGTGCTGGGAACAGGTTCGCTCGGTGAGCTCTCGTTCCGGGGCGAGTTCAACACCAGGCAAACCGGAGATCTGCGAACACCCATGGGTGTACTGGAGAGCACCGACATCGACAATATCGAAGGGTCGTTCGGGGGCAGTGTTGTGAAGGACTGGGGCCATCTCGGTGGCGCGTACCGCTATCTCACCTCCTCGTACGGAGTGCCCGGTGGTTTCATTGGTGCGCACGCGAACGGCGTCCGCATCGACATGACTCGTCACTCCGTCAAAGGTGAAAGCCGACTGAGTTCCGGGGTCGGCCCGCTGAAGGAAGTCGAACTCAAAGCCGGATGGACACGCTACGAGCACGAGGAGTGGGAGCAGGGCGGCATTCTCGGAACGCGGTTCATACTCTACACCGCTTCCGGTGAGGCCGCCGGACACCACGGCGGCGCCGGCCCGTTTTCATTCGGATCCGTGGGAGTGCGAACATCGTTCGAGGAGTTTACGACGGACGGCACGCAGGCCACGCCGCGGTCGCGAAAGGTCGGGCTCTCTGGTTACGTCCTGGAGGAGATCGATTTCGAAAGGTTGAGATTCGAGGTAGGTGGGCGCTTCGACTGGACTCGCATCACGCCTCTGGACACGACCGCGTCACTTGATATTGGGACCGTACGAACACGCAACTTCACCGCGCTCTCGGGATCGCTGGGTTTGCTGTACGACTTGGGTGGGGGGGGCGAAGGTGGGAGCTACGGTGGCACGTGCGTTCAGGACCCCTGACTACGTGGAGCTGTTCTCGCAAGGGCCGCATCTCGCGGCGTACTCGTTTGAAGTTGGCAATCCCGATCTGGAGCTGGAGCGAGGGACCGGAGCCGACATCTTCGTCAGGCTCAACAGTGCCTCGTTGGAACTCGAGCTCGCCGGATTCTACAATCGCATCGACAACTTCGTGTTCCCGCGTAACACGGGGGAAATCAGCCGCCTGCAGCTACCGATCTATCAGTTTGCCAGCGAGACAGCGGAGATGCTGGGCGCCGAAGGTCATCAATATCAGAAATCTTCTGAGATCTTTTCGAAGAATGGTTTAGGCAAGTTGGAATATCGTAATTACGAGTTTCAATCTTAATGAGCATAATATACCTGTTTTTCAACGGGAAAATATTTTTACTCTTCTTATATAAACTTAAGGATTGCGAAAATGAATAATAACAATGTAGTTATTAAAAAATTTTTTATCCTGCTGTTAGTATTGATTATTATGGGTTGTGATAATCCAACCCAAGCAACAACCGTCGATGTCATCGGCATTGTGATTACTCAGGGAGACGCTACCCGAGTGAATTATGCCGGGGACGAGACGGTGACAGGTGAACTTGACGTTGCAGAAGGGCAGCTCTCGTCCGAGTTCGAAATTCAATTCATTGATGCCGACCAGGCGGTCTTTACGCCTTCGGCTGACAATTACCATTTGGAATGGGATATTGCGGATGAGACTATTTGCGAGTTTTACCAACACGACGGTGAAGCCGGCGGATTTGAATTTCATCTGGATGCACGGGAAAAAGAACATGGTCACACAACAATTGTGTTCCGGCTGATGGAGGGCACAAATGCTGTTTTTACCTCCAAATCAATTCCCATCCATGTAGCCGGGCACGAGGAAAAAGTGTTGGCATGGATATGGGCGTATGATGGTACAGCCGGGACGTTGCAGGCCTATCATTCGGCCGATGGAGAGAAAAAAGCCGAATTTACGGCAAGTGCCCATCCAATGATGCACATCATTCACGCGGGCCCTGTTGACGAACCGAC
>CAZOJI010000136.1:0-4214 GCA_964580055.1 uncultured Gemmatimonadaceae bacterium | reverse complement strand
CTCCCCGACACCAACGGCCGCTCAGGAGAGGCGACAACTATCCTAACACAGGGGGTACACATATCCCACTCGCCGACCACAGAACGCCAGTATCCCCAGCGCCGAGTAAAGCGCTCATCGTATACCGTGCTGAACTCGTCAAAATGATCCTCGATGAGGCGGTACAGCGGTGAGGCCTGAGGTCTTCGGGGCCTGTACACGCCGCTCGGCGTGGTGCTGCGCCGAGGCTGCGTCTTCTGTGCTGTACCTGCTGCCGCTCCCATGTGCCAGCTTCCGTGTGGAAACGGGTATTCTGGGATGCCGCGACGCCTCGCCGGCCTTGTGTACCTGCCTGAGCACGTGGTCGAGTCGCTTGCGCCAGCGGTGGTAGTACTCGCAGAACTGGGTGTACTCGTAACCATCTTCAGCATGGTCGGCCGTGTACTCGAGCCAGAGTAGCTGCAGTGTGACACCCGGCCGCTTCCGCTCGGCATGCACGTAGGCCCAGTCCGGCGTCGGACGCCGGCTCCTTTGAGCATCCTCCTCGCCGAAAAGCAGCCTCAGGACCGCGTCCTCGTCCACATCCTCACCGAGAGGCCAGGACAGACCGGCCTCTTCGATCCGACGAGCGTAATCCGCCACCGTACTGCGTGGCACAACGACACTGTCGGCTATATGGCGAACACTAAGGCTCTGAACCCTGAGCCTGAGAAGCTCCCTGGTCTTGCGCATGGACAACCTCCGAGGGGGCATCGACATCACTCCTTGGGGAAGATTCCCCGAAGTGACGCCCGATGCACCTCAGTTATCCAGCGCCCATACCCTCACCGAGGTGTCAGAACAGGTCCGACACCCGCAGTGTGACCATGTAGACGTTTCTCACTGACGACCGAGGACAACCGTGACGGTCACACCCGAGAACGATTCTGTCGCACTCAGTTCTGAGCCGTCGAAGATCCAGGAGAGATCGCGCACGAACGTGTCTGCATCCTGATTGAACGTGACGGTATCTCCGACAACCGAGTGAGTACCGGCCATGCTGGCGTCCATTTTGTCACCGCCACTTGCAGATGCAGGAACGAAGAGATTACCCGACATGGTGTTGTCTGCGTTCAGGGTTATCGTGAGATGCCCACCTTCGTCCAGCACATCGGCAACTAGGTCACCTGACAGTGTGAATGTGTTGGCGATGTAGTTACCTGCGATTGAGTCTGGACTCGACGGGTCACCACATGAAGCCCAACAAGCAACGGCGACCAAAAGCAGAGCCTGGGTCCCGAGAAGTCTCATCCACTACCTCTTTTCATCGCGACGCGGCGCCCAAAGTCGGGAACGCGGAGATTCAACCCACGTGCTGGCATTTCAGAACCGATATCCGAGACCACCACATATGTCCGCAGTGTTGCCTGTCCACGGGTTCACTGATCGCACTCCAACCTCGCTTCGCACGTCCCAGCGCTCCCAAACTTTGATACGCACACCCAGCGCCATATGAAGTGTCACTTCGCTTGATCCATACTGTCGGCCGGTTATCACAAACGCCCAGCCGGGGCCGAAGCGAATATACGGGGAGACACTTCCAACTGCCGGACTCACCAATAGGCTCAGTTCGGGCAGCACCCAGGTGAGGTGGTCGGGGGCAAACTGAGGCAGATAGCGATAGACTGGAAATGCAAACTGAACCGCAAGTGGAGCGAACAGCTCGTGGTCTATGCGAGGGCCAACCACCGACGTCCACCCTACCCCGGACAAATCGTAGTGAGACGCGCCTGCGAACACACTCACGGTCGTTTTATCTGGTGCCTGCGCCATGGCATGTTGGAGCCCGCAAGCGATCAGCACAACGGCGAAGAGAACGCAACGCATGCAAACGTTGCTTGGCCGAAAGTTGTCAATGAATGCCTTTGTCAACAATGCCTCCTAGAAAAACACCGGCAGTGATCGATGGGTCGATACACTACTTCCCAAGAAGAAGTGCTTGCCGAACCACTCGGGATTGCGTTTTCAAGTTGTGTTGGCAAGGGCGGGCCATCTGATGCCCGCCCGGATACATTAGTGCAACATTGAGTCGGAGGCTAGCCCTTTCCCTTGTGTGCGGGAGCCTCTTCGCCACCTTCGTTTTCAGTGATCGTCACTGTTTTTGTCGGGGACGTATCTGTTGCACTACCGCGCGTAACCTTCAAAGTGATGTAGTGCGTGCTTGCTACCACTGGGGATATGGTGTAACTCGAGGACGTGGTCACTACCGTGCCTCCGTCCTTCCACTCGTAAGAAGTTGTTCCGGCTCCCTCTCCTGATACGTTTGCGGTGTACCTGGGGATCGGTGAGTAGGTGCCGTCACCATTGATGACAATCGCTTCGGGGCCACTTATTGTAGCCTGAAGCTCACACATGGGCTCCCTGACGTGGTCGAATGCCCAGTCCAAGTACGCCCAACCATTATGTGTGCCGCCTTCGATGTACAGGCTGAAGGTTTCCGGACCAGTTGGTTCCGCCCAACAACCGGCTGAGCCTCCGGCCAGCGTTGTTACGCCAACTACGTCGTCCTCGCTTCCTAGTGCATACGCGATGGTGTTGCCGACACCTCTGAGTTGCGCTTCTACTGAATCCTGAACTGGGCTCCACCATTGTATCTTGATGACTCGGTCCTGGAGCGAGCGAACACTGTCCCTTTTTTCCTGGTTTTGCAAGTTTGGCGGCATACCATCGTACGAGGGGTGTGCTCCGTATAGACAATGCCCCCCCCCATCGTCTTCCCATAGCTGCACGAACACTTTCTCGTCGTATGCCGACGTGTCTTGTATCTCGGATTGAGTTGCGACCAGTACCCTCCCAGACCAGGTGTTGCCGTCTTGATTGAAATACCTGCCGCTCGATGGGGCCATATTCTCACCCGCGCACGAAAAATCGTAGTACGTCGTCGAGCTTTCTCTCCTGAATACGTGCGCTTCGATTTCTGGAGAACCCCGGGGCCAACCCTCGCGCTTATCGAACACATAGCTGTAGGTGAGGTAGATTCCCGGCGTCTCCGAGGCGGGATTAGCCGGCAGCTGAGCCGTTTGATCTGAGTTGGGTTGAACGGAAGCGAAATCGGTCTCAACTGGAACGATGACTAGGGCAGGAACAGTCGGCGGTTGATCCGCTGAATGGAGGTATACCTCCTTCCCTTTCAGATCGAAACCAATCGGAATAGTGCCATCATCAAACAGCTGGCTCGCCACGATAAGGTCTTCACCTCCCGTCCACTTCCGCCGGTGTTCCGGCACGGGCATGTAGAACTCTAGATCTATGATGCTGTCCAGCATTGATAGGATGGCCGCCTCAGTGGTCAAGTCAGCAGCTGCCATGTTGGTCAATAGTTCGCCGACGTCGGCCCGGAGTAGCGTACCAAAATGCAGTTTGTTCTCACGATACGCTGACCCCTCAAGGGCATCGTAGACCTTGGCGCGGATATCGTGATCCGCCAGCGCCAGGGCAACTGATCGCGTTGCCCGTCTAAGGAGCACCTGCATCCGCTCCGTGCGCACAGGGATACCGGCCACACTGAGCACTGTCGATCCCTCTTCGAAGTGACTGCCCTGGCCAGCCGGTGTCTGAGGATCATCTATCAAATCGTTACACGCCAACAAAAGGCATGGGACTATCGCCGCAACTGACAGTCAAAGTAATCGCTTGCTTACCATCGTTACCTCCCGTTGCGCAAAGCTGTGTGTGGTCGGAATCCAGCATGCGCGCGCTGAAGCCAATGTATGTATGGTCAAGCTGCCGAAACAGGGGCATTTTGCGACATGAAATGTCGGTTTGCGACATTTGTCGCGGTCGTTTCAGTGGCGAAAACATTGCGCTGAAGGGGGCGTTCAATTCGTCAGGCTGGCTGCCGTTTTTCTTGCAATGATGCAATTGGCGGTCTTGAGATCGGTTACCACTTCGTGACTCCAACTTCTGGCCACGCTCTGTTCAGTTCAGCCATGTGAGCTCAGGCCTTCAGAAGAGTGCCGCTCGGCAACCCCCAACGATGAATCGTTCCAAGAAATTGGCGAGAAGCCAACTGCAGCTCGTCCGAAAGGTCGTTGAGACTGAACAGGCGCTTCTCGCAGAGGGCATTCCCAAGAATTCTTCTCGAACGACGCCTGATCTCCTCAAGCGCCGCCTCAATTTCAACTAAGAATAGCACACACTCTCATATGAGGGTCGACACACAACAATCGCTGCACTATGGCATCAACTACGTGATT
>CAZOJI010000135.1:0-4278 GCA_964580055.1 uncultured Gemmatimonadaceae bacterium | reverse complement strand
CCCTCGGCTACAACCTCGTCCCCGCACAGGCCTCATGAACTCCGTTTCTTAGAAGCTGAACCAGAAGCCGGCGTTCCCGGCGATTGAGGTCCAAAATGCTCGCGATGTCGTTTTCGAGCGTGCAGCTACCCCCCACAAAACGCACAGCGCTCAGCAATTCACAGCAGGACGATGTTGGCCCGGCGGCACTGCTGGCTCATATCCTCCGGCCATACGCTCGCCTGAATCTCTCCAATGTGAGCCTTGCGAAGGTAGAGCATACAGAGCCGCGACTGTCCGATGCCACCGCCGATCGACAGAGGCAACTCGCCCGCCTGGAGCCGCTTGTGGAAGTACAACTCCTTCCGCTCCTCACAGCGGCACAGCGCCAACTGTTGTAGAAGTGACCGCTTGTCTACCCGGATGCCCATGCTCGACAACTCAAAGGCCGAATCGAGCAGCGGATTGTGGACGATGATGTCGCCGTTGAGTCCGATGCGGCGGTCCTCACCCAGGGTGAGCCAATCGTCGTAGTCAGGCGCCCGTCCGTCGTGGGGTTCACCATCGGCCAGCGGCGCGCCAATACCTCGCACGAATACCGCGCCGTGGTTGCGACAAACCTCTGTCTCACGCTCGGCCGGAGTCAGTGCGGGATACTGCTCCTGTAGGTCTTCCGCATGCAGAACCGTTATCTCATCGGGCAAGGTGGGTTTGATGACGGGATACAGAAAGGACACATAGCGCTCGGTGCGTCTAATGACGTCGTAGATGTTTCGCACGATTCGCTCGAGAAAGGCGGCATTCCTCTCCTCTAGTGTGATCACCCGTTCCCAATCCCACTGATCGACGTAAAGCGAGTGCGTGTTGTCCAGCGTCTCACTCGGCCGGATCGCGTTCATGTCTGCGTAGATCCCCTCACCCGCCCTAAAGCCCAGATCGGCCAGTGCCAGCCGCTTCCATTTCGCCAGCGACTGCACCATCTCCAACCCAGCCCCACCGAGATCCGGAGCGGCGAACGCCACCGGCTTCTCCACGCTGTTCAGGTCGTCGTTGATCCCGGTCCCTGCCTTAACGAAGAGCGGTGCCGTTACGCGTGTCAGGTTAAGCTCGAACGCGAGGTTGGTCTGGAAGAACTCCTTTATCGAACGGATGGCCCTTTCGGTTTCGCACGGGCTGAGCAGTGGTTCGTAGTTCGGGGGTACGGACAAACCGACGGCCATAACAATGACTCCTGATCTTCTTTCTTGGAACGTTAAGACGTGCTAGAACAGCGTCCCTTCCACAGCCTGCCACGCAAACCGGCCGACACACCGAACTGAAAGAGGTGGGCGCATCCCAAGGTGCAGCGCGCTGATGCCAGGCGTCAAGGCCGCTGATGACCGCGATCTCGGTCGCTGCAGTCGCTCATTCAAAATCTTCTGCCGCGAGTGGCGCATCGACCTGTAACTCCGGAAGCACCAACGAATTGGGGCCGACGAAGCGGCCCCAATTCGGAACAAAGCAGTATGCAGGCCCGGGTTACTGTGTGATCCCGCTCGCGCCTTCCACCGATCGGGAGTGGCGCATGGCGCAGAACCTGGGGCCGCACATCGTGCAGAAGCTGGCATTCCCGGAGCTGTCGCTGTGAAGCGACTCCTCGTAGTATTCGCGCGCCCGCCCGGGATCGAGGTCAGCCGGAACTGTTCCTCCCAGTCAAAGGCGTAGCGGGCCCGCGACATCGCGTCGTCTCGATCGGTGGCGCCCATTCCCCCTCGAGCGACGTCGGTGGCGTGCGCCGCTATCTTGTGGGCGATGATGCCCTCGCGGACGTCGCCGGCATCCGGGAGCCCGAGGTGCTCCTTGGGTGTCACGTAACAGAGCATGTCGGCGCCGTGCCAGCCGATCATCGCCCCGCCGATCGCGCTCGTGATGTGGTCGTATCCCGGCGCGACGTCCGTCACCAACGGCCCCAGCGTGTAGAACGGCGCTCCGTGACACAGCTCCTTCGCCCTGCGCACGTTCATCTCGATCTCGTGCATCGGAATGTGACCGGGCCCTTCGATCATCACTTGCACCTCCCGGCGCCAGGCTCGCTCGGTGAGCTCGCCCAGAGTCTCGAGCTCGGCGAACTGCGCCCTATCGCTGGCGTCGTGGATCGATCCGGGCCGGAGACCGTCACCGAGTGAGATCGTCACGTCGTACCGCCGCAAGATCTCGAGCAGGTCCTCGAAGCGATCGTAAAGGGGATTCTGCCGGTCGTGCGCCTTCATCCAGACCGCGAGCAAGGAGCCGCCGCGGCTCACGATCCCCGTGAGCCTGCCCTCGACGAGCGGCAGGTGCTCGAGCAGGATGCCGGCGTGGACGGTCATGTAGTCCACGCCCTGCTGCGCCTGGTGTTCGATCACGTCGAGCAGTCCGTTTGCCGTCATGTCGGGCGCCTGGTCCACCTCGAGCGCCGCCTGGTAGATCGGCACCGTTCCCACGGGTATCCTCGACGCCGCGACGATCGTCTCGCGCGTCTCGTCGACGTCGCTCCCCGTCGAGAGGTCCATGACCGTGTCGGCTCCGTACTCCAGTGCGAGCGCGAGCTTCGCGAGCTCCTCCGAGATCCCCGACGACGTCGCCGAGCTGCCGATGTTGGCGTTGACCTTGACGCCGGCGACCGCGCCGATGCCGATCGGCTCGAGACCGGCTTCGAGGTGGCGCACGTTGGCCGGAATGATCAGCCGGCCAAGGGCAACCTCGTCCCTCACCAGGTGGGGTTCGAGCTGCTCGGATTCGGCAACGGTGACCATCGCATCGGTGATCTCGCCCGACCGGGCCAGAAACAACTGAGTAAGGCAGGTAGGATGGCTCATGCTGGTCTCCCTCCGCCGGTACTAACCGGATCAGGTTCAAAGGGTTTGATCTCAGCCCGCCCGGCGGCGGGCACCCCCATGTGAATGCAATCTACAATCGCGGCGGCCAAGCCTGAACCGGCGCATCGGCCACCACGCGCGGACGAGACCTCAATCCACGCGTCCGACCGCGGCTGGCCTGTATCGTTGTCGCGGGTCCGCACGGTATAACGTACAGTGGCAAGAGGCTTCTGGGTTGTTGCTTTTTGACCTTTATGCACGTTAAGCCGTACATTGGACGCCATGACACCAATAACTCTGAGAGTCAAACAACTCCGGGAAGCAAAGGGCTGGTCACAGGTTCACCTTGCTGAGGAAGCAGGTGTGCGGCGTGCTACTCTTTCAGCTATCGAGAACAATCTGACATCCGGTATCGATTTCGAGACACTCGAGAAGCTGGCCAAGGCCCTCGGCTGCGATGCCGGTTATCTGATCGTACAGAAGGACTGACGTCAATGAATACAGCTACATTCGGCCTAAAGCTCAGGCGACTGCGCCTCGAGCGTGGCCTCACTGCTCGAGCACTTGCTGAATCGGCAGGCATAGCCAGATCGAGCGTGAATCGATATGAGGCAGGCCAAGCGGAGCCAAAGCCGGCAACCATCGCGCGCCTGGCGCGTAGCCTAAGGGTTGATCCTGCGGAGTTCCTGAAAGACGGCAAACGACCCAAGCGCGAAACGGCTCACGATCGCGAAGTCTTCAACCTACTGAACGTCGCACACAGCCTGGACCGAGACAGACTCACAACCCTCACCGCATTCGCCCGTTTCCTCCACAAGCAGCAGCGCCAATCGAACCGATAGGCATGGTTTCCGTTTCCACGGTCTTTGAGAATCTGGAGGATTGATTCCGTGCCCGTGTCCTCGAGGATAGACGAAGAGGCGGGCGTGGTTGTCCACACGGCCACAGGCCGGCCGTCGGTCGAGGACATCAAAGCCGCTCTGGAACAGCGCTATACAACGCCCGGATTTCGTCTGGGCATGGGGACAGTGTGGGACTTCCGCGACGGCACGATGGAGCACCTCTCGGTCGATGAGATCCAAGGGATACTCCGGTATGCGGTCCCGCAAATCGATGCCAGGGGACTAGGTCGAGCGGCGATCGTCGTCGCTCGAGATGTGGATCACGCAGTTGCATCGATGTTTGACGGCCGCATGGACGGGATCCCGATCGAACGCCAGGTGTTCTGGGACATGGATGAGGCCGTATCGTGGGCGTCGAGGCGGCCTTGGGACGAGGAAAATGCACGGCCCGATTGCTAGCCGCGGTCGACTCGGCCGACTAATGACCACGGCACACTCTCGGCTCGGGAACACGATACCACACTGACCGTTATGTGCTCGCCAGTGTATGAAGAGCCATGCAATTCGTAACTATTCAGGGGTCATGCCCATGAAGTCGGGCCACTGCCCTTGGTAGAGGA
>CAZOJI010000134.1:0-4297 GCA_964580055.1 uncultured Gemmatimonadaceae bacterium | reverse complement strand
GCTAATGCTTGGCGGGGATGGTATGTCAGCGGAGGAGCATGAACGAATGCGTCAGAACCTGCTCGAATACTGCAGGATGGATACGTGGGGGTTGGTGAGGTTGCTCGAGATGCTCAAGAGGTTTGCCGTGGGAATCTCATCGAGCTGAAGTTCACTCAAACTGCGTAGAAATGCTGCTCGAAGCAACTTACGCAGCACCGGCAAGCGAGGCGATTTCTAGTGTCGCGACAATGGTGAGTGGTGGTGTGAGACCGAAGTCCGCACCTGATTGCCGCCAATGATGGCAGCATCGAGAACTCACAACCCCACCACGAATTAACGTGGGCACCCACGCACCTGCAGGCGGTTTTACAGAACTCCCGATAACCGCGCCTTCAACTCCTCATAGTATTTGACACCACCACCGCGCGCCGGGTGCCGCCACGGTACAACCCAGGCACCTCGAGACGTGTCTCTGATCGGAGTTTGGGTGGGGCGAGCGAAATCCTCAACGGGCAATTCAAGAATCCATATCAACGGATCCCAGGTGGAACACGCAACTATTATGTCTGGTTTGATATGTGTGATCTGAGCCCGAATTAGGTCACGATCACGATATGCGTGCGAGTTGATTACACTCGCGTCTGCTTGCGCCGCACCGCTGACCTTCTTGAGGTTGATGCCCGCGACTGATCTCAGTGCACGGTTCTTTTCGGCCGAAGTATTCACATCACCATACGCGGGAAATCCCGTCAGGATCCCAGCCGCCCACCGAGCAATGGTGTGCCAAACCTGGTATTGAGCGCCCTTTCGCAGTTGATCACGCATGTCAGCGCCTGGCCAGCCGTGCGGTCCCTTCAGCACGAACAGGACTCTGCAGGAAGCCGAATTGAACGCTTCGTAGTCCGCAATCCCGTCCTTTACATAGTCAGTCAAACCCAGACACTCGTAGTGTTTCTGCCATTGCTTCCATGGATCATTCATAACTTCTCCAAGCTAGCGGTCACAGCCTCCCTCCACCCGTCCCCCACCACCTCCGCCTCCTCCCCATATTGCAAGATGTGCCTCACAAACCAATCGACACTCGCGACCCGGTAGGTGACGACCACGCTGCCATCGGCGTTCTCTACCGCATCCGGATAGCGCTCCTTCATCCAGCGGGCGATGCGCGGCGAGAAGCGCACTTGTACTTCGTCCACTTCTTCCGGTTCCGCAAATACCTGTGAGGGATCGTCGATCGGCTCGAAGTCGTCGCGCCAGGTGAAGTGCCTGTCGGTGGGAACCGCGTCGATCGCGCGGTCGGCGCGGAAGCGGCGCCACTCGCCGGCATTCTCGCAGAGGGCGACGATATAAGTCCTTCCCCCATAATAGACGAGTTGATGGGGCTGCACGGTGCGCACCGAGTCCGTTGTCGAGCCTTCGCCTGCGTAGCGAAGTGCGATACACCGTTGCTCGGTAATTGCCGAGCGCGTGAGATCGATCAAGTCGGACACTCCGCTGACGTGGCGTCCGACAGTAAACTCACGGGGCGGTTCCCCGGTGGCTTCGCCGTCGGGCCACAATTCGGCGGCTAACTCTGGAGACAACTCAGGGAGCGTGCCGGTGTGTTCGTCCGACTCGACGGCGAGACCTACCTTGATGGCGAGCAGCTCATTCGGGAGCAGCCTCACCGGTCGCTGGAACGGTCCGAACGTCGAGATACCGATCGACTCACCTTCCTGCCACACACGGAGCGACGACAACCAGTCGCACTCGGGATCGTCGCCCAGCATCGTGAGCACCGCGAGGTCCCTCGAGATCTGCGTCTCGCTCACGCCAAACCGGCGCGCGAGTTCCTTTAGCGGCACCTCACGCTCGCCGGCTCGCTCGCGCCGAGTCAGGTGACTCACAATCGAGACGATGCGATTCACCTGAAGCGTGGCCGTCGTCATTTGCTGCTGCGCCGCACTTCATGTTCATAGAGCGCCGCTACGCGTTTCCGCAGCTCTACCAGATCTCTCGCGACAGACTCGGGCTCCAGCACGCTCACCTGCGATCGGAAGGTGAGCAGCCAGCGGAGGAACGGGTTGCTGTCGGACACGCGGAACTCCAGCACCGCGCCACCGTCGTCCAGCAACGGGTCTACGACTTCGCCAACGCTTTGAGCCAACACCCAGCGCGAGTCGGGAAACTCGAATCGCGCCCGCACAACCGTGGGTTCACTCTCGGACAGCTCCCACGGCGCGCGGCTCACGTAATCGCGAATTGAGAACTCAACGGGCACCTCGAACGTGGCGTCTCTTCCCTTCACGAGCTTCGCGCTCGACATCCTGTTGACCCGGAACACCCGCAGCGCCCGCCGCTCTCGGCAACGCGCCACGCAGTACCAGGTGCTCCAGTTGAACAACAAACCGTACGGCTCGACTTCGCGCTCCTCCTCGGAGTCGCGCCCGATTGAGTAGTAACGGCACTTGACGGCGTTTCCGGCTGCCACCGCCCCCTGCAACAGCTGTAAGACCTCTGTCGTCTCGCCGCTCATCGGTCCCGATAGCACGCGTTCGATCGCACGCTCCGACAACGGGAGGTCGAAGCCCAGCTTGTGGCGCGCTGACCTGGCGCACTCACCCAGCGGCGTGTTCTCGAGCTGCGCGACTCTGGACGTAGCCCGGTCCAGCAAAGCGGCATCTGATTCTGAGACACTCACGGTCTTCAAGCCCCGAGCCGGGCGTGCAGCATGATGTTCCGCGTCTTCGGGCTGGAGGTACGGCAAATAGAAGTCGGCGGGTTTCAACCGGTACGCGACGTTGGGGTCGTCCGGCTCGTCCTGCGGCATGGGGACACTCTTGATTTCGATGCCGAGCTGCCGCAGCTCGTCCTTGTCGCGCTCGAACTTGCGGCGCAGCGACTCGAGGGCCGACTCTCCCTCGCCGGCGGTCTCCCAGTCCTCCCTGTACGCCGCCACGCTCTGGAACACCTGTTCCCGCGTAACCGGGTAGCGGTGCGCCAGCAGGTAGGCTATCAGGTCAAGCCAGCGCGCGGCCTTGGGGTGGGGCATGGCGGGAAGATAGGTGTGGGCTTAGGCGGGCGAAAGGGTTCTGGGTCATAGGCGTTTTGGTCGTTAAGGCAGGGGTGTGACATTCGGCTCAACCCCCTACCGCCGTACCGCCGTTTGTCACCCCCCCCACACACCTTGTGGCCACCAACTTCCCCGAGGAACCGCATGCAGCTCATCGAAGCAACCATCAACAGGCTCTCTGTTCGGCCGGCAGTTCGCGCCGAGTCGCTGTGGATGTATGCGCTCATCGACCCCGAACCGGGCAAGAACGGATTTGACCTGGCCAATGACGCGATCGAGTCGAGCAGGACTCGCTGGAGGTCACCGAGGTATCCGAGGCTGGCGATGTCCCAGCGCTGCGAGTCACCAACAGCGGGCCTCGGCCAGTACTGCTGCTCGACGGCGAGGAGCTGATCGGCGCGAAGCAGAACCGAGTGTTGAACGTGACCGTGCTGGTCCAGGCGAAGACGACCATCGACGTCCCCGTGTCGTGCGTGGAGGCGGGGCGCTGGAGCTACCGCTCGCGCAAGTTCCGCGGCGCCGACTGGCTGTTGTACGCCGAGGGCCGCGCGCGGAAGATGAAGAACGTGAGCAGATCGCTCAGGCAGAACTCGCGCCACGGCAACCAGGGCGACGTGTGGGACAACACTTCGGCGAAGTCGGTCCGTATGGGCACTGAGTCGTCCACGTCGGCACACGAGGCGATATACAGCAGGTACCAAAGGCATTTGGACGACAACGTCCACAAGCTCAAGACGTTCGAGGGGCAGGTGGGCGCGGTGTTCGCGATCGACGGGCGGATCACCGGACTGGAACTGCTCGGCACGACAAAGGCATTTTGCGCCATCTACCCGAAGCTGGTCCGCAGCTACGCGATCGACGCGCTAGACCCGGAGCTGACGACTCACGGGTCTTCGCCGGACGACGTGCGGCATTTCCTGAGCTGTGTGACCGGGATGCCGGCAACGGAATACCCGTCCGTCGGGCTCGGCAGAGAGGTGAGGATCGAGGGTCAGGGGCTGCACGGTGCGGGGCTCACGGTCGACGATCGCTTGATTCACCTGAGTGTGCTGGACGATCACGACGTTCACGAGAGTCGCAGCTGGCGGAGCGGCGTGGCACCTGGGCCTTCCAAGGAGGACGGGCAGACCGTGCTGGAGTTGTAGGCACTGTGCGCCGCTCAGCAGCACGGCACCGTACCCGGTCACTCGCTCCGATTCAGAACTCGTTCCCATCCGGAAACGGGGGATATGGTGTTTTGCGAGGCGTGGAGTAGGGTCAGGC
>CAZOJI010000133.1:0-4506 GCA_964580055.1 uncultured Gemmatimonadaceae bacterium | reverse complement strand
GAGGTTCTCGAATTCCCCCGACACGATTGCCAGGTCCCAGTCACTCTCGTCCAGCGCGTCACCGCGAGCCCGCGATCCAAACAACACGAGAGCATCCACCGCAATCCGGTCGGACAACCGGCGCGCCAAGGCTTCGACTAATTCGCGTCCCGGATTGTCGAGTGTGAGAACCGGCATATCTCCCCTGCGTAAGTCAGGCATTCGTCGGCGATTGCTGCGTCGTATTAGCGAGTCGCATGTTGCATTCGTGCATTGGGGGGTATCCATTTTACCGGAGTCCCACGGAGGCCGATTACTCCCCGGTGTAGAGCCGAGCCAGATCGACCAACTCCACGTCGTGACGGCTCTCCGCCGCGTCGTTCACTTCATGACTGAACTCCGATCCGAACAGCAGGAGTTTCGCCCCGGCAGCTCGAGCCCCCAGACTCGCCCTGGCTCTTTCCAGGTGGCGGACGTGCCGCTCCGTTATCATTTCGCCGGCCTTGGCTTCCCCGATGGCGATGACGGTTCGATCCGATGGTTCGGTGGCTTCGTCGTCCGCTGCCACGAGGACGTCAATTTCATACTCTTTGCCGTCGATCGTCACCGACGACGGCCCCACATAGTCAGGGGGGCCACCGACCGTAGCCATGCTTGCGTACCTCCGCACCCAGGCCCGGGCCTGCTCCTCGAACACCGGACCGCGAACACGCGAATCGAACGTGGTCGAGAGCCTTCGGGTCCACAGCTCGAGCGGGTTCCTGTCACGCAGGAGCGAACGGTGGGGTTCCAGGATGGCGTAGTGGAACTGAAGGAACGGGTCGGCGAGGGCGTAGGTTGGCCGCTGGGCCCGAACCGGGTCTTCATGCCGGAGAACAAACCCCGCCGCGATCAGGCGATTGAGAGAGGGTGCGATGTTGGGGACTGGCCGCCGTAGCTGCTTTCCGATCGATCCCGCGGTCACGGCCCCATTCGCGATGGCGCCGAGAAGGCTGTGATGCAGCGTGGGGCTCGCGCTGGAGAGAGTCGGATCCTCTGCCAACAAGGTGGTCGCCTCGTGATGGAGCGTTGCCGCTGGCGAGAGAACTCTGGCCGCAACCCACCGAGAGAAGTCGTCAGGTCCGTCCGGGAGGTCGTAGTCGACCATATCGGTCGCGTACCCGACCACGCCTCCAATGACCGCAAAGACTCGCGCGATCAATGCCAGGTCCGACCCCATATCGATCAGCGAGGCGATCTGCCGAAAATCGAACGGCTGCATCACCAGCTCCAACCCCGCTCGCCCGCGAAGCGGAGCCTCACCGGCTGTCAATGCTCCCATCATGGCATTGGCCGAGCCGCAGAGCATGAGCCTTCCCTGGCCTCGGATCGCTTCCTGCCCGGCAGGGCCGATCGCCGCTGCGATGACCGAATCCAGGGTCGGGTCCCCTTCCAGGAGATACCCGAATTCATCGAGCGCCACAGGGGTTGCGCCTCCTGCACCGAGACGCAACAGCTGCGCGACTGCGTCCTCCCAATTCTCGAGGGACAGTCTACCGACGCCGAGATGGCCACCGATCGCTTCTCCCAGCCGCGCCAGGTGGACGGCCGGTTCACCTCGTGTCGCCTCCCAGTGGAAGCCGCCGCGGTCCCGAACGAGTTCGTGAAGGAGCGTTGACTTGCCGATGCGCCGTCGCCCGTACATGAGCCCGAGCGTGTGGCGCTTCACCCGGGCGTCCAGGAAATCTGTGAGCGGCTGGCGGGCACGTGTCGGGTCCATAGTTGAGCCTTGAGAAGCGGTGGTTTCGTCTGCGTTCGTATCGCATGTGATAGTATCGTTGTCGATAGTATCGCAAACAATAGTATCGAATGAGGCCGGCCGCAAGAGGGCGTGAAGACGCTGTCGAAGGAGGCGCACGCGATGCACCTCAACCACCACCATAGAACCAGGCGACCTGGTGCGGTCGATAGCGGACAACCGGACACAACTCAGGCATAACGCTCGCCTGCCACCAGATTTCGGCACCCAGCCCCAAAAACACTCCAGCCTCGAGCGCGACTCTTCTCTGAGCGTCATGTCTCGAAACATATCCCGTTGCTGGACGGTCGTGTTGGGCAAGCTTCCCGCGCCTCTTGCAGATTCATCAGTCCGCACCCAACTTGTCAGCCACACAATCCAACGGTGGGGGCCGCCAGATTATGCGGTGTGACCGATGCTCGACTCCAGGGGTAGAAGGAAGAGTCGGGACGGAAGAGCGAGGGCTGCGTGCGCATTGAGGCCGAACGCCTGTTGAAGCAGGCCGAGCGCGATCTTGAGAACCCTGTTCTGAAAGCCGTCCGGGAGTACTTCGAGGGCACGGAGCAGGCCGATGTCGTAGCTGTCTACGTTTTCGGGAGTCAGGCCAGTGGCCGCGCTCACCGGGAAAGCGACGTGGACGTGGCCGTGCTGTTCGACTACGCGGCGACGGGTAGCCGGGCGGCGCGGGGGGGGCGCATGATAGAGTTGAACGCGGCGCTCGTGGGCGCCACACACAACAACCGGGTGGATGTCGTGGTTCTGAACGACGTGGGTCCCGAGTTGGGATGTTCGATCGTGCACGACGGCGCGAGAGTCTACTGCCGCGACTCCGAGGCCGATCACGCGTTCCGGCGCAACGTGCAGCTCCGGTATGCCGACCTGCGTCCATTCCTCGAACGGACTAGACGCATCAAACTCCGGGCAATCTTGAAATGACTTTCCTGGTCGAGCGGCTCGCGGAGCTGCGGCAGCAACTGGATCACCTCCGGCAGATCAGAGCCCGGGTGACGGACAAGGCAACCCTGCAACGAGACCTCAGCCTCCACAATGACGTTCTCTTTGGCCTCCTGGTCATATGCCAGGCGGTGATCGACATAGCGGGCGAGCTTGCGGCGAGAGAGGGAATCAAGTACACCGACTATACCGAGGCTGTCCAGGCACTCGGCAATATCGAGCAGTTCGACAGCGATCTGGTCGCCAACCTTGCGCTACTACCGGGCTTCAGGAACACCATGGTACACGAGTATGTCGCGTTGGACTACGATCGAGTCATGGCTGCGTTGAACGATCTCGACCGGATAGACCAATTCGTGCGAATAGTAGGCACGATAGAGGGCGGAGAGTGAAGGTTGGCACGAGAATCGGCGGGCGCCTCGCGTCTGTCATCCCAAACTCTTGACTACCCTACACTTACCGCACATCTTAACCGCCGCTTGACTGCCGCATGCGGGACTGCTTACGTACTTTGCAGCGCAAAGCTCCTTTTGGCTCCGAGAGGTCATGTTGGTTCTGAATCAAGTTGAGGCACTGAAAGCTGGATGGCGCCGTGCAAAGGCGGAGGTATTTGTCGCCATCGCCATCGTCTCGTTGCTGGCAGGCGGAGCAGCATCCACAGCCACGGCGCAACAGCTCACCACTCAGCAGATAGAACAGCTACGCCAGAACCCCGACCTGGTACGCGAGAGAATCCAGCAATCCGGCCTCACCCCCGATCAGATACGCTCCCGATTGCAGGCTGCCGGGTACTCGGCGTCGCTCCTCGATCCCTTCCTCTCCACGGAAGGCGCGGCGACCACCACCGTGGACACCAGAATGCTGAGTGCGCTGGAGTCGCTTGGCGTTCCGGATGTGAGTCCAGAGGGTCTCGAGCCCGTACCCACCGAGGGCGGTCCGGAACCGAGTGAACCCGCGCCGCCGGAAGCGGCGGACGAATTGCAGATCTTCGGCCTCAACGTGTTCCGCGGTCAGACCACTCAGTTCCAGCCGCTGTTGACCGGTCCGGTACCGTCCAATTACAGGGTCGGCCCCGGCGACGTAATGGTGTTGGTAATCACCGGCGACGTCGAGCTGGTTCACGAGTTAACCGTGACCCGCGAAGGATTCGTCGTAATCCCGCAAGTAGGCCAGCTCTACGTGAACGGCCTCACGATGGAATCTCTGGACGCTCTCTTCAGGGAGCGGCTGGGGCAGTCGTACTCCGGCATCAGTGGCGGGACGACACGCTTCGACGTCACGATCGCGCGGCTCCGCACCAACCAGGTCTTCGTGATCGGTGAGGTTGCGCAGCCGGGGGCTTATCAGCTCTCCTCGGTCGCCACGGTGCTGAACGCGCTCTACGCGGCGGGAGGGCCGACGGAGCGGGCGGGGTTCCGACACATAGCAGTGAGAAGGCAGGGCGAGACCGTCGCCTCGTTCGACCTCTACGATTACCTGTTGAGCGGCGACACCAGGAACGACATCGTCCTGGAGCAGGGTGATGTGGTTTTCGTGCCGGCGTACGGCACCAGGGCAAGGGTGACCGGTGCGGTTGTGCGTCCGGCCATCTACGAGCTGCGAGAGGGCCAGACGCTGGCCGATCTGATAGACGCGGCGGGAGGATTCACTGCCAACGCCGCGTTCAAGCGGATCTCCGTTTCGCGAATCGTTCCCCCCAGCCAGCGAAGTCCGGACGGGCCTCAGAGGGTGGTGGTCGACATTCCGATCGAACAGGTGGAGGACCAGCGCGCTCCGGAGTTCCCCATCGAGGCGGG
>CAZOJI010000132.1:0-4569 GCA_964580055.1 uncultured Gemmatimonadaceae bacterium | reverse complement strand
CGTAGGGATTTCAATTCACCGCTCGCAAGTGTGCAAAGCCGACTCATGGCGTTGCGTCGTTCGACACCGCTCGATCCTTCGATTCGGACGCGTACGGGAAGATCCTGGCAGACGATGACGGCAGGGGAGGGAACAAAACGCCGCGAATAGCGGCAATGTCAACACCCACGGTGGTGAACGAGACGTCAATGGCCCGTCGGTGCTCGTCAGATGAGGCTCTTCGTCTCAGCAGCCGCTTTCGCGACCTCCAGGTCGTCTACCAAATAGTGGGAATAGTCCCGCCGCGCCAAGTTCAGCGGTCCAACCCGGCAGCCTCGCGCTTCCTCACCAGCAGGCCGCTCGTCGAAACAAGTACATCGTATTCGGCATCATCTTCGCTGGCTGTGAACGTGCCCGACCCGTATTCGGCATCCACCAACCAACCGAGGAGCGGATGTCGCCGACGAAGCTCGAAGAGGTCCAGAGGCTTGGCTGGCGACAGAGCGAACACAGTGCGTGGCTTCGATTGCTCGGCTTTCAGGTCCAAGTATCTGCCTGAGATGCGGTCCAGTTCGTATTCCGTGTGCAGGCCAAGCATGTTGGCAATCGGCTTCCATTTGAGGATCTTGGCGTCGACGTAGAACTCATCTCCTGCCAGTACATACGCCGTGTCGCGGCCGTCAGGAAACCGGACCTGCGCTTCGTACCTCTGCTCACCAAGCTTCCTGGTAGTGACCGACACAACCAGTTCCTCGCGCGTCAGTGCCCGATAACCCTGGGTGGATACTGAGAGCGTCCCGGACAACGCCGCCAGCGAGAGCATCAACAGCATCAACAACGTGTTGCTCACGCTTCCCGCGATCCGCCGCTTCTTGATTGCCCGGCCAGTTAGCAGCAGAAAACAACAGCTCAATACCGCGAACACTATACCGAGGATCATCAATGGGTCGGTCATCGAGTTTCCGCCTATTACAGTGAAGTGCTTCTATCTGCCAACCCACCCCTCCGCGATGGCACTTGCCCTCCTGCAGTATCGCTGACCGCACATCGGGTGTCCACCGGCGTTGCAGCGTGCCCCTCAAACCTGCTTGGTGATAGCGACTACGCTGTCACCAATGCGCTCTACCTGCATGTCCCCAAGGCGTACATCGTCCTCTCTCGGTTCGGTACATTGTCGTCTGCAGGGCTAAGTGACAAACGCCGAGCATGGCGGAACTATCGCCGTGGGTGACTCGACCCGAGCTTGGCTCCTGCCCGTTCTTCCACCAGGCTACGCCCCAGCCGTGGAATGGTCTTCCTCCGATCCGGAGATCGAGGACTTGAGGGCTCAAAGCGAAGCCTTCTCCGAAGTCTCTGCGGTGCAGTGGCGGAACCCCATCATGTACGGTGACGTTGAGCCATCGCGAGTTTTCGGATGGTCCGTCTCCACATGTTTCTTCGAGTCTTCGGTATTCTAGCTGCCGTCGGTGGGGCCGGTAGGCTTGTCGGAGTGATAAATGACGGCACTCTGCTCAGCGTCGTACTCCATGCGGCTGGGTGCGTAAGAGCCGTTCGTGTTGCGGGATTGGAGACGCCCGGTAGTTCACGGCCCCAGCAGCATCAAAGCGATCAGCACCAGCGCGACGGTCATCCACATCAAACCGGCCAAGCTCCAACCGCGTAGACCTTCCTCGAGTCGATCCGCAGACCTCGCCAGGCTGTGAGCTACTGCTGCCTTTCCCTCATACCGGAACCGATGAGTGGAGCGGCCAAATGCGTTTGCAGCCCGCTGCTTGGCGGCCCGCAATACCGCGCTCATGTTCCAACGATGCGTTATGTTCGTAAACGCGTACGCGGAGGAGATTTTCTCGCTCGGAAGAGAGATGGTCTATGAACTGCGAGCGGGTCCCGGCGGTCGCCCAGCCCGGCTGCTCGTTGGCATTGCGGATGTAGTACCGAAGTTAGCCTGTCACAGACTATTGAAGACCGTCCTCGAAATGGAGGATACCGTCAAGCGGAAAATCAAGCATCCTGCTGTTGCAGCGATTGCTGAGGCCGCAAAGAAGTATGGTCTCATGGCTTGAGAACGGCGCTGGCAAGCAACCAAGCAAGCCGGACAGTCGACGCTACAGATGGCGGGCAGGGTGCACTAGCCGCATCCAATACGCCCATCTCATTAAGTTGTCAGTGCATCCAACCAGGAGCCATGCCTGACTGGATAGGAGAGATGGACCAGATGCTGCCGGAAGCAACGGGAGGACAAAGCCAGTGACTGCTAATCGACTAACTGTCTTCATATCTACCCCACTCGAATCCGAACAGGTGGATCGCATTCGAGCGGTCTCACCGGATCGGCTCGAAGTGATATTTGAACCCGACCTTCATCCACCGCTTCGGTATGTCTGCGATCACAACGGTATAGCAGGATTCGAGCGGACACCAGAACAAGCACGACGTTGGGCGGAGGGGCTTGGGCGCGCCGACATCCTGTTTGACTTCCCTCCCAAGAGCCCCGACGGCACGGGCGGTATGGATCTCGCCCCGCATGTGAAGTGGGTCCAGACCACTAGTTCGGGCGTTGGCAAGCGTGTCGTGGATCTCGGCTTGCAGGACAGTGACATGGTCATCACTACTGCTTCTGGCGTTCACGCGGGCCCACTCTCCGAATTCTTCCTGCTGGGTGTTTTGAAGCATTTCAAACGACTCGATTTCCTGGAGGCCGAACAGAAGGCACACCATTGGGAGCGCTATTGCGGTGAGGATTTGGAAGGTAAGGTCCTTGCGCTGATCGGCGCGGGAAAGGTCGGAGGACGTATCGGCGCGGTCGCGGGATTCCTGGGGATGCGTGTTGTGGCGATGGATCCACAGCTGACCCCCGATCAGGCTAGTGAGTTGGGGTATGAGAGGATTGTGCCGGCTTCAGAGTTCCACCAGATGCTCGGCGCCGCAGATGTCGTTTGTGTTTGTGCACCTCATACGCCTGAAACTGAGAAACTGATCGATGGAGATGCACTGCGGGCGATGAAGAAGGGTGTCGTGTTCGTCAATGTCGGACGCGGCCCGGTTGTTGACGAGCCTGCCTTGGTCGAGGCGTTGCGATCGAAGCATGTAGCATTTGCGGCGTTGGATGTTTTTGCGACCGAGCCGCTGCCAGCGTATAGCCCGCTCTGGGACATGCCCAATGTGCTCGTGAGCCCGCACTCGGCCAGCACCGTGGCCGCGGAGAATCGAAGAATAGTCGATATCTTCTGTCGCAATATCGAGTGTTATCTCGACGGCCGGTTAGGTGATATGACGAACGTGTTGGACAAATCGAGAATGTACTGATCGTTCGCGCACGCTGGCCGGGTGCGGTCGCCTCACGTCAGGTCATCTTCGTTGTCGGCCCGTAGCGAGCCTTCTCCCTGGGCGCGGAGCGTGCGTTTCCACTCGTCCACAGTCGAGATTGTTGTCAACTTGAGCCGGTGTCAGGCAGGTTTCGCGGATAGAAACGAATACGAATGGCTACCGCGGGTACCGGTTCCCTCGTGAAATCATCAGCTACAGCGTTTGGCTATACCATCGATTCTCCCTGAGTTTCTGCGATGTGGAAGAACTCCTGTCGAAGCGGGGCGTTTTGGTTACCTACGAGACCGTGCGACAGTGGTGTATGAAGTTTGGGTCCGAGTACGCACGGATCCTCCAACCCGACAACGAGAGCGTTTGATGCGATGCTTCAAATCGGGCGGACAGGCGCAGCGGTCTCTTGCGGTTCACAGGGTCGTCCAGAACCTGTTGAGACTGGGACGGCACCTGCTTTGCGCAGCGCATTACCGGTTGTTGCGCGCCCGGTCGTTCCGGGAATGGAGTGTGGCCACCGTTATCTGAGGAATGCTCACGGCTACAGTTCGAGCTGCACGCCGGAGCCGTTGAGTTGGCAATGCCGCGCCCCGGCTTCGTGATGCCGTTTTCTACGCTGCACCCACCAGCGGTAGCTCCTTTTCGATCGAGAAGATCACCAGATAACGTCCGTCGCGGTCGTCGCCATAGACGCGGCGACGCAGCTTGGCGATGCGTTCCTGATCTTCGTCCTCTGCTACCTTCTTCAGATAGAGGCGCACGCCTTTGTAGCTGCCGCTATCCGTTTCCGGCTCCTGCCGAAAGAGGTAGGCCGCATGGCCATTCGCCTGCAGATTGCTGTGGGTCAATCGGTCCGGCATGATGAAACCGATCGTGCCGTCCGCGGTCAGCTCGCGCTTCAGGGGAAGCAGGCCCGCATTGTGCACCAGCACGTCCAGCCGCAAGACCGCAAATGCCTCGGCGAACCGACGGATGGAGGTCAATCTCGAAAGATCAACCACGTGGACATGCACATCGGTGTTGCCGTGCTCGTCAGTGATGGCAGTACGCGCCTCTTCGCCGCGCTCGGCATTGCGGCAGAGCATGTGAACCGTGGCCTCACGTGCGGCAAGCCCCCGGGCGACCTCGAATCCGAGTCCGCTGTTGGCGCCGGTCACGACGCAGACCTTTCCGCCCATCGAAACATCGAGGTCGGCAGGGTCGAAACCGCCGGCGTGCCGTTGGTACCCGGATCGGTCGAATGATCCCCGGACCTGGCTAAGATGCAGCTAG
>CAZOJI010000131.1:0-4577 GCA_964580055.1 uncultured Gemmatimonadaceae bacterium | reverse complement strand
ACTTGGCATTCGGGTAAGTGGGTGCGGCAAGCTTCCTGTCAGGGTTTCTGATGAGAGACAGCGACACGCCGAGGAACCTCGCTACACGGACCTCAACATCCGGAAGCAGACTGGTGTCATCGGCACACGACTCATCCCACCATTCCGGTAGTATGGCCGGGCGCACGAAGTCACCGCGGAAGCCGGCGCGAGAGAGGCGGGCCATCAAGGTGCTCACGTGCGCCTCCAATTGCCAGTGTTTTCCAATCTCATGCTACGCAAGTCAGACTTAGAAAGCAGGTGCAACGTTCCGTGCTTTGAATAATCGTAGTGCCGCGTTGTTGAGATGGCCATTGCTCAGATGTGGTCCGAGTTCCCGACAACTGCTCAGCCTCCCTCGAAGCATCGCCGGCAAGCACTTGCCGCGTATTGGATGACGGTATGCGATCAGATGATCGTATTTCACTTTGTCTAGAGCCTAGCGATTTCGATGAGTGCGTCGGTCTCCCCGGCCCCGAAACCCAGTATTGATGCCAACTCCGTGAGCTTGCCGCGCGAGATCTCCTCGCGGCGGTAGGCTTCGAGTACTAAACCCAAAAATCGGCGGCGGAACCAATTCGACCTTTCTACTTGGTCCGGTTCTGAGAGGCCGAGTCGCTCAGCCAGCAATGCTCCGTCCCCGGTCTCGTCTAGCTCTTTGAGTTCGTCGAATTCACCGCGGTTAATGATTCGCAGGTTTAGCAGCCGGTAAAGAGCGGCGATCCGACTGACACCGAAATGGTGAGCTACTTGCACAACATCATAGAGCTGAATGGACTGGCTCCCGGGCGTACTGCGACGTTCAACGGTCAGGCTGCCAGCCTCGTCAAAAACATCCGCACTTGCCCGACTTGGCTGCCCCTTGCCAAGGCTCGCGACAAACATGCGCACGCCTTCAGCGGGCAACAGGAAGGATGCGGCGAACGCGTTCGCCCGAACCTCAATCAGGTTGTCCCTCTCGGATACTCGGCTTACAAATCCAAAGCGGTCACGGTCGCCTAGGACGTGCGCGTACTCGTGTGCAAACGAGAACCTCCGGCGCGGCAGCGCGTGCTGCCGATTGGCAACCACAAACAACCCCACGTTGCGATCGTTCAGCGTGAGACCCGACACGTCGTCAGGTAGGTCCACAGTCCCCGTGCGAATGCCCTGGGTCTCGAGGAGTTCAGCAATGTCGGGGATCCCTGAATCGCCAAGGCCCATTCGGCGCCGTTCCTCGAAGGCGAGGCGCTCACCCTGCCGTATAGCTTCCCAGCGAGTTGCCGGTGCAGGCAGTGGATACGCGGCTGGTACCCCAGTGCTTTGGTCGATACCAATCAGACGCTCTAGGCTGGTGACTTCTCGGCCAATGGCGACGCAATCGCGCAGCGCGTCAGCGATGGCCGGCTGCTCGAGAACGTCAGGCTGAGCCCGAAACAGAGCGGCAAGAGTATCCTCTTCCTGAAATGATTCAGCGAGAAGTTCGCGGAGGTCGCGGCCGAAGAAATGGGCTAGGGCGTCCAGTTCGAGACTGGAGACGGAACGCTTGCCGGCTTCGATTTGAGCGACGGTCGGCCGTGATACTCCCAGATACTCTGCCACCTGCTCCTGCGTAAGCCTGCACGCTTCGCGAGCGACGCGGATACGGCGACCGAGTTCCTCTTGGGTGATTGGCATTTCCGTTTTCTCCCAGCCGTGAGGCGATGAAAGCCCAGCGATCAGTGAGTGCGAATTACGTGCATGAATGTTAGCATATCGAACGTATGATGACAAGATACGGTTCATTTGTAATTATTGCGCATCTTCCGTTTGCCGTTGCTGTTGGTTGCCTTATTATGGCGTTTCTCACACATCGTGGACAGGAACGCCACGCGATCCACTCCGGTTGCAGAATTGTCGATGTGCTAGCAAAGCACAAACTTCGCCGACATACTGCAACCTTCAATCTGTCGCTGAGGCGTTACGATGGTGTGAAATGTGCTTGATTATGTGAACCATAGGTTTACTTTTGTGGTAATGATTCACACTGGCAGTTTGAATTATTGCAGGAATCGTAACCCGTGGGTAGACGACCTGAGTCGAAACTAAACTACTTGCTGCAGAGTTGGCCTAAGGGGACCCCAGCCACACAACCGTGGCTCGAAAGCATGGGCATCTCCCGCCAGCTCGCACGCAAGTACCTGTCCTCCGGATGGATCGTGAGGTTCGGGCGCGGTGTGTTCGTCCGTCCGGGAGACCAGGTGGATTGGCTGGGCGCCGTGCACTCGCTGCAAAGCCAACTCGACATGAAGGTCCATGTGGGCGGCCTCACTGCGCTTTCCTTGAGAGGGATGGCGCACTACCTCCCACTCGGCGCCGGCACGCAGGCGTTCCTGTTCGGCGAGGGACGTGCGCGGCTCCCAGGATGGTTCCTCAACCACGAATGGGGTGCCCGAGTCCGGTACCACTGCCCAAAGCTGTTCAGCAACCAGGTGGAGTCGGGCTTCACCCAGGTCGAGCGCGGGGAATACTCGGTGCGGGTGTCGGCTCCGGAGCGGGCGATCCTCGAAGTACTCCACCTTGCCACAAGCAATGAGGCCATCGAGCACGCCGTGGAGCTAGTAGGCGGCCTGAGCACGTTGCGACCGCAGCTACTACAGGAACTGCTGGAGGAGTGTCGCTCAGTCAAGGTGAAGCGGATGTTGCTCTGGGCGTCGGAGCATTCGGGGCATGCGTGGTTTGCGCGTCTTTCACCCCAGGCGCTGGATCTTGGCGCGGGCAAACGGGTGTTGTACCGTGGCGGGCGTCTCGACCGAACCTATCAGATCACTGTTCCCCCGGGCGAGGGGCTGCAAGGTGTTTGAAGCGCAGTATGCACGCCAGGCGGAGCTATTGCTGCGCTGCCTCCCGGAAGTCGCCAAACACCCATAAGCGCATCGGCAAAACCCTCAACATCCTTCAGAGCACGCAGCGCGCGTTTGTCGCCCGTGAGGACAATACTGCCGGCTTCCGCGGCCGCTGCGAATATCAGAGCCTCGCCTGGGTCGATTGCCTGGATCGGCGTCAACTTGTCCAGCCACGCGTCACTTGGCCTGGGCACGATCGTCAACTCAGTGGCAAGGGGTATCAAACCGTCGCACGCACTCGCCCCATACATGGTCCTCAACCTGCCTCTCCTCAGCATGTGCGGCAATGCCGGCAGACGCGCGCACTCATCCAGTTGTGCGCCAAGAATGCCGGCAGTGTCTCGAAGCATTCCGGCCGCCCCGATCTTGCAGAAGGCGTCTGAGTCAACCAGCAGCTTCATTGCGCTCTTGGTCGCCGTACACGCAGCGGAGAAGAGCGCGGTCGCTCTCCGACGCGGTTCGATATCGACATGCCGGTCGAAGTGTTCCCTAAGGGCACGCCTCGCACCGGTATGACGGTACAGAGCTTTCACTGCCAACGATGCCTTGTCGTATTCCCCTGTCTGTCGCGCCCAGGAGAAGAGCACGGAACTTGCGTCCGCGCCGCGCGATCGTTCCAACTCCAACGCCTTGTTGGCAAGATCCTTGAAGTCGGCGCCTTCGATGGCCGGAAACTCATCGTCGCCAACTAGTAGCTGAATGGCATAACGATCTGCGTTCTGTTCGATGTCCGCGTCGTCCTCGATCTCCTCATCCTCATCCACTACCGGCTGCTCGGGCAAGCAATCACCTGCGGCAATGTGGTATGTCTCGTATGCGATGCAGAAGGCAACACGCCCTGGCTCATCGTGTTTGTGCCCGAGCATAATCACGGGCCGACCGTCAACCATGCACGCAAGGCCCTGAAAACTCGGTGACGGTAGCAGTTCGAGAGGAACAACCGGGATACCCCGGCCCCACAGATCGTTCAGGATATCGTTGAGTGTGACTGGTGAACCGGGGCGGTGGAGCCGGTCGCGCCAGGCAAGACCATCAACCGGCGGTGGCTTTGCAGGAGGTGTCGCTTCTGGCATACAGCGGACTACCGCGCCTGCAATCTCCAACGCGGCGTGGATAGCAGGGGCTAGTCGGTCTGCGGAAACGTCACGCACACGCCGCAACTTGGCATTCGGGTAAGTGGGTGCGGCAAGCTTCCTGTCAGGGTTTCTGATGAGCGACAGGGCCACACCGAGGAACCTCGCCACGCGGATCTCGACATCCGGCAGCAAGCTTGTGTCTTCGGTGCATGACTCATCCCACCATTCCGGCAGTATGGCCGGGCGGACGAAATCACCACGGAATCCGGCGCGAGACAGGCGGGCCATCAGGGTGGTCAAGTTATGCTTTGCCGTAGGGAACTCCGGTGCAGGTTGATATCATGTATGCGTTCTAGGCGTACCACGCGGCCAACGGCCGCCAATTCCATACTGTATCAACGTAATCTCAATGCCGCGCTGTTGAGAACAGCAGTCTTTCAGCTTCTCACGCTCTTGGCAAGTAGCGGAAGCGCCGATATGTGAGTCCGCCAAACACTGTCACAGCCTGCCTTGGGTACTTCGCCAAAGCAACGACGTCACGTGCGGTCTCGAGGTGCAACCTGATTTGCCGTATTGTGGAGTTTGTCGCAGCTTATGCACTGCGCGCACGCTGCATCAA
>CAZOJI010000130.1:0-4665 GCA_964580055.1 uncultured Gemmatimonadaceae bacterium | reverse complement strand
GAGTGATCGGGGGCGTGGAGTTAATGAAGATCTGCGGGGAATCGTGCTGCCTATGGCGGGCCGTAGATCAGGATTGATTCGTTTTCGACATCCCTTCAATGGGCCCGAATGCCAATGTGGCTAAACGGGCCCTCCCCCAAACGTCATGAACGCTCAAGAAACAAAATCGTGGGCGCTGGTGGGGGCACGACATATCGTCTCCTGCGCGTCACCGGGTGTTGAGCGACCGTTCGTTCAACTAGTGGTCCCGGCCAAACCTGCGTCAGCGGTAACACATGCACAGCATCGCAGGCCAGTGGACTATTGAGCCGATACCCTATTCATCCAGGCCCCAAGCACCCGCTTTTTCCCGCCAATGCTGATCGCGCATCTTATCTCCCGGGAGTCTCCCTGATTCCCAGATAGTAGGCGATATTGGCGTTTGGATCGTCTCTAACCTCGATCCTCCCGGGGAGTGCGGTCAAAATGGGATTGACCCCGGGACCGTGTCCAGCATGAAAGCTGTGTCCATGCGCGACCACACCGATAGTCACCGCACCTTGGTATCTTCCCTTTCCCCAGTAGTCGTAATGGTCTTCGATCGCAACGACATCACCGATGCGGATAGACTTCAGATCGTATTCCTCCACGGTCGCCGGATCGGTTGTTTGAATATCGTAGTCGGTACCCTCTATGATGTAGGCATTGCTCGCCAAGCCCACTCCTGATCCCATGATGCGACCCGGCACGCGCTTAGCGACGGGAACGACTAGACGGTCGCCGTCTACCTCTATTCCCATGTTTTCCAGCAGGTGAGGGGAAACCTTGTTGACTCTCACGTCTTCGAAGCCGTCGATCTTGAGTCCTATGCCCCGCGCTCGTATCTGAAACCTGTCCTCCAGCGTGAGCTGCTCGAGCACATCCCTGGGAAACCAAAGCATGGTGCTTCCATGTTTGCCGATCACTAGGCCTTTGGCTCCCTTTGCCTCGCCAGTGATGACTGTAGCTTCGTTGCCGATACACGCGAGAAAGGAAAGCGCGGGGGGATTCACGTCGCGAGAGGAAACATCGGGCTCGACATGGTCCGCGTTCGCCCGACCGTAGGCCGAATCCCCAACGGTCACCGAGTAGTTGATGCTTCCGGAGCCAAAACGCAGATTCGGCGTGCCGTCGAAGTCCGGCGAATATCCACGTTCGCCTATGGGAGTCACGCGTGCCACCGCCGCGGTTGTGATGAGCCTGCCGCCATTCGTACTCAGCGTATTCGTGCTGCTGGGACCATTCGAACCTTCGCTGTCGAGGCCGACCCTGCGTGACGCAACTGTCTCGATGCCGAGGTATTTGCCGATATTGGCAGTCGGGTCGATTCGGAATGTCAGCTTGCCGAGTCGCGAAGATATGATCGGAGTGACGCCGATCCCCATACCGGAAAGATCACTCGGCGTGCTGCAGATTATGCCAATGACGCCTCCACCCCTGTAATAACCCTTGCCGTAGTCGGCCTGGACATCCTTCAGGTAGACCAGGTCCCCGAAACGGAGGTCGTCCAAATCATACGTATCTATGTCCGGCGGGTAGGAAGTCTGGATATTCCAGTTACCGTAGTGAACGTTCTTACCATGGCCGTGACTGATCAGATCTGCCGGGATCTCCTTTACGACGGGGAATTCGAGCCTTCCGTTCCTTTCCCGAATCTCTATACGTTCCAGCGTTTCCGCGGAAATACCGCGAATGAACACATCTTCATATCCGTCTATCTGGAGACCTATGCCGCTTGCTTTGGCTTGAAGCTGTGTACCGATCGTGAGCTGTTCCAGCGTTTCGTCTTCGAAATGCACCAACACGTAGTCCGCGAACTTTCCGATTACCAATCCCTTGTCGCCTTTTGCGTCGCCATTCAGGATCGTCACTTCGTTGCCCACAGACGTGAAGGTGTTCCATGACGTTTCCACTCCGGTCGTCGCAACGCCCATCGTTGCCCTATCGGTACCGTCCCATCCGAAGACTCTCTCTCCGACTTTCAATTCGTAGTTGATCCCGCCGATTCCGAGGGCGAATTTGGGTTTGCCGTCCCACGTGGTTTGGTAGAAGTTCGTTACAAAAGACGGCGCGACGGTTCCCCTGACCGCAACGGTCAGGAGCGCGTCCTTGTTCGTCCTTACCTGCCCTTCGGCTCGAAGGGTGACAAAGATCATCAGCAACATCGCAGCGAACAGAATTCGTGTCTTCATCAGCTTCCTCTCCAATGAGAAAATGGGTCCGTACCTCAATTCCAGAACACACGCAAGGCAAGGTCCGCCAGGAAGATCATCCCGACGACCTCGACAGTCGCATGGCATTCTCACCTCTCACTGCCGGGCGGTCTCATCTGCAGATCCGCCCTGAGATGGCGGTCGAAGAACGCGATCACGCGGGGCAGCCATACGCGCCGGTTCTCGGCGGAGCCCACGTCGGCATAGGCTTCGTAGCGCACCGGCTTGAAGTAGCGAGCTGCCTCGTCGGCGAACGGCCGCATTGGCGTCAATCCCACGTCGCCCACGATCAAAAGTGGCGTGTCCATGTCGCGGGCGTGGTAAAACGGGGAAACATAGATGTACGTCTCCCGATTCTCTTCCACCGGGCCCAGGTCGTACGCCATCAAGTTGATTCCTCTGATATCGTAGATGTCTTCGGCCCAGCGGACGCGGTCGGAGTAACCGCTCACCAGCGCGGCCGCGGCCCGGAATACGCCGCCGCCGAAGGTCGTGGCCGCAATGGTCATGTAACCGCCGTAGCTGGTGCCGGCCACGCCCACACGCTCGCCGCTGATGTCAGGAAGGCTCTCAAGATAATCTACTCCCGCCACCACGTCTTCCATGTCGCAGTGGCCCCAGCAACCGGCGTTCGCCTTCTCGAACTCGAGCCCGTAACCCGAACTGCCGCGAACGTTGGGCTCCAGGACGGCATAGCCGTGCTTCACGAGGTAATGTGGCTGCCAGCCAGGGGACAGCGACCAATGCCGGCGCCAGCTGTCGTCGAACTGCGATGTGGGGCCGCCGTGCACCCACACAATTGCCGGATGTCCGCCCGGCGGGGGCGAGGTCGTCGGACGATAGAGGTACGCCTGGATGGTGAAGCCGTCCGTACTCGGATAACTGACCTTCTGGGGTACGAACAGTGCGCCGGCGAGAGACTCATCCTCGAGGGACCGTGTGAGTCGGGTGACTTCTCCGGTTTCCAGATCCATCACATACAGGTCCATCGGTCGCCGCGGATCGGTGAGGGTGTACGCGATGCGGCGGCCGTCCGGGGACCAAGTGGGGTTCGCCGCTATACCCAGCTCCGGCACCACCAGGGTGCGCGGCTCGCCGCCGTCCACCGACGCCACACGCAACACGTGAGTCCCGTTCAGGTTCGAAGTGTAGAGCACGTGCTGCCCGTCGGGCGACCACTGGGCGTAGCCCCGGAAGGGTTTTTGTGAACTCTGGTCCGCCTCCTCAGCCGCCAGCTGCCAGGGTTCGCCTCCAGCCAGCGGCACAAGCCACCAGTTGAGCCACCCGCTGCGGTGCGAGCGGAACAGCACGAGATCTCCGCGCGGCGATACCTGCGCCGGGCCGAACTCGGCACCGATAGCGTAGTCGAAGAAGTCGGTGTCGCGCACCACTGTTCTCGCGCCACCGCCAGTATTTGCGTCGATCGCAATCACCTCGTGGTCCCGCCAGAACTCGTCGAGCCGCACGAAAAGGATGGTCCGGCCGTCAGGGGTCCAGCTCGGCTGGACCTCATAGCAGGTGTCGGCGGTGAGTCTCTTGATGGCGCCGTCCCGTACCTCGACGGTATAGATGTCGAACGCGCCACGAAGCATGCTCGAGAACGCGATGCGGCTCCCGTCGGGAGACCACCTCCAAGAGTTCAGCCGTACACCGAGGTCGGTGAGCTGCAATGCGCGCTGCTCGGCCAGCGACCAGAGCCACAGCTCCGTGCCTCCGACCGACCCAGGGGCGGTGTATGCCAGCCACCTACCGTCGGGAGAATACTTCGGTCCTGCCGGGTTCCTCACCGGCAGCTTCGTCAGTGCGCCGGTCTCTACATCCAAAATGCGGATTTGGCCGGTACGGAGTTGGCCTCCGCCCACCACCGCGATGCGCGAGCCGTCCGGCGCCCAGTCGGGTACCGCGTCTCCAACGAGCGAGGAGACGGCAAGGAGCTCGTCCAGCGTGAAGTCGCCGGGGGCGCGAGATTGCTGTTCTGGGACGGCACAACCGACAGCGGTCAGCGCGACAACGGTGATGCCCGCGACCAGTGATCGCTTCATAAGAGAGCCTCCGGATAGCGGCGGAGCTGTTGATCTACATCTCTGAATACCACCATAAGAAGTCTGAGTCAATCTGCTGCGCCAACGCGTCGTCAGGTTACTTGAGGTTCGGGACGACCCGCGAGTCTCTGGCCCCGCCTGCGCGTTATCGAAGAGGTCTTGCCTCGGCTCTGGCCAGCCGCGACCCCCCCGGCGATCAGATGAGCCGTGCGCAATGGCTCCGGAATCGTGCCATGCACTGCGTGCCGCGCGATCGCAGCCTCGGCCTCGTGCAGCGAGAGTCCGACGCGCTGCACGAACACGCTGCTTGCTGGTTCGGGCGGCCCGAGTCGCTCGATCTGCATTTTTTCGTCGAGCGGCGTCCCGCAATCTTATGGTGGGGAAGTCCTCGT
>CAZOJI010000129.1:0-4705 GCA_964580055.1 uncultured Gemmatimonadaceae bacterium | reverse complement strand
CCGTCTGCGTATCTGGTGTCGTGTCGCCGAGCATACCAAGTGCCTATAGGTATGCCCCTGTTAGACGGCGCGGCGCGCCTGACCTAGTAAAAACGGTCGGCGGGGTGCAACCGAAATATCCTGCCATCTCACTTCGCTCACCTTTGCAGTGTGAAACGGTTCGACACACGCCAGTCGAGTTTGATCATCGGGCCGAATGGCTGAGCGTTCGCATCGAAAGATGTGAGGCCTGTGCTCCAAACGATTCGATAAACGCCGCTCGGATCGGCCAGATCGAAATTCGGACCGTGGTGGATGCTATCGGGCGGCGCTCCCCAAATGTGAAGTGTGTCGTGGAATACCGTGTTCTGGTCGATTACGATCGGGGAACTCAGACACAGCGGGATGACGGGGGACCAGGCGATCTTCCATTCCCCTTCATTCTCGCGCTCTAGGTGTGCCGAAAACACGCCGTTACAGTTCACGAGGTAGATGGTGCGGCCTGTGCGGTTCGTGAACGTGTAGGGAATCTCGGTGCGCAACCCAATCCAATCCGGTTGCAGTTCGTAAACAAGTGATTCCGTTTGGAGGAGCCGCTCGTCGTCTCTGATGCCGGTGGCAGCATCGCAACCCAGCAAGCCAAACGTGATCGACACCACCAGTGTCCCCACTGATCCCAGTTGCGCCAAGGTAAGCCTCAGGATCTTTCCGTTCGTCACGGAGTGCCTCCTGTGGATTCCGGGAAATCTGGCACCACTTGTGATGGTGCCTCACCAACACGGTGTCGCGGTTTCTCTGTTACAACAATACCCCTGTCCTCAGCGAAGCGTCACAGCGCCGTCTAACCTGTACTTAACCGGCAGGGCAATGAACGGCCTGTTACCGGCTGGTTGCAGGCGCCCGGGATTGGCGCATATTATCGGGTTCAGTCTCGCCGGGTTAGCCGCCTCGCCGGGTTAACCGCGCTGCTTCGCCGGCGTCACGCGGTCCAACATGGAATTGGGAATGGAGTTACTCATCACAGACTCTTGCAGTCTATCTCCTCACCAAGCGAGAAGGCGACTGGGACATCGACGCGGTGGTCTGGAGAGTTGGATAGTTATCCGGCTTCACCACCTTCCGACCGGGAGCCATACGCTGTTCCAACCTTCTCGGTGTGGGGAGCGTCCAACTACGAAAACCCAGGTAGCTGGGACACCCGGACTTAGAACCTAGGCCAACAGGAGGCCACATGACACGTTGTCGATTATTGATTGTCGCTCTCGGCCTCACTGCTCTCGCTCCAGTTTCTCTCGCTTCGCAGTCCTCGCGTGCGGTCCAACCAGCGGGTCGCGCAGAGGTGCTAGTGGTCGGCGTCTATCACATGTCCAACCCAGGCCGCGACGTGTTCAATACCCAAACTGACGATGTGCTGTCGCCTCAGCGCCAAACCGAGATCGCGCGCGTAGTTGCCGCCCTAAAGGAATTCCGTCCTTCGAAGATCGCCGTGGAAGCTGGCTTCAACAACACCCGCGTTTCGCAGCGCTACACCGACTACATCGCGGGCAGATACGAGCTCACGCGCAACGAGACCGATCAACTCGGATTCCGGCTTGCCGAGGAGCTCGGCCACGAGACTGTCTACCCGGTGGATGCTAGCGGTGAATTCCCCTATCCCCGCCTCGTCAAGTATGCACAGGCCACCGGTCGGGCGGCCGAGCTCGACGCGCTGCAGAAGGAAACGGGGGAGCGAGTGGAGGCGCTGACCGGGTATATCGCCTCTCATACGATTCTGGAAAGCTTGCTGTATATGAACTCTGATCAACAGGTTGCTGAAGCGGTGGGAGCCTATTTTCGGATGGCGGAGTTCGGGGAGCCGTGGGATTGGGCTGGGGCTGACCTGGTCTCCGACTGGTTCCGTCGCAACATGCGCATCTACAGCAACATCGTATGGCTCGTTGACTCTCCGGATGAGCGCATCCTGGTTATCTACGGTGCGGGACACCTCGGCTGGTTACAGTATGCTTTCGGCCAAAACCCCAATATCCGCTTGCGGAAGCTCGCCGAGTTTGTCACCGGAGGTAGCTTCCGGAAATGAGGAGAATCAGTGGCCCCGGGGGGAACCCCATCGGTGCTTTTGCGCGATGGCATCCAACGCAACTGCCGTATAACGTGGCAATGCGCCTGACGGTCCGCAGGTGAACGCCAGAGCGTTCGGCGGCAACCTTGGCGAGGCATTGATGAATGAGGGCCGGGCTTCCCGGTCAGCCACACGCCTGGCCGTCGCCGCCTTCCCTGCTAACGGCATCGAGTGCGCGTGAGTGCCGATGAATCAGTTGCTTAAACACGCCTGAAGGAGGTTTATGCAACGTCCCCAGTCTTTTCAAGAGAGATCCATGCGAACTTTGCTCGGGCTTTCACTCGTTGCGGTCGTTTGCGCCGCGGCCTGTACGATCGCTCCGGCACCGGACGCGCGGACGCCCGACAGGTCGGCACCCGTCCACGCCGACTACGCCGGCACCTATGCGGCCGGGCCGCTCGCGACGCTCGAGATCGGTGCGGTCGAGGACCTGATCTCCGCCGTGCCGCCATTCTGGGGCGCCAAGCCCTATCTGCGCCGCGTCGACGGTGAGACCTTCGCCTTCGTCCTTCCGCATCCGGAGCCGGAGCGCACGCTCACCTTCGAGCGTGGCCCGGATGGGACGGTGACGGCGGTCGTCATGGCCAACGTCGACGGCGACCACGACGGTGCGACGTTCCGGCGTCTCGCGCCGGATGAGACGACGCCGGCGGTTCTGTTCATGGACCGCCGGCCGGTCGCCGCTGCCGAGGCCGCGCTCGCCGAGCCCGGCCTCGCGCTCGGCAAGGTACTCGCGACCGTGGAGCGGCGGTTCATGCGCCACCCTTCGCGCCACGCTAGCACCGCGGCGTTCCTCGAGACCCTCGCCGCGGCGCATCCCGGCAACGCCCGGATTCAGGCGCTGCTCGGCCACGCCCGTGTCGCCGTCGGCGACCGTGCCGCGGCCCGCGCGGCATTCGACCGCGCGTCAGCGCTGGATCCCCACAACGAGACCGCGCGCGAGGGCCTGCGCCTTCTCGACCTTACCGAACCGGCACCCGGCGAGGGCTATCGTGCCGTCCTGCCCTATCGCCTCGCCGACGCCTTCGCCCCGCCGTCCGAAGCCGAGAACGCCGAGGTGCGAGCCATGTGGACCGCGCGCAACCTCGCCGCACGCGACGTCGAGACGCTGCACAAGTTCGAGCTGGAGCACGCCGGAGTTGTGTTCGACGCACAGATCGTCAGACATCGCGGCCCCGCAGGCACGCACGTCGGCGCGGTGCTGGTCCCCGAGGGCGCCTATGAGCCCCTGCCCGTCGTGATCGATGCGCGCGGGGTGGACCCGAGCTACTCGCCGCTCGACCTCGCCGATCCGCCCAACAGCCTCGTCGCCCTCGGCTCCGCCGCAGAAGGCTTCGTGATCCTGGCGCCAGCCTATCGCGGCAACCGGCTGCTCGCGGACGGACGAAAGTTCGCCACCGAGGGCGACCCGTCAGAAGCCTGGGACGGTGCGACTGACGACGCTCTGGCCTTCCTGAACGCCGCCCTCGCCGTGACGCCGCAGGCCGATCCCGATCGGGTCGCCGTCCTCGGCAAGAGCCGCGGCGGGACCGTCGCGCTCCTTGCTGGCATTCGCGACCGGCGCGTTGGCCTGGTGCTCGACGTGGTCGGTCCGGTCGACCAGTTCAGCGCCCAGGACCCCCACGTCGGCTGGACCTGGGCGGAGCTACTGGCCGCCGACATGGCCGACGGCGAGCCGCCGCCGATGCGCGACGACAGCGGCCAGAAGTTCGATCACTTCTTCGACCGGGGCGAGAGCCTCGCCGCGGTGCGCCGGCGCATGCTCGCCTCTTCGCCTCTCTATTTCGCAGCTGACCTGCCGGAGACGCACGCCTGGTACGGTGCCGACGACACGTCCGTGCCGCTCGCCAACGCGGGCGCACTCGAGGCGCGACTCCGCTCCCTCGGCCGCCTCGGCGGCGACGCCACGGTGACCGTCTTTCCGGACCGCGGCCACGACACCGACCCCTATCTCCTAGCACGCGACGTCGCTGCGCGCCTGAGCGTCTGGGCGGCGCGCTGACCAACCTTGCCCATGAACGCCATCACCCACCGGCGCTTCGTGCGATCCTTGACAACCACAGCCGTCATAGTAGCCTCCGCAAGTTATCTGACAGGCTCGCTTTCGAGAAGAGTACAAGCGACGGACGTAGTCTCTCGTCGGGTTTGCCGCCGAACCAGCCGATGAAGCTGACGGTCGCCTTCGGCGCCCGCAGCTTCCATGAGAAGGATAGATTGTCAAGGCCAACGTGGTGGCCGACGACGCAGGGACTCACCTTAATGCTTCCATTCGCACTCTGAATGGGCGAAGCTTTTTGTCGCCCGGTGCACGTTGAGGTCCTAGGTGGTTAGGTGCTGCAATCTTATTCACGATCTCTCTGCTAGGATCAAAGCTGCGGCCGCAGTCGCCTGAACGCTGGTTGAGTCTGGCGTCGTCGTTACACCCTGGAGTGTCTTTCGATTTATGCCGCCCTACTGTTCTTTCCGGATCGTATTGGTTCATAGTCGGTATCGTTGATCCACATGGAGTGGAGCAAACATGCGAGCCTCCGAGCCACGGCAACCGCGGCTCGCTTCTTGGCGTTCTTTCCACCGCGTTGAGCAAGCTTCAGTCCCCATTCCCGCAAG
>CAZOJI010000128.1:0-4714 GCA_964580055.1 uncultured Gemmatimonadaceae bacterium | reverse complement strand
GCGATCTCGGCGTCTATGTCGGAGAGGACGGTGGCGATAGCGGTTTGTTCGTCCACATCCGGGAGCTGGACCTCAAAGTTCCGCACAACGCCCCAATCTGCACGCGGCATATGCGTCCCGTACGCAATGCTCGCCGCCTCAATGAAGCGGTCGCTTTGAACTATTCCGAGCAGAAATCCCCTGGCTGCCTGCACTGGGTCGACCATCAACGGCCAGATCTCGGTTGTGCATATGCCATCGCAATCGGCCAGCCAATACTTGCGGAGGTAGGAACGCAATCGACCGAACAGCACGTCGCCGGCGAAGAAGCGGTACTTGGAGGATGTAGAGGTGCGCGCAGTGGCGTACCCGAGAAGGCGTCCGTCGTCTTGTCCGATATGCTCCAACTCCACGCAGCGCGTGTCGGGAGCCACACCGGACGGCATGACCTTTTGGTTTCGAATCGTTGCAACATCCCCCAGCCGCTTCGTCTCCCACGGGCCGCTGAAGCCCGGCAGGCGGGTCTTGCCGGTGAGGAGTTGCTGCATGGCGGCCTGCTTGATGGCCCGCTTCTTGGCGATCAGCGCCTCCAACGCCCCGAGCAACCCATCCACATCCGACAACGCCTCGGCGATGGCGCGTTGTTCGGGGGGAGGGGGAAGCGGGACTACCAGTGCCTTGACCTGTTGCACGTTTATTCGTCGAAACGTCGAACCCACCATCATGTTCTCAAGTTGCCGGGCGACGATCTCAGACTTGAATAATGATTGTAGGAAGTCGGGCGAACTGTCCGGCGATCGTTTTCGCAGCAGACACACGTCTTGTCCCATCGCAAATGGCGGGTGCCACACTGCGACCTGTGCAACTTCGCCAACCGTCGCGTTACGACTCAGAATCAGGTCGCCGGGCTCTGGCCTTCGCCCGCCTTCGGTCAACTGCGCGTAGAACTCGGCAGTAGTTTGCTTTGCGCCGCTGACGTCTACAAAACGACCTTGCACTTCCCGGATGCTTACGATCGGTACCCCAGAGAATACGAAGTCCGCTGTTATATGCTTGCAGTCTATAACGTCCCAGTTGGTGGAAAGGCGATCTACGATCCAATCCGTCGGATGCCCGCCAGGTTCTGTGGCTTGCGCACCGCTAGACATATAGTTGGGCTTACCGGATTCGGCGGGTATCGCGGCCTCTCTTGCGCGCGAGTTCATCCCCACGCAAGTCCCATCTTCTTGAGGTGCCCCTCGACCTTCGCCCCGAACGCCTCGACCTCCAGCTCCAGCGCCGGCAGCGGATTCGCGTAGCGCTCTTCCAGCTCCTTAACGCGCCCGGCGAGCCGCTGGGTCAACCGCTCGACCTCGCCCTCGATGGCGGCGCGGATGCTCGCGAGCCACTTGTCCTCGACGACCAGCGTCTTGATCTCGGCCTCGGTGAGCTTCGCGTAGCGGGCCAGCACCTTGGCGTCGAGCGCGGCCTGGGCGTCCTTGACAGCCTTGCTTGCCGCGGACTCAGCGTCGATCAGCTTGAGGCAGCATGTGAGGGCGTCGCGTTCCTCTTTACTGTCGGGCTCGTCCTTGATCGCCTTGAGCCGGTCCTTCACGCCGCCCTTGGTCACCTTGCCCTTGTCGTTGGTGGCGTCGGCCAGCAGCCCTTCCTCGCCGTCGCCCGCTGAGGCTTGCTCCTCGACGAACTCCTCCAGCTCGCGGGCGGCGGTCTCCTTCCCGCTCTGCAAGGCCTCGATGGCGGCCTGCTCTTTGGCGAAGAAGCGCGCGACGACGAGCGCCGGGGGCACCAGGTCCATCTTGTACTTCTTGCGCTTGATGGTGAGGTCCGGCGTCTCCTTGATCTTGCGCTCCTTGTCCTCGACGATGCCGCGCGGCCGGGCCGCCTCGATCCAGCCGTCGGCGGCGATGAGGTAGACGTCGTCCTGCATGGTCTCGGCCCAGTAGTCCATCAGCCGCTGGTAGACGTCGTAGCGGCTGAGCAACGGCAGGTCGGCGAAGCGCGCGAGCAGGTCTTCGGACAGGGTGTGGATGATCGTCTTGGGGAGGTCGTCGATCTCGAGGCCCATGAGCTGCGGCTCGTGGGCCTTGCGCCAGTCTTCGAAGACGCCGGAGATGCGACGCGCGTAGGCCTCGAATTCGGGGTGCTCGAGGATCGTGGTCTTGACCGCCCGGGCCTCGACGCGGGCTTCGCTGTAGCCCGGTCCCGATGAATGGGCGCCGTTGCTCTCGAAGAGCGCCTCGCGCAGGGTCGGGAAGACGTCCCAGTAGTCTGCGAGCGCACTTCCGGACCCACTGATGTCGCGGTCGGGGATGCCGCCGTTCAGGTGGGCGTCGAGGTCGTGCAGGTCCTCGGGCTCGCTGGAATCGATGTAGCGCGGGATGTTGAGGTTGTAGTCGTTGGCCTCACTGGCGATCTCGGCCAGCGGCACCAAGCGCGAATAGCGCGGCAGCTCGCGCTGGTGATTGAAGACGTCGACGATCTTGTGGATGTCCTGCGAGCGCAGGCGGTTCTTGTTGCCGTCCTTCAGGAAGCCCTTGCTGGCATCGATCATGAAGAGGCCGCCGGTCGCGGGATCGCGGCGCTCGCCGGCGTGCTCCTTGTCGACGACGACGATGCAGGCGGGGATGCCGGTGCCGTAGAAGAGGTTGGCGGGCAGGCCGATGATCCCCTTGATGAGGCCGCGCTGGATCAGCGCCTTGCGGATGTCGGCCTCCTTGTTGCCGCGGAAGAGCACGCCGTGGGGCAGGATGATGGCGCCCTTGCCCTTGCTCTTGAGCGAGGCGACGAGGTGCAGCAGGAAGGCGAAGTCGCCGTTCTTGGCCGGGGGGATGCCGTAGGCGAAGCGGCCGAACTCGTCGTTCGCCGGGTCGAGGCCGCTCGCCCACGCCTTGGCAGAGAACGGCGGATTGGCGACGGCGAAATCGAAGGTCTTGAGGCCGCCGTCCCCCTTCTTGTCAGTGCTCTTGAAGTACGGCGCGGCCAGCGTGTTGCCGCGCCACAGCTCGGCGGTCGGGTGGCCGTGCAGGATCATGTTCATGCGCGCCAGCGCCCAGGTGGCGACGTCCATCTCCTGGCCGTAGACGCTGATGCCGCGCGGAACCTCGTCGGCGGCCTTGAGCAGCAGCGACCCGGAGCCGCAGGTGGGGTCGTAGATGGTCTGGTCAGGCTTCGTGTCGGGGCCGATGCCGACCACCTGGGCCATGATGCGCGAGACCTCGGCCGGTGTGTAGAACTGGCCCTTGCTCTTGCCACTCTCGGTGGCGAAGTGGCGCATCAGGTACTCGTAGGCGTCGCCCAGCAGGTCGTCGCCCTCGGCCCGGTTGGCGCGGAAGTCGAGCCCGTCGAAGATCGCCACCAGCTTCGAGAGCCGGTCCTGCATCTCCTTGCCGCTGCCGAGCTTGCCTTCGTCGTTGAAGTCGGCCTGGTCGATCACGCCCTTGAGATCGTTGGCCTCGGCGAGGCGGCCGATGATCTTGTTGATCTTGTCGCCGATCTCCTTGTCGCCCTTGAGCGCCACCATGTCGGCAAAGCCGCCGCCCTGGGGCACTTCGATGAGCGCGTCGCGCGTGCCCGGCGTACTTGTCCGACACGTACTTCATGAAGAGCAACGTCAGGACGTAGTCCTTGTACTGCGAGGCGTCCATGCCGCCGCGCAGCTCGTCGCAGGACTGCCAGAGTGAGGAGTAGAGCTGGGATTTCTTCAGGGCCATGGGTCAGCTTTCGTGTTGCCAGCGCTGCGCGGGGCCTGCTTCTGCCTAACGCTGCGGATCACGCACGGCTATAAGCCGTCGCGTGCATCCGGCTTGTTATGCTTCAAGTATTTTCTTGAGGTTTTTTCCTTCCTCTTGCAGATACGCCCTGAAGCTGGACAACCCATCTTCAATCTTTTCTTTGAAGAATGTTTTGCCGATCCACCCAATCATAAAGGTTGCTGATGAGATGAAGCGACAACCATTAGTCGTCTGCTCCATGATGAACTCCTTTTTGGGAAAGAACCATCTCATTAGTCTTGATACAGGTCCATACTCAATATGTTGATTGGGCACTACCTTGGAAATGACGAACTTGAATCTATGTGGCTTTCCGTGAAGGTATTTCTCAGCATGAGCGATTGAGCCTTCTGCCCAAGGTTCACCCTTCAGCCAGCAAAAACTGATGTTATCAGCGTTCAGTGTCTTCAAACCGGCGTCATCAACGATGCCTGTCAAATAGCTGAATAACGCCGCTGGCGATGTTTCGATCTCAATCGACTCCGTAACAACGATTTCATGTAGAAATGGCATCTATTTCTCTCCTTGCATAACCTGTGCTTAACTTGCACCCGTCCACCACACCCGCAAGATCACAGCGTCCGGCAATCTATGCACTTATCACAGCGCCCCGCGCGCTCCACCACCACCGCCAATGTCGTTCGCCGGACTCCTTACCCCAAGCCCGCCGCGATTCAATACGTGCGTGTATACCATCGTAGTCTTGACGTCACGATGCCCCAATAGCTCCTGTACCGTCTGTATATCGTAACTCGCCTCCAACAAATGTGACGCAAACGCGTGTCGAAACGTGTGGCAAGTAGCTCGCTTGCCTATCCCCGCCCGCCGTACCGCCGCCTTGACTGCCCGTTGCACGGCACTCTCGTGAAGGCGATGGCCTCAACTCTCGACGCTCGAAATCGTCGTCCTTCACCCTGAGCCGAAGACACTCGATGAAGCGCAAACCGCTGCCGTACAGCAACGTC
>CAZOJI010000127.1:0-4841 GCA_964580055.1 uncultured Gemmatimonadaceae bacterium | reverse complement strand
TCACCCTCGTCGACGCGAAGATACCGGCCACGCCGACCGCGGCTCCCACTGCTGCAAGCCTGAGCCCTCGAAGTATCGTGAGTCCCAAGACGTTACCCTGCGCGGCACCCAGTGCCATACGGATCCCGATCTCGCGGCGGCTCTGTGCGACGAAGAACGACACTACTCCGTAGACACCGGCTGATACCAGCAGCAGTGCAATGACGGCGAAGGTCCCCACCAACATGGTGTTGAATCGCTGCCCGGCGAACTGGTCGCCCAAAACGCGTTCCATTGTGCGTATTTCCGAGATCGGCTGGTCGGGGTCAACCTCGAGCACTGCCTGCCTCACCTGGCCGGTGATCGAGAGTGGATCGACGTCGGTCTTCATAACCAGGTACATCCTGTGTCCTTCGGACCATCCCGGTGCCGTGTAGGGCAGATAGTGCTCGGCACGCGCCCTTCGGTAGGGTCCCCATTGACGCACATCTTCCACCACGCCCACGACAGTCATCCAATTGGGTGGCTCAACGCGGAAACTGTACCGCTTCCCGATGGGGTTTTCATTGGGCCACAATCGGTCTGCCATAGTGTGATTGATGACCGTTCCGGGATGGGCGGCAATCGAGTCGTCGGCTTCCGGCAGGCGCCCGGCTACCAGATTGATGCCGGCGGCGGAAAAGTAGTCTCCGGCGATACGCGAGAACTCGACCAATGGACCGTCCCCGCCGGATAGAGAGCGATCCGGGTCGTCTTCCGTCCAGACTTGACCGTTGGTGCCTCCGTTCATAGGGAGTTTACTGGTAGCGCCAACCTGCCGGACCCCTGGGATCGCCGCGACGCGGTCGATGGTTTCGCGCAGGAATCGGTCGCGGTTCCACACGTCCTCATAGTCCTCGCCTTGCAGGGACAGGTTCACGGTCAACACGTTCTCGGTCTCGAAGCCCTGCTCCATACCGCGGAACCTCAGGTAACTTTGCACCATCAATGCAGCACCATTGGCGAGCACGAGAGCCAGTGCGAATTGAAAGGCGACGAGAGCCCCTCGCAGAAGGGCACGCCGCGATCCCGCCTGCGGTGCGGCTCTACCCTCCTTCAGAGATTCGGAGAGATTGCTGCGCGACGTGGAAAGCGCGGGTGCCAAACCGAACAGCAGGCCGGTCAAGATCGAGATGCCGAGTGCGTAGCCAAGTACGATGACGTCGATACCAATGTTGGCGAGCCGGGGGATATCGGACGGGATCACGGACTTCAAATACGTCATTCCGGCGAACGCCAAAGCGATACCTGCTACGCCACCGATAAACGACAGGAGCAGGCTCTCAGTAAGGAGTTGCCGGATGATGCGTCCTCGCCCGGCACCAACCGCTGCGCGGATCGCCATCTCGGTCTGCCTTGCTGTCGCCCGGCTCAACAACAGGCTCGCCACGTTGCCGCAGACAATGAGCAGCATGAAACCGGCCGCGGAGAGCAGCAGAACTAGTTGTGTCCCCACACTGCCCACGAGACGCTCGTGCATCGATTGCACGTAAGTCGTCTTCTCATTGTTGGTGCTCGGATATTGTTCCTCCAAGGCCGCTGATATGGACTTCAATTCCGTATCTGCGGTTTCGATCGGCACGCCCCGCTCGAGCCTCCCAATCGCTAAAAGCCAATGGCTGCCGCGGCTCTGCTGCAGATCGTCACTCGCAAGTGCAAAGTAGACATCATGTGTGCGGTTGAAACGCCACGCGGAGGGCACGTTGAAACCGGGCGGCATTACACCAACTACCGTGTAGGATTCTCGGTTCAACCTTATCGCGCTTCCGAGTATCGCCGGGTCGCCACCCAACCGATTTCGCCACAGTTCGTTGCTCAGGATCACCACTCTGCTGCCCGGAGTCTGGTCCCCTTCCGTGAAAGGCCGTCCAATCGCAGGTGAGGTTCCCAGTAGATCGAACATGCTGGGCGTGACCAATGCACCCAGCACCACCACAGGCTCACCATCGGTGTTGAGGTTGGTGTTGCGGCTGGTCATTACCGCGATGTCCTCGAACGTCTCGGTCTCGGTCCGCAAGTCCACGAAGTCCGGTCCGGACAACGGCCCGCAGCAGCTTCCGTCGGTATAGCCGTGCCAAACGTAGGCGAGCTCGTTGGGCTCTTCGAACGGCAGCGGGTCCAGGAAGACGCCCTTCAAGACACTGAAAACGGCAGTGTTTGCACCGATGCCAATTGCCAGGGTGCCGACTACGATCGCGGTGAAGGCAGGTTTCTTGAATAGCTGGCGAATGCCGTACCGTACGTCTTGCGCCAGCTCTTCGGAATACGCGGAGCGCTGTTCACGGTTTAATCTCTGCTCTTCCATTTTACGAAGCTCCTTCTCAAAGGCGCGTGGGTCTCCAAACCGCTGCCGCGCTCGGGCACGTGCATCCACTGGACTGAGACCCTGGTCCATGAGTTCTCGCACCAGCGTGTTGAAGTGCTCCAATAGCTCGGCCTCGATCTGGCTCTCTCTCTCTCGTCTCGAGAGCAGCGACCGCAGCCGCATCCATCTGTCGGTTGTCCAGGACATCTCGACCGCACGCGGACGACTAGGAAGCCGTCCCTTCCCCCAGCACGAGCGCGACCGCCGCCGTGAACTCGGTCCACTGAGCCTGTTTCTGGCGCAGCAGCTTCTTACCCTTGGCCGTAAGGCGGTACGATTTCTTCTTGCGGTTGTTGCCGGAGAGACCCCACTCGAAATCGATCCAGCCGCGGTTGGTCATGCGGTAGAGGGCCGGATAAAGAGATCCTTCTTCGATCTGAAGCGCTTTCCCAGTCTTCTGTTCCAGCGCGCGGGCAATGCCATACCCGTGCAGCGGTCCCGCCTCGAGCGTTTTCAGAATCAACAAGTCGAGCGTGCCCTTCAACAGCTCGGGTGTTTCTCTGGACATCGAATCCTCATTTTGCACGGTACCTAGGAATTCTGTGCCTAGTACTTCTGGGTATTTAGACGTCTTGAACCGGGAAAAGGTTTCATCCACTACCCGAGGCCTTGACCTTTGTCTGGCTGCCGCCTTATGGTGATGCCCGGCTGTGATACCGGCCATCTCGCAGTGCTCGTGAGCTTTGTTGACGGCGGTATCTCGGCGGCGCCAAGGTAATGGCCCACCAACGAATCGTGCATTGCCAAGCATTTCGCTCGCCGTATGACGAGAGGGGTGGTCGCGGAACCGGCTTGGCTTGAAGAGATGTTGACCACGGCATCCGGAGGAGGGGAGCCAAATGGACGCTGCAACGGCGCTCGACAAGGCCCGAGCATACCTTGCCACTCAGATGCGGGAAGAAAGTGCTAGAAAGCGATCAGGCGACAAGGCGCCGGTCTTCGTCACAATATCTCGGGAGTCTGGCGCCGGCGGGCTCATTGTGGCCGAACACCTCGCAGACCTGCTGAATGAGCGTGGTCTTGGAGCACCAGGCATCCCTTGGACCGTGTTTGAGAAGAATCTGCTCGAGAAGGTCATCGAAGAAAACGAGTTGCCCGAGTCGTACATGGATCAGATGGAGGAGAAGGTACTCCCCGCGCTTCAGACGTCGGTGAGCGAGTTGCTATCCGTTCATCCGTCCATATCGCGTCTCGTAGCGATGACGAGTCGTACAGTGGTGCACGTGGCCACCATGGGCAACGCTGTGTTGGTGGGGCGTGCCGCCAACGTGTTGACCGAGTCCCTTCCTATCGGCTTGCACGTACGCCTGACAGGAGCTCCAGAACGACGTCTCCAGTTCCTGATGCAGCACTACTCTCTCGAGCAGGAAGAGGCAAAACGACGAATGCACGAAGAAGACGAAGGTCGCCGCTACTACGTCAAGAGACATTTCTACAGAGATGTGGACGATCCTTTGCTGTACGACATGGTGCTCAACACCGACCGGACGGGTCATTTGAATGCCGCGGAGATGATGGCGCAGGCTTTGGAGCTCAAAATCAGCGGCCCCACGCCGACGAGTTGATTCCACGAAAGGCGTGATGAAAGCATGAGCGGCAGTTGAGCAGCCTGGGATGGAACCCCAGGCTGAAGAAGCCTCGAGGGTGAGGACCTCGCACACCAGCTTTCTATTACCCACAACCTAGATTGAGCGATTTTGAGTCTGGATGAGGAACACCCTTTGGGTTAAGTTGTTGGTATAAAAGAAGTTATCCACAACGACGGTGTGCGCCGCCTTCAACCCAAAGGGTGCAATGAAAACCATAGCCCCCTCACTCCCATCGCGCAACACTCGGCAGCCCCGTTTCGATGCCGTCGGCATCACTTCCGACACGCAGACAGGCCGGGGCGGCTTGGCTTTGTTCAGCCGCTACTTGCACAACATTGGGATCTTTCCCCACCTTGGTCAGCTTTTTGGTGGCGTGCGCAAGAGCGCCAAGGGGCATGCTGTCGTTAGCCTGTTCCACCAGTTCTTCTGTTTCTTCTTGGACGGCACGAGTCGCCACCTGGTGCACTTCGATCGACTCAAGCAGGACGAGGGCTACGCCGCTGCCATCGAGACCCGGTTTTCTGACATGGCGTCTTCGCACAGGGATTTGCACCGCTTCAGATGACGTGGGGCCGGTTTCTGATTGATGCCGTGTTTTGGGGGCGGTAAGTAACACTCCAACTCGAGTGACAGGGTGGCGAACATGGTTCGTCATGTGGTGGCCTTGATCCGCAAACATTACCGCCACGACGTGCCGATCGTACTGCGGCTCGACAGCGGTTTCTATTCGTCGCTGATGACGGAAATTACTTGTCGCTGATCATCGTGCGTAAAATCCACCAAGGATCGGAGTTTCCTTACCACATCAGCCGATTCGTCGCCCCAACCGAACTACAACCCATCGTCAATCGCACCAACCCGAGGTTCTG
>CAZOJI010000126.1:0-4851 GCA_964580055.1 uncultured Gemmatimonadaceae bacterium | reverse complement strand
CCTGGCTGCGCTTCAAACGCCAGTGTGGCTTCGCGCGCATTGGTTTGACTCACGGCGGCTCCGAACCGATTTTGCGGGCAACACTAGACTCGGGAGTGACAAGCGAGCATGCTAGGAGCCATAGCGGGAGACATCATTGGTTCACCCTTCGAGGGCTGGGGCCGGCAGATCAAGAAGACTGAGTTCGAGTTGTTCAGCGAGGCGTCGCAGTTCACCGACGACACTGTGCTCACCGTTGCGGTGGCAGACGCCATTCTCAGCGGCGAGGACTACGCGGCGACGCTCAAGCGGTACGGGCAGAAGTACCCGTTCGCGGGGTACGGCGGATCCTTCTTCGGATGGATACACGCGGCGAGCAGCGAGCCCTACAACTCCTGGGGCAACGGCTCCGCCATGCGCGTGAGTCCGGTCGGGTGGGCGTTTGAGGGCGTCGATGAGGTCCTAACCGAAGCCGAACAGAGCGCCGCGGTGACTCACAATCACCCCGAGGGAATCAAGGGTGCACAGGCAACGGCGCTGGCGGTTTTGCTGGCACGCTCCGGAACCGGCAAGGACGAGATCAAACGGGAGATCTCCGATCGGTTCATCTACGATCTCGACCGCGCGCTGGAAGATATCCGACCGACATACACGTTCGACGTATCCTGTCAGGGGTCTGTCCCCGAATCGCTCATTGCTTTCCTCGAGTCGGAGGACTTCGAGAGCGCCGTCAGAAACGCGGTATCACTCGGCGGCGATTCCGACACGATGGCGTGTATTGCCGGCGCCGTGGCCGAAGCTTTCTACGGCAGTGTGCCCGCGGCGATCGCGGGGGAAGTGAAGTCGCGATTGCCGGCAAACCTGTTGACAGTGGTGGATCAGTTCGAGGGGAGATATCGGAAGCGACTGAGGGATATGTGAGGCGATGCACGCTGTGTTCAGCACCTTCCCCTTGAACGCCGTTGCGATGATTATGCCTCGAATCTTCCTTTGCGGAACGCCACGTGCAGAGAGATCGGCAAGGTATGACAGGAACTGCGTGAAGTCACTGCTGCCCGCTTCCGAGATCTTGAGTTCGATAGCGAACCAGAGTCCGTTCTCACCACGCGCAGGGGAACAAGGGCTGCATCACACCACCCACTCCCCCGCGATCACCTCCGCCTGCTCCAGCACCGTCTTTGTCGCCTTCTCCTGTTTGTCCGGCGGGTAGCCGTATTTGCGAAGGACGCGCTTGACCAATACTCGAAGCTGCGCCCTGACGTTCTCACGTATGGTCCAGCCGATGGTGCCGTTGTTGCGCACGGTTTCCACGAGTTCGCGGGCGATCAGCGGCGGGTTCGCCGGCGGCGATGTCGCGGCCGTGGAGGACGGCGTAGCCCATCTCCTCTAGCCAGGCGAGAGTGCCATCTTCGGCGGTGGATTCGTTGAGGGCGGTCATCTCGTCTCCCACAGTGCGCGCACGGGCACCGCGAATAGCTGATCCCCGAAACTCGCCGTGGTTTCGCCATCGTAGAGGACGACCCCGGCGGCAAAACGGTCCCGGGCGACTTCCCTCAGCTTCCGCAGCCCTCGAAAGTCCGCGGCTTTCACTGTAGCTCCAGCCTTTACCTCGACGCCGGCCAGCGTTTGCGCTCCTCTTTCGATGACAATATCCACTTCCACTCCGTCCTTGTCGCGGAAGTGGAAGAAGCGGAGTGGGTCTTCGTGCCAACTCGCCATGCGGCGCAATTCCTGGTACACGAAGGTCTCCAGGAACTGCCCCAGTAGCGGCCGATCTCTGGCCAGGGCTGGGGCATCCACACCGAGCAGGGCGCAGGCCAGGCCGCTATCGCTCAAGTGCACCTTGGGTGTCTTCACGAGTCGGCTCACACGGTTGCTGTGCCATGGCGGCAGCAATTCCAGCAGGAACAGGTGTTCGAGGAGAGTGATGTAATCCCGGATCGTCGGGCGTGAGAGCTGAAACGGTGAGGCGAGATCGGACACGTTGAGTAACTGTGCTGTCTGAGCCGCTGCCAGCGAAAGCAATTTGGGTAGTGCGTCGAGTGAACGGATGCGCGCCAGGTCACGAACGTCACGCTGGACAAGAGCCTCGAGGTAGTTGCGGTACCATTCGGTTCTCCGCCGGCCGGTTGGCCGATCCAACGCGGGAGCATAACCTCCTGCCACGACGCGTCCGGCCAGGCTCGCCCCCAAGCGTTCGCTCTTCCGGACATTGAACCCGGCTTCGAATAAGGCATCGAGAAACCTGGAGGGTCGGCGGCGCAACTCGCACTGGGCAAGAGGAAACAAGCGCTGAATCTCGATGCGTCCCGCGAGCGAGTCGGCGAGCGTGGGCACGAGCAAGACATTGGCGGATCCGGTGAGCAGAAAGCGACCCGGCGTGCGGTTGCGATCGACCGCCGTCTTCAAAGCAACGAATATATCGGGGACTTTCTGGACCTCGTCCAGGACGGATCGATGCGGGAGATCCGCAACGAAGCCAAGTGGATCGGCATCGGCGGCGGCACGCGTCACATGGTCGTCGAAGGTGAAATAATCGTAACCGAGGCGGTCACCGAGCATCTGCGCAAGCGTCGTTTTACCGCACTGCCGAGGGCCGTGGATCAACACGACAGGTGAATCAGCGAGGGCCTCCTTCAGCCGGGGTTCAACATAACGCGGGAATAGTGCGGGCTCAGGCATCGGCTAATTGTAAGTTTGCGGTGCGGCTAATTGCAAGTGTTGATGGCGGCCAATTGAAGGAAAAGGTTTGTCTGAGTTGCCCTTGCGTGGCCACTGTCGCCGGTTTCCTGTCGAAACGGCGCTCACTCGGAACGCGAGCTAAACGGAGCAAACGGCATTGGCTTGGAAATCATGCCGAGTACCGTTTGATTTCGAATCCGGGATAGAGGAAGGCGCCTCGAGCAGCCTCGCAGTCCTCTTCTGTCCCGCCCGCCGCCAGGATCTCAGCGCACCAATGCTCGTGGATGACGGTCTTGATATCATCGATGGCATCGCTTGCTTCGTCGACCTCGAATCCGAAGCGGGGAGCCTCTGATAGCAGGTTCTCCCGGCTCGCCACTCGCCCAAGAGTGCCCGCCGTCATGGCCAGGTCTCTACGCTCTAGACTCCGAGACCTGGATGGCGTCAAGTCGTAGGCCGGACTAAGCCTCCACCCCTCACCCGGGGCGAGCATCGCATGGTTCCTGGGATGGTCGTCTGTGTTCGAGATCAGCGCATTGAATGCCATCCTTCGAAACAACTCGCGCTTGTCTCTTGCGGGGTCCTCCGACCACCGCTGGATCTCATCGGCGAAGGCCAGGTAGGACCATCCTGAGCGCTCGGTCACGCTGTCGTCGATATCCAGAACGGTGAGGACACTGACCATCCTGTGCCGGAGTTCACCTCCCTCGAATGGCTCCCTGTCAAACCGCTTGACCAGCAGGACCTTTTCTTGGCCAATCGGTTCCACACGAGTCTCCGGGACACGTATCCCGCATCGGGCCGCCAGCCTCAACATCCCCCCTTCAACGGCCGCGTTACACCAGGGGTCCCCCCTCTGCGGAAACTTCGCGAGCCAGGTCACGCCATTTTCCTGGATCACGGTTTTCGGGCGAGCTCCCCCGACAGAGCTGCCCGGCTCGAGCATCTCCTGAAGATCTTCCGTTACGTGCTCGTCTGCCTCGATCAGCTCGGCAGCCTTCCGGAGCTGTGCCAGTTCATAAAACCCGGGGAGGGCTTTCAGGGCCTCTGCAGGCGGCGGCTCAACATCCGGCCCAAAGCTCAGCGCCCCAATTCGACCCGGTCCCCCATGTACCAGATAGTCGAACTCGGTGAGGTCTCGGTCCGGATAGCGGCGGTCGATAATCCGACGCCCCCAGAAGTCTGGAGCCACGTCCCGGAGTGCTCCAAACATCCCATTGAACCGCGTAGTTCGGAACTCGGTTGGCTCCAGAGGCAGGTTGAGGGAGTCCAATGGCACCGCGTCAGGACGGGTTAGATAGCGGCGCCCGTAGATGAAGAGCCCCACTGCAGATCCGTGAGGTAACACTTCATGGCGGAACTTCCCGGCCGTGACAACCTCCAATGAACCGGGCATCTGCATGTAGACGAAGCACTCAGAAGTCATTGTCCAGCCTCTTTTCGGGGCGGACCCGCTTTGGGCGCATGGCGGCTTCGAGGGTCTGGCCCTCGACGTCCGTGTCCGGAGACGCCAGAGCACCGATATCGGACTCGAGTCTCATGGCCCACAGGGCAGCCAGGTAAGCGCCGATCCCGGTTCCGAGAGATCCAGTCTCGACCCTTCGGAGGGTTTGAACAGTGATCCCGGCCTGCCGAGCGAGTTCGGCTTGGCGCAAACGACGGCGCTTGCGGGCCGTTCTGATGTTGGACCCTAGACGCCGTGCCGCCTCAACCACCTTCCCCGGTGCAGAATCAGCGGAAACTGCTATTCTAGTCACCGGCTCCTCAATATAGACGTTTTATCATGCTCAAACTGATTTAAAAGATGATATAATGTGTACATTGACATGGAGAGAACGCAAGGGGGCGTTGGTGCGTTATGGGTGTCCCGGTTGGGCCAATCTGTCCGGATGTCACCCATCCTAGCCGGACATAATGTCCGGTTACCTGTCCGCATGCGTTCGGTCAGTGATGGCTCATCGGTGCACGTCAGCTTTTAGTAAGCATCGTCGAGAGCTTCGGTTGGGAGGTCAGGGTTCAACGCGACCAACGCCTGTCTGAGACGTCCCTCCAAAACCACGTCTCGGTATTCGGGATCGGAACGCTCGGCGGCGGGCTCAGCGGCCGCGATGTCGGGGCCGTGGAGGACCGCGTAGCCGAGTTCCTCGAGCCAGGCGAGTGTGGCGTCTTCGACGGTGGATTCGGTGAGGG
>CAZOJI010000125.1:0-4856 GCA_964580055.1 uncultured Gemmatimonadaceae bacterium | reverse complement strand
ATGTCGATCTCCAGACTCTGGGCAACATGGTCGCGGATCATTTCCAGCCAGCGCCGCTGGTCCAGGGTGAAATCACGACCTTTGTTCTCCTGCTGTGCCATCCAATTCTCGAACCGTACCTGCACCTGCTCGGCGTAAGGGACGAGTTCATCCTCTTGGTGAAGCGCGAACCTCACAAGCGACACGATGTCGGTTAGCCGCCGGCCCGCACTCGCTCCTCTGACCTTGCTCTTCTCGATAGACTGGTAGGCAGCCCAGAGACGTTCTGGCGTCCATGATCGAGGCGGAGCGTTGATGGCTTCGTGCAGGGCCTTGATGTCGGCGTAGTGCAGCCGCTCAGTGTACGGCTGCGAGTAAAAGAACTGGAGCGCGTCGATCTCGTCCCTGTTGTCTTCGAGGAATTGCTCGAACGACTTCACCAAACCTCGCGCCTTCTCCCTTGCCTCGTCCGAGTATCCAGCCTCGGTGACCTCGTCAACGCTCACCTCATCGATCATCTGCTCGAACGACCGCTTCACATCAACGATGGCCTTGCGGAGTTTCGGCTTGGTTGCCAACGGCTCAACCGCTGCCTTTAGCAGCGTTTTCGCGGCTGCATTCACCTCCTCGGGCGTCGGCTCCTCATCAGAAGTCAGATCGTTATCCCGCCGAGCCTTCTCGATCTGCACATCGGGATCGAGTGCCTTCACTATGTCATGACTGATGTTCCGTATGTCTGCTCCATCAGAGACCTCGGCAATCTGCTCCTTTTCCTTGACGCCGCACTGCTTGTCCAGACGCGCAAGACGACTCGCCAGAGATGACAGATAGTCTGAGTTGGTGCCTCCCAACGACACATGCTCCAGCAACGCCTTGAAGGCTACACCTTTCTTTCGTTCGAGCGGCTGTGTGTCGGGAACGTCTGTGACGGTCAACTCAACGCAGTCCACGATCACGAAGTGAGTTTTCGTCTCCGCATCGGGGGTGACGGCCTTGAGGTCGGTCATGTCGATGACGCGCACACCGCGACCTTTCATCTGCTCGAACAGAACCCGGCTCTTCACCGTCCTCATGAACATCACGACCTCGATGGGCTTGATGTCCGTGCCGGTCGCGATCATGTCCACCGTGACGGCAATGCGAGGATTGAAGCTGTTGCGGAAATCCTGGATCAGGTCAGCGGGTTTCTTGCCGGTCGTCTTGTACGTGATCTTCTGGCAGAAGTCGTTACCCTTGCCGAACTCTTCGCGCACTATACCAACGATGTCCTCGGCGTGGGAATCATCCTTGGCGAAAATCAGCGTCTTTGGTACTTCCTTGCGCCCTGGGAAGATTTCGGTGGGCAGCTTCTCTTTGAACGTCCTGATGATCGTCCTGATCTGGTCGGTGGAAACTACTCTCTGGTCAAGATCCTTGGCCTCATAGACTACATCCTCATCAGGCTGCTCCCACCGCACCTGTCGCGTCTGACGATCACGCAGGCCGACCATTGTGCCGGCTCCGGCCTCGATCTTGGAACCCTTCTCGGTTATGCAGGTCCGTATGCGGTATATCTCAAAATCGACATTCACTCCATCCGCAACGGCCTCTTCGTGACCGTACTCCATCACCAGGTTCTTCTTGAAGAAACCAAAAGTGTGTTTGGCGGGTGTTGCCGTGAGGCCGATCAGATATGCGTCGAAATAGTCGAGCACCTGACGCCAAAGCGTGTAGATCGAGCGGTGACACTCGTCGATCACGATCACGTCGAAGAACTCGGGCGGGATGGCCTGGTTGTATACCACCGGCAGCGGTGCCTTTGGAACTGCTGCCTCCATCTCGAACAGAGAGGTTTCCTCTGCCTCAGGATCGAACTCCTCTTCGCCCTGAAGCATCGAGTACAACCTTTGGATGGTGGAGATAACGACCTTGGATGACGCACCGATGTTGTTCGATGAAAGCCGCTGAACGTTGTACAGCTCCTCGAACTTCCGGTTGTCGTCAGGCGTGCGGAAGTTCTTGAACTCCTTTTCGGCTTGCTCGCCGAGGTTGCCACGGTCCACCAGGAACAGCGCCCGCCGAGCACCACAGAACTTGATGAGCCGATAGACCGATGTGACCGCCATGATCGTTTTGCCCGAGCCAGTCGCCATCTGGATCAGCGATCGAGGTTTGTCAGCTTTCAGCGACAACTCCAGGTTAGTAACTGCCCTGATCTGGTTCGGGTATAGAAACGACCGATCAATCGGCGGTAGGGTCTGGATACGGGAACGTAGGGTGGATGGCTTCGTATCGTCTGCCGCCGTGTAGAACCCGCCCTTGGCATGCAGGTCACGCACCCACTCATCCAGAGTGTTCGCCTCGAGCCACTCCAGCAACGTTTCTGGCCGGTGGAACTGGTAGATCCGGCGGCTGCGAGGATTAGGATCGAGGTTGTTGGAAAATGTCGTTTCGACGCCGGTGCTCAGGTAACAGAACGGCAACGGATCGTGCGGCGCATCGAGTTCGTCCGGGAGTCCCTCGGAATACTTCTTCGCCTGAACCTCGACGCCACCGAGCGGGAACCCGACCTTCTTGGCCTCCAGAACGCCCACCGCCTGCCGATCGATGAACAACAGGTAGTCAGCATAGCCGTGGTCCTGCTTCAGCTTGAACTCACGGATCGCCACACCCAAGCCGACAGCGAGGTTTATCTCGTCGCGGTCCTGGATCACCCAGCCAGATTCTTCGAGCTGGGCATCGATGTTTGCGCGGGCTTCTTGTTCTGGGTCCACGGGGCTCATGGCTCGGATGGGCATCAAAATGCAACTAGGTACCCTTTGCCGCCAGTGCGCGCATGGGGTGCGATTCTGCGACATTTCCACATTTCTGGGACTTTGGTGTCGTTAGACCTACACTTGCACTTTGACAGAAATGCAGCTCGGCGACAGATTGACTCGAGTCACCCCTAGGCGTGCCTCCCGGACCGCCTAGGCCCCTCCGGGTTACGGCTCGGAGGTTTTTTTTGGGGGCGGAGGACACTATGAGCCGAGTCGCGTTCCTTGTCGACGGGTTCAACGTCTACCACTCGATTCGCGAGGCGATTAAGGACGGAAGCGGGTCGAGCAAGTGGCTAGATTACCACAGTCTTTGCCGTTCCTATCTGAATGTCTTTGGACGAAAAGCACATTTGGAGCGCGTGGTGTACTTCTCTGCCTACGCGACGCATCTGCCTCCAGCTGTGAGCCCGTGTCGAAGGGGTATGGGATAGAGACCCACAAATGACTCGAGTCCGGGGCGCAGTGTCGAGCCCTCTCGGGCGATTCCGTTTATTGGGTTCGGCCGATCGAGTGTACCTGCGCGTGGGCTTCGCCCGTGCTCGGTATGCTTCGCAGTCGCGATAGCGACTGCCCGCAACCATGTCCCCGGCGGGGTATCAATGTGCGGCGGCCGTTCGGTCGCCGTTTTTCCTCTCTGACCTCGCGCCACGCTCCTCCGTTCCGTAGCTTCTTCAGTGATACTGACAGGAAGTGGTGCATGAGCCCGAGTGATCTGCTTGCCGCCGACCGGGAATCGATACTTCGACTAGCAAACCTACACGGTGCGCGCAATGTTCGCGTGTTTGGTTCGGTGGCTCGCGGCGATGCAACCGAGGCAAGCGACGTGGATCTCCTCGTCGAGATGGAAGAGGGTAAGAGCCTTCTCGACCTTGTCGGCTTGTGGCAGGACTTGCAGGACTTGCAGGACTTGCTCGGCCGAAAGGTCGATGTGATTTCAGATGGCGGTATCAGCCCCTACCTGAGAGCGAAGATCCTTGCGGAGGCAGTGCCGCTTTGAAGGACGATCGTGTCTATCTCGCACATATTCAGGATGCTGTCGAACGCATTCCGAAATACACGCCCGAGGGAAAGAGCGAGTTTAGTCGGGATGAGAAGACTCAGGATGCCGTCGTACGCAACCTGGAAATCATCGGCGAGGCAGCGAAGAACGTCTCCGATGAGATGCGATCGAATCGATCTGACATTCCGTGGCGCCGTCTTGCCGGGATGCGAGACAAGCTGATTCAAATGAAATGAGGTAAGGCTCGGCTCGCCTCTTGTCTTCCGATTGTCTTGCGTCACGAGATAGCGGTCTCAATACTCCTCGATATCTCTGAGGCTTGGAGAGGGCCCGGGAGAGCCTCCGTTAAACGTTTTCGCTGTGCGGATGAGTTTTTCTGTCCTGTACTGCGTTGTTTCGGTTACCGCTGCTCGTTTCGTGGCGTGCATTCTCATTGGCGATGCACGACTACGCGGATACACCGATCATGGGTGGTTCAATGCAGTCCCGCTGGGGCCTGCGCGCATGAGCAAAACGCAATCGATCCACCGCTGCGTGCTAACACCACACGCTATTCGCGAAGCCGCCAGGCGAGGCATTCCTTTGAGCATGATAGCCGACGTACTTGCTCAGCCGGAGCAACGCCAGACCGTTAGGCCCGGGAGAGCCGTGTTCCAGGCAAGACGAGTGATCGGCCGGCCGAAGAAGATGTATCTTGTACGTGTAATCGTGGACATCGACCGCGAACCTGCTGAGGTCGTGACTGTGTACAGAACAAGCAGGATCGCGAAGTATTGGGAATCGGACTAATGAAAGCCAGCTACGACCCACATACAGATACGCTGTGCTTCCGGCTAAGGCCAAACGTTGCCGTGGCGGAGAGCGATGAACCTCGTCCAGGAGTCATCCTCGACTTCGATGCTGACGGGAACCTCATATCACTGGAGATTCTCGATGCGTCGATGCGTGTCACCGATGCGGACAGCATGGAGTTCGAGACAATCGGCAGTGGGTGAGGGGAAGGGAGGAGGACGCAATACCTGAACACAATAGGAAATTCCATCGCCTCCTCACAAGTATGCATGGCCGTAATTGGGGTG
>CAZOJI010000124.1:0-4929 GCA_964580055.1 uncultured Gemmatimonadaceae bacterium | reverse complement strand
AGAAGGAATTTCCATCGCCCTCTCCCAAGTATGCGTGGCCATAATCGGGGTGTCCAGGCGCTCCTCCGAGGGTCATGGAGCCCCCTGATCGATCCCAGCGGGCATTTGATGACTGAGTCGCCCCGCGATTCGGGGTGAGTTGGGACACCTGCGCAACCCAACTATCCCCAAAGCGACGGCCGCCAGGGGCTTTGGTGTGTTCCTATGCCGAAGCTGTACTAGCTGCCGACCTCCACGTCCAGGTGCCAAACGTCGCCGAGTCGACCCTGACGACGCCTGAGATTCCGTGCGTATTCAGGTCCAAACTTCCGACACCATTATCTGATGGTCTCGTAGGAGACGACGATCCCCCGCTTCGCCAGGAGTTCCTCGACATCGCGGAAACTCAGGCAGAATCGGTTATAGAGGTAGACACTATGGCTGATGATTTCGCGAGGGAACCGGTGGCCGCGGTAGCTGGATTGTTTTGTTTTTCATCAACGGAGTCTGGGGGGCAACGGCTCAAGTTGACAATACACTGGGAAGTCTGGCTGGCACTGGTTCAAGCTGACAATACCTCGGGTCATACTATGTCGGCGAGGTGCTCGATCTCGTTCCAAGGAAGCACATCGATGCCCTTGCGAGATTGCCTACCGCGCCCGCCGTACACCAGCGTCGGGTTCCCCGCCACCGACCCGGCCAGATCGAGCCACTTCTGAAGGCTATCGAACCAATCCGACGCGATCGTAGCGCCGGATTTGATCTCTACGGGCACAAGTAGATCGCCCCGATCGGCGATAATGTCAATCTCGTGCCCGATATGGCTGCGCCAGAAGAAGAGGTTGTCGCCCTTGCCTCTAGCCCCTCTGCCTTTGAGCAGTTCCGTAATCACCCAGTTCTCAAAAAGCGCGCCTCGTTGTGCGTGCGTCACGAGCTGCTCCGGCGATTCGATCCCCAGCAAACGTGTCGCCAGGGCCGGGTCGTAGAAGTACAGCTTCGGTGTCTTCACCAGGCGTTTTCGAAAGTTCCGAAAGTGAGGCTGCAACCGAAACGCGATGAAACTGCTCTCGAGCAGTCCTATCCACGCTCGTACGGTCTTCTGGTCAATGCCCACATCGCCGCCCAAACGCGAGGCATTCAGCATCTGCCCGACGTTCGCAGCGCAGAGTCGCAGGAAGAGTTGAAACGCACTGAGGTCACGCACGTTGATGAGCTGACGAACATCCCGCTCCACGTATGTCGTTGTGTACGCATCCAGCCATCTTTCGGGCACGACTGGTTGATCGTACAAAGGAGGATATCCGCCCTTGAAAAGCATAAGCTCGACCGAATCGGGAGCAAGGCGCGCACGCTGCAACTCTTTCAGTGAGAACGGAAGCAGCCGCAAGAAGCCGACGCGGCCCGCCAGCGACTGGGTGATACTCTCCATTAATCCAAAGTGCTGCGAGCCCGTTAGAATGAACTGCCCCGGAATGTTCCGCTCATCCACTATCCCTTGGAGGTACGAGAATAGATCCGGACAACGTTGCGCCTCGTCGATCACCGCTCCATCGGGATGTTGGGCCAAAAAACCGCGTGGATCTTCTCGGGCGAACTGCAGATTGTCTGGCTCCTCCAGACTGACATACCGCTTGTTCGCAAAGACGGCGCGGGCGAGCGTGGTTTTTCCTGATTGTCGAGGGCCAACCACTGCAACGAGTTTGAATTCACCAGCCAGTTGCTTGGCTAGCTCGGCAGATTGCCGGGTAATCATCCGTGCAGTTTATGCTGTACAATAACGGAAGTCAATTCCGTAATTGTACGAGCGGAAGGGGAGCGGCGTTCGGTGCATGCCGGCATTGGCGGGGCTTTGGTGCATGGCTCCGAGTTGAGGGCAGGTACCCCGTCCCCGAGTAGAGATCACGCCACTCGGTAGCTGTCAGGCATCCCGAAACTGGTCATCGTGTTGAGAATCCCGCTTGCCAGTCGCACCTCAGCTCGCTGTCCGGCGAAGGTTCGATTTCGCATACTTCGACCGATGATCGTCTTGTATCGAAAGACGGTGTTCTCATCCAGGCTCCGCTTGCTGTAGCCTGAGCACGTGTACCACTCGCGCCGCCCGAGTTCTCGGATCGAGCGAATGTTGCGATTGCTCTCATGCAGTGCGATCGAAGCCTTCGGTCTGAGCTGGGCGTTACGTCCAGGTGGAATGAGCACTCGCACCGCTCGTCCTTCATCCCGCTCATTAGCGGCTTCGTAGACTGCCTTGGTGTCGTATGCACCGTCTGCGGAGACCGATGCGACGGGGTCGTCAATCTGCTCTAGCAAGGCCGGGACCTGGGTGCAGTCATGCGCCCGGCGAGTGGATCGGCCCATCCGTCGGTAGCCTACGTAACGGATCAAGTTGACAATTCCATCAGGCGCCTTGGGAGTCCAATTTGCCAACGAGCAACTACCAGTGCAGAGCGTGTATTTGGTGCCAGGGAATTACCCTCGCCGCTTCCCGCTGTTGGCCGGTATCGCCGCCGTACACGACTCGGGCGTCGAACTCGAGATGGTGGTCGTGCGAGGAAACATCGCTCCCGAGTTGTCTGAGCGATTTGAAGAAATCTGTGGCGACGGTCGCGGCCGACTTCACCTCCGTAGCCGTCAAACGCCCCCCCTCCTCAATCACCAGGTCAACTTCCAGGCCTTTCGCATGCCGCAAGTGGAACATGCGCTGCGGCAGTCCTCGGTGCAGGCGCCACTTCAACACTTCGGACACCACCCAGCTCTCAAACAACGCACCGCGCAGCGGATGGCTGACGAGTTGGCTCGGCTCGGTTACGCCGAGGAGATAACAGGCGAGCCCCGTGTCGAGGAAATGAAGCTTCGCGGACTTGATGGCCTGCTTGCGGTAGCTGTGATGCCAGGCGGGAAGCCGAATACACAGGAAACTGGTCTCTAATACGGAGAGCCATGCGCGAAGCGTCGGGTGGGTGACGCCGGCGTCTCCACAGAGGCTCGAGAGGCTCAATTCATTAGCGGTCCGTCCCGCCATCAACTTCAGGAAAGTGTTGAACGCCTCCAGGTCCGTAACGTTGAGCACCTGGCGCACATCGCGCTGCACGTATGTAGTCACATAGTCGGCAAGCCAGCGCTGTGGATCGAGGCCACGGTCGTAGATACGTGGATACGCACCCGTCCATACAATCGACCAGATGTCGTTGGGCAAATCACCGAAGCGTTTTAGCTCGTCGTAGCTGGGAGGCAGGAGGTAGAGGATCGCGATTCGACCAGCAAGCGTTTGAGTGATCGCCTCGGTCATGGCGAAGTGTTGTGATCCGGTCAGTACGAAGCGACCGGGCTCGGGCTTGTCATCAACCTCCTCCTGCAAATAGCTCAGGAGGTCCGGCGCGTGCTGGATTTCGTCGATGACTGCACCGGCCTGGTAATCGCGAAGGAATCCTCTTGGATCTTTGACGGCATAGTCGCGGATATCCAGCGGCTCGAGAGAAACGTACGGCTTTTCGGGGAACGCATACCGGCACAGCGTAGTCTTGCCGGATTGCCGGGGCCCTGTCACTGCAACGACCGGCATAGTGTTGGCCAACTCGCATAGGTTAGCCTGAAGGTTTCGCTCAATCATGACATGAAACGTAAATCACATTTTCATAACATGCCATTTCAGGCTTTTTCGTAGACGACCGATCGCCACTAAACCAAACGACGCGCACGAGTCTGATGACAACGCTTGCCCCTGTCATCGTAACGGGCATTGTCAACTTATTGGGTGCGGGCTGATGTAGGAGCCGGGATGGTTGGTGTTGCTCATGCGGCCGTGGCCGCACTCCATATGTGTTTGGTGAGGGTGGGGTGATGGGGGCACCGGTGTGTGGGAAATGTCGGTACTGGTCGCGTTTTCCTGCCTACGTACGGGTACGAGTTGCGCCTATTTTGGGCTCCTTTGTCGAAGGGAGCTGATATGTCCCCGGTTGGTGAACGTCGGTGCACTCTACGAGCGACTCGGCGAGGATGCCGTCAACGCGATCGCTGCATGGCTCGACCAGGTGTACGATGCGAAAGCCGAGAGGGATGCGCTGCGCCGCAAATATCGCTTGAGAATGTGGTAGCATTATGCTACCATGAGTATTCCTGTGAGTTGTGAGTGCCGCAATCAAGTCGGAAAGAAATCATACAACGAGTACGGCGCTGCGCCCAAACTCAGGACGTCAATCTCTCGTCGCGGAATGTGCAGCGTGAGATGGAAAACCTCGGGTATGACTTCGACACGGTTTGCGACTGTATTACGAAGTTGAAGGTTGGGAAAATGCGAGACAAAGGTCCTTCCCAATGGCGGCCCGATGCCACGGTTCATGCATTCAAGACCGTCTATGAAGGGGACCGTCTCTATGTGAAGGTGCAACTCAATCCCGACGGCCTCTTCGTGCTGTCGTTCAAGTTGGATGGGAGCCCCAGGTGAATAGAAAGAAGCAACAATGCCCAGCTTGCGGTTCACGGCAAACTCGGGTGGTAACGAAATCTCGCAGCGTAGTCGCAACGGATGGCAGAGAGTTGACGTTCAAGGACAAATGGAGTGCGTGTAAGGAGTGCAAACAGGAGTTCTACACTCGCGAGCAATCGTTGGCATCGAGCCGTGCGTCGGCTGATGTCAAGCGGAAACACGACGGGCTCCTGGGGCCAAGCGAAATCAAAGCGATCCGCGACAAATACGGGGTAACCCAGGTCGAACTCGAGAGGATTCTTGGCACCGGCCCCAAGACAGTCGTTCGGTGGGAGCGCGGGACGGTCAGTCAAGGGAAGGCGGTGGACACACTCCTCATGGTGCTTGCAGATCACCCCAACGTATTTTGGGGATTGGCGGAACGAAGGGGAGTCGTTCGCGGCACGACGGCGAGGGCGAAGAAGAAAGTCACGGTATAGGCATCATTGGGGTATGGCGTCCCCGTCCGATTTCAGTTCAATCCGGCT
>CAZOJI010000123.1:0-5150 GCA_964580055.1 uncultured Gemmatimonadaceae bacterium | reverse complement strand
CAGCGCGGGCTTCAACGTAGGCAATAGCCGATGTCCCAGCGAGGTCTGCCGTCGCTATGAGCCTCGGTGTATTATTAACACTTATTAACAAACCTCGGCCGCATGGGATTCCACATGACGAAGATCTTGTCAGTATCCTTGCCAGACGACCTGCCCGCCGAATTGGACGCCGAGGCAAAGCGCCGGCGCCGCTCGCGGAGCTACATAGTTGCCGAAGCGGTGCGGAAGTATCTCTCTGATCGTCGGATAGAGGGCTTCGATCACGCCCGCGATCTGACGCTTCTCGATGGACTGGCCCTGGATCACTCGGCGCGCGCAAGAGACGCCGATGCCCTTTGGGAGGAAGCGTGGCCGTTCGCGCCTGCGACGCCGCCCAGGGCAAGAACGCTTCCGAACCCGGAAGACCTGCAACAGTGGCGGGCTGCTGGATCGGATCTGCTGGTCGTACGTCCCGTTGCGGGAGCCGTTGCCGAGTCCAGCCCTCGGTCACGCATAGCGTCTGTTTGTCACCTACTGAACGACGCACGGGTGCGCTATGTACTGGTGGGCGGAGCCGCCGTCATCCTGCACGGCGTTGTGCGGGCTACCAAGGACGTCGACATTCTTATCGAGGCAACACCCGAGAATGCAGCGCGGGTGTTGGAAGCGCTGCGCAATCTCACATTCGGCGTTGCGAAGGACCTGGACGCCGAGACCGTCGCGAACGCTCACGTGACGGTAGTGGGTGATGTGCCAAGCGTCGACATCTTCACGGTCGCCTGGAACGTTCGGTATACAGATGCGGCATCCCGGGTGTCACCGGTCACAGTTGACGGGGTCGAAGTACCGCTCGTGGATATCGAGACGCTCATTCGCACGAAACAGACCGATCGGCTGCTGGACCGCGCGGACGTGGAGGCTCTACAGAGGTTGCTGCAACTCAGAAATCGCTGAGGCTCGAGAAAGCGAGTCTCGGAGCGGAATCGAAATCAGGTCAGAGGCAGCCACCGCGGCCTGGGTGCGATGTTCTCGGCAGCGTGATCTCTCGAGTCAGATGAGACGAGCGGTTCGCCTTCAGCCGGAATCCAGGTACATCTCCGACGCGGCCCGGTAGGCCTCGCTCAACACGCGTTCCCACCATCGCCGGTTTTCCGAGTACCACTGCACCGTTTCCTCCATGCCCTCCTCCAGCGTATGCTCGGGCGCCCAGCCCAACTCCTCGCGTATGCGCGATATGTCCATGGCGTAGCGCCTGTCGTGGCCCGGCCGGTCGGTGACATATTGGATCAATGAGTCGGGTTTGCCCAGTATTCCGAGGAGCTGCCTGACGATCTCTATGTTGGCAACCTCCGCCTCGCCGCCGATGTTGTACACCGCTCCCGGCGCGCCTCGCTCCAAAACGGCCCACAACGCGTCGCAGTGGTCGTGCACGTGCAGCCAGTCGCGCACGTTTCTGCCGTCGCCGTAGACGGGCAGCGGCTGGTCGTGAATGGCGCGGGTGATCATCAAGGGAAAGAGCTTCTCGGGGAATTGATACGGGCCGTAGTTGTTGGAGCAGCGTGCGATGATGACCGGCAGCCCGAAGGTCTCGAAGTACGACCGCACCAGCATGCCGGCGCCCGCTTTGCTCGCCGAGTAGGGGCTGTTCGGGGCCAGCGGGGTTGCCTCCGTGAACGGGGGATCATCCGGGCCGAGGCTGCCGTACACCTCGTCGGTGCTGACCTGGACGAATCGGAACTCGCGCGGGCTGTTCTCCAACTCCGCTCGGCACGCCTCGAGGAGCGAGAGAGTGCCGTTTACATTCGTCTCGACGAACCGTGCCGGCCCCATGATGGACCTGTCCACGTGAGACTCGGCAGCAAAGTGGACGACAGCGTCCGGCACCGGGAAATCTTGCTCCCCGCTCCCCGCTCCCCGCTTCCCACCAAGCAACTCCCTGACTAACTCCACATCCCTGATGTCGCCGCGCACAAACCGATACCGTCCCTGGCCCTCCCCGCCGTAGCGCTTATCGACATCAATCAGCGATTCCAGATTCCCAGCGTATGTGAGCAGATCCAGATTGGTGACATACACCTCGGGATCTTGCTGCAACACCCACCGCACGAAGTTGGAACCGATGAAACCGGCGCCGCCGGTCACCAGCATGTGTTTGGGCCTCATTAGCTCCCCTGTCCAATCTCTCCTGCCGCAAAGGTAGGGCTTGCCGGTGACTATTGCCACACCGCAGATGCCGTGCCCTGTGGTCTTTGTTGACTGTTTGCCGGTCCGTATCCCTTTTCCCCCGTTCTGTTTTTCCCCATATTCCGGCATATGGACGGAGTGGCGGATTACGACAACGCGCAGAACTGAGTCGCAGACCTTTTGATAGAGATAACAGACCCTACCGACCGAGCCATCCTCGTGGGAGCGCCCCGGCGAGGAACTACCGATGCTCGGCGCGCCGAGGAACACCTCGACGAGCTGGCACGGCTGGCTGACACGGCCGGAGCGGAGATCGTGGGCCGGATGCTGCAGCAGGTTAATGCCCCGAACCCGCGCTCCTATATCGGTACCGGCAAGCTCGAGGAGGTGCGAGACCTCTGCGGTGACACGGGTGCTTCGCTGGTGGTGTTCGACGACGAACTCTCTCCGGTGCAGGGAAAGAACCTGGAAGATGCGCTCGAAGTGCGTGTGATGGACCGCGCGGAACTGATTCTCGATATCTTCGCTACCCGTGCCCGGAGCAAGGAAGCAAAACTGGAGGTCGAGCTGGCGCAGCTCGAATATCTGCTGCCCCGCCTGGCGCGCATGTGGGTTCACCTGTCGCGAATTCGCGGCGGCATCGGTTTGCGGGGGCCGGGCGAGACGCAGATCGAGACTGACCGCCGCATGATCCGTCGCAAGATCGGTCAATTGAAGGCGAAGCTCGAGAAGGTGGAAAAGCACCGCGAGGTATTGCGCGGAGGCAGGAGACCGATTCCGACGGCAGCGCTGATCGGTTATACGAACGCCGGCAAGTCGAGCCTGCTGCGCGCGCTCACCGGCGCTGAGGTGTTCGTAGAGGACCGCCTGTTCGCCACACTCGACACCAAGACACGCGAGATGTCGCTCGGAGATGGCAAGAGACTCCGTTTGATCGATACGGTGGGGTTCATTCGCAAGCTGCCGCACCACCTGGTGGCGAGCTTCAAGGCGACGCTCGAGGAAGCGGCGCAGGCCGAGATCCTGCTGCACGTGGTTGACGCGGCATTGCCGAACTGGCAGGAACAGGTGGATATCGTGGACGACGTTTTGAGAGGTCTGGCGGTAGACGGCCGCCGCATCGTGCACGTGTTCAACAAGATGGATCGGGTCGAAGACGAAGACGCTGTCCGTCTCGAGGCCGTCGGACAATATGAGCAACCGGTATTCGTCTCAGCACGCCGGGGTGATGCCGGGGAACTGGTTGCCTACCTTTCAAAGTTCTCTTCAAACGATCGCTGACTTTCCGGAGGTTTGCGTTGTCTTCTGCTTTTCTTTCGCAAGGACTAGGAGCGTCAATGGTAGATTATGCTCGCAGGACCGACTGCTTGATCGCGCATTTGAGACGCTGGGCGCCTGCCTACGGGGCGCTGGTTTCTACGTTGCTCTTCTGCGTTTTTCCTGCCGGCATATGGGCTCAGGAAAGCGCCGCTTCGCGCAACCTCCCCGTCGATCATTGGGCCTACGAGTATGTGAAGCGTCTTCGGGTCCGTGGTCACCTGGAGAACCTGAATCCTCTGGTGCAACCGTACAGGCGCATGGAGATTGCACAGGGGCTTGCACGAATCGAGCCCGGCGAACTCTCGGAGCCCGAAGCGAGTTGGATGGATCTCCTGTACGAGGAATTGCGACCGGAACTGGATCGCATCGAGGGCCGCGAGCGTGGGGCATGGGGTATGGAGATCTCCGCCGGAGCTCGGGCTGCGTCCACCGAGCGGCTGGACGTTCTGCGTCCTTTCGGAGACGAGGGCTTCTGGCCCCGAGCCTCCGTGGCAGGATGGTTGGAGACCGGAGTGTTCGTAGCCGAAACCCGCGTGGCCGGAGACGACTACTTCGACTACGATCCTGACGGGATAGATCCAGGTATGCGACGCGGCGGGCGCACTGACAACGCCTACGTGTCGGCGGTGTTCCCGTTCGGATCGGTGACGTTCGGGAGACTGAAGCGAAACTGGTTCGGGATAGGCACGCCCGGTCTTCTGGTTTCGTCTGTCTCGACGCCCTACCCGCAGTTGGGGTTCGAGCTGCGTGCAGGTAGGTTCGCTCTGCGATCGTTCACCGGCGAGCTGGAAACGATCGACGAGCGCAAGAGATACATTGCCGGTCACCGCCTGGATTACGAGTCGGAAAACCTGGTGCTGTCTTTCGGAGAGTCTATCCTGTTCGCCGGCACGGAGAATGTCTCGTCCTTTCGATTCATGAATCCGGCCGAATTTCTGTTTTTCGACAACGACAACAAACCGGTCGAGTTACGGCAGAACCTCATGCTGGACGCGCAAGCCTGGTACCGAGCTAACGGGTTGATCTTCTATTTCGAGGGCCTCCTCGATGATATCGACGTGGGTGCCGGCGATCGCGAAGACCGTGAAGCACCGCTCTATGCACTCACATTGGGAGCGCGCGGTGTGTCTTTCGCCCCCTGCATTGAGCTGGGGCTGGAATACCAGCGTGCCTCGGCATGGGCGTATAGGACGCCCGCCGAATACGATCGCTACAGCTTCCTCGAGCGCGGGCTCGGTTTGAACTTCTCGGATTACGATCGCGTGACCGTATCCGCCGACGTATTCACGCCGGTTCGCGGCCTTCAGGTGACGCCTGTTGCCGAAATCCTGAGACAGGGCGAAGGGGATTTCCGTGACTCGATCCCGCCCATGAACGAATATCTCGCCAGCGATTGGATCTTCCTCGGCGTCAAGGAAACCACCTACCGGCTCGGCCTCCGCGGCCGCTACCAGCCCAATCGATTCTTCTGGGTGAGCTGGGACCTGGGCCGGAACTTCGTCCGCAATGCTCGACACGTGGAGGGTGAGGACATATCGGAGTTCGTGGCACTCGGGGAGATCGGCTTCAAACTCGACTTGCCATTGAGAAGGGATGACTAGCCGCGAGCCCCTGGGGTCTCAAACGGGTCGCCAAGGAACTCACCCGACCTGCTCCCCGCTCCCAAC
>CAZOJI010000122.1:0-5191 GCA_964580055.1 uncultured Gemmatimonadaceae bacterium | reverse complement strand
AGAGTGGAGAGTGGTGAGTGGAGAGTGGTGAGTGAAGAGTGGAGAGTGGAGAGTGGGAATTAGGGAGTAGGGAACATCGAACATGAAACATCGCTCCCCAAACAACGACCAGGGTTAGGCTTAGATATCGTTGGACAATGGCCATTGGATATTGAACATTGGCCATTGGATGTTCCTCACCGCCGCAGTTGCTCCACCATTGCGTCGATGTAGCCCGCCGGGAAGACACCGCCCGCTGCGAGAGCGTCGCGGGATTGCTCCAAGGCGCCGGCGACTTCATGGGAGCTTCGCGGAACGGCTGCAGCAGCCTCGACCGCCGCCCCCCTCGCTTTTGAGCTGGTTCGCTCCAGTAGAGCATCCAGATCCTCGATAGCCCGACCGTGAACCATGGCGAGGACCGCTCCCGCCATCAGGAGGTGAGGTAACGCCGACCCGTCGGGCAGACGGAACTCAACCGTCGGTTTGCCCACCGTACGGCCCAAGGGGTCCCTGGGCACTACAGGCAGCCGAATCAGAGCGGAGCGGTCGAAATCGCCCCAGACTATGGAGTTGGGTGCCTCCTTCGCCTGCAGCAGCCGCGCGAACGAGCCCTCCACGCGGTTTCCAAAAGCCATCAAAGCGCCGCCCATCTGAGTCAGCCCGCCAATGAGCCAGCGAGCCGGATCGTTCAACTCTCCGGATTCACTGCGTACGCCCAGGTGCTCACCGTCCCCCCGGAACGCAAAGTGAAAATGCAATCCGTTGCCGGCGTGTCCCTCGAGCATCATCGGCGCGGTGCTGCATCGCTGGCCGACACTGTGGGCCAGATTGCGGAGCACCCACTGTGCGAGCAGTATCGCGTCGGCTGCTTCGGGAAGTGGCTGTTCCGCCATCTCGATCTCATGCTGCTCCCAGATGACGCCGTTCGCTTCCCTCGCCTCGATGTACCCTGTCTCGCTGTGCCCGTACTTGATGGCAACGCCGATCTCTCCCAGTATCGCCATCGCTCTGCGGCGCAGTCCCTCCCCGAAAACGAACGGCGACACAGAGTGATAGCCACGGTCGTCGGCGCCGTAGATGTCGGACTCGTCCCTGCGCTTGCCGAGGAAGTACTCGACCTCCCCCAGCCCCCACAGCTCGACTCCCGTCTTCTCGAGCAGGTAATCGCAGGCACGTCTGATGATTGTGTCCGGTGATTCCGGTAGGGGGGATCCGTCCGGAGAGGCGTGACCACACAGCAGCACCAATGTCTCTTTCGGCGAAAACGGGTCTATGAACGCGGATTCGACCCGCGGCCGGAGCACGATGTCCGATGCCTCGGCCTTGATCCGAGTATCTCTAAAGAGGTTCGAACCGTCAGCACGCTCGCCCCCCTCGATGATGTCAACGAGATGAGAGTTGCTTCGAGGAACGAAATCGAGGGTCTTGAGCCAACCGTCGCCGCCGACATGCATTAGGCTCAACAACTGAATGCGGCGCCGCTCGAAGGCTGCCACGAGATCGTCAACTGTCCACTTGTCACGAGGCTTGCCGATCTCTTTGACCAGCCCCTTCCGGGACTCGATGTTCCGTGTAGTGCCTTCAGCTTCACTCATTTCCAAACCTTTTCGATGAATTCCCGAACTTCGGGTACGCCTCCCTGTAGCACGAGATAACCGTCGTGAGGCTCACGGTCCGTGGTTTCGCCGGCGATGACATCGGTCATTAGGCCGCGCACCGCATCCGGATCGTCCGGATACATGCCAAGCGCCCACCCCAGCTTTATATAGGCTACCTCGGGCAACATGTTCTCCAAAGGCACCACACCCAAACCGAGTATTTCCCGTCCGGTCTCGTAGACGTGCATCTGCACGAATCCCCACAGGGTCTGCAGCGTCATGTAGACCTGCACGCCCTCGTCACGGGCACGCTCGAGGGCCGGATAGGTCTTGCGGTTCACATGGCCCAGACCCGTTCCGGCGATAATGATGCCCTTGTACCCTTTGTCGATGAGACAATCCAGCACGTCGGCATGCATGCCGGGATAGTAGTAGAGTAGAGAAACCCTCTCGTCGAACACGGCGTGCACCTCCACGTGGCGGTCATCGCGCCGTACCTGGTAATCGCCTTTGAGAGGCGTGAAGTTGCCCTCCTCGACCATCGCGAGTGGAATATCTCCAAGTGTACGGAAGGTGCTGCGGTACGAGCTGTGCATCTTGCGGACCCGTGTTCCGCGGTGCAACAGGTTGTAGCGATCGGATGTTGGCCCGAACATGCACACCAGCACCTCGGCAATAGGACCGCGTGCCGCAGCCCAGGTCGCGTTTATCAAATTCTGCGCGGCGTCCGACGAGGGACGATCCGAAGACCGCTGGCTACCGACCATGACGATAGGCACCGCCGGCCGCTGTACCATGAAACTCAGCGCCGCCGCAGTGTGGTGCATCGTGTCGGTGCCGTGCCCAATGACTATTCCGTCGTAACCGTCGGTGATCGCCTCACCAGCCTTCTCCGCGAGAACCATGTACTGTTCGGGCCCCATGTTCTCGGAGAACACGCCGAAGAGCTTCTCGGTTTCCAGGTTACAGATGTCGGCCAGCTCGGGAACGGAGCCGTACAGCTCCCCCGGGCTGAAGGCCGGTATCACAGCACCGGTCCGGTAGTCGAGCCTTGAGGCGATGGTACCACCCGTGCCCAGCAGTTTCACGCGCGGGTATTCGGGGTTTACCGGGAATTCCTTCTCTGGAATCTTGTAGAGAGCTTCCTTGTGGCCGCGTTTCTCCAACTCTCGTATGGTGTCGTAGCGCAGCCCCACGTTGTAACCGCTCACCAGTTTCAACACCAGATGCTCGGCGTCGCTCGTCTCCGATCGCGGCAACACCAAACCCTCGAAATCACCGCGGGACGTGCGCGCCACCACCTCGCTCCACACGGGGACGTCGAAACGCTTCATCAGATCCAGACAAGGTCCGCGGTAGCCCTTGAAGCGATCGTCCGCTCCGCTCATACCTGCTCCCCCAGTGCATCGCGTTCACTCGCCCGCACGCGGTTGTCGCCATCCATCGCACGGGCCAAGGCACCGGCTAAACGCTCCGACACCACCTTGGGATCCAGCTTACCCAAAAAGTGACGCATGAGCCTGCCCATACCCCAACGATGCAGCGTGTCGAACGACCGTCCCGGCATGGTAGCCACTTCACGTTCGATCTCCTCGAGATACCTCTCCAAGATTTCGAGATCGTCAGCCTGGCGACGGTGATGCGCCACCAAGGTTCCCGGCTCCGGAGGCTCAGAATTCAGAACCGCATCGACCATACGGTCCGTCGCTTCCAGCCTGACGTCACCGGATTCCAGTGCCCGAACCATGGGCGAAAACCGGACATGTTCAGGGAGAGTCGTCTCGCCCGTCTTTCTCCTCCAAAAAGGGATTCGCTTCTCTAATGCGTGAGCAAGGCGAATTGCCACGTCTCCTGCCGCCGGATCGAGTTCGTCGAACAGATCCGCCCAGGGCGACGACGCAAGGCGGCGCGCGGAGGCGGGCCGCAAGCCCAGCTTCTCGTAACGCTGCTCTCGGTCCCACGGCGTCTCGGGCAGTTGGGACTGGACCTCCGCCACGAGTGCATCCGAGATGGGGAGCGGCGGCGTATCCGTGTCGGGGTACATTCGGTCCGGACCCGGCAGGATACGCTCGAACCCGGTAGTGCCGTCTCTGAATGCCTGGCGTGTTTCGGCGGGCACACCCGTCAACGCGTGCTGCGCCCTCAAGAACAACTCTCCTACCGCCGTCGCAGCATCTTCCTCCGGTGTCCATACCACTACCAGCGCATCACCCGAATCAGCCTCGAGCTGCTTGCGAAGGCCGCGCCACTGGCGCGGATCGAGACCGTAATCGCGGGTATCGGAGTGTATCAAGAACGGCCGATCTATTACACACGCAACAATGCGCACTCGATCCGCGAACTCGCGTGCGAACGTGACACCCGGCTGTGTTGGGTGGTTCAACAACCCGGCGAAGCCTGGCAACCGAACGGCGCAGATCCTATGACCCTTGGTGAGAGCCTGACGGATCGGCTCAAAATCACAATCGCCCAGAGCCGGACCTGCATCGATCACCTTGTCGGACTTCTCCCAGGGGAGGCCGATTTCCGGGATCTCCAACATGGCGCTCTCCACTCCGCGACGCTCGAGCTCGGCTTTGATGCGCAGAAGGTTGAGCTGGCGAAACGCCTCGATGTGAACCAGCAGCGGCAGATGCCGGTGATTGTCGACGCCCTTTATCTCTATCCTCCTCCCGCCGGCAATGGAAACGTTGACATCCTGCCGCGCGGCACCGGGGCCGCGCAACACCTTGCCGCTGGCGCGTGCCACTCTGGCCAGGAGGCGACCACCCGCCTGTAGCTCCAGGGGCGTAACCATGTCCGGTTCGGTTACCGTCTCGATGAGGGGCATACCAAGGCGATCCGTCCGAAACGTGATGCGATGCCCGATGTCCGACACCTCCCGGCAGGAATCCTCCTCCAGCGACAGCTGCCGGATCCGCAATTCACGATTCACGCCGATCTCGGGTACCCTGAACGGGATAGCGCCCGTCAATCCAACCATGGCGGTTCGCTGAAAGCCGGTTGGAATCGACCCGTCCAGGTATTGCTTCCTCATCACGTGCAGTTCCGAAACCAGATTCAGATTGAACAACAAAGAGATCTCGACTGCCTCTCGAACAGCCTCCATATCTATCTCGAAGGGGGGCGTGTCGTCCATCTCGTACGTGCACACCGATCCCCGTTCCAGCCGGTATACGATCTCCTTCCTGGTCTTGTACTCCATCAGTGCTGTGCCGTCGTATTCCCCCAGCTCACTCAGGGTGGGCCGCATGTGCCGCAGCACCTCCGCGTCGTAGTCCTTTCTGTTCCGACCCGCAGGGCAACGGCAGAAGAGCTTCGATCGTGTCTCGAGCTGCTGATGAACCTCCAGGCCTGAGATGAAACCGAGAACCTGATAATCTGCCGGGGACAGCTCGCCGTAAGGCGCATCCGGAAAATCCAGGGGGGGATCCGTCCGCGGATTGAGATCGCCCGGCGGCCGGACATCCGTTTGGTCTGTGTTCGATTTCTCTGTCATTTCACTGTTTTCTTGGAGCAGGGGAAACGTAGCGGGTGTCGTGCGCCCCGAGCAATGGACCCGGGATTGCTGGTTCGATGTTCGCCCTTGGGTCTTGGGTCTTGGGTCTTGGGTC
>CAZOJI010000121.1:0-5346 GCA_964580055.1 uncultured Gemmatimonadaceae bacterium | reverse complement strand
GCATGCACCTACCCGTCCCAGATCGCCGCATTCTGTTGCCATACCGCGTACTTGCCCGCTGGGTTTTGGGATACGCTGTTGAGGTTGATTCCCTGATTATGCGTTTAAGAGACGAAACCATCGTATGACTGGGATCCGATGAACGAGCTGGACCGAGAAATCCTCGAGGCGATTACTGCGAAACCTGGCCAACAAGCCAGGCAAATCGCAGGGCGCCTTGGTCTTGACCGGAAGCTCGTCAACTCAGTGCTTCGCGGTGGGTTGAAGGGGAAGGTCCATCAGGATAACAGCTACGGCTGGCACCCGAAGCAAGTTGCCGGGGTCGAATTACATGAGGAGCAAGCACCTAAGCGGCCAACTACGCCGCTCGCCCAACTGTGTCGGTACTATCTCGACTGCTTGAGCCACGATGACCTGGGCGGGGTCAGCGAGTTCGCCGCTTCCAAATATGACGACCCCAAGTATGTAGAGATTCAGGCGCTGCCGATGTTGGATGATGATGTGGTCGATCCCTTTGATACGGACGCAGGCCGAGAACTCCTGGGGAGGATTCGCCGGGATCGGAACAGGCAGACGATATTCTTGGGCTACCCCGTGCGACTCAACCTGATCCGCTCTCGCAAGGGTTGGGAAGGCTTCATGGCCGAGCCGGTGCTACTCTTCGCGTTTCAGGAAGCCGACACCAAGTACAGCAACCCGACTCTCACAGACGAACTGCCGCAGATCAACTTTCGGGCGCTGCGAGCGCTCTCTTATGCTGGCAACACAGGCATAATGGAAGAGGCGATCCAGCTGGCGGAGGAACTAGGGCTGGGCAACATCGCTGGAGAGCAGCCGGACGTGGATGAATTGGTGGCCAGGCTACGACAGATTCGGCCGGATTGGGACTGGCAAGAAGAGATCGAACCGTATGCGTTGAGCAGCGGGATTCCCCTCTCAAGAATCACCCAGCAGGGCATCTATAATCGGGGCATTCTCATTGCTGCCGAACGTTCACCCTACACAAAGGGGCTCGAATCCGAGCTCCGGCTGTTGCAGAGTATCGAGGAGCCCAAGTACCGGGAAACGGCCCTCGGGACATGGCTAAACAGCCCAACCATTAGCTCGCCGCCAGCCGACCAACAGCCGCTGCTCGAGGTTCTTCCGCTGAACAGTGAGCAACGCCAGGCGGTGCGGCAGGCGTTGTCTAACCCGCTGACCGTCATTACCGGGCCGCCGGGCACGGGCAAGTCTCAGGTGGTGATGTCGATACTGGTGAACGCTGCGCGCCAAGGTAAGAAGGTGTTGTTCGCCAGCAAGAACAACAAGGCGGTTGACGTCGTCGAAACTCGTGTAAATGCGCTGGGCTCTTGGCCCGTACTGCTGCGCCTCGGGGCCAATCAGTTCCAACAGCGACTTACCGAATACCTCACTTCACTGTTGGCCGCTACGGCAACCCCGGATGACCACGAACGGTATCGTGAGTGTGAGGCCGTCCACGCGCAAATCCAACAGCGCTCAGACATGCTGGATGCCGAACTCAATGCGGTGGTGAAGCTCCGCAACGAAGTGGATCTTGAAGAACAGCATGTGGAGCATATCCGTGAGGAGCTGGGAGAAGAGGTCTTCGGTCGTCTGCGGGGCATAGACCGTCAGGTGCTGACGCGGGCCATTCGAACGTTTCTGGCCGCAGTCGATCAGGCAAACAGGGGCAAACAGCACCTCTTCACGAGGCTTGCCTGGCGATTCTTCTGCAAGAGTCGCTACGAACGATTGGCTGATGCAGGGAGGTCCTTTGAGGAGATTGCGGAACGCATCGGATTGCCGGTCCCGGAAGGACGCCCCGATTCACCAAATACGGTCGACGAATGGATCCAGTACGGCACCCGAGTGGAGAAGCGATTGTCACAGGCTCTTGCGACACTGCTGTACTTCGAGAAGTTGGCAGCGCTCACAGAGGCACAGTCGCTCGAGGAAATCAGCAGACAGCGGAACGAACTGACCGCCGACCTCTCCGAGAACTCCGAGTCGCTGTGGCGGTCATGGTTGCGGCTCCAGCCTTCACGGCTTGGCGCGGAACAACGGAAGCTCTTGGGGGATTACAGCGCCCTGTTGCAGATGATGGTCTCAGCGAACGATCAAAAACACCGGCTGGGTCGCGAAGTGTTCCAGCGTTACAACAGCCTGTACCCACGGATCACTTCGATTCTTCCTTGCTGGGCGGTCACCTCGCTGTCAGCCCGAGGGCGTTTGCCATTCGAGCCGAGTTTCTTTGACGTGCTCGTGATTGACGAGGCAAGCCAGTGTGACATTGCCTCCGTTCTGCCACTGTTGTTTCGGGCGCGTCACGCCGTGGTAATTGGCGACCCGTTGCAGCTAAAGCACATCAGCACGCTATCGAAGCAGCAGGACCAGCAACTGCTGAGCAAACACGGTTTGTTGGAGGGCCATCTTGGATGGGCTTATTCGGTCCAATCGTTTTTTGATCTTGCCACCACCCTGTGCCGTAGCGAAGACATAGTGGCGCTGCGTGATCACCACCGCTCGCACGCGGACATCATCGGGTTCTCGAACGAGGCGTTTTACGATGGCCGCCTAAGGATCGCGACAAATTACGATCGATTGCTTCGCCCTCGTCTCGACGAACCCGCCGTTCGGTGGGTGGACGTCCACGGCAAGACTATTCGCCCAGGTGGCGGCGGAGCGGTGAATGATGTGGAAGCTCGAGCGGTAGTGAAGGAGATCGAGCGACTGTTGAATCAAGGATATTTTGGCAGCATCGGTGTGGTCAGTCCGTTTCGAGCGCAAGCGAATCGAATACGAGATCTGGTTAATGCTCGAGAAGACATCTCCAATCGGATCGCGGACACGGATTTCCTCGTGGACACGGTTCACAAGTTCCAGGGCGACGAGCGAGACGTCATGATCTTCAGTCCGGTCGTGTCGCCCGGCATTAGCGACGCAGCCCTTGGCTTCCTCCGCAGTAATCCGAACCTCTTCAACGTTGCGATCACACGCGCCCGAGCAGCACTGATCGTGGTTGGTGATAAGGAGGCTGCGCTCAATTCCAATGTGAGCTACCTGGAGAGTTTCGTGGCCTATTCGGAGCAAGTTGGAAAGGGCGACGGACCCGATGCAACACCGGCGGCGACAGACTTGGGTCCCGAATACCCGGCCGTATCGAATCCCGACAGCGTATCCGACTGGGAGCATCTATTCTACCGAGCGCTCTACCGAAACGGCATTCGGGCGCTTCCCCAGTATTCTGTGGAGAAATACGTGCTGGACTTTGCCCTTGTTGACGGAGAACGCCGGTTGGCTATTGAGATCGATGGCGAGCGATACCACCGCAACTGGGACGGCGAGTTGTGCCGGCGCGATCAGATCAGGAATCAACGACTCTTAGAGCTGGGGTGGGACGTAATGAGATTCTGGGTCTATCAGGTTCGCGACGATCTCGATCGATGTGTGGGGCGCGTGCGAGAATGGGTGGAGAAGGGCGGCGACGAAATCCGGTTGCAGTAGGACGGCAAACAAAGCATGAACCTAACGTGTGGGCGCAATGGCCCTGCCTTAGCGGCTTGGGCCGTCGTCAACGCCGCCTTTAACCTCCACCTCACCGTAATCGGATTATCGTCCTCCCACTGCACGAATTCCAAATCCCCACAATAGATGAACGGCGCTGCCTTTCCGTCAATCTTACCGTTCTTCTGCACGAATATGGTCTGGGTTCATTAGCCTGCTCAATTGGTATCAGACGGTGGCAGGATGGTTATCCGTTCGACATCCACCTTCGAGTACTCTCGCCCCTTCAGCAGTGCAGCACGCCGCTCCTTGACCTCGACCAACTGTACCTGCTCAGTGTGCCCATCAAGAAAAAGAATGTCGGCGTCAAATCGATTCAGCTGGGCGGTCGGTGAGAACTCAATTGTGAGTGAGGCCGTCGCATAATCAAACAGTAGTGTCCCCACCCGATAGTTCGTCTGAGCGTCGATCAAACGCACGTCCTCCTCTTGGTCCGATTCGGCTGCCAACTCTGTCACGTCTACGTTCGATTCCCTCACCATCATGCGCCGAGTCTCTAGGACGAGCGGCTTCCACCCGAAAGCCTCTGCTTTAGGTATCGTGATCCCCAATTCACTTGCCTGGTTGCGAAGAAACTCAATAACATCTATCTGCCCAGCACTCTGTGATTCCCGAACGAGCTTCAACATTAGATCCGCCATGCGAGATTGGGGACGCTTGCGATCTGCGCGCTCCCAGTTATGCAGGGATTGGCGCGTGCAGCCAACCAGTGCCGCGAATTGCTCCATGGAAAGCTGTAAGTCCTCGCGAAGCCACTTGATGTCTTGAGCCGTGAGCTGCTGTTGCGCCTGCTCCTCCTCGAACAACCGGTGCCACCGTGCGGTCTCCTCGGCCGCGAAATGCTCCGCCCCGCAAACATCGCACACGCCGACGTGCGCGTCATTCACGAGAAACGGCTGGCCGCGAACCTTTGTGCGATATTCGGGATGCACTTTTTCTTTCACGGTTCCGCGCCCACACTCCTGGCACGCATACTCAAAGCCGATTTTGCTCACAGTGTCCACCCCCTCCTAGGCTGCTTCGTCTTCATGGGCTGTCATAAAGAAGTAGAGTGTTTCATCGTTAGCGTCCGCGATGATCTTGCCGCACGTGTAAAAGCGGTAGCCTTCTGTGTCGGTCCCCAAGATCGTGTATTTGCACCCGTCCACAGCGGTGCCGAGTTCGTCAACTTCGGTCTTTTCAACACTTTTCGCGCTCATTATGCAATCCTGAATGTCCTCCAGCCGAAACCAACCTTCCTCAATGAACGTCTGGACCTTTCTCGAATAGTGGTACGCACCGGCTTCGACGAGCCGTTTGATCGCGTCAAGTTTCTCACATTTCTTCCGGGATCCGGGCATTTATGTCAGTTTCCTGGTTCTAATGTCACATATATTACATCACGCTGCATAAAATGTCCATATGTGGACACTTTTCGAGCGATTGGTCATTCTCTTGGTACTCGCGGCCGCGGCGGAGGCGGTCGGGCTCAAGTTTCATCGGTTTGTTGGTCCGAGCAGACTGCCCACAATTCTTACACTTCTGCGCTCTCGCACAACAGCGTTTTGGGGGCATCATATGTCGGAATTAGGACATTTGTGGAGGATTGAACGAACTTGCGGGGTAACTATTCAGGGGTACTTCGCCATCGCACCCGACAGGACCAAGCCATGATCATACCCTCCGATCCAAGAACCGCCTACCTCGGCTCTTGACAACATAGGAATCTTCATCTAATCTGCGGTCCATCCTAGTTGAGAGTGAGCCGCGGTCATGGGCAGCTACTTTGGTTCCAAAGCGACT
>CAZOJI010000120.1:0-5438 GCA_964580055.1 uncultured Gemmatimonadaceae bacterium | reverse complement strand
GCCAAAGCCTCACATATCCCTCTCCCAATGCCTGGACAGGTTCTTGCAAGGCTCGAATACTTGCAAGGGCTGAAAGGAAAATCCTATACCGATGCTGCCAGTCGTTTTGATCTTTCTTTTCATGGATGTTTTCGACACGGCCGGGACACTTATTGCGGTGGGTGAGCAGGCGGGTCTGATGAAGGATGGAAAGCTGCCACGAGCCAACCAGGCGATGCTGTCAGACGCCATTGGCACCGCTGCCGGCGCATGTCTGGGTACCAGTACGGTGACCAGTTTCATCGAAACTGCAGCTGGTATCGAAGCCGGCGGTCGCACGGGCCTTACAGCGGTTACCGTAGCGTGCCTGTTCCTGCTCGCGCTCTTTGTTTCGCCGGTCGTCGGGATGGTGGGTAGCTATCCGCCGATAACCGCGCCGGCCTTGTTGCTGGTTGGGATTCCGTTCCTTTTCTCGATCGGCGATGGTATAGTGCTTGGTTTGGTGACCTACCCTGTTGTGAAGGCACTATCCGGACGGGCCTGCGGTGTGCGCTGGTCGATGTGGGCTCTGGCCCTGCTGCTGGTGCTGTACTTCGTATTCGTGCGGTCCAAAATCTGAGTTTATTGGAGAGTTTGATGATTGATATTGGTGGCGGGAAGCATGGTGGTGGTGCGTCTGCGTGCGCATGGTTGGTCGTAATAGTTGTTTTGCTTGCGTTGCCCGCCGACGCGAACGCGCAGAATGGAAACCTCCCATCGCTGCGCGCCGGCGAGCTTTCAACAGAGCTTAGTCTGGATGGAATACTCGATGAGCCGGCATGGGCTTCGGCCGACGCTATCCCCAGTCTGACGATGTACGAACCGGTAGAGGGTGACGAGCTTGGCGGAAGTACCACGGTGCGCGTGCTGGCTAATTCGCGCACGATTGTGGTCGGGGTGATATGCGAGGATCCCGTCGGATCCGGAATCGTGAGTTTTTCGAAAGCGCGTGACTCTGAGTTGCGGAGTGAAGATCACGTGAAATTCATCCTCGACACATTTCTCGATGGACGCACGGGCTACATCTTCGCGGTAAACCCTTCCGGTGCCAGGTACGACGCACTGGTAGATCGTAATGGTGAGGGTGAGAGCCCCGAATGGGACACTGCGTGGGAAGCCGCCACCTCTCGCGGGCCGTCCGGCTGGTCTGCCGAGATCCGCATTCCGATTCAGAGCCTGAGCTTCCGCAAAGGACTGACCGAATGGGGCTTCAATATCGAACGCCGACTCGAGGGAGTACAGGAGAATGGTCGCTGGTCGAGCCCAACCCGCGACGCGAAGATCTCGCAGTCGAGTCGTGCCGGGCGGCTTGTGGGCCTACCCACCTTCAGCTTCGGCATCGGCCTGACTGTGCGACCCGGGTTGGTGGGCAAAATAGAAGGCCCCGAGCCGGACATCAACAACTTGGGCGATGTATTCGAGCCGAGCCTGGATGTGACTCAACGGATCGGTCCGAACGTAATAATCTCAGGAACGGCGAACACCGATTTTGGTGAGACCGAGGTGGATTCTAGACGGACGAACCTGACGCGGTTCTCGCTATTCTTTCCTGAGAAACGAACCTTCTTTCTCGAAGGTGCAGACATCTTCAACTTTGGCATCGGCTTGAGGGCGATGCACAGCACCGACCTGGTTCCGTTCCATAGCCGCACGATCGGACTGCTCGAGGGTGAAGAAGTGCCGCTGCAGGCTGGCGGCAAAATCAACGGCCGCATTGGGAATACGAATTTCGGAGCGCTGGCCGTGCGCACAGGCGAAGTCGACGGCATCGTTTCGCCGACAACTATGGGAGTAGTCAGGGTCAAGCAAAATGTCCTGGAGCAATCGTCGCTCGGAATGATGGCGACTTTTGGCGATCCACAGGGTCGTCCCGGCAGCTACATGGTCGGCACAGACTTCACTTACCAGACTTCGCGGTTGTGGGGTGACAAAAACTTCCTTGCAGGGGCATGGGGCCTGGTTTCCCATCGTGACGGATTGGATGGCGATCGGACTGCCTTTGGAGCAAAACTCGACTACCCGAACGATACCTGGGACATTGCGCTGATCTACAAACGCATTGGAGATGCGTTTGATCCGTCGCTCGGGTTTGTGCCACGCGCTTCGGTTCAACTGTGGAGTGGCGGTGTCAACTTCCGCTATCGTCCATCCTGGCCATGGTTGCGGCAGATGTTCTACGAATTTTTACCTACACTTGCACTCGATTTGGACGGCAATTGGGAGAGCTACCGAGTATTCACTGCACCGATTAATTGGCGCTTCGAGAGCGGCGATCGGTTCGAGTTCAACATAGTGCCGCAGGGTGAGCGACTCGTGGCGCCATTCGAAATTGCTGAAGGTGTTACGATCCCTGCCGGTTCGTACAACTTTGTCCGGTGGCGGTTCGAGCAGGACTTCGCTTCGCGGCGTCTGGTGAGCGGACGAATATCATGGTGGTTTGGCAGCTTTTATGGTGGAACGCTCCACCAAATAACCGCTCGGACCGCGATCAAGCCTTCGGCGTTTGCTTCTTTCGAGATTTCCGCTGAACGAAACGTGGGACGCCTACCCTTTGGAGACTTCACGCAAGACCTGATCGCCGGTCGTGCATTGATGAATTTTTCGCCTGATCTGCAGGTCAATAGTTTCGTTCAATACGATAACGAAAGCCGAGAACTCGGTGCAAACACCAGGTTGCGCTGGACATTCCACCCGCTCGGCGACCTATTTGTCGTCTACAATTACAACATTCAGGATCTAACGGACCGCTGGGAGCTTCAGTCGAACCAGTTCCTGGTGAAAGTCCAGTACGCATTCAGAATGTAGGCGGCGCGGGAGTTTAGATACGTCTGCTGCGCGACCACCATTCATCCGCATGGCCAGGGCCACTCCGGCAAGAGAGAAATCCCATGTACCCCGGTCGCGCTCCTTCCTGTACGATGTACGCAACCCGGCCGCCGGCTCGGGTAAAACGGCTTCAGTCACAAATTCTCCCTGCTCCAATACGTTCTCCTTAGTTGCGTCGTCTGCAGGTAGAACGTAGAACTCGCTAAGCGGCACGCTCCGCGTCCCGCGCGGTCCGGCTATGTTGATCGTCGTTTCGAGTGCAGTGAGGATTGGTGCAATGTCGGATGGGTGCACGATGTAGCAGAGCGCGCCCCCGAACAGACATTGGTATTCGTTCTCACCTACCATAGCGTAACAGGTGCCGCCGCCTTTTCGCCGGCAGTTGAATTCGCCCCTGTAGTACCAGCACCTCGGCTTCTGACAGAGGTTGCCGGCGATCGTACCTTGGTTGCGAAGCTGTGGACTTGCCACCACGCCTGCAGCCTGCGCAAGGCCAGGCCACTTCTCGATGATCGTTGGGTCTGCAGCGACCTCAGTCACTGTGGTCATCGCACCAATGCGCAGACCACCGTTCGTGGTCCTGTTGATGCCCTTTAGCTCGCTGAGTCCGGAGAGACTCACAACAAGCGGTGCTTCGAACACACCGTCCCTCAGACATCCGATGAGATCGGAGCCACCCGACAGTACTCTTGCTCCATCGGCGGCGAGACTTCGGGCTGCTTCTTCAACCGTGCTTGCGCGTACGCATGCGAATTTCGGCAACATGGCTCAGTCCCCCTGTTCGCTTGCGGCAAGCGTCTGTGGGAAGTTGACTCGGTTGATCGGGGTGTTTGTGACTCGCACACCGGTTGCGTGGTAGACCGCGTTCGCAAAGGCCGCGGCGGTTGGTATCGTCGCGGGCTCACCGATGCCCTTGCAGCCAACGGTATTTGCCTCCTGGTCCAGTGGATCGATCGGCACGCACTCGAATTCTTCGGCAACATCCAACGCCGTCGGCACCCCGTAATCGAGCGAATTCCCGTTGAGCATCTTTCCTGTCTGGACCCCGTCCAAGACTCTCCTTTCGGTCTTGCCCAAGCCGATGCCCATGGTAATCCCGCCGAAGACCTGGTTGCGATACGTGAGCGCATTCATCATGCGGCCACTGTCGTGTGCGCCAAGGAACCGGAGGACCTTGATTGCGCCGGTTTTCATGTTGACTTCGACTTCGCAGAATTGAGCCGCCCACGGCGTCACAGCCTTGCCAGACGGATTTGGCCCGCGGTAACCGATGCCGGTCAGAGATCTCCGCCTTCTGAGTCCAGTGAGCTCTGATACCGCTTTTGTCTTTGCCGGGTCAGCTGAAGAAACGATCGAACCATCCTGCAGGGAGAGCGTGGAAACGTCTACTTCCAACTCAGCGGCCGCGATTTCGAAGAACTGACGCTTCACTTCCAAAGCCGCTGCCCGCACAGCCGGTGACTCCGTTGGGATCGTCTTGCTGCCGCCGCTTGCGGTTGCGAACTGGGTCGTGCCGGTGTCAGAGTAGTCCACGCGAATATCGTTGGGATCCACTCCCAACTCTTCCGCAACGACCATCGCCATTACGGTCTTGGTGCCGCACCCGATGTCACTCGCCCCCATGTTCAGAGTAAGACTGCCGTCGGAATAGAGCTCAACGATGGCCGTCGACGGTGGTCCGCCTCCACCCGCCGCCCATGAGCCACCTGCTACACCGACCCCTCTGCGGATGTGACTGCTTGTGCCAGTTGCAGCAATTTCCGCTCGCGTCTCCTGCCAACGGAATTCCTTTGCGCTCTCCTCAAAACACTCCTTGAAACCGGTGCTGGTGTAGGGAATCCCGTTTCTGGCCTGGCTGATAGTGGAAATGTTTTTCCACCTCAGCTCAACCGGATCCATGTCGATCGCTACCGCCAAAGCATCGAGCATCTGCTCGAGCGCCCATACGTTCTGCGGGTGTCCGGGACCCCGCATTGGACGCGACGGCCCTGTGTTCGTGAAAAAACCCTGCGTCTCCGTCCGCACGTTTGGGCAGAGGTAGCAATCCCTAGTCAGCCAATCGAGTGATGACGCGCCTCCGTTGCCGTACGCGCCACTCGCACCGGTACCGACATACTCCAGTGCCGTGAGTGTGCCGTCTCGTTTGACTCCAGCCTTTATTCTCATATTTGACGGCGGACGATTGCCGGTGGCGAGGAAGGTCTCCTTTCGGCTCAGTGTGATTTTGACCGGTCGCGCGACCTTCTTGGCAAGCAGTGCTGCTGCGACGGTGTATTTCCCCGCCTGAAGCTTGCTGCCAAAGCCGCCGCCCATGTAGTGGTTGATTACGCGAACCCGTGAGAGCGGCATACCGAGCGCTCCAGCCAAAGCGGGCTGGATGTTGTATACGCCCTGCGTAGACTCCCAGGCAGTGAGACTGTCGCCGTCCCAGTTTGCCACGCATCCGTGCGGCTCCATGGGAGCGTGCATCTGGGTTTCGGTCCGGTATTCCTCTTCCAGCAGAATATTCGAAGTCGAGCCCCTGAGGTGTCCCAGGTGTGGCGAAACGACAATGCGCATCGTCTCATTTATCACCGAGCCCAAAACGATCGACA
>CAZOJI010000119.1:0-5485 GCA_964580055.1 uncultured Gemmatimonadaceae bacterium | reverse complement strand
GCCGACCGACCTCCGACCTCTTACCATTACCCCCCGACCGCTTGGGGTCGTACGGGTCCTTTAGCGTCTCTACATCGAGCAGACCCGGCAGAAATCGCTTCCCGTCTTCTCCTTCTCCGTCGTAGAGGAGCTCATACGCCACGCCGTGACCACGCTCGGCACGGTGTACCAGGATGTACTCCAGGTCGATCAAGCGCCGTAGGTGGAGCTTCACCTGTGTCGCACCCAGGCCCGTGATCTCTCTCGCATCTCTCGCGAGGAATCGGATCGCATCACGCTCCACCTGGTGAAACTCACACTGAGCCTTGATCCACTCATCGAGCTTCGTGAGGAATCGTCTCGTTTGGGGTGGGAGCTCGTCCAGCGAATGCCCGAGCACGAGGGCGGCAAGTCTGTTCGCCACTCTGATATCGTCCTTCGTCACCTCGATGTAGGTGAGTGTCTTGCCGTCACGCTCAAGCGTTCTCTTCTCACGCTGATGCTGGTGTAGCAGCGTCACCGTGTCGATCAGCGTCAGGTACTTCTCGTGATCCCGTCTCGTCCTGGTCTTCACGTCGAGGAAGGTGAGCTGCGGGGCGTAGGGATTTACCACGGCGATCGCTTCGAGCAAGCGCTGTGCGTTTCGGTGTAGTGTGAGCAGCTCGTCACGCTCGGCCCGGGCAAAGAGCCCTTCCAGCGTCCGGCGCTCTCTCTGCCTCGCGTGTATCGCTCTCGTCTGCGCTCTGTCTTCGTCTACACTGAGCAAGAGAGCCCGATTGATCAGCTCCTCGTCCACCTCCACTGCCGTTGTGGTCAAGAAGATCATCACCGGCCCTTCCACCCTGTACGCATGGGTCACGAGCTTCCCTGTCTGAGGGTCTTTCCCCGTGGACGCGATCGTGAGTTCACCCTCGCTCTGCAGGAGCTTCAAGGCATAGCTCGCACGCTCCGCGCCTTCTTCCTCGACGACGCTCAGGATCTTGTGCTTCAAGTCCGTGTCGTTCATGTAGAAGAGCGCCTGGCCCGTAACCGCCGAGTACTGCACCCGCTCCTCGGGCGGCACAAACGAAAGCACCGCTTCCATCAAGGACGTTTTCCCAGCCGCAGACGCGCTCTGCACTATCACCGCCAGTGGCTCGGGAAGCTTCCTGGACAGTGCCGCCAGGTACCCCACCAGCTTGTTGGTCTCCTCACCCACCACGCCCACGCGGTCGAAATCACACAGGATCCGATCTAAGAGCTTTGGATCCTTGAGGAGCGAGAGCGCGGCTTCCTTTTCGGAGTCGGACATCGTCACCGCCTGCTCCTCACTCTTGCGCTCGAATGCTCCCTCGGCCTTGAGCGCTTCGCACTTCAAGAGCACCGTGCCTAGGTCCTTCTTCACCACGTCCGGTGAGACTTTGAGCTCAGCGGCGGCCTGTGAAACGAAGCTCGCTCTCGGACGCGCTGCATAGAGGTCGAGAGTATCGACGTGCACACCCTCGCCCCTCCGCACCAGCAAGTTGACCTTCATCACATCTGGACTCGTGTTCTTTGGCAACCCGCGTACGCGGTATTGTCTGTCACCGATGGTGAGTGTGACATCGTCGCCGTCCACTTTGACCGGGACGTCTGGTGGCGCCGCTTGTGGCTCCGGGGAGGCGGTGGGTGGAGTGGGCTCAAAGTGAGCAGACTCGGCGGCTAAAGAGGAAGCTGCATTTTTCTCTTTAGCTGCTATCGGTACCGCCTGAGCCTGACCCAGAAACACGGCGTTACGGATCGAGAGTTCCAGGGCCTTGTCCGCCGGCGGGTTCTCCAGGGCGTAGGAGTTCACGTCCAGGCCTCTTGGAAACTGCACTCGGTAGCACCGGAGACCTTCTTTCGTGAGGCGTTTGCCAAGTTTCTCCGCCGCTTCTTCACCCGAATCGTCCCGATCGTAGGCGATCAGGACTCGCTCTGTGCCGTACTTCCTAAACGCCTCGAGGTGATCCTTCGCGAAGCCCTCGATGCCGTAGCTTGCCGTCACATTCCGGAAACCGACCGTCCACAATGTGAGAGCGTCCAAGAGAGCCTCGCAGAGAATGATCTCTTTCGATTGCTTGAGAGCATCGACATTCCAGACGCCTCTGTGAGGGCCCGGCAGATAGAGGTGGACCGGTGTGCCCTTACGAAGATCGTCCCGGATCTTCCTGCCGTAGAGCTCGGAGACAGCTCCCGCTTCATCAAACACCGGGACTACCACAGAGCCGTTCAGGTGCTCGTGGCCGCTCCCACGGAAAACGCCCAGGTCCTGGAGGCGTTTACGAAGCTCCTGCCCCTCTTTGCCCTCAGGCAGCTGGTACGAGAGCGTCCGGTTTGCGTAGCCAAGTTTGAAGTGCTCGATGGCTGTGCGGTGGTTGAGGCCGCGCTTCTCGAGGTACCGGATCACCTCGTCGCTCCCGAGCAGTGTCTCGTGGTAGTAACCGATCACGGCTTTCAAGAGTGAGACGTCATCCATTGAGGCGTCGAGCCGCACTGACGGCCTCCTCAAGTCCGGCAGTTCCGTCCGCAACAGCTCCACCGCGTGCCGAAAGCTCACTCCCTCACTCCTCATCACCCAGTCGATCACGCTGCCGCCCGTCTGGCAGGCACCCATACAGTGCCACAGGTTTTTGGAAGGAGTCACGACCAGAGATGGATTCACATCCTCGTGAAACGGACAGAGCCCTATCCAATCCGACCCGTGACGCTTCAAGCTCACCCCAGCCCCGCGGACTCGATCCAGCACCGATACCTGCTCCTTGATCCTGCTCAGCTCAGATTCCGGGATCCGCGCCATTTTCCAAAATCCTGTCAAGGGGGGGAGGGAGACGAATTCGCTACCATTGACCGTTGTACGCAAACTTACGATAATCGTAAATCACGGTCAAGGCAAACCACCCGTTATCGAAAACCACCCTTATGATGGAGACGACTCAATGAAGCTGTGGAGCGCTAGCCTCGTGAAAGAGCGGACCGTCGAAGGATTCGGAAAACGACTACGGGATATCCGGCAGCGACGTGCAATGACCCAGGCTGAGCTGGGTGATGCCGTCGGCGTTTCAAACCGCGTGATTGCCTACTACGAAGGCGATGAGGCACAGCCGCCAGGCGCGATGCTCGTCGATCTCGCTACGACGCTCAAGGTCACGAGTGATGAACTTCTCGGGATCAAGCCCATCAAAGAGAAAGCGTCACCGAAGAAGGCCAGGCTCCTGAAGCGTTTGGAGAAGGTGGACGAGCTGCCACCCGCAGATCAGAGAGCCGTCCTCAAGTTCGTTGATGCGCTGGTCGCTTCGCGGCGCTAGAGTCTATCGATTCTCCAACAAGCTCAGCCTCCGCTCCTGCGGCTCGACATTATCGGGCCGCCACACGCGAAACGAGTACACCTTCCCGTCCACAAGTTCAATCGAGAGGGGTAGCGGCGCGTAGGACCACACTACGCCGCTCACGCCATCTTCTTCAAACTGAAAAGGACTCACCTCAGCAGGTTCGCCCAGTTGCCGGCGCAACGCTACTTCATCATCCTCGAGGTGCAGGCACGAGAAGTGATGCAGCGCATCGGGTCGACTGCCTGTCAGCTGGACAGAAAAGGCGATCTCGTGACCGTCGAACTGCTCGTACTCGACGACGTAATACGCCGCGGTGTTGGCAACAGAATCGCGGAACACCATGTAGGCGCTGGTGGTGAATCCCGGAAGACGGGATTCAATATTCTGAAACGGTAAGCCCAATCGCCCTTCGACACTTTCACGCGTCTGCCCAACGTGCACCTGACCGATCCGCAGACAGGGGACGTCAGTCCCGTCAGCATCGTCGCTCGGTGCGACGCAGAGTATCTGATCTGCGTCGTAGAAGAATCCGTATACACCCATTGAAGCAAGGGAATCATGCGTGGTCCTACAAGCCAGGATGGCACGCCCGTTCTGCCCGGCCACTTCGTACCAGAAACCACTGCCGAATACTACACCGAGCAGGGCGACAAGCATTCGAAACCTTAGCACGGCCCACAAACGTCCCTCCTCCGCGTGTTTGTGTTGACGGTCGAACGGCATACCGGCCACTACCTTGTTCTCAAGACAGCCATACCAGTTTGAAGCTCGATAATCGCCATGTCGTACATCTCCCATGCATGGTTGCGCTCTGCGAGGAAATACGTGTTCTGATCCCCATCGACACGAAAGTATGTGATTGGCTCTATTGCCATAACATTACTTCCCGGATGCCACTCCGGATGGCCAAACGTGCTATACACGATCTCTTCGTCTCGTGCGTTGATTATGACAAAGCAGGACCCCCTTGAATCCCCCGAATCTAGCATTACGCGCGACCGAGCCGTCATCCATTGGTATTCACCGGCGGGGCGTTCAACTTGCCATCCCTCCAAACGGAATGAAGAAGGTCGGTTGAATTCGGGCCGTTCCGCAATGGCCGTATCGACTAAGGAGTCAGCCTCTGCGGCCAGCATTTCCAACATCTTCGGCTGAAGGGTGATCGACTCAGTCTCAACGAAGTGAAGCGTAGCCGGGCCTTGCCAGAACAGCAACGATGTAATATCGGACTCGTCGACACCCTGGTCGACATCCTGCATCACAAAGGAGGGTTGATATGACTCTTGATTATGACCTGGCCAGACGCTGTCTATCGTCACGGTGAGTTGCTGACCATCCCGAGCCAGAGCGAGGAGATCCACGCCGACGGAGAAGACGTTTGGTCGTAGGTCGCCTGCGTCTACCCACAGAGCTCCTTCACGGTACCCATGAAAATGCTCTCCTGCAAGAAACGTGTTTGGGCCCCACCCCAATCTCTCGGTCACTACACCGAAATAGGTAACGCCTGCATCTATCGACAACGAGTCAGCGCTCGTGCGCGCGGATTCTACGAACTGCTCGGCAGAATCAGCAACCGCACTCTGCTGGTTCCTGATCCTGGCATCTTCGCCCTGACATCCGGCGAAGAACAACACTACGGCACACAGCAGTAGCTGTCTCATGGCATGGGTGTCATGAGAGAACGTTGACCCCCAATGTGAATGTGGTCGAGATGACCGCCCAGAACCTTTTTCGAACTGATCTCAAAGACTCCCGCGCCCTCATTCCTCCATAACCCAGCAGGTCCGTAGTTCTCCCGGATTGCGTCGAAACCGCGGGCTGCCTCTTGTACAACTCCAACCGCCTTTGACATGCCTTCATTGAATACGCCACCAGATCCTATGGCCCTCCCATTGATCATGATGATATCAAATGCGGTGCCGCATTCGTGAAGGCTTTGTTGACAGGTCTGTTCAGTGTTGCGGAGCCCTGACCCAAGCGTAAGATCAGCATCTGCAGCGTCCGCCAACTGTTGCGCCAGCACCCAGGTGGCATCGGAAATGCCCCGGTCTTGACCCTCATAGTCATCCGCCCAGGTCACAGTGCATGGCCGTTCTTCCCCATTTTCATCCTTACACAGCCCAAACGGATCCGAGAAGTTGATCGGGTCTCCGCCCGCAAACCCGTATAGGTTAAGC
>CAZOJI010000118.1:0-5575 GCA_964580055.1 uncultured Gemmatimonadaceae bacterium | reverse complement strand
GTTCCGGCGTGAGGACATCGTTGAATCACTATCTCGATTGATTCGACGGAAAGCTGTCAGGGCATACGTGTTGAGCGCTGATGGTAGGCGACTAGAAGGGTTGTCTGAGGGAGCGCTGCCGTCGGGTGATTTCGGGGATGCCCACTATGGCATGACTCCCCACGGGCGCATGATGCACCGCCATTGGTGCGAGGAGAATGGTGCCGAGAGCAGCTAGCCTTTCGAACGTTCTGCTAAGAGGCGCGTTTCCGGGAGGAGACAAGCGCATGGAGTAACTGGAGTACAGCACGCTGGTCGGCGGCCGGTACTTCGTCGATCACATGCAAACGATACAGGAGCCTCGCCTTTTTGGGTGAGGCTCTTGTGGTGGTGAGGAGTCGCTGCTATACTCGCGGCAGAGTGTTTCTTCACCGGCGATGCACCATCATCCCTCTCTAGCACAGGCCTCCCTACCACTCCCCCCTAAAAGTGCACGTCGGCGATTTTGAGTTCATATTACGATCAAAATCGGAGAGAGGCTGGCGGCTAAAGAGAAGAAGCACAGCGGATTGCGGCGTCGCGGTCGTACAGGAATTTGTCGATCAGGACAGTTACGCAAGAAGATCCGATAGGACTGGCCGGAGGGCTAAATCTCTACGGATTCGCCGGCGGAGATCCGATCAACTTCTCGGATCCGTTTGGGCTGTGTAAGGAAGAGGATGCTGACTGTCATGAGGCGGTGAGCGCACTGCGCAGTTTGCAAAGCACCAGTAGCCGTTATAGCTCCCTGTTTGGTGCAGCGGCAGACAACCTTGAAGCAACGCAGAGAGACCTTGAGTTCACAGAGCTCAAGGAAGGTGCCCTTGGTCAGACGACGTATGGAGAGATCCGCATAAACAAGGACCTCGCGCCAGCTGACCAGCTTGCCACTCTGATGCACGAAGCCGTATACCACAACCACAAGGAAAACCCGATAGGATTTCCGTGGGATATCGCTCACACGAGCGACAATTATGCTAGAGACGTGAGCATTAGCAACGCGGTGAGTACACTTGGCATCGGGTTGAAGCCACACGCGTTCATCAACTACGTCAAGTCCATCACGGTTCCTGTCCCGGGTCGGGAGCGACTTATTCCATGATGCATCTAGGGAAGGCAGGAGACGAAAAGTGAGAAGACCATGTTTGGTTGCGAGCATATTGGGCCTAATGCTCAACCTTGGGTGTCGTGAAGGGGATACGCCGCGTTTTGACACACACTTGCTGCTTTCACAAGCTGCCGCGATGGAAGCGGACGATGGCGTAGCCATGCAGGTGGAACTTGTGACGGACACAATCGAGATAGGACAAGCACCGCACCTTTGGGTGCTTCTCACCAACTATGGTCCTCCTCGTATGGTCAGCAACGATCCGATGGAACATTTCTTCGAGATCCTGACCGAAGCTGGTGATACGGTCGATCCATCCGGCCTAACCTCAGCCCACTATTTCCGGGTCCCGGAGTCACGGTTCGTACTACCGACCAATTCGGTGTTTGCACAGTTTGTTGATCTGAGATGCGTTCCGGATCCTTATGCAGCAGCGGATGATGATTTCTGCCACTATTCTTTCGTACTAAGATCGGCGGGTCGCTACCGCCTTGTTTCGAAGTACATGATTCCGCCTACTGTTGAAGGCTTGGAATTTGAGGTACTGGTGGACACTACCCAATTCGTTGTGCTCCGGTGAGGTGAGAGCAAATCTGAGGATTTGTGTTTACGAGCGTACCGATGTTGCGGAATACGGAGCCCGGCTCCGGCCGGGCTTTTTACTTAGCGGTCTGTCGTTTCGTCTTCGGGTGACGCCGGCAGTATGGAGGCGAGCTCGTCTTCCATGTCGAGGCCGTAGCTTGTGGCGAGTGTGGCGAGATGGATTCCGAACGAGCCACGCAGCTCGCCGAGGGCGGTGATGAACACCCAGCCGTGGTAATCGTGGCCGATGGGGCCGTAACGGTGATCCATGGGGCCGATTGTATCGAGGAACTTCCTGCAGGCAGCTCTCAAAGCGCGTAGCGTAGCGGCGAGCGGCGTGTCACGATCGAGCCCCTGCAGCTCGTGAGTCAGATACTCTCGGATCTGAAGTACCGAATCGACACAGTGGTGAGGGATCTCGATCTCTGAAGGCGCGTAGAGCACGCGGCGATCCTCGAGGTAGGCAATCACGCGGCCCCCCACCTTGCGGTCTGGTTCGGGCGGTGTCCAGGAGACACCGAAGATGGGGCAGGAGAGACCGGTGATGCGGCTTGTGATCTCGTCGAACTTCACAGCTTCAGCCTGTGGCCTGTCGTGTGGTGACGAGTGCGTCGACGAACTTAAGCACGGCGCGCTGGTCAGCGGGTGGTAACTCGTCGACCTTCTCCAGGCGTTTTAGGAGGCGAGCCTTTTTCGGTGAGGTGCTCTGCTTCACTGCCTTCAACCCGAGCAGCTCGTCGGCGCTGGCCTTCAGAGCTTTCGCGAGGTCGACGAGCAGGGCGCCAGGCGGCTGTGCGTCGTCACTTTCGTAGTACGTGATGACGCGCTTGGAAACACCCACGGCGTCACCTAACTCCGTCTGAGTCATTCCGCGCTGCTGTCGCAGCTCGCGGAGCCGTTTGCCGAATCCTTTTACGGTGCGCTCTTTCATGGTGCAGTCATTCCACCGCTTCATTTGGTGTCTCCTAGGATAAGGCCGCATTCCGATAACGGTGCCGTGTAGTTGACTGAGGGGTACGATTATCGTACCTTCTCGTCGCATGGTCAAGAGACCTGAATATCCTCCCTCTACCCCCTTGACAGGATTTGAGAAAATGGCCCGCATCCCCGAAACTGAGCTGGCGAGGATCAAGGAGCAGGTGTCGGTGCTAGAGCGGGTGCGTGGGGCTGGAGTAGATCTGAAGCGTCACGGGTCGGACTGGATTGGCCTCTGCCCGTTTCACGAGGACGTGAATCCGTCGTTGGTAGTGACACCGTCCAAAAACCTCTGGCACTGTATGGGCGCTTGTCAGACGGGCGGCAGTGTGATCGACTGGGTGATGCGGAGTGAGGGCGTGAGCTTTCGGCACGCAGTGGAACTCTTGAGACGCGATCTGCCCGATGTGAGGAAGCCTTCCGTGCACCTAGATGCTTCTATGGACGACGCGTCGCTCTTGAAGTCGGTCGTCGGCTACTACCACGAGACGCTCGTCGCGAGTGACGAGGCTATCCGGTACTTGGAGAAACGGGGCCTCAACCACCGCACGGCGATCGAGCGCTTCAAGCTGGGCTATGCAAACCGGACACTCTCTTACCAACTGCCTGAAGGCAAACCTGGTTTGGAGTTACGCAGCAGGCTCCAGGGGCTGGGCGTTTTCCGTGGGAGCGGTCACGAGCATCTAAACGGCTCTCTGGTGGTGCCGGTGTTTGACGAGTCGGGAAACGTCACCGAGATCTACGGGCGAAAGATCAGAGACGATTTGAGGAAGGGCACGCCGGTCCATATGTATCTGCCCGGTCCTCACCGGGGCGTCTGGAACGTGGAAGCGCTGAAAGAGTCGAAGGAGATTTTGCTGTGTGAGGCTCTGCTCGACGCTTTGACTTTCTGGACTGCCGGATTCCGGAATGTGACGGCAAGCTTTGGTATCGAGGGCTTCACAAAGGATCAACTCGAGGCGTTTCGCGAGCACGGCACCGAGCGGGTGCTGATCGCCTACGATCGGGACGATGCGGGTGAGGAAGCGGCAGGGAAGCTTGGCAAGCGTCTCACGACTGAAGGCCTCCGGTGTTACCGGATCCAGTTTCCGAGGGGCATGGACGCAAACTCCTACGCTCTGGAGAATCCACCCGCAGACAATGCTCTGGAACTCTCGATTCGTAACGCGGTTTTTCTGGGCCAGGCTCAGGCGATACCGCGGACGGCTAAAGAAGAAAAGGCCACTCAACCCTTAGCCGCCGAATCTCACACAGAGCCCGTCGCCCCTACCGCCTCACCCGAGCCTCCAGCAGCGCCTCCGGACATCCCGGTGAAGATCGACGGCGACGACGTGACGCTCTCGATCGGTGACAGACAATACCGCGTGCGTGGCCTTCCAAAGAACACGAGTCCCGATTTGATGAAAGTGAACTTGCTTGTGCGTCGGGGTGAGGGTGTGCACGTCGACACACTTGACCTCTATGCGGCACGTCCGAGAGCAAGCTTCGTGAGCCAGGCGGCTGCGGAACTCAAGGTCACTCCGGACGTCGTCAAGAAAGACCTGGGCACGGTGCTCCTCAAATGCGAGGCACTGAAGGCAGAGGGTGCTTTCGAGAAGAAGCCTGACGAGCAAACCGTGTCGATGTCTGACTCTGAAAGGCAAGCCGCTCTCTCGCTTCTGAAAGATCCTCATCTCTTAGACCGAATTCTCTCTGACTTCGACCGTGTGGGTGTGGTGGGAGAGGAGACAAACAAGTTGGTGGGCTACCTCGCGGCACTGTCGAGGAAACTACCCGAGCCACTGGCGGTGATAGTGCAGAGCGCATCGGCCGCTGGAAAGACTGCCCTGATGGAAGCGGTGCTTTCGTTTGTGCCGTCAGAGGAGCGTGTGCAGTACTCGGCGGTAACGGGCCAAGCGCTCTTCTACATGAACGACACCGACTTGAAACACAAGATCCTGAGCGTCGTGGAGGAGGAAGGCGCCGAGCGGGCGAGCTACGCTCTTAAGCTCCTACAGAGCGAGGGCGAACTCACGATCGCCTCCACGGGAAAAGACCCTCAGACGGGGAAACTCGTAACCCACGCGTACAGGGTAGAAGGTCCGGTGATGATCTTCTTGACCACGACGGCCGTGGAAGTGGACGAGGAGCTGATCAATCGGGCGCTGTTACTCAGCGTAGACGAAGACAGAGCGCAAACCAGGGCGATACACACGAGGCAGAGAGAGCGGCGCACACTGGAAGGGCTCTTTGCCAAGGCCGAGCGTGACGAGCTGCTGGCGCTTCAGCGGAATGCACAGCGGCTGTTAGATCCGATCGCCGTGGTAAACCCTTACGCTCCGCAGCTCACCTTCCTCGACGTGAAGACGCGCACCAGGCGGGATCACGAGAAGTACCTAACGCTGATCGACACGGTGACACTCCTGCACCAGCATCAGCGTGAGCAGAAAACCTATGAGCGTGAAGGGAAAACACTTACCTACATCGAGGTGACGAAGGAAGACATCAGAGTGGCAAACAAACTGGCGGCTCTCGTGCTCGGTCACTCTCTCGATGAACTCCCGCCTCAAACGAGACGATTTCTCACGAAGCTCGATGAGTGGATCAAGGCTCAGTGTGAGTTTCACCAGGTGGAGCGTGATGCGATCCGATTCCTTGCGAGAGACGCTAGAGAGATAACGGGCTTGGGTGCCACACAGGTGAAGCTGCATCTACGCCGACTCATCGACCTCGAATACATCCTGGTACACCGCGCAGATCGCGGTCACGGCGTGGCGTACGAACTCCTCTACGACGGCGAGGGAGAAGACGGGAAGCGATTCCTGCCTGGTCTGCTCGATGTAGAGACGCTAAAAGAACCGTACGACCCCAAGCGGTCGGGGGGTAATGGTAAGAGGTCGGAGGTCGGTCGGC
>CAZOJI010000117.1:0-5796 GCA_964580055.1 uncultured Gemmatimonadaceae bacterium | reverse complement strand
GGCGTGCTCCGCCCTCGCGGCACGGACCTCTCGGGAGCCGACCAGGACGACGTGGTCATGATTCCCCTGCGGACCGCGCTGCGGCGGGTGCTCAACCAGGACTGGCTCGGCGGGATCTACCTCCGGGCCCGCAGCGACGCGGAGATGGAGGAAGCGGCGGAACAGACCCGCTGGCTCCTGAGAGAGCGCCACCGCCTCGACCGCACCAATGCCGACGACGACTTCGAGATTCAGACCCAGGCGGAACTCATGGCTGCCCACCAGGAGATCGGCGACACCTTCACCACTTTGGTGGGGGGCATTGCCGCCGTCTCCCTGCTGGTAGGAGGGGTCGGGATTCTGGCCATCATGCTCATATCCGTTCGGGAGCGGACCCGGGAGATCGGGCTTCGGCTCGCGGTTGGGGCCCGGCGCAGGGATGTCCGTACCCAGTTTCTGGTCGAGGCCGTCATGCTGGGAACGGGAGGAGGTGTAGCGGGGATCGCTCTGGGACTCGGGACGGCTGCCGTGCTTGCGGCAGCCACCGACTGGGCCATTCAGGTGGAGCCCTCATCCGTGGGTCTGTCGTTCGGGTTCTCGCTGATGGTGGGAGTGTTCTTCGGTGTCTATCCCGCACACCGGGCCTCACTCTTGGATCCGGTGGAGGCTCTAAGGAGCGAATGAGCGCTGTCGAGTCGGCGCCTGCTCGCGACGCGCCGGCGTATTCCGTCTCAAACTCGACTCGCGCGGAGGCTGGCAAGGCCATCACCACAGCCACATCCATCGGTTTAGGTGTTGCCGAGTTCGTGCGGGACTGGAGAACAACCACTGGAAACCGTCGAGCCCGAGGCCGTACGCGAGGGAAAACGCAGACCCCAAAACGATTGACAAAATCCTTGAGCATATAAAAAGAGACGCACTCAAACCACACGCCGACGCCAACGCGCGCAACCGAGACGCTGGAAGTCGGCAGCTAGTACAGCTTCGGTTTAAAACCACAACCCAATCCCCGGGCGTTCGCCGCTCCGGGGATGGTTGGGATGAATGCGTGTCTCCATCAGCGCTGCTAGTATCCCCGCCGATTCCCTATTGTGAGCCGAAATCGGCACATCCACCCTCTTCCAGCCGTCAGCACGGCGTCGCAAGGTTCAGCTGAGCCCCTGGACGGGTTCGTTTCGCGGTGACATACTTGCAAAGGGGGAAAGCAATTTCCTATTCTGATGCCCTCGAGTTCCTCGCTCGGCTCACCAGCCATATACCAGACAAAAATCAGGTTTTCGATGATGCTTTTCTACCGGCCGCGTAAGCGGAGCCCCGGCGGAAGCAAGGGTCTTTTGCTGTCGACCGGCCTGGGCGTGGGCACCTTGGCGGGATTCGTCGGAGGGCTGCTCGGCGTCGGCGGCGGCAACATCATCGTCCCGGCGCTCGTGGCTATGGGCTACGACCCGAAGAAGGCTTCGGCAAGCGCATCCTTCGTCGGCTCGTGGCTGATGACCGATCGGCTCAACGCAGTCCAGGTCAAACGGACCATCGGTCTGGTTCTGGTCGTCGTCGCGCTGAAGATGGCCTGGGGACTAGTGAGCTGAAATCCGCAGTCTTCGCGCTCCATATGGTGTCCGGGTCTCGCTGAAGGGCCTTTCGACATCCGTTTTCCGGATTCGGGGTTCCTGCCTTGACACTCCTCCTTGGCGGGCATAACTTGCCGTTTAGCTAAACATCGAAATATCCAACAGGGGAGTCGACATGGACAAGATCCTCGTCCCGCTCAAGGCCCTGGCCGACGGCAACCGCCTGAGGGTCGTCGCCGCCCTCCTGGCGTGCGAGGAACTCTGTGTCTGCCAGATCACGGAGCTGCTCGGGATCGCCACCGGGACCGTGTCGAGGCACATGAGCATCCTGCAGGCGGCCCAGCTCGTCGCATCCCGCAAGGACGGACGTTGGGTCTTCTACAGCCTGCACGGGGCCTTTCCGGAACGCCTCCGGACCTGGCTGGATTCCTTGCTGACGAGTTCGGACATCCTCAGCGACGACAACAAGAGATTGGCGGAGATCCTCGCCTGCCCTCCCGATGACCTGTGCAGGAAGCAGCGGGCTACCGGACGGATGCAGGCCCGCGCGCCCCGCCCCCGGTCCTGACGAAAGGAACCATAATAGATGAATCTCTCAAGGAACTCGTGGCGATCGGCGCCTCGGTCGGAGCCCACTGCCAGCCATGTCTCGACCACCACATCCGGTCCGCCATGGCACTCGGCATTGCGGTCGCGGACATCCGCGAGGCCATCGCCATCGGCCACACCGTCGAGAAAGGGGCCATGGCCGCGATGCGGAAGTACTCCGCGGCCGCCGCGGAAGACTTGCCGGCGATCGCAGAGTCGGCGGCTCAGGCGGACAAGACACCTGTTCCGTCGACCGCCCGAAGCGCAGGCGAAAAGGTCCTCCGCATCTTCGACCCCGCCATGTGCTGCTCGACGGGCGTCTGCGGGCCGGGAGTCGATCCCGTTCTGGCCCGCTTCGCCGGCAGCCTCGCGGGCTTGGAGCAAAGCCCCGGGGTGAGGATCGAGCGTTTCAACCTGGGCCAACAGCCCCAGGCCTTCGCCGAGGATGCCGAGGTCAGGGCCCTGCTCGCCGACGCCGGCGAACAACGCCTGCCTTTCATCTTCGTCGACGGCCGCCTCCGCTTTCAGGGCCTCTATCCGGACCGGGAGGAATTGCTGGCCGCGCTGGAACTACCCGACCCAGCGGAATCTTCGTTCCCGACTGCTGCACCGGATGCCGGCCCGTGTTGCGGCGACGGCGCGGGAGACGGAGGTTGCTGCGGATGAACGCCTTGCTGGACCGCGCGCCGCGCTACCTGTTCTTCACCGGGAAAGGCGGTGTCGGCAAGACCTCCCTGGCCTGCGCCACCGCCGTCAGGCTCGCCGATCGCGGACGCAAGGTTCTGCTGGTCAGCACGGATCTCGCGTCCAATCTCGACGAGGTCCTGCAGACCCCGTTGACGGGGATACCCAAAGTCGTGCCCGGCGTACCCGGCTTGTCCGCCCTGAACATCGATCCCATCGTCGCGGCGGGGAACTACCGGGAGCGCATGGTGGCCCCCTACCGGGGCGTCCTGCCCGATGCGGCCATCCGGCAGATCGAGGAACAGCTTTCCGGGGCCTGCACGGTCGAGATCGCCGGCTTCAGCGAATTCTCGCGACTCTTGGGCGACGAGAACATGTCGACCGCCTACGACCATGTCGTCCTGGATACGGCGCCGACCGGGCACACGCTGCGTCTGATGAGCCTGCCGGCTGCCTGGGAAGATTTCATCGCCGCCAACCGGACCGGCAGTTCCTGTCTGGGGCCGCTGGCCGGGCTTCAGGCCCAGCGGGAATTGTTCGCGCGGGTCGTCACCGCCCTGAAGAATCCCGATCTCACGCTTCTGGTGCTCGTCGCGCGCCCGGAGGGCCTCACCCTGCAGGAGGCTCAACACACCAGCGACGAACTCGCCTCCCAGGGTTTGGGCAATCAGCACCTGGTCATCAACGGGGTGTTCACGACCGCATCCGGTGATCCTGTCGCCGAGGCCTTCGCGGCGAAATCGTCAAGAGCCCTTGACGCCGTGCCTGTCCCGCTGAGGGCCCTGCCTTCGACCCGGGTGCCGTTCGCTCCGGCGGGCGACACCGGCCTGGCCACCCTGCGGTCCATCTGGAGCGAACCTGCGGCGGCGCCGCAAGGTTCGACGAAGCCCGGTCGGCCGGCGGCCATCGCCGACCCACGAGGCCGCTGCGCTGCAGGACGACCTGCGCCGGGCCGGGATCGAGCCCTACGGCTGGATCATCAACCGCTGCTTCGCGCTTTCGGGCACCGCGGATCCAGCGCTCCTGGCCAAGATCGACGATGAGCTGGGCCATGTGGACGAGATCACCGCGCGGCACTCCCACAACATCGTCCAGGTCCCCTGGGCATCCTGGGAGTTGAACGGCCTGGAAGACCTGAACCGGCTGCTGGGTCCGATGGATTCCGCGGCCACCGCCGAAGGAGGGTGAGACATGCTTTCGGATACGATTCGTGGGGTGCTGCTGGAGCACGCCGGCATCCGCATCGACGGCCCCGATCCCTGGGATATTCAAGTCAAGGATGATCGCTGGTACGGGCGGGTCTGGCGGCAAAAGAATTTGGGGCTGGGCGAATCCTACATGGACGGCTGGTGGGAATGCGAGAGGTTGGACGAAATGATCTGCCGGTTGTTGGCCGGCGGCATCGAACGTGAGGTCCGCGGAAACCTGAAATACCGGATCGGACTCCTGCCGACACTGCTGTTCAACCTCCAGTCCAGATCCCGCTCCCGCAGGAACGCCGAGCGTCATTATGATCTCGGCAATGATCTGTTTCTTTCGTTTCTCGATTCCTGCAACCAATACAGCTGCGGGTACTTCGCCGGGACGGACGACCTGGAACAGGCGCAGCAATACAAGATGGAACTGATCAGTAGAAAACTGGATCTCACGCCTGAGGACCAGGTGCTGGACATCGGCTGCAGGTGGGGCGGATTGGCACGGTATCTGGCCGACACTCACCGCTGCACGGTCACCGGGGTGAACGTCTCCCGTGAGCAATTGCGCTTCGCCCGGGAATCGTGCCGCGATCTGCCGGTCCATTTCGTGGACTGCGATTATCGATCCATTGACGGATCGTTCGACAAGATCGTCTCGGTAGGCATGTTCGAGCATGTCGGTGCGGACAATTACCGGGATTTCATGCAGGTTGCCCACCGGTGCCTGGAGGATGACGGCGTCTTTCTCCTGCACACCATCGGCGGGAACATCTCGCGCAAAGGCAGAGCCGAGCCCTGGATCGCCAAATACATCTTCCCGAACGGCCTCCTACCCAGCATGGCGCAGATCTCCTCGGCCACGGAGAAGCTGTTCGTCATCGAGGACTGGCACAACATCGGGCCTCATTACGACCGGACGCTCATGGCATGGAACGCGCGCTTCCAAGATGCATGGCCGCAACTCAGGCCGCGGTACGACGCCCGCTTCAAGCGGATGTGGGAATACTACCTGCTGTCCTGCGCCGGGGCCTTCCGGGCTCGAGAACTTCAGGTCTGGCAGATCGTCATGACGAAACACGGCTCGGGGACCGCGCAGCCGGCCTGCCGGCCGAGCGTGGGCGATCCCGACGGCATGCCCCGTTTCGACAGCGAGTGCCGTGGATGAGAGGAGCTGTTGCGGAATGAATCGTTACCCGCTGATGTCAGCCAGGAACTTCCCCGCCTATGCGACGGTGATCCTGTTATGGGCTGTCGTCTCCGTTGCACTGGCCATCATCCTGAGGACGATGATAGGGAGTCTTGTGGGCCTGACGACCGCATTCGTCTTCGCGGCCGTCTCGGTCATGGCGGGCATGATGATCATGTTCGGCGCCAGTGCCGTCAACCTGCGCAAGCTGAGGCCCGGATTCACCCGGCTAGCGGAAGGGGCAAGCGACCCGGAGATCCCGCCGGTCTGGTGTCCCGTGCTGACCATGGCCACGCGAGCCGCCGTGATTCTGGGCGAGACGGTCCGGGAGCGGCGTGGCCGGGAGACGTCCGGATGATCAAGCGCAAGACGAAGGCCGGTTGTAGCAGCCTGTTGAAGGGAATTTGCATCTGATCCGGTTCAACGGCTTTCTCCACAAAGGCCGACTGACGGCGATCCTGGGCCGGATCTTATCCACGGACGACCACACGACTGCCACCGTTCGCGAGGACACCTGCGCCCTGAACCGGATCGTGAACCTCAACGCCTACTGCGGCTGCCTCATACTCGACGCGTTTGGCCGGTCGCTGCTCAC
>CAZOJI010000116.1:0-5845 GCA_964580055.1 uncultured Gemmatimonadaceae bacterium | reverse complement strand
CGCTCGAGGTTCCCTGGGATGTGGGCGAGGATGAAGAGATCCCGGGTGTCCCGGAGGCTGGGACACCGGTCTTCGCAGAAGACTCGGATGGCGCGGCTGAGCCGGCTGTCGGTAGCGGATACGAGGACACCGAAATCGACGCTGATATCGAGATGCCAGACGTGGACATCCCAGAGATCGAAGGTCCGGATGAAGAGGAGGCCGATTCCGGAGAAGAAATCGAAGTGCCACATCTCGCCGGTCTGCCAATGGTCGATGCCGGTGACGTAGCCGATGAAGTCGATGAAGTCGATGAAGTCGATGAAATAGATCTGGACATCGAAGACGATCGCGTAAGCGAAATAGAATTGGAGCCGCCCGAAATCCCCGGTGTCACTGCACCGGACCTCTCCGCTCTGGAGGCCGCCGTCGCTGACGATCCCGACGCTCCTGGCCCGCATCGTGAGTTGGGTGAGGCTCTGATAGAGGCGGGTGATCGAGACCTCGGCGTGCAAGAGCTGGAAATCGCTTTCGAAGCCTATCAAGCGGTTGAAGACACTCGTCACGCCATGGATCTACTGGAAGAGCTTCTTCGCCTCGATCCCAATAATGTGCATTACCATCAGAGGCGCGTGGAATACGCGCTGCACGAAGGTGACAACGGACCCCTTGTCGATGCCTATCTCGCCTTGGCCGACGCTCTTTTGAGAAACGAGGAACTCGACCGCGCCCGCTTCGTTTACGAGCGGGTGCTGGAGCGTGATCCCGGCAATGAAAGCGCTTCAATCGCTTTAGAAACCATTGTTCCCGAGGAAGTCGCTTCCGAACAGGAACCGGCGGAGGATTACGAGCCAGAGTTTTTCGAGGTCCCGTCGCAGGAAGCTGTCGAACCTCAGATTCCCGAAACTGCAGAGCCCGAGCCTGAGGGTCTCCTCGAACCTGAAGAAGCGGCTCAGGAGGCTGCCGGAGAGCCGTCGTTGGCTGAACCGGCAGCAGCGCCGGCTGCGGGATCTGACTTCGTCGATCTCGGTGCACTCATCATGGACGACGAAGTAGTCAAGGATACGCGCATGCGTATCGAGCGTGACGAGAGCATCGAAGACGAAGATAAGAACTTCGCTGAGATGTTGTCGGAGTTCAAAAAGGGAATCGACGCCAACATTGCGGCGGACGACGCCCAGGCCCACTACGATCTCGGCGTAGCGTTCAAGGAGATGGGGCTGCTCGACGAGGCCATTTCCGAGTTCCAGAAAGCGCTGCGCGGATCACAAGACAGGCTGCGAACCTCGGAATCGCTGGGCCTGTGCTTCTTCGAGAAGGGGCAATTTGCCGTCGCGGCCACGGTGCTGCGTCGCGCGATCGAATCGGAGCCGGGTGGCGACGACGACAAGGTCGGTCTCTTGTATTGGTTGGGCAGGTGTGAGGAACAACAGGGGCGCAACGAGCAAGCCCTCGGCCACTACCAGCGAATCTTCTCCATCGACATCAACTTCCAGGACGTGAGCGATCGCGTTAATTCCCTTACGCAGGCGAATGGCTGATTCAAATGGGGCCTGATGTCGCAAATGTCACCCTGGAGGAAATCCAGGCACCTGTGCGTGGTGAACTCGATGCCGTGTTCGACGAGTTGGCTCGGGTCGTCAAGGCCGATGTTCCCATCATCAATGAGGTCGGCGAACACCTCCTCCGCATCAAGGGCAAGATGTTCCGGCCAACTCTGCTTCTCCTTTCGGCGCGGGCTGCCGGCAGGATAAGCGAGAGAGAAGTGACATTGGGTGCGGTAGTGGAACTCATTCATCTGGCTACTCTACTGCACGACGATTCGGTAGATCATTCAGCGCTGCGGCGCGGCCAACCCACCGTGAATGCCGAGTTCAGCCATGAGGTGGCGGTCATAATGGGCGACTACCTGTACTCGCGTGCCATAGAGCAGTTGGTGAACCTCAGGTCACAGGAGGCTCTCGAGATCATGAGTCGCGTTACCAATGAGCTCACGATCGGCGAAATGCGTGAGGTGGTAGCGTACGACGGTCTCGACTTCACGGAACGAGACTACGACTCGCTGATCCTCGCGAAGACGGCTTCACTGATGGCGGGAGCATGCGAGCTCGGTGGCCTTGCAGGGGGCAACCAGTGGCGCGAACGACTGCGTCGCTATGGTACGGATTTAGGGGCTGCCTTTCAGATCGCAGACGACTTGCTCGATTATACCGCCACGGAGGAGGTTACGGGAAAACCGGCCGGCCAAGATCTCAGGGAACACAAAGTGACGCTACCGCTGATCGCTGCCGTACCCTATCTGAATACCTCGGAACGCAGGCAGATAGAGGCTCTGATGGCCAACCCGACCCCTGACGACTCCGAGATCGCTGCAATAATCGAGATTGTGGATGCGCGGGGCGGCATCGACACTGCCAGAGAACGAGCGTCGGAGCTTGCTGGTAGCGCGGAAGCGGAGTTAGAGTACCTGCCTCCTGGACCGGCCCGTGAAGCGCTCAGGGCGAGCATCACTTACTGTGTCGAACGGAGAAGATAACAAGTGGCCATCGGACCAAGGCGACCGTTATTTTACATTGGTATGTTGTCGTTGGGATTCGTCTTTGGCGGGTTCTTGTCCGCTTTGTTGGACCGGTTCCTGCCGGAAGTGCCGGCGGCTGAATTCATTACGTGGACGGTAGCGCCTTCTATTGGCCCCTTGCACATTGATTTGCTCATTTTTAGCGCCACGCTGGGACCATTGGCTGTCAACGTCTCACTGTTGGGACTGATAGGTGTTGGTCTGGCGTATATGTTGGCGCGGTCTCTTTTCTAAGCGAGGTCACCATGCCATTCAATCTAGGCATGACAGAGATGCTCGTCATCTTGACGCTTCTGCTCCTTGTCTTCGGCGCGAAGCGGCTGCCTGAAATGGGCTCTTCTCTTGGCAAAGGTATCCAGGAGTTCAAGAAGAGCCTCAAGGAAGTGCAGAGTTCAGTCGAGGACGATGCCGAGCCTTCGTCGCCACCGCGCCGTCTGGATTCTGCTCCCGACGACAATGGCGAGCCCAAGAAACTGAGCGAGTAGGTGGGGCGGATTCTTTTGCCGGACCGCCTCTCCTCGATCAGAAGCCCAATGGATTTCCGGTTGGTGCTCGGAACTCTTCCCGCTGCGCCAGTCGCAGGTTTTCCCGGTTGTCTTCGAAATCGGCGGACTCCATCAGCGAGGCGACTACCTGCTGCACCCTCATCTGCCGCGCTTCCCGAAGGATCATTTCCCTCATCTGTTCGATTTGCTCTGCGAATGCGGAGCTGTCTGCCGGGATCTTTGCCGTAGGCTCCAGGAAGAATATCGCGCGGTCCGTTTTGACCGGGCCGCTGACTTCACCGACATCCAGGCCAAATGCCACTCCCACCACTTCCGGCTCGTTGGCGATCGCGGGATTGGGAGAGAGACGCGTGAACGGATTCAGTGTGATGGTCCTGAGTCCATGAGTCTCGGCGGCATCCTCGAGCGACGTGCCAGTTCTCAGATCCTCGTCCACTTCCATGGCTAGCTGCTCGGCTACTTCCCACTTCTTTTGCTCCATCACCTCACGAGTGACTGCGTCGCGTACCTCATCGAGGGGCAGGATGTGTTCCTCTTCCAGGCTGTCGAGACGAAACACGTAGTACGAGCGATCGGTCTCGATCACGTTCGACGTCTCCCCCTCAAACGACTCGAACGCCCAAATGCCGGCGTCGGGTATTACGCGATTGCCCAAGCGTAGCCTGCTGCCCTTCGTGAGCGGTCCGGCCCGTTCCACCGGTATGTCCAACATCGACGCCGTCGTGTCCAACGCAGCTGGATCCTCCCGTTCCGCAGCATGGAAATCCAGCGAATCGCCCAGCGACTCCACCTCTTCCAGGTGGTCACCCTCCAGCTCGATCGGGATCAGTATGTGGCTGGCATGGTACCCCGCGTCGCTCTTGGAATGAAGGCGAATAATGTGGTATCCGAAATCCGTGAGCACCGGGTCCGATATCATGCCTGGCCTCAGGGCCATTGCAGCTTCCTGAAAAGCGCCAACTTGCGTACCGAGCTGCACCTCGCCAAGATCGCCTCCCTGTTGGCGGCTTGCGGAGTCGGCGGACTCACGCGCCGCCAGTTCCGCGAAATCGGCTCCCTCTCGCAATTCCGCGCGAACACTGTTGGCTCTTTCGAGAGCTATGGCGCTATCTGCCGCGTTCGGCACCCGAGACACAGAGATGTAGCTGAGAAACGCCGTGGCCGGCTGTTCGAAATCTTCGCGGTGCGAATTGTAATAAGCCCGGATCTCGCTGTCCGATACATCCACTTCCTCGTTGCCGACCACGGCCTGAGGCAGTAGGGTCATGATCTTGGTTGCGACAGAGTCGTAGCGATCTCTGTACAGCCTCCAGAGTTCGGCATCCGAATAGGCGACGCCGGCGGTGAGTCTATCTATGAGCTTCCGCTGTGGTAGCTCGACTCGATATTGCTCCTGAAGCGAGATCGCGAAGGGTGTGTTCCGTTGTGATTGAAGGTAGCGTTGGTACTTGCTGAGGTCGAACTGCCCGTCGGTCTGGAATTCCGGTACCTCCGTCATCTGAGGCAGTGGCATGTTCATCATCGCGTCCGCGATCTCGTCGTCGGTGACAGAGATCCCGCGGCGCCGAGTCTCCTCTTCTATCACGAATTGTTGCACCAGCCCTTCGAGCACCTGGTTTTCCAATTCCCTCTGCTGATCCAGCGTGTAAATGACGTTGCCCGCTTGGCGCTGCTGTTCCTGAGCATTGCGGACGGCGCTGTAGAAGAGTTCACCCGTGATCTTGTGCCCGCTGACGGTGGCAATCTCGTCTGTCGCTCTGGTACTGCCCTGACCGGTGACGTCCATACCTACCTCGAACACCATCCATCCGACGAAACTCACCGCCACAATCGCCATGATCCACTTTGCGCTGGCGCGCATCGTTCGCATCATTGTCGTAACCCGCCTGCTGCTCGAATTTGAGCCTTGTCGCTTCCGCACAGAACACCGCGATGCGGAGTTCGGCCGAACCAGAGGAATGCGAGTGCCGCGGTTCCCCGTGTTCGATTGCACGTGGGACCGCCGTAAGAGGCGGTAAGTCTAAGCGGCACAACGTACAAACTCAACCCAGATGACTACATTTCAGGTTGATGTTTTCGCGGGCAGACACTAAGTTCGTGACGATCGCACCCTCGCACACGAAACCAGATGCGCCATGGCATACCGGACAGAGATCGAGAAGCTTGAGCAGCGGTACGCTGAGAACCCAAAACAGTGGTTCGCTGCATTGGCTGACGCATACCGCAAACAGGGCGACGTCGACTTGGCGATCGAGTACGTCAAGAGTGGCATCGAAGAGCGCCCCGACTATGCCAGCGCCCATATAGTACTGGGGCGCTGTTATCTCGACAAGAATATGGACGATGAAGCTGCCCGCTCGTTCGAGGAGGTCCTGGAACTGGACGCCGAGAATATCATCGCCCTGAAGTCGCTAGCGGAGATTGCAGAGCGGAAGAGCGATCCGGGTGGGGCGCGGCACTGGATCAATCGACTCCTCGAGGTGGATCCTATGAACGAGGAGGCGCACGAGTGCCTGGTTCGTCTCGAAAGCGCCGAACCGGCGGCGCAGCCGGAGCCGGAGGTTGAGGTGCCGGAGATGCCGGTCTCGCCAATGCAGGAGGAATCACCCCCGGTGGAATCTCGGGTTGAGTCACTCCCAGATGCGCCACCGGCAACAGGAACGGAGTACCCCTCCGAGACCTTCTCGGAAGCGCCCCAAGCCCCAATGGAACCGGCGGCCATCGAGCCGATAGAACTCGAGCAAGGGGAAACCGGAGCGGAATACCCGATCGAGCCGATAGA
>CAZOJI010000115.1:0-5853 GCA_964580055.1 uncultured Gemmatimonadaceae bacterium | reverse complement strand
TATCTAATGGCATTGTCGTTCGAGAAGCAATTACCCAGCGAACCTGTCCAGGTTCCTATACTGCACTGCCTCACTGACGTGGCTGGTTTCGATCCTCGCACTCCCAGCCAGATCGGCAATCGTTCGTGAGATCTTCAGGATTCGATGGTACGATCGCGCAGATAGCTTCAACCGGGCGATCGCCGTCTTGAGCAGCGCATCTGCTCCGGCAGTGACTCCGCAGAACTCCTTGATGCCACTTGGCCCCATGTGAGCGTTTGCGAAGACGCCGTTCCGACGGCTGAATCGATCCTGTTGCCGCTTCCTCGCTTGGCTCACGCGCGCCCGGATCGCTCCGCTGGATTCACCCGCCCGATCTGTAGACAGTTCACGATAGGACACGGCAGGGACTTCTATTTGGAGGTCGATGCGGTCAAGCAGCGGGCCCGATAACCTCGAGAGATATTTTTCGACCAACATTTCACCGCAGTTGCACCTCCTCTCAGGATCCCCGAAGTATCCGCACGGGCAAGGATTCATAGCAGCCGCCAACATGAAGCGCGCGGGATAACAGAGTGATGTGCGGGCTCGAGAAATGGTCACGAAGCCATCCTCGAGAGGTTGACGCAGGACCTCCAACACGTTCCTCCGAAACTCGGGGAACTCATCCAGAAACAGAACTCCGCCGTGCGCGAGACTCACCTCACCCGGCCGGGGATATGCGCCCCCGCCGATCAACCCCGCGTCACTAATCGTGTGGTGTGGAGCTCGAAACGGACGTGATCTGATCAACGAAACACCAGGCCGGATCAGCCCGGCAACGCTATGGATCCTCGTGGTCTCCAACGCCTCGTCCAAGCTGGCTGAAGGAAGTATCGACGAGATCCTCCGCGCGAGCATTGTCTTTCCAGAGCCCGGCGGCCCGATCATGAGGATGTTGTGAGCTCCAGCCGCCGCAACCTCGAGGGCACGTTTGCTGTGTTCCTGACCTCTGACGTCCGAGAAGTCAACCTCGTCCGCGTGAGATTCCCGGCATTCGGAAGCGGTTCCTTGCACGGGGCGCTGCAGGGCGTCTTCACCCGAGAAGAAAGCCGCAACCTGACTCAGCCATTCGCCGCCCCAGACTTCGATGTCGCTGACAACACCGGCCTCAGCCACGTTTTCGGCCGGAACGATTACCCCGCGGAGCCCGGCCGCTTTCGCTCCCAGAGCGATCGACAGGACGCCCCGTATCGGACGGAGCTTGCCCTCCAGCCCCAGTTCACCCACGATCACGTAGTCGGTGGGCCTGCGCGCCGCTCGAGTTCCGCCGCTCGACAGTTGGTTGGTAGCCGCGAGGATTCCAAGAGCAATGGGCAGGTCGAATGCAGACCCGTCTTTCCGAACGTCGGCCGGGGCCAGGTTTACCGTGATACGTTTGAGCGGGAACTCGAAATTCGAGTTGACTATTGAAGCGCCAACCCGTTCCCTCCCCTCACGCACTGCGCCATGCGGCAAGCCGACGGTGGTGAACGAAGGGAGTCCTACCGTGATATCGGTTTCTACGTCCACTAGATAGGCGTCGATGCCCAGTACCGCCGCCGAGCGTATCCTAGCAAGCAAGATTCAAAGACCTCCAATTGACCGAGCCGGGGAAACCTAGGCGGCTGGTGCTTCGGATCACGTACCAATTTCGCTCCTCGAGGCGCCGAATCGCGCAGAGCAACCGGATCGCGTAGGCCTACCCGGGGTCAAGTCCTCGCTGCTCTTACCGATAATGCTGTACAGGAGCTGGCTCTACGGTCGTCCTGGACAACTTCAGGACTTCCGTGCAAATGCCTCGTGTGGGCGAAAAGCCAAGTTGGGGCCGTTGAAATGAAAGTCCTTGCAGTCGATGATGACTCGGTGGCGCTACTGTTTCTCAAGACGACTCTGGAAAAGCTCGGTCACGACGTAATCGAAGCCACGGACGGCGATGACGCCTGGGATCTGTTTCAGACGTTCGAGGTCGAGGCCGTCATCGTGGATTGGATGATGCCGAACGTGGATGGGCTCGAATTGTGCCGGCGTATTAGAGAAGTGGAGCGCCAGAAGTACACCTACGTAATAATGCTCACTGCTCGAACAGGCAAACAGAGTTATCTCGAGGGCATGTCGGCAGGAGCGGACGACTTCGTGAGCAAACCTGTCGGCACGGACGAACTAGCTGCCCGACTCCGTGTCGCCGAGCGGATAGTGGGCCTCAAGGCAGAAGTACGCAAACTTCAGGGCATGATCCCGATCTGCTCATATTGCAAGAAGATCCGGAGCGACGACGACTCTTGGCAACAGATCGAAGCATACGTTGCCACGCGCACCGATGCGTCGTTCTCGCATGGCATCTGTCCGGATTGCTACGAATCCAAGATCATACCCCAGTTCGAGCAAATCGAGTCGGGGTGAGAGCCGTGGTTCGTGCGATCACCCGAGGCATACTTCGAGGAAAAGGTTGAACACCATGCCTGAGAGTTCGAGTGGGGCTAGGTCGATGACAGAAGAAGAATTACCCATCAGCTTGGAGGCGTTTCGCGCCGAAATGCGCGAGCAAGATCTAGAGGAGCTCGTGGACGAGCTGATAGGGGCGTTCCTGAACGACGCGCCTGGCCGACTCGAAGCGCTGCAAACCGCGGTAGAGTCCGGCAGCGCCACAGACGTGAGTGCCGCGGCTCACGCCTACAAATCGGCGGCCGCAACAATGCGGGCCGATGCCTTGGCCGAATTGTTGTATCAGGCCGAGAGCGCGGGGCGTGAAGGCGACGTGGCTAGAAGCGCCGAATTGCTGCCCGAAATCCACAGAATGCACGAGGGCGTACTAGCCCAACTCCGCAACGCGTAGAGGAGCATCCCTCTGAACTCGAGACAGAGATCTCTGGCTGTGAGTTCGACAAGTTTGCTACGGGAGTTCAGTCGTTCTCCAATGACCTCAAGGTGTCGAGAAGGCTCGACGATGTGAATGGTTTTGGCAGGAAGCCGGCAAACCCGAGTTCGCGCCAGCGATCCGCGGCAACATGCTCCGGGTAGCCTGTGACGAGGATCACCTTCGCTTCCTCGTAGACGCCGTGTATCACGCGCAGAGCCTCGACCCCATCCAATTCTGGCATCATCAGGTCGATCAGCACGACATCAATTTCGTTCTCGTGCCGGCAGAATGCCTCGGCGGCATCCAGTCCATTGACGGCGGTGAGCACCTGGTAACCTTCTCGTTCCAACATTCTCCTAGTTACGTCGCGCACTTCTCCGACATCGTCCACGACAAGCACGGTCTTTTGCCTACGTCCCGACGAGTTCATGCCGGCACCGCCCGTGACAGTCACTCCAATACCGTCCCTTGGCGACGGAAGCAAAACTGCGTCCCGAAGAAAGAGACACCGCTCATTGTCCGAGCACGAGTTTCAGTTTCTCTACCAAAACTGTAGGGTGGAACGGCTTGTGAATGAAGCCTGCCAACCCCCGCTCGCTGAAATCGCTGACCGCGTCCTCCTCAGCGAATCCGCTCATGAGTATTACGGGAACTTCTGGGTTTCGGCGGTGCATCTCCAGGAACGCCTCGTCTCCGTTCATCTGCGGCATCGTGAAGTCGAGCAGCACGGCCTCAATATCGTCTGCCTGCCGGTGGAACACTTCAACAGCCTCCCGGCCGTCCGCGGCCTGAACAACGTGGAAGCCCCATTTCTCGAGCACTGCCTGAGCAACCGATCTTACTTCAGCCTCGTCGTCCACAACCAAAACGGTTCCGGTTCCCTTCCAAGTGTCAATTGCCCGACCGGCGCTGGTCGAATCTGCGGCTTCAGATGCCTCTGCAATCGGGAAGTACGCCGTCACCGTAGTGCCCGATCCATCCTCTGTTTCCACGTGCAATGTGCCGTCGTGCCCTCGCATGATTCCCAGGGCCGCCGGGAGCCCCAATCCCCTCCCAGTGAACCGTGTGGAGAAGAAAGGATCGAACATGCGCTTGCGAGTTTCTTCGTCTATGCCTTTTCCGGTGTCGGACACTCTAATGAACACGTATTCCCCTTCCGGCAGATCATCTGCCAGATGTGCCTCCGCGAGCATAAACCGATCCAAAGACTCAACTCCCGTGCTCACCGTTATTTGTCCCGGTTGGTCTTCCAATGCTTCTATCGCGTTCGTAAAGACGGCGCTGACTGCCTGGCGGATCTGGGCCGAATCACCGTCAAACCTGGGGAGCCCGGATGGAAGGTTGTAGCTCACGAGCGCGCTCTTATTGCTTCCCACCTTCAACCATTTCTTCATATCCTCGATAAGCGCGCTCGGGTCCAGCGGTGCGACCTGAAACTTGCCTTTGCCGGAATAAGCCAGCATCTGGCTCGTGAGGTCGGTTGCTCGGTGAGCCGATCGTTCAATCGATTCGATCAACTCGCGGGTCGGATCGTCCGGGTCTAAGTCCATCAGTGCTAGTTCTGCGTTACCCAGCACCGACACCAGCAGATTGTTGAAGTCGTGAGCTATGCCTCCAGCCATAACGCTCAAGCTGTCGAGCTTCTGCATTTCTCGAACGACTTCTTCTGCACGTTTCTGCTCGGTTATGTCACGGTATATGGCCAGGACCGCAACATTCTCCTCTACAATGCGAATCGGGGCAGCGAGGATCGACACATCTATGGAGCGCCCACTCTTTGTCTTGCGAACCGTTTCCACCGAGATATTTTCTTTCGCAACCGCTCTCTTGGTCAGAAATTTGGCTGTGTCGCGGAGTTCTTCCGGGGCAAGCAGGTCGTCTACGCATTTCCCTCTGGTTTCCTCCGGACCGAAGCCGAACATCTCGGTGAACTCTTCGTTCTGACGCAAGATTCGCGACGTCTCGTCGATCAATACGATTCCTTCCGGCGAGCTGTGGAAGAGTTCCTCGAAATACGCGCGCTCGAGCTCCAAGGCTCTCTCCGCAGCTTTGCGCTCGCTCACGTCGCGTATGATAGCTGTGAAACGCATATTCGGACCGTGCCGCCACGCCGACACTGACATTTCTAAAGGAAACTCCCGCCCGTCCTTGTGGAGTCCCTCCAGCTCGAACGTGCGACCCAGCAAATGGTCTCCACACCCAGCCAGGATACGGCCGAACGCGGAATCGCCTCTGCCGCGATGCCGCTCCGGTATCAGCATCTCCATGGGCTCGCCGACCACTTCGCCCTCGGCGTACCCGAAGATGTTGCACGCCGCTTCATTCCACACTCTGATGCGAGCACGGTGGTCGCCCATGACGACAGCGTCGGCGGCCGATTCCACGACAGCTCGGAGCTGTTCCTCGCTCTCTCTCAGTGCAGACTCGACTGCGTCCCGTCGAGTGATATCCCGCGCAATACCCATCACGACCACTCCCTCGGGCAGCCGTACCGGGTAGGAGCGAATCTCTACCACGATCTGTGAGCCGTCCTTGCGGTTCAGGCGTAATTCAGCGGGTCCTGCAACCTTACCGAGAGCATTCTCAGCCAGGAGCTTTGCAGCCAGTGGTAACTGCTTGGCTGTCAGCAGTCCCGATTCCAACATGGAAAGACCAAGCAGTTCATCGCGAGGGCAACCTATGAGCTCCGCCGCAGCCTTGTTTGCATCGATGAACACGCCCTTCAGGTCGTTCAGGTATACGGCATCGGGAGCATGCTCGAACAGAATGCCGAGCCGCTCCCGGTTGTTGGAGAGTTCTTTTTCTAGTTCCTTGACCCGCTCGCGAAGTTTCGCCAGTTCATCCACTACCTGTTCTCCTCACATAGGTACGCCTTTGTGCAGTCGTCCCGAGAACGATTTGTAATTTAAGTGTGCGGGCAAGCGGCATGCCACAGCCAGAGACTTCTATGTGTCAGAAAAACAATGAGTTAGAGGACTGCCACCCGATCCGGACAC
>CAZOJI010000114.1:0-5868 GCA_964580055.1 uncultured Gemmatimonadaceae bacterium | reverse complement strand
CGCGCCTAGACACACGACTTCCCCGCCTTCATATTCGCAGCAAATACTGTGTATCGGTAAAAGAGATCTGAGAGCTAAGACTACCGTATGTACCCTTCACTCTGCGAGATGCTGTCATGAGAAAACCAGCTACGCTCTTCACTGCCTTGTTCCTCCTGTTCTTCGCCGGCACGGCGTCGGCGCAGCAGACATCCCTCAACGAAGCCGGCCTGTCCGGCCTCTCGCTCCGTTCCATCGGACCAGCCCTGAACAGCGGCCGGATCGCCGACATCGATATCCACCCGCACGACCCGAGCGTCATGTACGTGGCGGTGGGCTCCGGAGGCGTCTGGAAGACGGTGAACGCGGGGACCACGTTGGAGCCGATCTTCGATGATCAGGGTTCGTACAGCATCGGGTCGGTGACCATCGACCCGAGCGCTCCGGACATCGTCTGGGTGGGCACGGGCGAGGACGTGGGCGGCCGGCACGCCGGGTTCGGTGACGGGATCTACAAGAGCACCGACGGGGGCCGGACATGGCAGAACATGGGGCTCGAGCAGACCGAGCACTTGTCCACCATCATCGTGCATCCGGAGAACTCCGACGTGGTCTGGGTGGCGGCCCAGGGTCCGCTCTGGAGGTCCGGCGACCAGCGGGGGCTGTACAAGACCACCGACGGCGGTGAGACGTGGCGCAAGGTGCTGGGTAACGACCAGTGGACGGGTGCCACGGACATCGTCATCGACCCGCGCAACCCTGACCGGCTTTACGCGGCCACTTGGGACCGGCACCGGACGATAGCGGCGTACATGGGCGGCGGACCCGGCTCCGGCGTCTGGAAGAGTGAAGACGGCGGTGAGACCTGGAAGCGGCTTCGAACGGGGCTTCCGGGCGGTCCCCTGGGGAAGATCGGTCTGGCCATCTCGCCGCAGAAGCCGGACCTCGTCTACGCCGCCATCGAGACCATCCGCACCGAGGGCGGCGTCTGGATGTCGGAGGACCGGGGCGAGTCGTGGCGCAAGATGTCCGATGCGGTGTCGGGCGCCACGGGTCCTCATTACTACCAGGAACTGTACGCTTCGCCGCACGAGTTCGGGCGCCTCTTCATAGTGAGCGCCACCACGCTCGTCAGCGACGACCACTTCGCCACCTACTACGGGCTCAACAACGAAAACAAGCACGGCGACGACCACGCCATCGCGTTCCGGAAGGACGACCCGGACTACATCCTCTTCGGGACGGACGGCGGGCTGTACGAGACCTACGACGACATGGAGACGTGGCGCTACATGGCCAACCTCCCGGTGATGCAGTACTACAAGATCGCCGTGGACGACTCGGGTCCCTTCTACAAGGTGTACGGCGGCACCCAGGACAACGGCTCCAACCGCGGGCCCATCCGGACGCGGTTCGACTACGGGATCCGGAATCAGGACTGGTTCCACACCCTTGGGGCCGACGGCCACGACCAGGCCGTGGAGCCGGGGAACCCCAACATCCACTACGGCGAGTTCCAGCAGGGGGTGCTGTGGCGGACGGACCGGACCACGGGCGAGGCTGTGTACATCCAGCCGCAGGCCCGGGAAGGCGAGCCGTTCGAGCGGTTCAACTGGGACTCGCCCATCGAGGTGAGCTTCCACCAGCCGACACGGATCTTCCATGCTTCGTACCGGGTGTGGCGGAGCGACGACCGTGGCAACAGTTGGACGCCCATATCCGGCGATCTGACCCGGAGCCAGGAGCGGATCGAGCTGCCCATCATGGGGCGCGTCCAGAGCTGGGACGCCGCCTGGGACGTGGGCGCCATGTCCAACTACAACACCGTCACCTCCATCGGCGAGAGCCCGCTGGACGAGAACCTGATCTATGCCGGCACCGATGACGGCCTGTTCTGGGTTACGGAGGACGGCGGCGACAACTGGCGCCGGATCGAGGTGGGCGAGATGGCGAACGTGCCGGAGATGGCGTTCGTAAACGACGTGAAGGCCGGCCACCACGACGTGAACACCGTGTATGTGGCGCTGGACAACCACAAGTACGGCGACTTTTCTCCGTACCTGGTGAAGAGCACCGACCGGGGCCGGTCGTGGACGTCAATTACCGGAGATATTCCGGACCGGCACCTGGTGTGGCGGATGGTGCAAGACCACGTCGACCCCAACCTTCTGTTCGCCGCCACCGAGTTCGGCGTCTTCTTTACCGTTAACGGCGGTGACCAATGGACCGAGCTCCCGGGCGCGCCCACGATTTCGTTCCGCGATGTCGTGATCCATCGCGACCGGGAGGACCTCGTGGCAGCGTCGTTCGGACGCGGTATCTTCGTGCTCGATGACTACACACCGCTACGGGAGGGCGCCGTCGGGCTCGCCGGCGAAGCCATGCTCTTCGACACGCGTCCGGCCCTGTGGTACGAGCCGCAGAGTGTTCAGCACTCCCAGGGAGCGGACCAGTGGACGGCCGACAACCCGCCGTTCGGCGCGGTGTTCACCTACTGGCTCCGGGATTCTTACGAGTCGCTGGAGGCCGAGCGGCAGGCGCGGGAGCGGGAGATTCCGGAGGGCCAGGACGTGCCGTTCCCCGGCTGGGATGCCCTGGAGGCCGAGATGCGGGAGCAAGGCCCCATGGTCCAGGTCGTGATCCGGGACCGGAACGGGACGGTCATCAACCGCGTGGCCGGCCCGACGTCCGCAGGCGTCCACCGGGTCGCCTGGGACCTGGAGTACTCGTCCGACGCCATGATCGGCCTGGAGGGCGATGAAGGGTTCGGCGGTGGCTTTTGGGCGTTGCCCGACACCTACACGGCCACGCTGATCAAGATCGAGGAGGGCGAGGTTACCGAGCTGGCCGGGCCGGTGGATTTCCAGGTCGAAGCTGCTTTCGAGGGCGCCCTGGAGCGGGTCCCGGCGAATGTCGTCGCCTCATTCCGGGAGGAGGTCGTTTCGTTCGCTCACGATCTGACCGAAGCATCGAACCTGCTCCAGGAGCAGATCCAGATGGTCGAGGCGATGCAGACGGCGCTGAGCCGCGCCGACTCGCCGGACCCCGACCTGAACAGCCGGCTCTACCAGACCCGCCTCGAGCTCCTGGAGCTCCGCGAGCAGATGGGGCGCAGCGAGGCGAAGGGCGAGATCGGAGAGCGGGGCCCGCCGACGCCGTCGAGCCGGCTGTCAGTCGGCTACCGGGGGCTGAGCACGACTTACGGTCCCACCGAGATGCACCGGCAGTCGGTGCAGGCCGGTCGGGCCGAGCTGGCTCCGATCCGGGCGGAGATCGAGCGCTACGCCGACGAGGTCGTGCCTTCCCTCGAGCGAGCGCTGGAGGCCATGGGCGCCCCTCCCATCGAGAGGAGGGGCGGGCGCTGAGCGTCGGCGCATAACCAGTTTCTTTGCGATGATGTTCGCTGGATCGCGCGGCGCCGGGATAAATGGCGTTCGGTGGTGGGCGAGGCGGTAGAGAGACTCCTCACCGCCTCAGCCTGGCAATATCTCCCCGTCCCACAACCGCTTCAGGAAATCGGTGGTTGGCATCACCTGAATTCCATCCCAGTTCGCGGGGCGTTTGCCCGGGTGGACGCCGTAGCACGCCACCCGGTTCCGTCCGAGTTCCTGTCGCATGCGGTTGAGGCCGCGATTGTAGCGTTTCTCCCATCGCTGTGACGCCTTTACCTCGATGGCGACGAAACCGTCCGGCGTCTCGCAGAAGAAATCGACCTCGATCCCACCTTGGCTGCGCCAGAAGAAAAGCGGGTATTGCAGATTTGTGTAGCTGGTGAAGGCGCGCAGCTCGTTCAATAAAAGCGTTTCCAGTGCAACGCCGCGTTCCTCCTCCGTCAGCGGGTACGCGACTCGTCCGGCCATAGCTCTAGCCACACCGCAATCGAACAGGTAGAACTTCGGATGTGATACCTGCTTGGTCGAGCGTTTGAGTTTCCACGGCTGCAGCCAAGATCCAACGAGCGTGTCGACGAGAATTGCGAAGTAGTTCTGTACTGTCTGTCTGCTCACGGCTGCGTCACGCGAAATGCTGGAAACGTTGGTGAGCTGACCGTTCTGCCGGGCGGCAATCTCGAGGAACCGCCCGAAATCGCCTATGTTGCGGGTCAGTGCCTCAGCGCGGATCTCCTCCTGCAAATACGTCTCGGCGTAGCTCGAGAGGTAGGATGCCGGATCGCCTCCCGTAACCGCCAATGGTAGTGTACCGTGAGACTCTGCCGCGCTTACGTCAAACCGGTTCGACATCTCGGCTGAGACGAGCGGAAACAGGTGCCTGACAAACGCTCGTCCGGCGAGAAGGTTCACGCCGCCCCTGCGGAGCTTCCTGGCGCTCGATCCGGAAAGCACGAACCTCAACCCGCGCGTTTCGATGAGGCGGTGCACTTCGTCCAGCAATGCGGGGACCTTTTGAACCTCGTCGACTACAACCCAGCTACCGCGCGCCGATGTCTCTGCTTCCCGGTATAACATCGCCGGATCCTTACTGAGGCGCAGTGCCTCGGCTGTGTCGAGGAGATCGTAAATCGTGGCATCCTGGAAATGCTGCCTGATCCAGGTGGACTTCCCTGTTCCGCGGGGGCCAAATAAGAAGATGGAGCTTGTTGGAACACTGAGCAATCTTGTGAACATAGTTGGCATTATTGCCGTTATTTTGCTATCCGTCAATGCGCCAATGTCTCCTTTTCTCCACATAACATCGCCGGATCCTTACTGAGGCGCAGTGCCTCGGCTGCGTCCGTGACCCTGGGGCATGATTTGTAATTGTCGCACCGATCTCGTAGTCTAGCTCATCCCTTTTCCTGCAGCACTGCTTATGAATTCTGCATTGTCCGCTGTCCAACAACTGATCACAGAGCTTTGTTTGCGGCAATCGGAAAAGGGACCACCCCTGAGGCGGTTGAGAACGTATTGTGTTGGGTGAAAAGCGGCAAGGAGGACGGTTCTTTGCCGCACTCTGAGAAGCTGTCCGACGAGTCGTGTCTACGGTGGTTCGGCGCTCCTCGAGACAGAAGTGGCTGTTCTTGTAGCCTCGTCCTGCGGTTGGCGATCGCGGCGTTTGCCTCTGCCCGTGCGGCTTGAAGAGCCCGGGCGGGCGCTGAGCGTCGGCGATGGCCACGAGCCCGTGCAGATCCCGGAGGGCGAGCATAGGATCCCGTAGGCGGGCGAGATCCGCCGGGTCCTCTAGATCGAAGTAGTTGACCGGCTCGGCGTATTTGTCGGCGAGTGCGCGTGCTAGGGTGGTCTTCCCCACCTGCCGCGCGCCGATAATACCCACCACTGGGTGTCCGCGTGAGTAGGCCCGCGACGTGTTCGAGATCTCCATGACGCCCGATCATGAAACAATTGCACATTGAAATCTCGAAGTGTCAATTCGAGTTTTCAGCTTTGGCGTGGCTTGGGGGAAAGCAATTTCCTATCCTGCCGCGGTGCCGGTGGGTTTGTATTGAAGGAGCGAGGAAAGTCAAGCACCTATTCTCAGGATTTCGCTCTCCCGTCCCGAACGCTGAGGTGTCCGCTCGCACCGTAAGCGAGAATCAGTTCGTCGCATGTGACTAGGGTTCCACCGAGGACACGCGTCGTCGCGATGATCATCCTATCCGCCGGATCACCGTGCGGGTCACCAGGCAGCCGTGTGCTTTCCACGGCGATCTCTGGGGTGAGGTCCGCGAGCCGCAGGCCTGGGGCCGTGAGAGCCGCACGGACCCACTCATCAATGGACCGAGACAAGGTGATCCGACCGCGAGCTTCGAGCATCCCCAGCTCCCAGACCGAAATCGCGGTGAGAGCCAACTCGCCGCGGCTACCGGCTTCCTCGATGACATGGATCGTCGCGTCAGAAAGCTCCGAGCGGAGTCCTTCCATCAGCCAGATCCAAACGTGCGTGTCGAGCACG
>CAZOJI010000113.1:2987-6026 GCA_964580055.1 uncultured Gemmatimonadaceae bacterium | reverse complement strand
TGGACGTCAGGAACCGGTTCTCATCTTCATCAAACTCAATTCCACGAATACTTCCGAGCCGGCCGACAAACGGAGGCTCTCGAACAGCGTCTGCGGAAGCTCAGCGGTGAGATTACAACCGTTCACATCGACGTGCGCAAGAACGACCCCGGCCGCGTTGCTTGTCTGCCGAATCATTCCCTTGAATACGTTGACATCGGACCTTGGGCGATGCAGCGCAATCCGGACGTCGCGAGCGGCAATGGCAACGCGTCGCACCTCCCGGCCGTTGTGGGGCGCTACGAGACGCATACCCGCACATTCAGCCTCAACCAGCCCGCGGCCAATCGGCAGGGTGGCACCGCACTCGAGCACGTTTTGCCATCCGAGAACCGCGCTGAGGTCCCGATCGCGCGGTACTGACAGCACATCCTCTGGTGTTCCAGTATGGCGAACGCCCCCGTCCTGGATTACGGCTATCCTGTCGGCTATGCCTTCAGCCTCCGCCAGATCGTGCGTCACGAAGACAGTCGTTACTCCCAGATCGCGTTGCAGACACTTGAGTTCCGCGCGGAGATGGCTGCTGCTCAGAGCATCGAGACTACTGAAAGGCTCGTCGAGAAGCAGAATTGCCGGGCGCGTCGCGAGAGCCCGAGCCAGAGCCACGCGCTGCTTCTCCCCCCCGCTCAACTTCGCAGGGTGACGCTCTGCGATGCGGTGGATCGCCAGGAGATCCAGCAGCTCCTCTACCCGTTCGGAAACCTCGCGTTGAGAGCGGCCGTTGCCTTTGAGCCCGAATGCGATGTTGGACCGCACATCCATGTGCGGAAACAGCGCAAGGTCTTGGAACAGGTAGCCAACCTTCCTTTCCCTCGCCGGAACTGCGTCCACCGGAACTCCGTCGAACGTGACGCTTCCTTCATACTCAACCAAACCGGCCATCACGTTGAGCAAGGTCGTCTTACCAGCGCCGTTGGGACCGAGTAGCACGAGCAGTTCAGCCGGCATGACCTCCAGGTTCGTTCCTTGGCAAACGAAGTTGCGAATGTTGTGTAGCTCTACCTTGGGCACACTATCCCCACTCCGCTGTGATCTTCCGCTCGAGCAACAGGAAGGTCCGCTCAAAACAAAAACACATGATCGAGAGCACCAGGAGACACGCAATGATTGTGTCCACTCGAATCAGGCTCTCGGACCTCATCAACAGGGCTCCTATACCTGTCGGTATCGCCACCATCTCTGCCGCTATGATCACGCGCCATGCCATTCCCGCCTCGAGCCTCAAGCCGGTGAAGATTTCCGGCAGCGCTAGCGGGAAGACGATCGTGGCTAGGATGCGCCGGTCGGATGAACCGAGCGACCGTGCTGCCTGTACGTAGCGGTGATCCACACTCCTGATGCCGGTGGCAGTGGTGTAACAGATGGGAAAGAACGAGCAGATGAACACGATCGTGATCGGCAGGAACTCGTTGATGCCGATCCAGATCAGAAGTAGCGGCAACCACCCCAGCGCTGGTATGGGATAAAGGAGACTGATGATCGGTGCCAGGGCAGTGTTTACCTTTGGCGTCCAACCCATGGCCGTTCCCACCGCGATGCCGGCAACGGCCCCCGCGGCGAAGCCTGTCAGGACGCGCATCAGGCTCGGCAGAAAATTCCGCGCCAACACGCCGGTCACGGCGAGATCGTACAGTTCACGGACCACAGCGGAAAACGGTGGAAAGAAGACCTCGCCCGGGAAGAGTCCCAGCCGCGCCGCGAGTTCCCACAACGCCACGGCCACGAGCACTGGGATCGCACCCCGGATATTCCAGTTCTTCCACCGTACGATCATCGTTTGAACCGTAGATCTACGATCTCTTCGGCCGGGAAAGACTCGCTGATGTACCCCAGCCGGGCGACGTAGTCGATCACTCTCTGAACGTCGTCCAAGGAGAGGTCGGTCGAGTACTCCAGTCTCGTCATCGAGCGGTGCATCATCGCCGGGCTCATGTTCAGCTCCGGCGCTAGTGCCGCGGCTTCGGCTGGCAATGCGGCTTCACCCGTGACGGACAATGAGCTGGCCAGTGTGTTGGCGGCATCGACAGGGTGCTCATGGATCCATCGGGTGGCGTCTTCGTTAATGGTGACCAGACTCTGGACCAACTCCGGTTGTTCCCGGACCAGATCCTCTTTGACCACCAAAACACTGCCCAGCATCCCCGGCCATAGATCCTGCGCGGTCAAGAGCAACCGAAAACCGAGGTCTTCTGCCATGGACGCCCAGTGTTCCGGGAGGAACGCTGCATCGAGCTGTCTCGTGCGAAGAGCAAGCAGAAGCTTGGGTGGGTTCATGCGCCGCACTTTGTCGACAACTTGCCGGCGATCAAGGCCGAAGTCGTCGATCGTACGATGCAGCAGCACATCCACCGCGCCTCCCTCGCGGACGCAGCCTGTGCGCACTCCGTCTTTGCTCAGGTCCTGTACCGTGGTGACAACGTCGGGATTGACGACCAGGCCGTAGCCGTACTTGTGAGTGCCGGCCACGATCTTGATCGGGACCCTGGCGTTGGCATAGGCATTGATAGCGGGAACGAGGCATATGTAGGCTACTTGGACATCTCCGCGTGCCAGCGCCGAGGCGAGCGCCATGCCGGTTGCGTAGCTTTCGTAGGACGACACATTCAGGCCCTGAGCTTCGTACCAGCCCTGGTCTCGAGCGACGTACGCCGCGGCGGCGTGGTTCGTGAACTCCACCGCCATGCCGACGCGTCCCTCAGAATCAACGTTTCTTCCAATCAGCAACAGAGCCGAGACGCACAGCATCGCGAGCACGATTCCCGGGAGGAGGAGGGACTTCGTTTTGGGCGGCGATTTCACGGGATTATCCGTATGCAGTATCTCACCTCAGAAGTTGGAGCTCCACTGCAGAAACCCGCCGTGTGCGAGTCCGTGCGGGCCCGTGTTGCGGACAAACGCTCCCGGCACAAAGAGCCCGTAACCGACCTGAAACTGTGTATGTCTCTTCACCCTTATCACTCCCACCAGATCCACTTCCTGGCCAACCAAGACCCCGGACGC
>CAZOJI010000113.1:0-2887 GCA_964580055.1 uncultured Gemmatimonadaceae bacterium | reverse complement strand
ATCCCGTCGCGCGTGGATTGCCCGTATTGCTTCACGTTGAAGTCGTGCTGAAACTCGCCGCGCAGTCGCATACCCACACCCCACTCGAGTCTCACTCGACTGGCCGCTCGGTTCCCGATCTGCTTGGCTCAGCCGCGCGAGAAGGTGCATCGCTTCCGGCGGCGTCTTGCTTCTCCGATTTGCATATGGCGCAGAGACCGTACACAACCAACTGCTTGCCGAAGACCTCCGCTCCTTCCGGTTCCTTCACCCAAGGGAGCGATTGCTCCGGCAGGCAGGACATACGGCCGCACTCCAGACACAGAAAGTGAACATGGTTGCCGCCGCATTTGCCCGAACGGGTGCGATGACCGCGAAATCTCCAGACGCCGTCGACTCCCTGTACCCGATGGAGCAGTCCAGCACGTTGAAGGGTGGTCAGCGTTCGATACAGGGTGACCCTGTCCAGCCTCCCGATCTCCGGCGCGGCTGTGATTTCCTGGTGTGAAAGCGGGCGGTCCACGTCGTTGAGCATCTCGAGCACGAGAGCGCGTGCCTTTGTCCGGCGGAGTCCGGCGGCATCGAGTAGTTGATCTGTGGCCACCGCTTTCCTCTGTGCCATAGACCGATCCCGTGAGGAGTGTATTGAGGTATCTGCAGCAAATGCAACACAGTTGCAAAACGAACATAATGAATGAGGCCCGCGGGCGGTAGCAGGGCCTAGGAATTTGGCTCGCGACGGCGCCGCGATATCTGGACGTGTGGGTGCCGCCCGCTCTCGAGAAATTGCTGCTGGCTGAAACGTACCACTCCACATTTGCATACGTATTCGAAGGCTCGGCCGACTTCCGAGGAGCATCCGAGCCGAGAGAAGTGGCAACCGAAGTGGTGACGGCGGGTGATGGCAGCCATGTGAACGGGGAGACCGGCAACCGTTCTGTGATCTTGTTCGACACGGGTGATGAAGTGGTCGTCCGGGCCGGTGAGCACGGCGTCAGATTCCTGTTGGTTTCTGGAGAGCCTCTGCGCGAGCCGGTGTCGTGGCGCGGTCCAATCGTGATGAACTCGGATGAAGAGATTCGGAAGGCCTTTGCCGAGCTGCGCGAGGGGACCTTCATCAAGCGCTAGAGGCATTCCCGTTTTCTTCTCGAGTGTCAGGGTGTTTGGTCTTTTGGAACACCTGACGAACGTGCCGCCTGCCTGGACTGTGACGTTCAGGTTGCTTGTCGCTTGAATCGGATGCCGTCTATTCCCTCGAAATCCGGGTCCTGGGTACAAAGCTCCGCCTCGTAAATTTGCGCTGTGGCCAGGATCGCGCTGTCAGCAAGCGGAAGGCGGTGTTCAACTCCGATTGCACCGGCAGCGGTACAGACGTAGGCGAGAGCGACGAGAGAAAGAGAGACCGCTTTGCCGGTCTCGCGAAACCGATTTGTCATGCGAGAAGGAGTGTTAGAGCGCCAACACGATGGCAACGAAGACGGCGGCCACCGGGACGGTTTCGGTGATGAAGGCAACCCTCCCGGCGCCGCCGGAGGCTTCGCGTGGCAGCCGGGCCACTACTACCTGCCCTCGCTCGAAAACGCCGGTAGGAAACCGTGCGTACTGATCAGATGATCAGAGTCCACGCCATCCTGGCCGCAACGCCAATGAGTACGACTCCGATTATCAGCTTGACCTGGCGTTGTTTGAGCTTTTCGACCATCAACCACGCCCCAATCATCGCTCCCGCAACCGATCCCACCGCTGTGAAGGTCACTAGGCTGTGGTCGATTGCACCCAGGCTGGCATGACCGAGGAAGCCCGAGAACGAAGGGAAGATCACGATGAACGAAGTGGTGGCGGATGCCTTCTTCGGCTCAATGCCCAGCCACACCAATACGGGGACAATGAAGTTGCCGCCTCCCACACCGAGGAGCCCGCCCAGAAACCCGGCCAGGCCACCTATGGCAACACCATAGGTCGTCTGGCGAAGGCGCGATTGCTGCTGCTCCCTCTGCTTCGGCTGGTAGAACAGCATCATCGACGCGGCGAACAGCAGAAACCCAACGAAGCCCCAGAGCAGCACGTCGCGATCCATTCCTTGGCTCACCTTGGCTCCGAATGGTGCTACCGCGGTTGCCAAGAGAACGATCGGAACGGCTACCTTCCACAGGACGAGCCTGGATCTCACGAAGCGGTACGACGCAAAGGTCATGGCAATCGAGTTCAGAAGCAGAGCTGTGGCCATCGCCACGTGAACGTCGACACCGAGCGCAATGAAGATCGGTATCAGAATGAACGCCGCGCCAACCCCTGCGATCGTCAGGAGGCAGGTGAAGACCAGAGTAATCAGACCGGCGACGAACGCGGTTGTCATTGTAGCTGCCGCAATACCTTCCGGCTCTCAACTCTCATAGCCGGAGCAAGGGATGCAGACATGGCTATTGCCGACCACGCGCAGATAAGCGACGGCAACCAGCTCGCCACACTCGTCGCACGGGAAAAGCCCCATGATCTCACCGTATTCGTCCCAGGAATACGGCTCCACCTCACCGACTGTCAAGACATCGTGTTCGGGGGCCTCCCACAGGACGTTCACCATCTCCCACGCTTCTTCATCAGGAATCTCCGTGGGTGGAATTCCCTGGCCTCGTTTCCGCATGAACGCGGACTCTCCGACTTGTTTGTGTCTCGTGGGCCGATAGGAGACGCGAACTGAGCGTTCACGCTTCTTGTCAACGAGTGTGAGGGCCAGCTTGCCCCAGCCGGCCTTCTCGATGTTGAATTTCCCGAGGGTGCAACCGGTGGCGTACTGCACGCCGTCCGCAAAACACTGCGCTCCGTGGTTGTCGCCTGTCTCCAGGATACAATGCAGCTCACCTGACGAGCCGGTTCGCTCAACGCCCAGCTCTCTGAGCGCGACGAGCCC
>CAZOJI010000112.1:0-6057 GCA_964580055.1 uncultured Gemmatimonadaceae bacterium | reverse complement strand
CCGGCATATGTGTTCCCGAGATTGAACGTTCATCAACTCCAGGCTTCGAGCGACGATTTCGAGGAGTTGGTGCGGCGAGTGGCCGATGGGACATTCGACAAGGGGAGGGGTGCGGAAGTGTTTACCCGGGACGCTGCCGCGAATGCCGTGGCCCTTGCACGTGAAGCAGTGAACAGTGGGTGGATGGAGTTTTCGCAGAACACGGGGGGAGACGCCATGTGGTTAGGGGTCTACGCCCTTATCGGTCGCCTTCGGTGGCGCTTGTTCCTGCACATATTCACGAACCCAGCCCTCTATGGTGGACTTGACCTCGTCCCAACCAACACTCCAAACCATCTTGGGGGCGTCTTCCTCCTCCGCATCGTCAAAGTAGGTCAGGCCGAAAACCGTGTGCCCGAGGTCGTCGACCTTGTACCTGCGCCGATAGAGGCTGAGCATCTGCGAGAGTGCAAACCGCTCCGTCCCCAACGCATAGATGTCAATGAAGTCCTTCTTCGCCCCCCTCCCGCCGATGGCCGAGAGCTTCATGCAGGCGAGGTCCTCGAGAGTGGCTAGGCGAGTTTGGTACTCCGGCCATTCTGCCGGGGGAAACAAAGGCGGATAGCGGTATTCGAGGAAGCTCAGTCTCACTCCACCGGCCGTACCATGGAGGGTCCCCTTCTCGACGTCCGTCACATTGAACGGGAGTCCTTCCTCCCGGAGGTATGAAGCAAGCAACAAGGGGTCGGAAATCTCTCCGGTTGTGAACCAGTCCAGGTCAACCGAGCGCCGGTGTCCTAGTTGGATGGCGACCGCTGTTCCACCGCCCAGGTAGAAGTCTCGTTTGTTCGCAAAGGCTGCCACTTGGCGCAGGATCTTCCGTTGGTCGATCCCCATCACCTCTTGACAGAACGACATCAACCGGTCCTCGTGTGCCATGGGTTGTGGCGCGACGCCTCGACCCACTCATCGACATCCTCGCGTGAGATTCCAACAATGAGACTCCAGAACCGGAGTCGTCGCGGGCCGATACCGCGCCCGCGCCGTTGAACGATGAACTCCCTGATCTCATCGTTGCTCAAATGCTCCCGGAGCCAGCGCACGGCCTGCATCCCCCCTGATTCGAGGAGGCGACGCACGATTGTGTTGCGACCCTCCTCCCACGAAAGTCGATCCGGGTCATGGTCCCAGAAATGGCCTCGCAGCTCCTCGGGGAGGCTGACTGTGTGCTGCTCTTCCTGCATATGCTGGTCTCGGTTTTAGGGGTCTCCCATATCATACCCTGGAACTGGAGCAAAGGGGAACTCCGTCCACTTCACGGCCACGCTGCTGTCAACCATCAGTGCAGGTTGTCGAATCAACGATCGCGATCGCTCGGTTCGAGTCTTCGGCGGCGAAGTAGTCCAAGGGTGCGCCCCTGTCAAACCCGTACGGGTATCGAGTGGGAAGATAGTGGCGGTCAAGGCGGCGCGCGGCGGCAACCAGATCGCCTGGAACCGAGAGGCCCTCGGGGAGCGCGGCGATCATGTGCGTGATCGCATGCCCGCGGACGTCGCCGTTCTTGGCTGCTATGAGCGCCTTCACCGCTTTCTCCGCCGCCTGCTGTGCCGCGAAACAGGCCCACTCGAAGAAGTCTCCGTTCTCGGCATGGCGCGCCAGCTCGAGGTCGCGGTCCGCCTGCGTGAGCCAGTCCTTGGATCGATTCGGCATTTGAACGAAAGATAGCACGATGGTGGGGAGATGCGGTGGGAAGGAGGAGGCGGATAGATCCTGACACAAGAGGCCGGCGAGCGCGTTGTCCGGCTACCGTGTCGCCCAGGCTGTCATTCCACCGTCTCCCAGGGATTGAGCACCGGTGTCCCGCATCGATTCATGTCGGTTTCGTTTCGAGTCACGACTGCCAGTCCGTTATGGATGGCCGTTGCAGCTATCAGGCTGTCGATAACCGGCAATGTGAACCCTTGTGACTCTGAAGTTCCTTGAAGCTGCCCGGCCAGAGTCGCGACCTCGTAATCGATGCTCAAGATCCGACCCGCGAAGCGCTGTTTGAGGTCGCACTCAACCCATTCCTGCAAACGCTTCCGTTTGGGGTTCTCAGGCAGTCTGGCGATTCCCTTTTGCAGCTCGCCGAACGTGAGCACTGAGAGGAACAAGTCACGCTCTTGTTGTCTCTCCAACCATGAGAGGACCGCCGAGCTGGGTCGCTTTCGCACCAACTCCGAGACCAGGCAGGTGTCCAACAGGTAGCTCAAAGCCGGATCTCCCGTCCTGCGTCCCGGTCGCGTTCCACGTCGAGTTTGACTCCGCGGAGCGGGGATTCTCGAAAAAACTCTATCAGGCTTTGTTTCGGGCGGGTGAGTTCCTCATAATCTTCCACGGATATCAACACCACTGCGTCTCGTCCCCTCACGGTTATCGTCTGGGGGCCGTCCTGCCGGGTTCGTCTGACGACGTCACTCAACCGGTTTTTGGCATTCTGGAGTTGCCAGCGGGTCATGTAGTGTTTCTCGGTTCGGTTTTGGCCACCTGCATTCGGTTTGCGGCCGAGGTTGTTATGGCTAGACTGTCTAGCTACAAATATGTTGCGCATGTTAGGTGCTTTTGTCAAGTCTTCGGCGGCGAACTAGTCCAAGGGTGCGCCCCTGTCAAGCGCTCCGCAGCCTCGGGAACCGAGGGTCGATCACGATCATGATCATGGTCATGACGATGACGATCACGACCATCATCACGATCAACGCTGGCAGTACGACTCTGCGTCTTATTGGCAAAATTATGACAAGCATGCCTCCTTATTGAGAAAAAAATGATAGATCTGCCAATTTGAGGCTCGTATTTGTGACGAAGTCCGAGGTTGGTGGGTACGTGTGCCTTCCACGGCGTCCCTTGACAAACCGCCTTATTGAGAAAAAGTTGACACATGGTCAGCTTTATGAGCACAAAGTTTGATTGCAGGGCGCATCAAGGAGCAGTAATGGCAAAAATTCCGCTCGACAACATGCCCGAAGTCTTCCTATCCACAAGGCACATTTCGTCTCATGTGTCTCGTGCCGCCAAAGACGGGGAAGTACGAAAGCTCGGGCCACGGTTGTATACAACCAACATGGTGGATCCCCCCGACATGATTGTCCAGCGGAATCTCTGGCCCATCGTAGGGCTACTGTTTCCTGATGCCGTCGTGGGACACCGGACAGCTCTTGAAGGCCGTCCCACAACTGACGGCAGTGTGTTTCTGTCGGGCCCGTACACCCGAACGGTGAAGCTTCCCGGTCTGGCGGTTCGGCAAAAGGAGGGGCCGGGTCCTCTACCCGGGGACAATCGATTTGTGGGAACTCTGTGGTACGCATCACGTGCCAGGGCTTTCCTAGAAAACCTGAAACCGACACGGAGCCGTTCAGCAGCAGCCCGAACTCTACCACGGAGCGCGTTGGAGGAGCGACTGGAGCGGATTCTGCAAGCCTCCGGCACAGAGGAGCTAACCCGTATCCGCGACCATGCTCGGTCGGTTGCACCAGCACTTCGAGCTGAGCAGGAGTTCGAACGTCTGAGAGACATCATTGGATCGCTCCTTAGAACTCGTGCTGCTGAACTCACAGCTCCTCCGGCCGTGGCACGAGCCGCAGGCCGGCCATACGACTCAGGCCGGATTGAGATCTTCAACAACCTCCTTGCCGATCTACGTCAATGGGAACCGGTTTCCCGCCCGAGCCCCCGCGTCAACGGCGAGTACCGGCGAAACTTGGCCTTCATCGACGCGTTCTTCTCCAACTATATCGAGGGTACCGAATTCACCATAGACGAAGCTATCGAGATTGTGTTCGAGAATCGGATTCCTGAGCGCAGGCCCCAAGATGCGCACGACGTTCTTGGAACGTTCCGCCTCTTGTCCAACGCTGCGGAAATGAGCAGGAGTGCTGCGGAATTCGGGGATGACAGTGAAGGCTTTCTGTCCAGGCTTACGTGGAGGCACGCACAGCTAATGCATGCGCGACCGGAAGAGCGACCCGGCGAATTCAAACTCGAAGCCAACCGCGCAGGTGAGACTGTTTTCGTCGATCCAGATCTTGTCCGTGGCACATTGCTAAAGGGCTTTGAACTCTTTCGCTCACTGGAAAACTCGTTCGGTCGTGCAGCGTTCATGATGTTTCTCGTGTCCGAGGTGCATCCATTCGACGACGGCAATGGCCGTCTGGCTCGGGTTATGATGAACTCGGAACTCGAAGCAGGCGGCCAATCGCACATTATCATTCCCACGGTTTATAGAGAAGACTACCTGGGTGCTCTTCGAGTTCTCTCTCGACAATCACGCACACTGCCGTATATCCAAATGCTTGACTACGCTCAGAAGTTCAACGCAGCCGTTGATTACCACGACCTCAGTGCAGCACTGGCAACGCTCAGGGCCTGCAACGCCTTTGATGACACTGGGGACCTTCGCCTGCGGATTCGAGAGTCTTCCGAGCCTTGCTGACAATAGCGAGCGATGCCGGCGTATGTGTTCCCGAGTCAGAAAGGCGCTGTGCGCGAGTCTCGCACTACCGTACCGGGCACACATCTCGGACGTTCCACAGAGGTAAATTAATGGGCGGCTGGAGCGGAGAGAGGCGCGGGCAGTGGGACGGAACCGCCGCAGTCCGTTGTTGACGGAGAAGCCTGGAGGAAGCAAGATAGAGGCGCAGCTTCGATGAGCGGCGGAGCCCCGCAATGCAGCATGACTCTGGATAGTAGGTCGTGATCATGAAGTGTGATTCTGATGGATCTGGGGACCTGGTGTTGGAGGATGGGAACACGACACTCGCTCGGAAACGAGCGGATTACGTGGAGTCGCTCGATGTCGCGGTGAATGAAATCGTGGAGAACTTACGTGAGCGACCGGAGGTGCACCTGGTTGTCGTGTTCGGTTCGTACGCGGATGGGCGTCGCGACCTGCTCACAGATCTGGACCTGCTGATAGTAATGGAGAGCGAAGAGAACTTCTTGCAGAGGTCGGCCACGTTGCGTCGCGATTTGCGGCTACAGGTCGACTGCGACCTGCTGGTGTACACGCCTCGTGAGTTTGTGGACCTCGAGGATTCCGGTTTCGTGCGCCGTGCGCTCGAGACGGGAAGGGTGTTGTATGCGAAAGAGTCCTAGGGACGAAGCTGCCAGGTGGCTGGATCAGGCGACTATAGACCTGCGTTGGGCTCAGCGCCTGGCGGATGAAGGCGGGTGGCACATCGCATGTTTCCTTGCGCAGCAAGTGACCGAAAAGGCCCTGAAAGCGTTTCTGTACAGCCAAGGCGAAGAGATCGTGCTCGGCCACTCGGTGGCGCGTTTGTGCGCGGCAGCCCAGTCATTCGAGGCCGGTTTTGCCGAGCGGGCTTCACGATGGACGGTGCTGGACGGGTACTACGTGGCGACACGCTATCCTAATGGGTTGCCTGACGGCATCCCGGCGGAGGTGTTTACGCGGGACGCCGCCGCGAATGCCGTGGCTCTTGCACGTGAGGCAGTGGACTGGGTGCGGGAACTCCTGGAGTCCGGTAGCGGGCCGTCCAACGCGCCGCCGGGGAGCTGAGAGGTGTCCGTGCATTTCAACTCGCGTGATCGTCGACGAATTCGGACGACCGAACGGGACATGGTTCGGTTCAAGAAGGCGGCGGTGCGTGAAGGTCTGCCGTATCAGACACTCGTCTCGAGCGTGCTGCACAAATGCCTCGGCGGCCGGTTGGTGGATAGGGAAGGTGGGTAGGGAGAATCCCCGCCGCTCTCGTGGTTTCAAAGCGCCATGAGTCTCCTCAACTCCCGCTCGATTGCGGTCATTTCATCATCGGCTACCTGCCCGATGCGCTGCTTCAGGCGTGTCTTTGGAACCGCCGAGATCGATCCGCATTTTGCGTAGCTGTTAGTCTTGAGATTGACGTTCGATACCGGCGGCCGGGATGGTCCCGGTCGCGTTGTGAGCGGCACGAGTACCACGTCCAGCGCATGCCGGTTCCAAGGATCGACGCTGACGATCACCGCCGGCCGAGCCTTTGGGAAGTTCAGCTCTCCCACGGAATCTGTGGGTTGAGACGGATCATGGTTGAGGGTTGTTGAGGA
>CAZOJI010000111.1:0-6265 GCA_964580055.1 uncultured Gemmatimonadaceae bacterium | reverse complement strand
ATTTTAACTATAATCAAACAAACTTGAACCAACATGAAGAGGTGGGGTTGTATGGGCAGCAGAGTCTTTGACGAATACGCTGAAGAGTACGACGGCTGGTTCTTGAAGAATCAAGCGGTGCTGGATTCCGAGGTTCTCCTAATCCGCCGCTTCCTCGAAAATCCCGGACATGCGCTGAGCGTCGGCTGCGGCAGCGGCCTGTTCGAATCCCTACTGAGGCGTGATTTCGGCATCGGCATCAGCATGGGCGTCGAGCCGAGCGAGGGAATGGCAGAGATTGCACGCAAACGCGGCATGGAAGTCGTGCCCGGTACGGCGGAGGCGATCCCGCACGGTGATGCGAGCTTCGACACGCTGCTCTTCAACGGGACGCCTTCCTACATCGAAGACCTGCCCAAGGCGTTCGATGAGGCGTTTAGGGTGCTGAAACCTGGCGGCCGACTGGTAGTGGCCGATGTTCCCGCTGAGAGTAGCTATGCGCTACTCTACAACCTCGCTGTCGCCAAAGGAACCTGGGAGGATGAGGTGTTTCGCGGTATCAGGCCGCCGGACCCCTACCCCGTCGAGTTTGCGGCCGGCGCCCACTGGAGGACGACGCAGGAAAAGGTACGACTGGTGGAGCAATCCGGTTTCGAGCGGCTCGAATTCGCGCAGACACTGACTCGTCATCCGATCTACACGAACGACTCCGTCGAGGAACCCAGCGAGGGATTCGACCGCGGCGATTACGTTGCCATCTGCGCGTGGAAGCCGAAAGCATGATGTTCACAGTCCAAGCTGTTGATTCGACGCACTGGAAGATCTCATGACATTCGTAGATGAGCTGGAGCCAGAGGTGGAACGTCATACCGCAATGCAATTGGCTCATCCTTTCGTGCGCGGTGTCGCTGACGGTTCTCTCGATCCAAAGCTGTTCGAGAACTGGGTGAAGCAGGACTACCGCTACCTCATCGAGTACGCGCGTGTGTTCGGCTTCTGTGCTGCTCGCGCCGACACGCTCGCGGCGATGACCTGGTACGCCGACGTGCTTCACCTGACCCTGGCAACGGAAATGGAGTTGCACAGACAGTATGCCAAGCGTTTCGGCGTCTCCACCGAAGAGCTGGAGTCGACCCCGATGTGGCCCACCACACGGGCTTACACCGACTTCCTGGTTAGAAACGCGCAGGGTGGTGACTATGCGGAAGCGGTTGCGGCACTCTTGCCCTGCACGTGGGGTTATGTCGATCTGGCGAAGGAGCTGGCCCGTGGCGAGCCCCCCAATGATCAGCGTTACGCCGATTGGATAGTCCAGTACAGCAGCGATGAATTCGCCGAGGCGTCTGAGTGGCTGAAACGGGAGATGGAGCGAGTTGCCGCGAGGTGTGACTCGAGGCGGTGCGCTCGGCTGGTTGACCTCTTCGTCACGTCATGCAGCTATGAATTGGCTTTTTGGGAAATGTGTTGGCGGGGAGGTGGCTGAGCCGGTAGTCAGCTCGAGCCTTTATTGTCTATCCTTTCTTCAAGGTTCTCCAATACCTCCAAGGTTTCCGACCACCGGCCCATCGCTTCATCCAAAACGCGTTTCGCCTCTTCGAGCGAACGACCCATCTCCTCCGCTCGTCTATTCCCGTCTGCGGTTCCATCGTAGAGGTTGCCGTCTGCCAGCTCGACTTCGAGTTGGGTGACAGCCTCTTCTGCTTCCTCCACTTCCGCCTCCGCTGCGTCGACATTGGCCTGCGCTTTGCGTCGCTGCCTGGCTGGATCCGGGGGTTTGGGTGGACGACGCCTGACAGCCGGCTTCTGCTTCTCTGTCTCAGCAGCTCGCAACATTTCGCGTTCGCGGGCGCGTTCTTCCTGCCTGATCTCCCAATCCACGAACGGCCCGTCATAGTCCTCCAGGAGCCCGTCTGCAATGGCCCACACTCGCGTCGCGAGTTCACGAAGGAAAGCGCGATCGTGACTCACCAGTATCACTGTGCCTTCGTACTGCTCGATCGCGTCCTCCAGCACCTCGATTCCCTCCACGTCGAGGTGGTTGGTCGGCTCGTCGAGCACCAACAGGTTCGCCCTGGCGAGAGTCGTCATGGCCAATGCGACACGCGAACGTTCACCTCCGGACAGGGAGTTGGTCACACGAAACACCTCATCGCCGGAGAACTGAAAAGCCCCCAAGTGCCCCTGAACCTGCCCCCGCGTCCACTGAGGCCGAAGATCGTAGATGATATCGAAGATCTTGCGGTCCATTGGGACGCCGGCCAAGTCTTGCCGATACCAGGCTGGCGTTATCGAGGCGCCGAGTCGCACCACGCCGCCGGAAGGCGGAATCGCGCCGAGAATTGTCGCGAGTAAAGTGGTCTTGCCTGCACCATTGGCGCCGACGAGCGCGATCACATCGCCGCGCCGCGCGGTCACTGTAACGTCTTGCAGCAGAGGACGCGAGCCGACGCTGACCCTCAGATTCTCGATATCCACTACGCGGTCGCCGCCTCGCTCGCCTGATTCGAGCCGCAGAACCATGGATTGCTCGTCGGCTGGCGGCGCGGAGAGCCGTGGCATACGTTCCAGTTTCCTGCGTCTGCTCTGCGCCTGTTTGGTCTTCTGCCCAGCGATGTTGCGGCGTATGTACTCTTCTTCTTTCCTGATCAGAGTTTGTTGCTTTGCGTAATTGCGGCGCTCCGTGAGGTCCTGCTCGTCCCGTTGTCTCACGAATTCCGAATAACCGCCGGGATAAGACACGGCGGTGTTTGATCGGACGTGGAGCACGCGTTCAACGGTGTCGTCGAGGAACGCCCGATCGTGGCTGATGACCATCACGGTCTCCGTCGAGGAACGCAGGTATTCCGCGAGCCAGCGCGCAGTATCGAGGTCGAGATGATTGGTCGGCTCGTCGAACAGACGCAGATCGGCGGGGGCCGCAAGCAGAGCCGCAATACCAACTCGGCCGATCTCGCCGCCACTCAGCGAATCGAGCGGTCTAGTCTTCGCATCTTCGGCATCGAATCCCAGACCCTGCAACACCGCGTCTACCTTCGCGTGAAAATCGTAACCGCCTAGATGGGTGAACCGCTCGAGAACTCGCCCATAGCGGGCTGCATCGGCATCCGTCGCGTTCTCACCGAGGTCTTCGAGTTGAGCGGCGAGCAGCTCTAGCTCACGACCGAGCGCAAAGATCTCACCGTATTCGGAGGCAGCCGCCTCCCATACGGAAGCCCGGGGATCGAATTCACGGTGTTGGTCCAGAAGTGCGACTCGAAGACCGGGAGTTCTCGTCACGGTGCCGGACGTGGGCTCGAGGTCACCGGTCAGCAACCTGAAGATCGTCGTCTTGCCCGCACCGTTGCGGCCCACCACACCCCAGCGCTCTCCTTTGGAAACTGTCAACGTGAGGTTCTCGAGCACGGTGGTGCCACCGAACGCAACGGATACGTCAGCAAGTGTCAGCAATGTCACGATGGAAAGTATAGCTCAACGATTACGTTCGACGCAGTGTCTATCTCGGTTAGACAAAGGACGCTCATACGTTGATATTCGAAGTCCACAAAAAGCTGCCGGTGGAGAGGTGCAAATGGAGAGGACCGCGTTGTTCGTCCTACTGGCTGTGACATTCGCCGGGGGGATGTTGGGGAATCTCGGCCCCACCCTGTTGATGCGCGGCAGGCGCGGCCGCGAGATCGTGAGCGGCTGGCGGTGGTGGGGAGTGGCTATCTATTCGTTGTCGGTGGCCGGTTTTGTTGCCGTAGTCGTTGTATGGGCTTTCCGCACGTTGCTGCAAGAACAACAGGCAAGCTCGGATATCGGGTCGCCGTGGCTGTTCTTTCTTCTCGGAATTGCAGCAGGCATACCGTTCTCTATCGCAACGCTCTTTTCGGTTCGCCGCGCTGAGCGGATAGCCAAGGAACGACAGCGGCGTAAGAAGCCGGCCTCGCGGCAGGAGCGTCTCGACTTTGCCAAGAGACTCGAGAAGCAACTCAGAGAGTTCTCGCCCGATCTGAAGGATGCTCAGGTGAAAGTGAAGGGCAAAGAAAGCACGGTTGTCGTTTTCCACGGCGGGGTAACCCGCGAACAGGCCGAGCGCCTGGTAAACGTGCTGCGCGGAGACCTCGTAGATCTAGGGATCCAGCGGATTGAGAGCGGGAGCGCCGACGAGAACTGGTGGGTGCGGGTAAAATGAGTATGGGGTTGTGTATTCGTGGCTTGGCACCCGGGCACGTTGTCAGTGTACAGCGGTATTGCGGGTAAACGTTGAAAATCGAAACGTGTTCCTTGGATATTGGACACTGGACGTTCCTTGTTGGATGTTCAGTGTTCCCTACCGCGTCCAGATCAGGATCACACCGCAGGTCGAGGTCCCGAGATACTCGATGGGTGCCTCGGCCGGACCATTGTATACCTCAATGCCCTCAAGCACGAACGGCTGCACGAAGTTGTTGATGTTGAAATTGGCGTCGACCAGCATAGGGACGCCGTCCAAGTAGATTCTCGGGTCGCACGCGCCGGTTCTTCCTCTGGAGATCCGGATCGCCGTGCGGCCGAAGCTACCCTCGTAAATACTCACCGAGGGGAACCGTTGCAGGAGATCGGTCACGTTCAGCGGTGCCAACGCTTCGATCTGCCAGCGGGTCAGGTAACGCCCGAGTCCGCTCCTAAGTCGATCATAGAACTCACGGAGCCGCCCCGGCACGTACACGGTGCGTTGTGCCGACACGACGATCTCCTCCAATTGCACCGGTACCGGATACAGCGAGACGCTCATATCCACCTCGGCTTGTTCGGGCTCGATCACGACCTCGAATACGCCGGGCACGTAGCCGATTCGCCGAGTTTCGATCAGATTCAACCCCTGACCCACGCGTTCTATGCGGTATAAGCCGCCGCTGTCAGTGACGGCGGCGACACGCCCATTTACCAGCACGCTCGCACCACTCACGCCGCGGCCCAACATCGACGAGACTCTTCCGAAGACTGCTGCGCCTGGAACCGCTCCCGGCTGCAACGTGATCACGCCCAGATCGATCTCCGGCACCCCGTGCTGCCCCATCGAGAACCGAAACCTCCGGGGCAAGTAACCGTTTCTTCGGATCAACAACGTGTGAGTACCGGGGCGAACGTCCTCCAGAAGGAACTCCCCAGAGTCATCCGTATGCGCCGAGGCCTTAACACCTATTAGATAGACGAAGGCGTCGTAGATAGGATCCATCGTTGTAGTGTCAACCACGAGTCCGCGCAGGGATGTACCCGCTCGTTGTGCCTCGGCATCGCCAGGTAACACCAGCAGGGCGGCTGCCAACAAAGCCGCCGCGCACGATACTGCTGCCGTCGTTTTCAGTCCGGTCAATCTCCTGGTCGGTGGTTGTCGTAACACTTCACGGCCCTTCTATTCGTTCTTGGTTCAGCGCTCCCTGCACTCGAATACCCAAAAAGATGTACACCTGCGTCCGCCAGGGTTCCTGCCGGCGGTCGAACACTATCAGCAGCGCGTCGGCATTCTGTAGACCTGTGTCGCGCCTGTTTTCGCCGAAGCGAAGCTCGCCCGGCTTGCTGTCGAACATTCGAGCACCGACATACAACGCGGCGTTGTCGTAGACTATTCGCACCTCGGCCCGTTCAGAAGGAGGGTGGCCCTCGAAAGGCTCATGTTGCCTGAAGTCTGAGATGACGGGTGCTTCCTGCCACAACGACTCATCCAATCGTCCATCGATATCGGGAACGGTGGCGGTACGGGCCGCATTGGCAATTGGGGCCCTTGCCGAATTTGGTCCATCCGTTTCCTGAGCAAGCAATGTAGACGGTATCGAGAACACCTGAAGCGTGACGATCGCTAGGAGAACATCTATTAGTTGGATTCGCATCTTCTATTCGAGTAAGCTCAATGTGTTGGTTTTGCGCTAGTACAAGATCATTAGGAGAGAGGGAAACGCAAAGGGATTATAGAATATCAGACACAGAGCGCAAAGCGCAGAGTGTGCTATCGCAACCGTTCTCCGCCCCCCTCGAGGAAAAGGATGTTTTCGGGTTTGATGTCGCGATGTATCACGCCCAGACCGTGTACATGACCGCGCGCCAGCGGAGAATCGCTGTCCTAATCTGGTAGAGCCTCAGCACTATCTTCGGACGCGGGCTGGGCGACACTCATTATCAGTTCCGCAATTGCTTTTGGGCTCGTTCCATTTGCGGCTGCGATGTCGTCCAACGGTTGCGAAACATCCTCGACGACAATACCCGCCTTTCTGAGAATGGAAAGAGCCTCGTCACACTCGATGGACACGGATCTGTCGCCGACATG
>CAZOJI010000110.1:0-6859 GCA_964580055.1 uncultured Gemmatimonadaceae bacterium | reverse complement strand
TAGCTGATCGTTGCCGAGGCTGTTGATCGCGTGATATAGATTGAAACCGTCGACGAACGCTACAACTTTGATTGCTGTCACGAATCAAAAAGAAAAGGCCCATGGACCGTAGCCCATGGGCGCCGCAGGGACGTACCCTGCGGGGGGAACGATCTCCATGATAAGTGCTCGGCTCCTTGCGGACAAGAGTGAGATTGAGGTCGGTGATGGTTCGCATATCATCGCACAACCACTCTATTGGAATCCGCAACCAGTCCCCTAACCAAAACGCCGCAACGAGTGGCGTTTCTATGCGAGAACATCCACCTACGGGAGATTTGCAGGTCGTGAGCGCTTCCGATTAAGCGTTTCCGGTCTGCTCTGGCGCGTTAGGTGTTCTGATCGCATCTTTGCCGACCATGAGTGACCAGCTAAATAGTCTCACTTCCGCCCTTGCCGACCGCTATACCGTCGAACGTGAACTCGGTGCAGGCGGGATGGCGACGGTCTACCTGGCGCATGACGTCAAACACGACCGTAAGGTCGCGGTCAAGGTGCTGCGGCCGGAGCTGGCCGCTGTTCTCGGGACTGAACGGTTTCTGAACGAGATCAAGGTGACGGCGAACCTGAGTCATCCGCACATCCTTCCGCTGCTCGACTCTGGCAAGGCGGGCAGTCGGACGGGCGGACAGGCGGACAGCGGTGGCCCTGCTGAGTTCCTCTACTATGTCATGCCCTACGTGGAGGGAGAGTCTCTCCGCGAGAAGCTGCCCTGCGGGCTGATCCACGGTTCGATTCGATTGCAAAGCGCGTTGGTGGGGTCCCACACGAATTGCTAGAGGATTGTCGAAGGCGAGCGATTTGGGTTCGCTCAGGCTCATTACGGCATCGGCGATGTATACAATCAGCAGGGGCGACTCGTTGAGGCTATCGAGGAGTTTCGCCTGGCAGTCGAATTGGGAGGGCGCGCCACGAATGTAGTGGCATTGCTGTCGTTTCTCTATGGCCTAGACGGAAAGCCTGAGGAAGCTCGACCGCTCATCGCTGAACTGGAGATGCGATCCGCCAACGGGCACTCCGCTGACATGTGGATCGCGGTCGGTTACGCAGGCCTCGGTGACGCAGACACTATGTTCGAACGGCTCGAGCAAGGCTATCGAAACCACGATCCGGTCATGGCCTACCTTTCACGTACCCACGAGTTCGACGCATACCGGTCCGACCCTCGTTTCAAGGCGCTACTCGAGAGGATGGGGCTGGGGCATCTCAATGTTCAGAACTGAGGAGACAGTACACGCTGAAGGAATAGTCTTGTGTGTTATATCCGATAGGATATGTTTACTGAGCCATGAACACGATACGTGCATTGAGAGAAACAGCCGGGATCACTCAGGTTTCGCTGGCGAAAGCAGCCGGCACGTCTCAGCCGACTGTTGCCGCATACGAAGCTGGCCGAAAAAGCCCATCTGTGGAGACAGTCCGTCGACTTGCCGAGTCTGTGGGGCTCGAGGCGACGATCGAATACCACTCGCCCCTGACTCGAGAGGACCGGAGGTCCATCGCACTTCATCGTGTGATCGCTCAGCGTCTCGAGGCGGATCCTAAACGTGTGTTGGCTCAGGCTCGGAAGAACCTCACTCGGATGAAAAGATCAGGAGCAGGTGGGGCGCAGCTTTTGGAGGAATGGCGCGTAGCTCTCAAACGTCCGGTGGTAGCATTGGTAACGCTCCTCACGGCCCCCGACCCTTGGGCGCGTGAGTTGCGTCAAGTGACTCCCTTTGCCGGGGTCCTGTCGGCGAGAGAGCGTGCCGAAGCGTTTGCTGTCTTTGCCGAACAAGAAAGGCATGCGTCTTGAAACGCGAACAGTTCGAGCATGCGATACGCGCGGCTGGAGCAGTCCTCGGAGTGAACGAAGTACTCGTGATCGGAAGTCAGGCACTGCATGGAAGTGTAGATGATGGACTCCCCCCGGAAGCTGCCCGTTCGTTGGAGGTGGACGTTGCCGCTATGGAGGATAGCGACGGCCGTTTGGCAGACCTGATCGACGGCTCGATCGGCGAAGCATCGATGTTCCATTCGACGTTTGGCTACTACGCGCAGGGCGTGGTCGAGACAACGGCAATTCTGCCAAAGGGTTGGCGCGATCGGCTAGTTCGGTTTGAGACACCTGCCACTAACGGTGTCGTCGCCTGGTGCCTCGAACCGCATGACCTGTGGATCTCCAAGGCAATTGCCGGTCGTCCGAAAGACTTGGAGTTTTGCAGAGCAATCGTCGACGCTGGTATTGTGAAGGGAAAGCGACTGCGTGACCGATTGGCTACGGTAACCGATTTGGACGAGCGGGTTCGTGACACAGTGGCGGGACGGATTCCGGCATGATTTCAGAATGCAGAATGCAGAACGCAGGTTTGAGATTTGTCGACGCACCGCCAATCTGCAATTCTGCTCTGCACTTTGCACTCTGCAATCGAGGGACGATGGCTGACTCGCTAGACAGTCTCACTTCCGTCCTCTCCGACCGCTACACCGTCGAGCGCGAACACGGCGCCGGGGGTATGGCAACCGTGTATCTGGCCCACGACATCAAGCACGACCGCAAGGTGGCGGTGAAGGTGCTGCGGCCGGAGTTGGCGGCGGTGCTGGGGACGGAACGGTTCCTCAACGAAATCAGAGTCACTGCAAACCTGAGCCACCCACACATCCTGCCACTGTTGGATTCAGGTGCTGCCGAGGAGCAACTGTCCGCCCGTCCGCCTGACCGCCCGTCCGCCTTTCTCTACTACGTCATGCCTTTCGTTGAAGGAGAATCTCTTAGGGAGAAGCTCAACCGCGAGAAGCAACTCTCCATCGAGGAATCGCTCGAGATAACCAAGTCTGTCGCCAGCGCCCTCGATTACGCTCATCGGCAGAACGTCATTCACCGCGACATCAAACCCGAGAACATTCTGCTTCACGACGGCCAGCCGGTCGTTGCTGACTTCGGGATTTCACTTGCGGTGAGTGCTGCCGGAGGAACAAGGCTTACCGAGACAGGCCTGTCACTCGGCACTCCCCAGTACATGAGTCCCGAGCAAGCAACCGGAGATCGTGAGATCGATGGCAGAAGCGATGTCTACTCCTTGGCCTGTGTGTTGTACGAGATGCTCGTTGGCGATCCGCCGCATATTGGATCGACGGCTCAGGCGGTCTTGGCCAAAGTGGTGACCGACGAACCACGTCCGGTGTACGAGCTGAGAAGCACCGTGCCGATTCACGTTGCCGGTGCGGTACACAAGGCTCTGGCCAAACTTCCGGCGGACAGGTTCAAGACGGCTCAGAGCTTTGCGAGTGCGGTGACATCTGCGAGTTCTCACGAGAACCAAGACAGCTATTTCTTCTCCAGGTACACAAAGAGCAAACCGGCCTTAGGTGTGGGCATTCCCGAGCGGGTGGTTTGGGCAATTGCGTTAGTGGCAGTATTGGCTGTCGCGCTTTGGGCTCTCTTGGGCAAGGACTCGATCGGTGGGGCGAACGAAGTTGTCAGAAGCACCGTCCAACTGCCCAACTCGGCACCTGTCCGATTCATAGGATCAGAGACTTTTGAAATTGGGCATCGTTCAGTTGCACTTTCACCCGACGGGATGAGGATGGTTTTCGTCGGTGGGACCGGTGATGAGGAGCGACTCTACCTCAGGTTGCTTTCGGATCGGTTCGCGCAACCGATAGAGGGAACGGAAGGCGCCTATTCACCTTTCTTCTCGTGGGATGGCGAGGCCGTGGGCTTCTTTGTTGGAAGTGAACTCCAAGTTGTCTCTCTCAGGGGCGGCCAGCCCGTAACACTGGCAGAGAACGTCTCCACCAATATGGGGGCCGCGTGGGGAGCGGATGGACGAATAGTGTTCGCCTCAGAGACAGGTTACCAGCTGTGGAGCATCTCTGAGCGTGGAGAGGAAACCGCGGCGCTCGTTGTGAACAAGGGCGTGGGTGGTGCATCGGGGTACAAATGGCCGAGCTTTCTCCCGGACGGGAGACGCGTGCTGACGTCGGGAATCGTGGATGACATCTGGGTTGTGGATCTCGACAATGGGGAAGCGGTCCAGGTTGAGGGGATTACCGGTGGTGAGGCACGATACGTATCAACGGGTCACCTCTTGTTCACGCGCGGCTCAGAGTTGTTGGCTGTACCTTTCGATTCGGACGCACTCGAAATACTCGGGACTCCGACATCGGTTTTGTCCGGCCTGAGGACCGAAGTCATCGGTGCAGCGCAGTATGACATATCGGAGGCCGGTACGCTCATTTATGCCGAGGGTACATCCGCGGCCGAGGGAGAACTGGTAACGGTCAGCGGACGGAACTCAGTGGACACGCTCCCGTTCGGGCCCCAAAGATACGGTCCGATGCGATACGCACCTGATGGGCGGAGCATCGCTGTGACTGTCTCACAGGCCTATCGTTCGGTGTGGATCTACGATCTCGTTCGTAATGCGCCTCGGCGCCTAACGCATCCCGGGTCGGAGAATGGTGGTCCCGTATGGTCGCCGGACGGCACGCATCTCGCCTTTTGGAGTGACCGCACCGGAGAGCGTGTGACATTTGTACAACCGGTGGATGGATCGGGCGAAGCCCGGATGGTCCCCGGACCGTGGCCCGAGTATTACCCCGAGTTTTGGTCCTCAAGTGGTTACCTGGTCCTCGATGTCATTACCGCGGACAGAAGTTGGGACGTGGTCGCCGTGGAGATGGGTGGCGACACGTCAATAGTGAATGTCGCATCGAGTGAAGGAATGGATTGGGGCGGCGTAATTTCACCGGATGGGAAACTCATAGCATACACATCCAGCGAACCTGGCGACATCCACGTTATCGTCCAGGCGTTCCCCGTTCCGTCAGGGAAGCTGCAAGTATCGACCTCTCCCAATTCTGAAGAACCCGTCTGGTCGCCCGACGGTCGCATGCTCTACTACAGGAACGGTCAGCGGTGGATGGCGGTTGACATCGAGACGACGCCGACGCTCGCGGCAGGAACACCGCGGGTGGTGTTTGAGGGCGACTACACCAACGTGAACTATCGCAGCTACGACATTTCACCTGATGGTAGGAGTTTCGTGCTGGTTGCCGGCACCGCGGACGAAGCGCCGTCGCAACTCCAGATGGTCCAAGGCTGGTTCAGTGAGTTGAGAGAATTGGCGCCGAGGCGTTAGGCGCGACCGATCGACTCCAAAATGGCCTCGGTCTGGCTTTCGGTGAAATCTTTGCCGTAGAATCGTAGGAACAATCGACGCCGCATCTCTGACGGATTTTCCTCTTCGGCACCAGCATGATCAGCGACAACTATCCTAACACAGGGGGTCTAGTAGCGCTTTTGCGATCTTCTTTTCTTCTGAGTCGAACTGACTGACGGCTTCGAACTGGAGCTTGAGGTCTTCGTCGGGTCCCCGCTCGTCCGCTTCGAACACCAACGTATCCGAACTGACACTCAGACCCTTGGCCAGTTTCCGGAGCGCCTCCAGCGTGGGCTGAGAGGAGCCTTTTTCATAGCGGTGGATCTGTATGAGAGAGATCACCGTGAGGTCGGCGAGGGCCTGTTGAGTGAGGCCCTTGTCCTTGCGGAGGCGCGCCAGGCGCTCAGAGAACTGCATATCGAGCACTGTCAGACATGACGTAGGCAAGGTGGGCACCTACCGGAGGAGCTGATCGGCGACTTGCGACACTGGAGGATTTATCCCGCAATCCGTTACCTTCATTCGGGAGGTGCACCTTGGCTCATCCAAAACCCGACGAACTTGTCGATCGCATTCGGCGTCTGCCGCAGGCAGCGCAGCACAGGGCAATAGCATATGTCGAGCAACTTGAGCATGCAGCCCAAGGGCGCGCACTCCTTTCACTTGTGAATTCCATTCCGGCAGAAGACCTTGAAGCAATGGCTGCGGCGATAGAAGCCGATTGCGAGAGCGTGGATGCCGACTCCTGGTAGCTATCTTCTCGATACCGACATTGTCATTGGGCTCCTTGGAGGTGACTCTAAGATCGGCGAGAAGATCTCCGTAGCAGCGCATGTGTATCTACCGAGCATCGGCCTGGGAGAATTGTACTACGGTGCGCACAAGTCTAAACGGCCGAACGAAAACAATGCCCGAATCGACGCTTTGGCCCGCACTGCCGCGGTCGTATCGTGCGATGAAGCTACAGCCGAACGGTATGGCAGATTGAAAGCGGCCCTCATGGCTTGGTTCTCGTGACGAGAGACAGCCATTTCGAGTTGGTCCCCGAGGTAGTAAAGGAAGCCTGGACAGAGTAGCTCTCCCCTCCACACGCGAAGCGCGCCCCACTCCCCCCTAGAAGTGCACGTCGGCGATTTTGAGTGCATATTATGGTCAAAATCGGAGAGTGGTGAGCAGCTAAGGTAAGTAAGCACAACGGATAACAGCGTCGTGGTCGTAGCCGTTTGTGTCGACCAGGACACATACGCAAGAAGATCCGATTGGGCTGGCCGGAGGGCTCAACCTCTACGGGTTTGCCGGCGGTGATCCGATTAACTTCTCCGATCCGTTTGGGCTGTGTGATGATCCGGACGATCCGAAGTGCAAAGGAATGGCACAACGGGTAGTGGGGGCGGTGAGCGACTTCCTATCATCTGTGCCGGGGCAGGCAATACAAGCAGGGGCTCAGGCGCTAGGTCTTGTTGGGAGAGTGGTATCAGCAATCCCCGGTGTGGGCGGTGCATCAGAAGCTCTTTCGGGCGTGAGCTTGGAAGGTGAGAGCCTCGACGCTGGGGGCCGTGCAGGGGCGCTTGCGGGAGGGGCGGCCGAAGTTGTAGCTGCGGCGGCCGGCGGAGCGTTTTTAGGCGGTTCTGCAGGTAGGCAAGGGGTGTCCCGCCTGATCCAGGATGCCACCGACA
>CAZOJI010000109.1:0-7019 GCA_964580055.1 uncultured Gemmatimonadaceae bacterium | reverse complement strand
TCTCAATACCCGCAGTACCGTCAGACACGGTCGCCGTCGTCTGTGACGGGGAAGCTCCGCCGGAGCCAAGAGCTACCGTATCGGATTCAACGGCGTCCAGTGACCCGGAACTAAACGCGAGGGTGTACTCACCCACGAGCCCTGTGATCGTGAGATTCTCGAAGACTGCCCTGCCGTCCGTACCCGTTGTCGCGGTTTCTGACATCAGGGTTGCGCCGGAAGGCCCGCTTGCCACCGATGCCGTTACCACGAGGCCATCTTCGTTTGCGGGATTTGCATTGGCATCTTCGACCTGAACGATCGGCTGCACCGAGAGGGGAACTCCGCTTGCTGCCGCTGCCGACGGTTGGCGGTCGAGCGTGAGGCGATCCGCGGCCCCTGGGGAAACGTCGAAGGTCGAGCTGGTTGTTCCCGGCAGGTCACTCGCGGCCGCATCGAGAGTGTAGTCAACGGCCGCACGGTTGATGCTCAAGTCCGCAAACACGGCGGTCCCGCTCGATGGACTCACGGTTGTGGTTCCTGAGAGCACCGCGTCGTCCGGACCGACGCCGGGGGTGATCGTGATCGTCACGGGCGCTGTGAAGCTGGTATCAACCGCACCGGACGCCTCGCGCGCGGTGACTTGAACCGCCGGCGCAATCACCGCTCCAGCCGCCACGCTACTCGGCTGCACCGAAAACACCAACTCCGATGCAGGCACGTCAACCCGAAAATCGGTATCGACGTCGCCGTTGTTGCCAAACGTCGTCCAGTCGCTCGCACGACCGGTTTCATCAACGGTTCTGGCGCGCCAGCGATAGCTCGTGTCGTCGAGCAAATCGTCGGCCAATACAAATGCCGTGTCGCCACTGGGGACCAATACGCTGGACTCAGTCGGGACGCCGTTGAACGACGCCGCAATCGGCCGCAGCTCTACCTGGAGCCTGACGGAATCGCCTGGATCCGGGTCGGTCACGATACCGCTGAACACAACGGTTTTGTAGACCGTAGTGTCTCCGACGTTGATAGTCGTCGAGCTGTCCGATTCGGCCTGGTCCAGTGAAGTCGGGAGATCCGGATCCTGGCGCACCGCCACGGAAAAGTCCGGCTCCGACTCGGCATTGCCGCCGAACGCCTTCCATTCGCTAACACCGCCTGCCTGATCCACCGTTCGCGCCTGCCAGTGGAACTCGGTGTCATCGCTCAGGCCCGTGACGGTGACCGTCGCCGTGTCGCCGTTGGCGGTGGGCACGCTCGACGCGATAGGCGCATCGTCAAACGCGGTACCTACGGGGCGCGCTTCTACTTCCAAACGCACCTCGTCGTCCGGGTCCGGATCCGACACGGTTGCCTTGAAGACCACGGTGCGGGTGCGGGTGGTGTCCCCGAGGGCCAGTACCGTCAATCCGTCTTCGGCGAACTGTTCCAGGGCTTCCGGCGGCTGCGGTGATTCCTGTATTGACGTCCGGAAATCCGCGCTGGTGTCCGCATTGCTTCCGTAGGACACCCATCGGCTCACTCGCCCGGTCTCATCGATCGTTCTGGCGCGCCAGTGATAGTCCGTATCGTCGATCAGACCATCCGCCACAACGAATGCGGTGTCGCCGCTGGCCACCTGTTCGCCCGAATCGGTCGGAGTACCGGTGAAGGTCATGTTTCGCCGCTTCACCTCCAACTGCAACCGCAGCAGGTCGCCGAGATCGCCGTCCTCCACCACTGCTGAAAAGACCACGATGGAGTCGTCAACCACATCGCCGACATCGACCGCTGTGACGCTGTCGCGCAATGTCTGTCTCAAGGTCTCGGGCACGGCAGGATCCTGCGGCGCAGTCATCCGAAGCTCGAAACCACCGGTCTCGCCGGGATCGGCGGTGGTGGCTTCCACGTAATAAGTACCGGAGTCGGGCAGCAGCACATAGACCAGGCACGGATTGCCGTCTTCACCCAGGCAACCGTCCCCAGCGCTGATGGGAGGATTCGCCCCGTCACTCACGCTGTCCAGGGCGAGGTAGCCGTCGACATCATCCGACGTCATCGAGACGGATACCGAGTCACCCCCCGGCGATTCGAGGCTGAAGATACGAGCGAAGTGCCCGCTGCGATGAGGGGCCTCACAGTCCGAGGTCGTGAGCGAATCAGAGACCGAACCCCCCAGGGAGGATTCCGAGACCAGACATGGATGAATTACGAACTCGATGGGCACACGGGTGGGATCCGGGGAACCGGCGCTCACCTCGAGAATCAGCGTGTCGACGTAGCTACCGATGTCCAGGCCCGAGGGATCCAGCGAAACAGTGACCGTGCTCGGCGCTGTACCGCTCGTCGAGCTGAGCAGAAGCCAGGCGCTGCTCTGCGCCCTCGTGGCGGTCCAAGAAAGACTACCCTCGCCGGTGTTCGTTATCTCGACGGTGAGGTCGTGTCGCGCCGTGCTGCCCGCAGCGGCGGAATCCACCACCTCTGCGATGGAGGCCCCCAGGGTGCCGGCCTCCGGAGGTGGAGTTACCAGCTCATCGAGTTTGCACGTCGAGAGCACCAGCAGCGCTCCCAACAAGGTGATGCCGGCGGCTGTTCGGTGGAACCTTCGCAGTGAGGGGAGGGACCGCCCTTTCTGCACCGGTGCCCCGCGGTCAATGCGGATGGTTTCCTGCTGTGGTCCTAAATGCTGTTCGTTCGACATTGATTTCCAGAGTCTTGCGCGGGCCGGCGGCTACTCTGTGTCTCGCTGCATGGCCATGGTCTAAACATCTTCGTTGAGAGCATGTCTTGTGCCGAGGGTCACAAAACCAAACTGCACTCCGGACGGGCTTTTCGTAAGGCCCGGGAAACGTGTGTGGCGTGGTCGCAACACCCTTACCTTCTCGAACCATCGCCGTGCAACGATTCTCGGTTGAATGCGATCGGTGCCAACAAGGACGCGATCCTGCTTCCGGATTTGACATGGAAGCGAATTTTGGCGAAGGTGTGTCTCAGGAAACAACGCTATCCGCAAGTCCCCTGGGAAACATAGATGCCGTCAGCGAAACCGGAGCAGTCCAGCGCAGTCACCGCGTCACTGGTAGTGCTTGCAACAGTGGCGACCGCTGCCGCTTTGGCCTACACACGACCTGTGATGGTGCCATTCGTGTTGGCGCTGTTTCTCTCGTACCTGGTTTCGCCGCTCGTCGATTTCTTTCAGGACCGCCTCCGCGTACCCAGGCTGGTTTCCATCATTGCCGCACTACTCGCGGGCGTGGGTTTGCTCACTCTTCTGGCGCTCCTGATAATCACCTCGACACGCGGCTTGATGCTGTCGGCGGACATATATCGCGACCGCATCACCGGTATCGCGGCGCGAGTCTTCTCCTTACTCGACGTGTTCGGTACCGATCTCGGCCAACAGACCTTCTTGGACGGAATGCGCCAACTGCCGTTTCTCCAGATCGTGCAGAACGCTGCCGGAACCGCCATGGACATGATCGCCTACGGCGGCTTGGTGGTGATCTTCTTGATTTACCTCGTGGCCGGTCGTCGCCCGGTTGAACAGCGAGTGGGCATATACGCGGAAATACACCACAAGATCCAGAAGTACATCGTCGCCAAGTTCATCCTCTCGGCCACGACAGGCATCCTGGTGGGTATCATCCTATCGCTGTTCAAACTGGACCTCGCTCTCGTGTTCGGCGTAATGGCGTTCTTCCTCAACTTCATCCCCTCCCTGGGTTCGGTAATCGCAACGTTGCTTCCGATTCCGATCGCGATCATTCAGTTCGACAGCGTCTGGGTGATAGCCGGAATCGTGGCTCTACCGGGACTGGTGCAACTCACTATCGGCAACGGGATAGAACCATTGGTAATGGGAGAGAGCCTGGATCTGCACCCTGTAACCATTATCCTGTCGCTCATCCTCTGGGGCTTGCTGTGGGGAATCGTGGGTATGTTCCTGGCCGTGCCCATCACCGCGGTCCTGCGAATCGTGCTCGGGCGGTTCGAGGAGACCAATACGATCGCCGAGCTGCTGGCCGGCCATCTGCCCAAAGCTTCCCCTCAGTCGGTACAGCCGACGGGTTGAGTCGCAGACACAGTTCCAGGCGGTGCGGAACGGGGCCATGTATTGTAGCGGCCGCGTCTCCGCGATATCGCGGTTCCAGCCGGTGCGGAACGGGGTCCGATCGACGTTACAGTAACAATTCGATTCAGTTTGCGGAAACCGGTTGGATTCAGCAGCCGACTCTGTAAGTTTCACGGATAGGAGGAGTCGCGAATGGCTGATTCACTCCCATTTGAAGAAGACGAAAATCTAGGTTCAGACGGCAACGGCGGCTCGGACATGTCGGTGGTATTCGTGTCCACGCAACAGACGGTTGACTTGCGCGTGGACCAGATCGACGACGAACGAACGCCGGAAGGCATGGCATGTATGGGTGTCTTCTTTCATGACCGGCTGATCGCCAGGAGCATAGTGCCTCCGGAGGCTATTCAGCAACTCGAGGCACAGGACATATTCGCGGATCCGGTGCGGTTGGGCCTCGCGGCTGTTGAAGAAGACCCCGGGCTACAGTGCCGCCTCTTCGCGCTGTTGCCGGCATCGAGATTCCAGGAGCAGGAGATTCAAGAGGACGAACCCTGGATAGCGAGCGTACCGCGATTCGAAGACATCCTGGAGGATGAGGATGAAGAGGACGAGGAGGATGAGGGCGACCTGGAAAGCGGTGAAGCGATCGTTCCCCTGCTCCTCGGCCACGTGGTTCGATTCGGACGCGACCGCAGGCATCCCGACAGTCTTGCGGAGGAGGCCGCCGACGTGCTGCGCGCCATCCTTTCCGAGGACAGGCCGCTAACCAACATAGTGGACAAGCTCCTGGAAGATCTTTGAGGAGAAACCGGCGGGCCCACCAGGTTTTGCATGCGTGGAGGCCCGCTGAGCGAGACACTATGCGGTCATGTCGTGGGCCGCTCCCTGTCCAGAAACCGCTCGAACCACTTCAGAATTCGCTGCGAGACGTCCCTGAGCAGTTTGGGCTCACGAGGCCCGTGAGGCGTTCTCGGGTACACGACCATCTCGGTGGGAACGCCTTTGCGCCTGAGTGCGGTGTAGAACTCCTGCCCCTGTGTGAACGGCACCCGGAGGTCCTCCTGGCCGTGGATAACCTGAGTAGGTGTGGTAACGTTGGCTATCCGGTAAATGGCCGAGTGTCTCTCGTAGGTTTCGTAGTCCTCCCAGAATTCGCCTCCGAAATGAGCTACCAGGTAATCCGGGATATCGGTGGTAGTCACCATGCTTATCAGATTCGGTAGGCCCGCCCCCATGCTCGCCGCCTCGAAACGATCGGTTCGCGTGACCAGGAAAGAGGTCATGTAGCCGCCGTAACTCCATCCCATTGCCAGCAAGCTGTCCGGATGTGCAACGCCCATCTCGATGACCTCATCCACTCCGCTCATGAGGTCTTGGTAATCTCCGTAACCCCAGTCCATGTAGTTGGCGTAGCGAAACTCTTTGCCGTAGCCGCTGCTACCTCGTGGATTCGGCCGCAGGATGGCGTAACCGTTTTGCGCGAAATACTGCAACATGTAAATGCTGGGACTCCCGGTGAAAGATCGGCTGTAGACTCCGGCCGGTCCTCCGTGAATGTTGAGGATCAGCGGGTATAATCTTCCTTGCTGATAATCCACCGGATAAGTGAGCAAACCTTCGATCTCCAGCCCGTCCGGGGAATTCCAGATGATGAGCTCTGTCTTCCCCATGGGAGGCATCGCCACTCCCTCGTGAACGGAAGTGAGCCTTTGTTTGCCGAACTGCTGCACCCTCGAGATGTAGACGTCCGGCGGCAATACAGGCTCCTCATAGGTGAACGCCATGGCTCTGGTGCTGCGGTCGAACGACACGGCGCCGAAAACGCCGTCACCCACCGTTACGGGCCGTGGCTCACTGCCGTCCAACGGAACGGCGAAGACGTGGCGGCTCGTTCTATGGGACTCCAGCACAAACAGGTATCTGCCATCCGCCGACCAACCCAACAGATTCGCATTGCGATCCGGTGTCTCGGCGAGCTTCCTCTGTTCGCCCCCCTCACTGGGAATCACATACAGGTCTCCCAGCCCAATCCGCTCCGGGCTGCCCCCATGCGAGACGAAGGCGATCAAGCCTCCGTCAGGCGAATACAACGGATCGCGGTCCGCGCCGGGCCAGGTGAAAAGCGTAGCTACCGCTCCGCTGTCCGCCGGAACCGTTGAGAGATCCACGTCCACTCCGGCGGTGTTGACGGTTGGATCCGGAGCGTGAGCAAACACCAAGGTCGAACCGTCGGGTGACCAATCGAATGACTGTACATCGAAGTTGCCGGCAGTGAGACGCTTGGTCTCATACTCTCCCTGTTCGTTTTGGTTGGCCGCTACCGTGTACAGATGGTTGTATTTGTAGTTCTGATCGACGAGGATCACGTGGCGTTTTTCGTCCTTAGCCTCTTTCTCCTCTTCGGTGTCGGGATCGCGCATGGTATAGGCAATGCGCGAGCCGTCGGGAGACCACTCGAATGACCCGACACCATTGTCGCCTTCGGTGAGCTGCACGGCCTCCCCTCCACTGACGCGCATCTTCCAGATCTGGTTGCTTCCCGATCGCGAGGACGTGAACGCGAGGTAGGCGCCGTCCGGCGAGAACGCGGGGCTACTGCACGATTCCTCACCGTGCGTGTACTGCACGTTCGTCTCACCGTCCGACGAAACGATCCAGATATGGCTGAGGTATTCGGACTTCTCTCCCTCCATCACGGGTTCGCGCACGACGTAGGCAATCAGCTTGCCGTCCGGCGACATCTCTGTCTGTCGAACTGCCTTGTATTGCATCGAGAGGTCAGGCGACCAACCTTCGGCGGCGGTCGGATCTGAACGCTGAGCCTGGCCGGCCGTGGCGGACGCGGCAAGGAAAAGACCACTCAGAACCAGAACGGAAGCACGTAAAGGCGGAAGGGCGGAATATCTCATTTGTCTGTAATTCTCCTTCTGCGGGTTGGACTGCTTCTCAACGACTCGCAAATGATCCGGCGCCCCAGCACCATTCACCA
>CAZOJI010000108.1:0-7034 GCA_964580055.1 uncultured Gemmatimonadaceae bacterium | reverse complement strand
GACTATTCGCGTCGTCGTTCTATGAGAGCGATTGTCAAGGGCGGACTCCGTCGTCCCTGATTGCTGGGAGCTTTTGCCCTTGGCAATCAGCCCCGATTGCTCGGGAGACGAATCAGTCCGGCGCTTTGTGGTCCGCCTTTCAGTCTTCTTCGGCATCAGTTACCTCGCTCCGACTTCCGATCCGAATGGACGTTTGCAAGCAATGTGTTCTCGAACTGCGAACCATGGTTCTATCTGAGACTCGGCGCTGAGCCGGCCTGACGCTTCTTCGGGTTCAGCGAGAGGGCCTAGAGTTTCGCGAGTGCCTCGACTGACTGCTGGTCGGGCCAACGACGCTGTGGAGACTGCCCCTCGCACCACCGTCGCGGAACTCGGAGCCTCGGCGGGATAACTCGACCGACGCCTACGACTCGTGCGTCCCGGTTCTAGTCAGCCGCGCCAGCTCCTCACGCACACCACTCGCGATTCTAGCGTTGTAGAAGTCCTGAAACGGCCCGGGCCGCGAAGCGGCAGCCGTTGCCGCACCCTTGAACACGTCTTTGAGCACGCGGTTGTAATTGCGATTGAGACCACGAGTCAGCGGCGCACGGTGCCGCCGCACCGGGCGGCCAGCAATAAACTCGTATTCGGCGCTGGTCTTGGTCACGACCGCCAGCCCAGCATATGCCCAGAGATTGCGCTTGGTCCGAAACCGCCAGGGCGTCTGCATAGTCGCCAACAGCAACGCTATGCGCACCGGCCCAAAGAACGGAATCGCCTGCAACACGGCCCACACCGGATCACGTCGCGCCTCGGCAACCATCGCCGCTTTAGCATCGGGACGCAGCTCGCGCAACACATCGAGTTCGGCGTACAATGCCTGGGCCCGGAACCGTACACCACGATCCGGTAACTTCTCGAGCCACTCGGCACGATCAGCCGGCTGGTACACTCGAGTACCGGGCGCCTTGATGCCGCGGACGCGGAACAGCGCCTTGAGCCGTAACATCACGCGCGTCGAATCCTCCACCAGGTTCTGGTAAGTGCGGGTGAGTTCCTTCAACGTGCCACGGTGGCCGCTGCCGTGATACACCGCGCGCAACCCACCGCGCCGCAACAACTCCGACAACTCGTCCGCATCCTCCTGATCACCCTTGTTGCCCCGATGAGATTCGCCTCGCCGATCACACACCACTACCCGATCGACAACCGGCACGAGCAAATCATGTAACCACTGCGCCTGTGTACCTTCCTCGAACGTCACGTGAACAGAACCCCGCATACCGCGAAAGAACTCCACGACCGCCTGCTCCTCGGTGGGAAGAATGCTTCGTGCCAAAATCCGACCTCCCTCTGCCCGAACCGAGGCCACCGTGGTTGCCTGGTGTACGTCCAAGCCCACATACTTGGTCATGCATTTCATGAGAGCCGCTCTTTGCTGTGATTCACAGGTGTCTGAAAACCCCATGATAACAGCTCGGGGCGCGCTCTCAATATGCGTTTCGCCTCGCGTATGGCCTCAGGCTCGGGCTCTCTTCGATCGGCACTTCGCGACCCGCGCTTCATATGCGCATACAGACATTTTCCGTCCACTTGTGCATATTGTCTTGCATTTCTCGCCACCCCAGCTATCCTCTCTTGAGCAGCCCGTACGCAGAAATAGCTGCAGGAGGTCCAGTCTTGCATACAAAACATCACCAAGATCCCGAGAGCTTGGCCAAATTGGTCGACGAATTCCAGGCGCGAGGCCGCTACACCTTGACCCGCGACGAAGCGATCGCATCGCTTGGTATCACCGATACGGCCCTGACCAAAGCGGTCCAGCGGCTGGTCGCCAAGAATCGCGTGGCCGTCCCCCGCCGCGGTTTCTACATCATCGTGCCGATCGAATATCGGGATGCGGGGGCTCCCCCCCCGGACTGGTACATCCGCGACCTGATGGCCTTCTCCGACCGCCCCTACTACGTCGGTCTGCTGAGCGCGGCATCGTTGCATGGGGCCGCCCACCAACAGCCCCAGGAGTTCCAGGTCATCTCGGACGGGCAGCTCAGATCCGTCGAGGCCGGCCGCGGGCGGATCCGGTTCTTCAAGAAGCGGGGCATGGAGTCCACCCCGGTCCTGGACGTGAAAACCGAGACCGGCCTGATGCGCGTCTCGACTCCCGAGGCGACCGCCCTGGACCTGCTGAGATACCAGGCAGCCGCAGGCCATATCGGTCATGTGGCCTCGGTGCTGGCCGAACTCGCCGAGAAGATGGATCCCGTGACGACCTTGGAGGCTGCCAAACTCGACGGTAGCCTGCCGAGCGCACAGCGCCTGGGCTTTCTGCTGGATCTGGTCGGAGCGAGTGAGGTCAGCTCGGAATTGGCCGCCTGGATCGCTGAGCGCGGCCACCGCTACGTGGCCTTGCGGCCTGACCGGCCGACCGACGCTGCGTCGAAGGACAGCCGCTGGCGCTTGCTGATCAACGAGACGATCGAGGTGGAGCCATGATCCCGCGCGCCCACATCACCGCGTGGCGCGACGCCGCACCGTGGGCCACCGACGCCCAGGTCGAGCAGGATCTCGTCATCAGCCGGGCGCTCGTCGAACTCTACCTCGACGACCTCTTGGCTCAGGAACTCGCCTTTCGCGGCGGCACGGCGCTGCAGAAGCTCCACTTCGACCCGCCGACCCGCTATTCCGAGGATATCGACATGGTGCAAGTCAACCCCGGGCCCATCGGACCGGTCCTGAACGCCATGCGAGCGCGTCTGGACCCGTGGCTGGGAGAGCCCCGCTGGAAGCAGACCCATGGTCGTGCGACGTTCGTGTATCGCTTCGGCTCGGAAGCGAAGCCTGTCACTCCGCTCAAGCTCAAGGTGGAGATCAACACCCGGGAGCATTTCTCCGTCCTCGGGCTGCGCCATGAGCGGTTCTCGGTCGACAGTCCCTGGTTCGACGGCGAGGCCGACCTCCTCACCTACAGTCCCGAGGAACTCCTCGGCACCAAGGTGAGAGCGCTCTACCAGCGGAAGAAGGGGCGCGATCTCTTTGATCTCTCCGAGGCTCTATCCAACCTTCCGCAACTCGACACCCAGGTCATCGTCGATTGCTGTCAGCGCTATATGGAGCACGACGGACTGCGGGTTACCAGGACCCTGTTCGAGTCGAACCTCGCCGAGAAGATGGCCGACGACGCCTTCCTGCGCGACGTCCCCCCGCTTCTGGCATCAGGGATCACGTATGACCCGCACCGGGCCCTCGGACTGGTCCAAAACAGCCTGATTTCGAGGCTACCTGGGGAACCGTGGAAGAGGCCGGTGTGATGACGGTTCCGGCCCCGAAGTCAATCAATCGCAATAGGCATCATTGGGGGATGGCGTCCCCCGCGGATTTCTGTTCAATCCGACTGACTTACAACCTGACGATCAGGCTGACCGTAGTATGGCGCTCTCCGCTGGGAGATGGCAACCTGTGGTTATCACAAACGCAGGTTCCCCCAGCACTGAAGGAGAACACCAATGGACAGGTATATCGGATTGGACGCCCACACGTCAAGCTGCGCGGTGGCCGTGATCGGCCAGAGCGGCAAGCGGCTCAGTTCGCAGGTGGTCGAGACAAATGCCAAAGCTTCGGGTTAGGATTTTCCTTTCACCCCGGCCAAGTATGCGTGTCTGGCAAGGACCTGTCCAGGCATCGGGAACGGGATTTGTGAGTTTTTTTTGCGGCGCTCGATGAGGCGATACAGCGGGTGAGGCCTGAGGCCGACGTGGCCTTTAGACGCCGCTCGGCGTCGTGGCGTGCCGAGGCTGCGTTTTCTGTGCAAAGCCCGCTGGCGCTCCCATGTACCAACCGCTTCCAGGTGGAAGCGGGTATTGTGGGATACGCGAGCGTCAGTGACGGTACCGGAATTGCGCGGTGTGGTGCTGTTCTATGCACCGCCGCAGGACCCGAAGCGTTGGACTAAACCGCTTCGCGGTAGGTAGTTGAGCGGTCATCGTTTCTGCTGGTTGAGTTCCGAACTGGTCACACATTCCTGAGCAGCGATTACCGCACTGACCACCCAGTAGACTAGACAAACTCCTTCATGAGCTGTGGTGTTTCTATTGGAACATCTCTCTCTCACACCCACTCACAAAGGAGCCTGTCATGTCCAAGTTGCGCCAGCGGATGATTGAGGATCTCCGCATTCGTAACTACGCCGCGAAGACTATCGAAGCCTACATACGCTGTACTGCTCAATTTGCGAGGTATTTCGGCGAATCGCCAGATCTGTTGGGGGTCGAACATGTGCGTGATTATCAAGTCTTTCTTGTCGAGACCAAGAAGGCATCGTGGGCGGTCTTCAATCAGACGGTGTGCGCACTCCGATTTCTCTACAGGGTGACCTTGAGACGTTCCGACATCATCGAACACATTCCGTTCCCAAAGCGAGAGAAAAGGCTCCCGGTGATTCTCAGCACCGAAGAGCTGACGCGTTTCTTCAGCGCTGTCACCAATCTGAAGCACCGCACCGCCGTAATGACGATGTACGCTGCAGGCTTGAGAATTTCTGAAGCTCTGGGCTTGTGGCCAACCGATATCGACAGCGACCGCATGGTCTTGCGAGTTCGGCAGGGCAAGGGTAGGAAGGACCGCGATGTCGTGCTCAGTCCCTCACTCCTCACCGCCATGAGAGACTACTGGATAGTGTACCGGCCCACCAAGTGGCTCTTTCCGGGAAAGCATCCTGACAAGCCCCTTTCCTACGCCACGATTCAACGGGCCTGTGCACGCGCCGCACGAAAGGCGGGAATCACAAAGACGGTCAAGACCCACAGCATGCGTCACTATTTTGCAACACATCTACTGGAGGCCGGTGCCGATCTGCGCACCATCCAACTCCTGCTCGGTCATGCGTACCTGCAGACCACCGCCGTCTACCTCCATGTGGCGACCAACACACTGCAGGCGACGAAACGCATGCCCGACCTGCTGGAACTCGCGGCCAAAGGCAAGACGCCGTCGTGAACCGGCATCGGCCTGAGGTGGCCGATGTCTTCGCAAGCTACGGATCCAGTTACCAAACTGCGTACGGCACTTCAGCTGTGCAGCGACAGATCCTCGGTGACTTGGCAGTCTGTCGTAGCGCTGCTCTCGGCGGCCACAAGAAAAGGTGCGAGCAGTGTGGGCACGAAGAGATATCCTACAACTCGTGTCGTAATCTCCACTGCCCCAAGTGTCAGGCGGCTTCCAGGGCACAATGGCTAGAGGCGAAGGCAGAGGATCTCCTCAACGTACCGTACTTCCACGTGGTCTTCACGCTTCCGAGCGCCATCGGGCCACTGGCATTACAGAACAAGCGACTGGTATACGGGATGCTGTTCCGTGCGGTCTCCGAAACCCTGTGCACCATTGCCAGGGACCCTAAACACCTCGGAGCGAACATCGGTTTCCTCACCGTACTCCACACGTGGGGACAGAATCTTCACCATCACCCACACATCCATTGCGTGGTACCTGGCGGGGGTATTGCCCTGGATGACAGTCACTGGGTGAAATGTCGAGAGAAATTCTTCTTGCCGGTACGAGTGCTGAGTCGGCTGTTCCGGCAGAAGTTTCTTGCCTATCTGAGTGAAGCCTTCAACAACGGCAACCTATGCTTTCATGGAAGGCTCGAAACATTGGCCGAACGCAGGAACTGGTGCCGGCTGTTGGCGAAGCTGGGAAGCAATGACTGGGTGGTCTATGCCAAACCGCCGTTTGGAGGACCGACACAGGTCTTGAAGTACCTGGCTCGTTACACCCATCGTGTAGCGATCTCCAACCGACGAATGGTCTCATTCGAGAACGGCAAGGTCAGCTTTCGCTGGAAAGACTATGCCCACGACAACTGCATCCGCACGATGAGCCTCGATGCAATGGAGTTCATTCGCCGCTTTCTCCTCCACAGTTTACCCAAGGGATTCCAGCGAATTCGCCAGTACGGTTTCCTCGCCAACCGAGTGCGCGAGCAAAAACTGTCGTTGTGTCGAGAGTTGCTGAATGACAGCAACGAAGCTGCCATGCCCGGTGATGTGGTCGCTGTTGAGAACACGGAGAATGACGTCGAGCCACGCCAGGAATCCACAGCAACTGAGGGTCTGTGCTCCGTCTGTCACAAGGGCCGCATGGCGGTCGTGGAAATCATCATACCTGGCGGTCGCGCCAGACGCGAACTCCCGCTTCCACAACCGTTCAACACCTCGTAGGGAAAGCCATGCCCACCCATCAATCGATACAAAGGCAAGTCCCAAACGGGCAAAGGATGTGGTCTGTCCCGAATCCATTCCGCCCGTCGTTGCCACACCTGCCCACAACACCATCGTCACTTGCATCGCTCGGTCCTTCATGGTCGGGATTCCCAAGGGGCGCATCTTGCCGTTGCTCTTCGGGATGTAGACCCTCCGCAGTGGCATCGGTTGGTAGCCGTGTCGCCTGAGAGATTCCACCCCGCGGGATTTGGCTGCCGGAGAGCGCCAGATCGTTCCATCCACTCCCGGCGTGTTCTTTCCCCGATTCTGGGTCACTCGTTTGACGGCGAGCATTCTGCCGCTGTGCGAGTGGGTCAGCAGGCGCTGCAAGGCTTTCACCTTGCCCCACCTGCCTTCCTGCGTTGCCTTGGCGATACGCACTTGGAGCCTTCTCATTTCCCGGTGGATCTTTACCCAGTCCACCTCGGAGTGCGAGGGCGCACCAGCATCCGTCCGGGCCGCCGAGGCGGTGGGTGCGTCTGCCGTCATCTGCTCTCCCCCGTTTGAAGGTTTGCCATGTTCTCTCGCCATGAAGGACCTTGCGGAAGTCTGCCCGCTTTCGGGTCAGATGATGTCGCGAGCGAGTGGCGTATCGCCTCGCTCAACCCGTATCCCGGCCATTACAGTCGGGCCTTCGCTTTCTCCGCATTCCTTTGCCCGCACGCCCGTCAGTTCGCCTTACGGCGTCCCTACCGACTGAGCCGGAGGCGTACGGGTTTACCCTGTTCCGCGCATGTCTCATGAGCGGGGTAGGCCCCTCCTTTTCGCCGGCAGCACGATGGTCCACGGTAGGGCGTCTGC
>CAZOJI010000107.1:0-7092 GCA_964580055.1 uncultured Gemmatimonadaceae bacterium | reverse complement strand
GGAGCGATTGAACATGAACGGTGATTTCGAAAGCCTCGGGGATCTCTACTCTGACCCCAACGGACCGGCGTACGAGAAGATGCAGAGCCGGACCGGTCCGCCGCTGGAGTATGTGGCCGAGAAGCTGCGGGGGTCGCTGGAGTCCCTCCATCAACTCCACCGTGGGGTCACCGGCGCGAGTAATGCCGAGGAGGATATCAGGCACACGGTTCACGCCGCGTTCCATTATGCGGCTGTAGCTTACCTCGCCCTTCACAACATGCTGGCGCTCGCGAATCGTTCCGATTTCAGCGATCGCCTGCTTGCTATGAGTCGCTCCGACTTTTCCGACTGGCTCGACGGTATAGATCGTGAGGGCAGCGTCACATGACCGCGAGGCGTGTCGGGGCCTCGTTTGATCGGCACGAAAGCTGACTCCTCAACAGAACTTCACACGTCGATCTGCACCTTGAGGACGTTACAGCCGATTTCAGCCAGATTGCCGCATGGAGCGTCAAAGACGGCCTCGTCGGGATAGGTGCCGATGACGGCCCCGCCGGAGCCGGCGAATTTGGCGGTGGCGCCGCGGCGGGTGTCGAAGTTGGCGTCGATCAACCGGCCCGGGCGGGGAGCCGATCGGATTCGCGGTGCTGGATTCCACTCTCGCCGTGGTTACCGCATCCCGGACCGTGCCGCTGGAGCCCCGGGGCAAAGACACGTTCTATACCGTCGATCCCGACTTGGATCGCTACCTGTTCGTGTTCGACCGGGAAGAATCGGGAGCCGTGATCGCCGTGTCGCACGGACCGTTCTGGTTCGTCAACGAAACGTACAACGGACCGACAACCTTCGAGGTTCCCGAATCATGGCGGCAAGCGACGGGCAAATAGCGAAGTTGGTCGCCGTGGCTGCCGTATTTCGAGGTGTTTCCCCGCGCCGGCCGCTTGAGTCTGGTGACGGGGGAGGGCGCCGAGTCATCGAGTGGTGAGACCCACCTCTTCGAAGAGGCCTCCGGCGTGTTCCGCATCGGCGAGGAACCCACTCCCGAGCGGCTGCGTTTCCACGATGTCGTGGACGGACAAGCGTTGCGCGCCGACTGGTCGGGCCATGTGTTCTTCAGGAAGACGCCAGAGCTACCGCCAAGAGATGGTCAGGACGCCGTCTGCATCGCTACTTTGCGTAGTACCGTTCGACGAATGCCCTCGGTGTCATCACTTGGATACGCCGCCACCCGGAGACTGCTCGGAGATGCTTGTCTCCCGACACCACGATGGATGCGCGGCCGGCCAGCGCACACGCTATGAACTTGTCGTCGTCGGGATCTTCGCAGACTCCCTTAGAGAGTTGGGACGCATCGATGATATCGGCATGCTCTATAACAAGTGCAAGAATAGGATCGAGATCGACTCCTTCGTACTTGCTTGCGAGCAACCGACCCACGCGGAAACACTCTGCCAGGATCGCGGGTGATACCACGAGCGTCAGGTCCTCGTCTTTCCGGGCCTCTAGAATTCGGCCAGGCAGACCGCTAAAGAATACACCTGAGACTAGAGTTGGTGTCTACGACAACTCTCACTTCGAACTGCGAGCCTCTGCGACCGCCGTGCCGATATCGCGACGCTTCATGCCGGCTTTCTTCGCTGCCTGCCCACCTTTGAACCGTCTTACTGGTAAGATGGATTGTTGTGGGGTAGCGGTCAAGCACGAAGGCTCGGGCCGCGCCTGCTCAATAACACAGAAAGACCTCACCGCAGTGGATTGAGCCGCGGACTCACCCAGGCAGAGCTTGGGAAATTGGTTGGCGCGTCACAGCACGTTGTCGCCTACTACGAGAGTCACGAAGCGCAGCCGTTCGTCGATCTCGCTGATCAATCTCGCAGAGTCGCTCAATGTGAGCGCCAACAAGTTGCTCGGGCTCAAGCCGGTGAAAGAGAAAACCCCGCCGAAACAGGCGAGGCTCCTCAAAAGACTCCAGCAGGACGAAACGCTACCACCTGCTGATCAACGGGCCGTGCTCAAATTCGTCGACGCGCTTGTGGCGTCGCGAAGACGCACGGCCTACTTCACTAGAGACCTGGTTTCCGATCGCCGTCGTGACCGCCACCATTGAGCTGCTCTGCTACAACCGCCGATAGAGGTGCGTCGATCAAGAACCTCACGAGGCGTGACTGACCGGCAGCTCGCGCTCCAAAACTGCCTCGGCCGCGAAGCGAAATGCCTCCTGGATGTCTTCGGCCTCCAGGTCAGGCAACGCTTCCAGCACCTCAGCGCCAGACATCCCGTCAGCAATCATGCCCACAATAGTAGCCACCGGAACACGAAGCCCTCGGATGCATGGCACGCCGCCCATCTGGTGTGCATTCACGGTTATGCGGTTGAATGACATGACAAACCTCCTCAGACTTCCTTCGGTGTCATATCAATCTATAGCCTCCGCTCCTTCGGCTCGACATAGTCCGGCCGCCACACCCGCGGTATAGGATTTTCCTTTCAGCCCTTGCAAGTATGCGAGCCTTGCAAGAACCTGTCCAGGCATTGGGAAAGGGGTATGTGAGGGTTTGGCGGCGGCGTGAGGTTTGAGTGCGTCTTCTCAGGTGCTCTACGATGCGGCCCACGTACCAAGCACGCTAATGGATTGTGGTGGCGACTGCGGTGCACCGAATAGTCACGGACCAAGCGCGCCAACAGGAATCACGCAGACTCCGTCGTCTCTTACGTAGCCGTACCCTGTACCGGTAATTACCGCAAGCGTAGCGGGTCTTCCTGATCGCTTCGAGTCGACTCGTTCGGCGAAACGAAGCAGGCTGGCCGCAGCTTCGTCAATTCGAGCCGCGCCGAGTTCGATTTCGAATGCGGCCCAATGGCCGGCGGCCGTTTCAACAATCGCGTCGATCTCCAGGCCGGTGTTGTCCCGATACTGATAGACGCTCGCGTCGGCTGCCTGTGCGTGGACGCGCAAGTCTCTTATCACGAGCGACTCGAACAGGAAACCGAGCAGCTTCATGTCTTCTAGCAAGCGGTCGGGATCGGCCCGCAATGCTGCAACCGCAAGCGACGGATCGACGAAGTGTAGCTTTTCGGAATTTCTGAGTCTGGACTTAGATCGCAAGTGAGGTGCCCACGGCGCCTGATTCTCGACTATCATGAGTCGTTCCAGTGCTCCCAGATACTCACTGACGGTGTGACGCTTCAATTCACCGTCAGGCCCGGCCGTATCGCCCGCCAGTGTCGTGAAGCCCGCGTACGTCGCCACGTTGCGCGCCAGTGATCGAACAAGTCGAGCTACCTTGCTCGGATCTCGGCTGGTCCCATCGACTCGCCGAATATCGAGCCTCCGGATTTCTTCCAGGTAATCCCTGACGGCCCTCAACTTCTGTTCAGTCCCAAGGTCCAGGTTCCCAGGCCAACCGCCGACTGCAATGAGTTCGGCCAGATGCGGTACGGTCAGCCCGGGATCGCGGCTTCCAACGGCAATGCCGTCGAGAAGATTCCCCAGAGAGACCTCACCCGTTGAATGCCCCGTCTCGCAGAGGGTCATGGGGCGCATCCGCACTCGGCTCAGCCTTCCGGCGCCGGTGTGGCGGCTGATGTCATCCTGCGGAACGGCGGACCCGGCTAGGATGAACTGGCCCGGTTTCCTGCGTTCGTCGATGGCACGTCGTACGTGGTTCCAGATCGCCGGCTCCAACTGCCACTCATCCAACAAACGCGGGACCTCTCCCTCGAGGACCAGTCTCGGGTCGACATCCAATGCACGTCGAGCGTTTTCATCCACGTCCAAGAGCACTTCGCTCCCTGCGAAACGCCTGGCAGTCTCCGTCTTGCCACACGCCTTGGGTCCCTCGACCACTACTGCTCCGACGGCAGTCAAACGCTCGGCGATCTCGGCTTCGACAACTCGACTCTGGTATTGCACTGTCCAACACCAACCGGTAGCAGGAAGAGAATATACTCCAGCGGCCACAATGTAACGCCGATAACGGCCATCACGCAACTTCACCAGCGGCCGTTCTGCAAGCCGTATGGCGGCCATCATGAGAAACAGGCAGGCGCTATCAATTACTGCCCAACGATCCCGCACACAAGTCGCGAACGACCTTCCTTCCATCATCTTAGATGCACGAACGAACCGCGATTGTTGGCGGCAATCGCAAAAGGGACCACCCTGAGGCGGTTGAGAACGTATTGTGTTGGGTAAAAAGCGGCCAGGAAGACGGTTCTTTGCCGCACTCTGAGAAGCTGTCCGGCGAGTCGTGTCTACGGTGGTTGGCGGCAATCGGAAAAGGGACAGTTGCGGCAATTGGATAAGGGACCACCCTGAGGCAGTTGAGAACGTATAGTGATGGTTGACCCTGAGCCAGAGACCGTACGCGAGGCCAAACGACGTTGGGCCGAGTTGCTGAGACGCATCTTGGAGGTGGACCCGCTGGCATGCCCTCGATGTGGCGAAGAGATGCGGAAACCCCGCGCGGTCGTCGCTCAGGGTTTGGTTCGGTTGCTTGCCAGTGCCGATCACCCTTCAGTGGCCCCCAAGTCGCCTAAACCGTAACACAAAATCATTCCTCTTCCGATCCTTCGAGCGGCCAGCCGGGGGTCTCGAGGCTCAGTTGTACCTCTGGACAGCCCCAATCCCCCTGTCCATACTTGCGAGAGGTGAAACCAAATTCCTATCCCGACGTGAACGACAGAAAAAATCGGCGGTCTAGAACTGAACAGCCGCAGGGCGGATGAGGTTTTTGCGGAGCACGGGGGAATTGCACTGGGGATTGGCGAAATTTTTCAATTAACGTAAGATGGCGCGAATAGGAGGTGAGGTTTGCACTGAGTATTTGCGGCTTCTTACATTTAGCATAAGAAATCGCAAACAGGCCGTGCCGGAACCCCGAGGGAAGAGCCCAAATGCCTGCTACAACCTTCAGCCGTCTATGGGATCGCCTGATCTCCGAGGGAGTGGTCTCGATCACGGTCAGAGACCTTGCGGCCCGAGCAGATACGACCATGGAGGCAACGTTCCGGGCCGTGCACGATGCCAAAAAGGCAGGGGTGATCTTCAGCCCCGCCCAGGGGCTGTACGTGCTGGTCCCCCCTGAATACCGGTCCTGGAGTACGGTACCCGCTGATTGGTACATGGACGACATGATGTGCCATATGGGGAGGAACTACTACGTCAGTTTCCTGACCGCAGCGGGCCTTCACGGGGCCAGCCACCATGCGTCCCAACTGTTCCAGGTAGTAGTGGACAAGACGGTGCGGGATCGGGATGTGAGTGGGGTCCGCCTTCGGTTCTATCAGTCCGGGGCGATCGACGCCCGTGCAACCGAGCAGAAGACCTACCCGAACGGGGTAATGACCGTCGCCACACCTGAGACCTGCCTATTGGATCTGGCTGAGCGTCCGGATGCAGGCGGAGGGCTCAATATCATCCTGGAGGTGGTTCCCGAACTAGAGATCAACGTCGACCTCTTGGTTGAAAACGCGCGTGTCCGTCCAAGAGCGGTCGCACGCCGTTGTGGATGGGTGCTGTCTCGCACTCACCCCAACTTGGAGGTGGAAGAACTCAGAGGGTTAGCCAACCCAAGGGTTCGGAATCCAATTCTACTCCTACCTGGAGGCGGATCGACCGGACCGGTTGATACCGAGTGGGGGGTGACTGTGAACACGCAGGTGGGGGCGGGTTCATGATCCCCCGCCCTGTACTTGCGGCGTGGAGGAGTCGTGCGCCGTGGCGAGACGATAGGCAAGTTGCCCAAGACTTGCTCCTCTCCCTCCTCGCTATCCGCGTGGCAAAGCACCACCCGTTGGGGGAGATGCTCGTCTGGCGAGGCGGCACGTGCCTCCACAAGCTCCATCTGGAAAAAGCTCGCCGATACTCCGAGGACCTCGACTATGTGCTTGTTGGAGACGCCAAGCGTTCAGAAGTGAAAACGGGTCTGGAGGATATCGTCGCTGGGCTGGATATGGATCCGGTTCGGGCGAAGGTGTCTGCCACGCGTGTGAACGTATGGGGAGAGGTCGAGGTGCCGGTCGTTGGCGCGTCACTCCGGGTTAAGTTCGAGGTCAATTGCGCCGATCTAGACCCCGCGATGGATTTGGCCCGAATCGAACACTCTGTCGACACCAGAGTCTGGAAGGAACAGGCAGGTATTCTGACGTTCGTGCCTCCTGAGCTGCTGGGGACCAAATTCAGGGCCCTTGCTCAGCGAAGGAAAGGCCGAGACCTATCGGACCTTTGGCTCGCCCGCCGGGAGCTCGAAATAGCGGACGAGGAGCTTGCCGTGGCTGCGGACTACTACCTCTCCGATGCGGGGGTCTCACCAGCAGTGTTTCGGGAGCGCCTCGCAAAGCATGCCGAAGATCCTGAGTTCTGGAGCGACCTCGACGCCCTGACGAATCGCCCATATGAGGGGTTTGAGCCGAAGGTGGAATCACAGAAGTTAATCCAATGGACCGACCGTTTTCTGGATCTGTTGGCAAACCAGCGGCGGAGCGCCAGCGCTGTGCGAGGAGACCAGGAGAAATGGAGGAAGGAGGGGGGATGGGCTCCCGGGAAGTCCGCTGTCCGGAGTACGCGCTGGTGGATGGGAATCTCAGCCGATGCCGTCAATGGTACTCGGCGGATGAGAAATGCCCAGTCCACGGGTGAGAATGGTCTCCTGGCAGTAGTGCGTAGAAACACCATCCGCCTAGATTTTCGGGGTTTCTCGAGTGGCTCACGGCATGCCGAAGGACGCGGCCCCTCGGCGCCTCCCATTTGAACACTGTTGGCGGCAATCGCAAAAGGGACCACCCTGAGGCGGTTGAGAACGTACAGTGATGGTTGACCCTGAGCCAGAGACCGTACGCGAGGCCAAACGACGTTGGGCCGAGTTGCTGAGACGCATCTTGGAGGTGGACCCGCTGGCATGCCCTCGATGTGGCGAAGAGATGCGGAAACCCCGCGCGGTCGTCGCTCAGGGTTTGGTTCGGTTGCTTGCCAGTGCCGATCACCCTTCAGTGGCCCCCAAGTCGCCTAAACCGTAACACAAAATCATTCCTCTTCCGATCCTTCGAGCGGCCAGCCGGGGGTCTCGAGGCTCAGTTGTGCCTCTGGACAGCCCCAATCGCCCTGTCTAT
>CAZOJI010000106.1:0-7229 GCA_964580055.1 uncultured Gemmatimonadaceae bacterium | reverse complement strand
GTTTGGCCTTGCTCTGTTCAAGCCAGAGGGTGAGAACGGAATATTGGTGCTATCGATCTCTGAGGGCGCGCCGCAGGCCTTTGACATCCGGCACCCGGACGTAGGAACGATTCTATCGGCTAACACGTGGATCGATGGTGGGAGCCAAACCAAAGTAGAGATAGTGTGGAATCTGCCGCGTTCTCCAAGTCACTTGGACGTTATGTGGACCTCCAGCGATGGAGACCAGCTGAAGGGGATCTGGGTGGTGAACGTGACCGACGGTGCGCGGCTGCCGCCACCCGACGAACTCCGCACGCTCAATCTGGAGGAATTACTAGAAATCCTCACGTCGGCTCGCCCCCTGCACCAAACGATTCCCCGAATACTCCGGAAGAGAGAAGGTAAGGACAGCGGAGCCACGAGCCCGCCGTTGGCGCTGGATCCACACCGAAAAGTTGACACGCGGAACTTCTTGTTGCGCAGGATGCGACGGGTTGCCGCCGCACTCGAGGGATTGAGGGAACGGCTCGAGCGACCGGCATACAATCGCGTTGCACTGAGTTGGCGTCTTTCGGGTCCAGTAGGTCCTGTTGCGCTGGCAAAGAAGCTTGCCGAGGCCGAACCAGAGGCAGCCGGTTTTCTGCTTGCCGAAGTGGCGCTGACGGTGTTTCGCGCCGACTGGTCGTATGTGGAGAAGGCGCTCGGCAGGACGATTGTGCGCCGAGAAGTGAAGTCAGTGGTGAATGAGTTGGAGGCTTTGGCGAGACGCACAAAGGCACCTCCCAACCTTGCAGGGTACGTCAGGGACGCATTCGAGGAGATACGTCGATGAGCTGGCCGGTCAGCTTCGATCGGCGCCGGATCTCACTCCACGTTGAGGGCCGTATCAACGAGGAGGATGCAAACCGCCAAGAATCAACGGTGCGTGAGCTTCTAAGGCGATTGGAGCGTCAACCTGGTTTGGTCTTGGCCGACGAAGTCGGTATGGGGAAGACCTTTGTGGCGCTCGCCGTCGCAGCTGCAGTGGCTTGGGGAGACGTGCGCTGCAGACCTGTAGTCGTCATGGTGCCGCCTTCATTGCGAGACAAGTGGCCGAGGGACTTCGAGACATTCGTCACTCACTGTGTCCGCAAGGAAGAAGACTGGCAGCAGCTTCGCGCGCGGTCCGCACGCACGGGAGTAGAGTTCTTTCGATTGCTGGATGATCCAAGATCTCGCAGGGCGCATATCATCTTCCTTACGCATGGCGCGTTTCACAATGCGTTGAACGATCCTTGGGTCAAGCTGGCAATAATCAAAAGGGCTCTTCGATCGAAGCACTTAGGATCTCAAAGGAGAGCCTTGCCTCGTTTTGCCGGACAGATACTCAGATGCGCTAGTCGGTACTCCGAGCGGGAACTGTTCGAAGACCTGCTACACACGCGTGCCGACAGGTGGCGTGATGTGATGCAGGCACATGATGCTGATTACCTCAAAGACGATCCGATTCCGGACGCGATCTGGAAGGTGCTTAAGAAGGGGAAAGTGGATCTATCCGAACTGAGGGACGCCCTGTCAAGATTGCCAATTCGAAGTTCTCCGTACATCGACGAGCGCCTCAGAGACATCCGGCGGAGCCTCAGCAGCCCCATGCAGGAGGTATGGCGTCAGGCGCTCATCAACGCGCGCTTCAAGTCGCCTTTGCTCGTCTTGGATGAGGCCCACCACTTGAAGAACCCGGCAACTCGGCTCGCTTCGCTCTTTGTAGAGGCGGATGCTGAGGATGACACGCGCTTGCTGGGTGGGGCGCTACGAGGTGGTTTCGAGCGAATGCTATTCCTGACCGCCACACCGTTTCAATTGGGTCATCACGAATTGCTGAGCGTGGTGAAGCGATTCGGAGACATCAGGTGGCAGCACGGCAGCCCTAAAATGAATGAGGCAGAGTTCCTCGAAGCACATTCCGAACTCCGGCGGGTACTAGACGAGGCACAGCGACACACCGCACAGCTCGACAAGCACTGGGCCAGGCTCACCTGGGACGATCTGAACGATTCTGCCGGCGATCCGGAGCGATGGTGGGACACGGTCATTAGTGATCCCAATGCGCAATCGGAGAAGATTCAGTTCCTGTATCGTGCATACGAGCGCGCAAGAGGTGCGATGTATCGTGCAGAAACGAAGCTCCGACCTTGGGTGATACGCCATCGCCGCGATCGTGCGTTTGCTGGAACGCGAGTTCCTCGGCGCGCCATGCTCCGTGGCGCCGCGATCGGCGGAGATAGTGACGACGTGCGTGGTTTGTCCGTCAGGGAGGAATCACTATTGCCCTTCTTGCTTTCTGCTCGCAGCCAGGCGGTTGTGGGTTCTTCAGGCAGGAAGCAGCAGCGAGACCGAGTGCGGAGGACGACATTTGCCGAAGGACTAGCGTCAAGTTACGAAGCTTTTCTGGAAACAAGGGCTGCGACGCTCAGGGGACGAGGCTTGAGCACAGTAGCTGATGAAGACAGTGACGGTGACGGCGAAAACGTTCTGGCTGGCGGCAGGGATCTCGACTGGTACCTGGAACGGTTGCACGGTGCGCTCCCATCTGAGCACACCTACCTCCAACACCCAAAGGTCGCACCGACTGTCGAAGAGGCATGCCGCCTGTGGGAGCTGGGTGAGAAGGTACTGATCTTCTGTCACTATAGGGCCACCGGAAGCGCTCTCGCCCGGCATATCTCTCGCCAGCTTGAGCGTCGGATCATGGACCTTGGTGCCGAGCGAATCAGAGTTGGTCGTCGAGAAGTGGTGAGGCGGTTCGAACAGATAGGCGACCGGTTCGATCAGGATCGTCCGCTCTACCGAGTGCTACAGAACATTGCAGAGGAGATTCTGTCGGAATACCCAGTACTCGATGAATTTGAGCGGGATCGAATATTCGAGATAATGCGGCGGTTTGTGAGGACGCCTGCGTTCCTGGTGCGCTACTTCCCGCTACGCTCTCAGGACCCCAACAGTGGCTTCCGTCGCGCGCTGGAATACAAGGATGGTTCTGGAGTGGAGCTCAAGGCAAAGCTCGTTCACTTTGCCGACTTTCTTGCGAACCGCTGCGAACCCGATCTGCGATGTGCATACATTGATGCGCTTGAACGCATTCAGACAGGTGTAAGGTACGGCGGGCGTAGAACTCCTGGAGACACTCTCGAGGGATTCGAGCTGCAACCAAGCGTCAGGCGCGCAACAGGGATGGACAAGGAGGATGAACGTCGGCGTTCGCTGTTGGGATTCAACACACCCTTCTTCCCGGAGATTCTCGTTGCGTCGAGCGTGCTTGCAGAAGGGGTGGACTTACACCTCGATTGCAGGCATGTGATTCACCACGATCTGTGTTGGAATCCCAGCACGCTCGAACAACGCACCGGTCGAATCGATCGGATCGGCGCGAAAGCCGAGAGGACCACATCTTCGATCCAGGTATATCTGCCGTACATTGCAGAAACCCAGGACGAGAAGATGTACCGCGTCGTGAAAGACCGAGAACGGTGGTTTCAAGTGTTGATGGGAGAAGACTACGTCGTGGACGAGGGGCAGACGGAGCGACTCGCGGCGAGGGTGCCGTTGCCGGAGAAGGCAGCGGCGGAGTTGGCGTTCAAGCTGCATGTTCATGAGAGTGCGTGAGAGCGCTGACGATCCGGGGAAGGAATAGGTGAAAGCAACCACTGTGGTGTTTAGCACATGACGTTCGATCCCGGACGTGCCCTAGAGCTTCTGCGCCTCGGTTCACGAATCCCTGACGCGCACTTCCGTGAAGGCCAGGACGAAGCGATACGGCACATTGTGGAAGGGCGGGGCAGGTTGCTGGTCGTGCAAAAGACGGGCTGGGGCAAGAGCTTTGTGTACTTCATCGCAACCAGGATGTTGCGCGACGACGGTCATGGGCCTTCGCTGTTGATTTCACCCTTGCTGGCGCTCATGCGCAACCAAATCGAGGCGGCTGAACGGATGGGTGTGAGGGCTCGGACCATCAACTCGAACAACCCGGAAGACTGGCAGGAGATCGAGGCTGCGATGGTGAGAGACGAGGTGGATATACTGCTGATCTCACCGGAACGGTTGGCGAACGAACGTTTTCGCACGGAAGTGCTTGCAGAAGTCTCAGGTCGGATATCGCTGCTGGTCATTGACGAAGCGCACTGCATTTCCGATTGGGGTCACGATTTCCGCCCTCATTACCGGCTGATTGAACGCACGGCACGTCAGCTGCCGCCGAACCTTCGTTTGCTTGCCACCACGGCGACCGCAAACGACCGTGTTATGGAGGACCTGGAAGGGATTCTCGGACCTGAGCTGCACGTCCACCGCGGAGACCTCAACCGACCATCTCTCAGGCTCCAGACTATTGAGCTGCCGGGTCAAGCCGAGCGCCTCGCCTGGCTGGCCGGGCAACTGAATACGCTGCCCGGCAACGGAATCATCTACACGCTCACAATTCGCGACGCCGAACAGGTGACCGAGTGGCTCAAGTCTCAGGGCCACAACGTGGAGGCTTACCACGGCGATACCGGTGACCGCCGCCCTGAACTCGAGCAAGCATTGCTCAGAAACGAGGTCAAAGCCTTGGTCGCAACCACAGCCCTAGGGATGGGATTCGACAAGCCTGATCTAGCCTTTGTCATCCACTACCAAGCACCCGGTTCTGTGGTCGCCTATTACCAACAAGTCGGGAGGGCGGGACGCGCTTTGGACGCTGCTTATGGGATCCTGCTGAGTGGCGAGGAAGATGATCAGATTATCGACTACTTCATCCAGAGTGCTTTTCCAACTCGCAACGAGGTCAGGGCAGTGCTCGATGCGTTGGAAGAATCGGAGGAAGGGCTCTCCGTGCCACAACTCATGGGCAAAGTTAACGTCAGTTGGAGTCGTATTGAGAAGACCATTGCTCTGCTTTCTCTTGAATCGCCGGCACCAATTGCGAAGCAGGGCACCAAATGGCAGCTGACAGCCGCAAACTTAAGCGAAAACTTCTGGGCGCGAGCGGAAAGGCTAACAGACCTGAGGCGAATCGAGCAGCAGCAGATGCGGGAATACGTCAACCTGGATTCTGGCCACATGGAATTCCTGATCCGTGCGCTGGATGGAGATCCGGGAAATGTCATTGAGCCAGAACTGCCTACGCTGTCGACAGATTTAAACCCGGATTTGAACCTGGAGGCTGTGGATTTCTTGCGCCGTACCAGCTTACCGATCGAACCTCGGAAGAAGTGGCCTGGCGGGGGGATGCCGACACTAGGTATCAGAGGGGGGATAGACGACAATCTACAGGCTCAAGAAGGAAAAGCGCTTTGCAGGTGGGGCGATGCTGGATGGGGCAGCTTGGTACGCCGTGGGAAATATCAGGACGGGCAATTCGCTGAAGAGCTTGTGGATGCGTGCACCTCGCTAGTGCAAGAATGGAATCCACAACCTGCCCCACGATGGGTCACTTGCGTGCCTTCTTTACGTCATCCTAACTTGGTTTCAGACTTCGCCGCACGCCTGGCCGAGGCGCTCAATCTGCCATTTCGGGCAGCGCTCGTAAGGACCGGCGACCGTCCCGAACAGAAGACGATGGCCAACAGCACTCAGCAAGCGCGGAACGTTGACGGAGCGTTGGAAGTAGACGAACAAAACATGCTGCCGGGCCCTGTGCTGCTAATCGATGACATGGTTGACTCACGTTGGACACTGACAGTTTCAGCTTGGCTCCTTAGAAACGCCGAGTGCGAAGAGGTATGGCCGCTGGTGCTCGCACAAACAGGACCGGGCAAGTGAAAGAGCTACTTTCCGAGAACACGAAGGCCATTCTGCTGCTCACGGCACCACTGAACGCCGGCGGGCGCAAGAGGTCGTCAGAGGTTCTCAAACCAGGTGAATATGACCGGCTCGCAAGGCGTATTCATGAGCTGGGCAAGCAACCGGCCGATTTGCTGACAGCTGAGCGCCAGTCCCTTCTCGACGAGTGCCAGCTTACCATTGATGCACTTCGCATTGAACGTTTGCTCGGCCGTGGCTTCCAGCTGAGTCAGGCTGTCGAGCACTGGCATGCGAGATCGATCTGGGTTGTGAGTCGGGCTGAATCAGACTACCCACGCCGCTTGAAGGACAGGTTGAAGTATCGCTCGCCGACAGTGCTCTATGGATGTGGTGAATCTGAAATCCTCGACCTGGGCGGCCTCGCCGTAGCTGGATCGCGACACGTGGACGAAGAGCTCATCGAGTACACGCGCGGTGTTAGTAGCCTTGCAGCTGCGGCAGGGTGTCCAGTGGTATCTGGTGGGGCCCGCGGCATCGACCAAGCGGCGATGGGTGGAGCGTTGGAGGCGGGGGGGAGAGTATCCGGGGTCCTTGCCGACGGCTTGGAGAAGGCCGCCATGCGCCGCGAACACAGGAACATGATTTTGGAAGGGCATTTGGTACTTGTGTCGCCTTATGATCCTTCCGCGGGCTTCAATGTCGGCCACGCCATGCAGCGGAACAAACTCATCTACGCCCTGGCCGATGCCGCCCTCGTTGTAAATGCTGACCTCAACAAGGGAGGTACTTGGGCAGGCGCTGTCGAACAGTTGGACAAACTTCATTTCGTTCCGGTCTTTGTCCGGTCGACAGGCCAAAGTAGCAAAGGTCTTGATGGGCTTGCACGAAAGGGGGCCTTTTCCTGGCCGAACCCAAGTGATCCCGATGCCTTCAAAGCCACCTTGAATTCCGCCGAAGTGAGTCAGCCCGAAGGGCCCGTGCAAAGTGAGTTGTCGTTTGACGAGCAACTGGAAGCTCCGAGGACGGTGCACGTAAGAGAACCGCAGCCGGATCAGCCGAAAGCTGTGGCCAACACGATAGCTGGCTCAGAGCCCCCCGCGGCTGAGAAACTGTTCGACGAGGTGCGGGAGTTGGCCTGCCGGTTGCTCGTGGAACCGCTCAGCAATGATGAGATTGCTAAGGCACTCGCCGTCACGAAGGGCCAGGCTCAGGATTGGTTGCGACGCCTTGTATCCGAAGGGGTCGTGGATAAGCGAACCAAACCGGTGCGCTATGTGGTGCGGAAAGAGGGTCCACCCAAGTAATCCCATACAACTCGCGTCTGGGTTTGCGTGAAAGGGCTCGTTGCAGGCACCTGCGCCGTTGCCTATTATCGGGCAGAGTTTACACTGCCTTTCAGGGGAGGCTACCAACACAACCTACGATATGTGGCTCGGCATGCACCTACCCGTCCCAGATCGCCGCATTCTGTTGCCATACCGCGTACTTGC
>CAZOJI010000105.1:0-7478 GCA_964580055.1 uncultured Gemmatimonadaceae bacterium | reverse complement strand
CATTCTTCCTATCTATTAGGAAGGCTGGTTTCTGCCGCCTTCACCATGTGCTCGGCTGTTGCCACTTTTCCGAATTCCGGCTTGGATCGAAATCCACCAAGGCCGCTGAGGTAACGGCAATCCCGAGTCCTCCTCAGCCCCACGATCGCCCAGAGGTCGGCCGGTCCCTGCGTTACGACTGAGACCCGACGCACCCTTGCGGTGCCATACCGTCGCCGAGATCTTCTGCTTACGTTCCTGCACTCGATGGTTACACCAACCAGGGCAGCGGCCCGACCGCCCCGAGGTTTCGCGGCATGACCGACTCATCTCAGCGCTGTGCCACCTGCGACCGGCAACTGAGCCCTGACGACCACTATTGTCCGAGGTGCGGGACGCCGACGGGCCTCGATCCAGAGGCGACCCTCGTGGACGAGGCCGGCCATGTAGCCTCCGATTCACCCGGGCCCGCAGGCGGACCGGCCGCACCCGAGGCAGCGGCGGACTCCGCTCCGCCGACGTCGACAGCCGCTTTCAACGACCGGTTGCGGAGCGTGCTTGGCACTGAATACGAGCTCCTGTCGCTGATAGGCCAGGGTGGTTTCGCGCGCGTTTACAAGGCTCGGGACCAGCGACTCGACCGGATCGTCGCCATCAAGGTCATTCGTCCCAACCTCGCTGGGAACGAGCTTTTCGTGGAGAGTTTTCGGAGCGAAGGCACCGCCCTCGCGAAGCTCCGTCATCCCGGTATCGTCCCCATCTACGACATCCGCGAGCGGGGAGGATTGATCTACTACATAATGCCGTTCGTCGAGGGTGCCAGCCTCGAGGCGCGGCTGAGTCGGGGCCGATTGCCGCCCTACGAGTCGCGACGCATCCTGAGCGAGCTCACCGACGCTCTCGCTGCCGCACATCGCGCCAAGATGGTGCACCTGGACATCAAGCCCGCCAACGTGTTCCTGGAGGGTGACCTCCAGAAGGTACTGCTGATGGATTTCGGGATCGCCACCGCGGTCACGGAACAGGTCGAGGAGACCTCGAGCGGCCCCGTGGTCGGAACGCCATCGTACATGTCGCCGGAGCAGGCGCGGGGCCTTCCGGAAATCGACCACAGGTCGGACATCTACTCGCTGGGCGCCCTCGGCTATCGAATGCTCATGGGACGCCCGCCGTTCAGCGGTCCGAACGCCCAAGCCATTCTGGAGAAACACGTCAAGGAAAAACCGGTGCACATCCGCGACATCAATCCCACGATTCCCAAGGATTTCGCGGACGCCATAATGCGGTGCCTGGAAAAGGACCCGTGGGAAAGGTTCCCTACGGCCAAGAAACTCGGCAGCGCCCTGGATTCGGTGGCCTTCTTCAGTACTCGAAGAGAAACCGCGCAACACGAAAAACCGCCGGGTGTGCGGAGCAACATCGTAGCCATCATCGCCGCCGTGGCGCTGATCGCCGGCATACTGATAGGCTGGGTTATCAGCTGAGCGCGGCGAAGGTTCTCAGCGAATTTACAGCCGGGAGATCGGGCCCTCGAGGGACCGCCGAATCCGCCGGCGGGCTACCAGTTGATCCAATACGACGCTTTTAACAAGAACGTATTGTCCGCTCTCAGACCGAAGAGTTCCCTGAAGTCACCGGCGATAGACCGACTGCCCTCGGTGGGCTCCGACCCACCCCGTCCCTGATTCCAGACCAGGAACAGAGTCGACCCCGGCCGATACTCCCAGCGGAGAACCACGTTGGACCGAAACTGCTTCACGTTGAAGCCGCCGGGATCGGCCGCGATTTCCGGATTTTCATAGGGCCTGTATCGGTCTTCGTACACGGATGCGCGCGGTTCGCCCAACTCGCGTACGTCGCTGTACGTTCCCTTGCTCACGAAAGGCTGAGCGTACACCTGAAGCGTCAAGTCGGGAGTGAAGGTGTAGCTTCCCCGCAAGGTCAGCGATACCGTGCGCTGCTCCAGGTGTGCGAACGTGTAATGCATTGCGCCAAGACTGTCGGCGAGGTTGTCGTACCATTGGGCGTCGCGCCGATTCCACGAGAAACTCACCCCCAACGAGCTGGAGAACCGCGTGGATGCTCGCGCGTTCACGCTGGGGCTCAAGCTGAGGTACCCCGTGCGCCCACCATCGCCCCGCGCCCAATTGAACCACAGGTTCGGCACTATCGCACGCCTGTCGTCGCCGTTGACACCGCCCCAGGCCGAAAGCCTCGTGTCTGTTCGCACTGCGGGCCCGCCGCGGGCACAGCGGTCGCAGTAAACTCCCCCCAGACCGCTCAGCGTGCCGCCGAGATGAACCCACCAGCGTGAGTTGAGCTGGATGTGAGTGTTCGTGTTGAACGCTCGCTCTGTGGGGAGACCGCGTGTAGTCCAGTGCATCCACCAGTTGAAGTTCCAGAACGCCCGCTGGTAGAAGGAACCCGGCCGGTTCCAGCGCAACTGGAGCCAACTGCTCCAGTTCTGCTCGTCGGCTCTGCGCAGGTAGCCGAGATCGTTGATCTCGAAACCCGCCGAGCGGCGTCCGTAGGCGGTCTCGAACTGGGTGCGCTCTCCGCCGAACTTCGCGAAACGAATTTCCGTGGCGTAGCCGGCCAGCGCAGTTCTGGTGGAATCGAAGTCGAGCTCGGCATCGGGCCGGTTGTAGTAGTGCACCGCGTCCCTCTGCGTGGCAGCGATAGCCTCGGCCGAGCCGGACACATGCGACACGTCGAACTCCCCCGAAAGCTGGAACTGCCTGCCGGGGAATCGGTGTCTGAAATCCACCGCGGCCACGTATGCCTCGCGGCGGAGATACGGTCTGCTGAACTCGTCCAGATTGCGGTTGACCGCGGTAACCAGCAACCCGGCGTTGCTCTCGCCGTCGCGCAGGTCCTGCTGCAGCCTGAGGGCGGAGTAGTTGGTGGCCGGCTCGATGGTGGCTCCCGAGACGTTGGTGTGGCGACGCGTCACGGCGTTCAAGAGGCCCAGTGAAAGACCGCCCGCCAGCCGTCCACTCACCTTTCCAGCGCCCAAGATGGTGGTCGCCGCAGGGGCCTGCGGCGCCTCGTAACGACCCGCCAGCTGCGGCGCGCGGCCTATACGCCGTGAATAGAACAGGCCCTCACCGGTGTTGCAGTCGTTCACTATGAAACAGTTGACCGGGAATCGGAACAGGCCGCCGCCCTCCACGAAGAACGGGCGCCGCTCCTCGAAGAAAGTCTCGAACGCGGTCAGATTCACCACCGCCGGGTCCGCCTCCACCTGGCCGAAATCCGGATTCACGGTTGCGTCCAAGGTGATGTTCGACGTCAAACCGTACTTGACGTCCGCTCCGCCGGTGAACCGCTGCGAGCGGCCGAGCTCGTCCGCCGCCGGCTCCGAGACGTTCTTGGCTACACCGTAGGGCCGCACCTCGAGGCGGCGGGGAGCAGCGAGTCCCCGCAGCCCGGCAATCTCGCCCAGCTGCGATATCAGCCCGGGTTCCGACACCCGATACAGCGGCCAGCTGACACGCTCGGTATACCGGTGGATATCCCTCCAAATCCCGAACCCGAAAGTGTTGCTCGGCGCCTCCGCGTAGCGCAGCTGCGACAACGGTATGCGGAATTCTGCCGTCCAGCCCAGCGAATCCACGGTTGTGGCAACGTACCAGACGGCATCCCAGGCGTCATCTTCGTGGCCGTCATCGTACACGGCATAGTCGCGCTTCACACCCGCGGGGTTTACTGCGAACTCGTACCCCGTGCGGCGGTCGTGATAGGAATCGATGATCAGCTTCACCTGATCCGATGGCGTGCGAACGTCACGCCGCGCCATCAGCCCGAGTATGCTGCCAGGATGCTCGTCGAACATGCGCACGAACACGTAGAAGTTGCGCTCGTCGTATGCCACCCGCGCCTCGGTGGCGAAACGGGGATCCGCATCTTCACGTGGCTCGAATTCGCGGAAGCCCGTCAATCTGCCCGCGTTTTGCCACACCTCGTCATGGGGTCTTCCGTCTATGTCAGGAGGTGCAACGGCACGTACGGCAGTCGACGATCCCGGCTCGAATACGGCGCTCGAGTCGGCATTGGCGACTGAAGTCGCTTGAAAAGCAATCAGCAGAACCGGTATGGCAGTATTGATCAACATACATTTGCTCGCAATCAGTCTTTCCAGTTAGATGGCGAGCAACCCACAAAACGTTGCGTTGGAGATGCGGCGGATTTGACGTGGCGGCATGAAGCGACCCGCCGAGACCTCGGGGTACACTCTGATGGCTATGAGCGGACGTTTCTCTCTGAAACCTCAATTCCGGCGGGCGGTGCTTTCCGGGAGATCGTCTCTAATCGCCGCAGCAGCTCCTCATTTCGTAGCAGCGTACAAGTGGTCGTGCCTGGATCCGCTTCGACAGCGACCCCGCCAGCTCAGAGCCTCATGGTGTGTACGAGATCCTGTAGATCTTTCCCGCGTAGTCGTCCGACACGAGAATGGAACCGCCGGGCATCTGTATCACGTCCACGGGTCGCCCGACGACATTCTCATCCTCACGCAACCACCCGGATGCAAACACCTCGTACGACGTCGCCTCACGGTCTCGATCCAGTGTCACGAGCATGACCCGGTACCCGATCTTCTCGCTGCGGTTCCAGGAACCGTGTTCCGCGATGAACACCTGGTTTCCGTACTCGGCCGGGAACTGCTCTCCGGTGTAGAACAGCATGCCCAGCGCCGCCACGTGCGGTCCCAGCTTCTGCACCGGTTTCCGGTACGACGCGCAATCGCCTTCCTCACCGAACTCCGGATCTATGATGTCTCCACCGTGACAGAACGGGAAACCGAAGTGCTGTCCGACCTGACTCAGATGATTCAGCTCGTCGGGTGGACGGTTGTCGCCCAGGTGGTCGCGGCCGTTGTCGGTGAACCAGAGATCGCCTGTCAACGGATCCCAGTCGAAGCCCACGGTGTTGCGGACCCCGTGAGTTATGATGGACAAGTCGCTGCCGTCCGGACGCATACGAGTTATGGACGCATACCGGTCGTCTTCTTCGTCGCACACATTGCAGGGCGCTCCCACCGGTACGTAGAGATAGCCGTCCGGCCCGAACGCGACATATTTCCAGCCGTGATGGCGATCCGTGGGGTAGTCGTCCCTCACAATCACCGGCGCGGGAGGATTTTCGATTCTGTTGTCGATATCGTCGTAACGGGTGATCCTGAAGATCTCGGCGACATACAGCGACCCATCACGCCAGGCGACACCGTTCGGCATCGTTGCGCCTTCCACTATCTCCGTCACGTTCTCGCCCCTGCCGTCACCGTCCAGGTCGCGAACCGCATAGACGCTGCTTTGACGCGTTCCGACATAGAGGACGCCGTTGTCCGAGAGACTCATGGAGCGTGCGTTGGGGACACTGGCATACTCTTCGATCGAGAAGCCCGGCGGCAGCTCGATGAGTGCGGTCAGGTCGTCTTGCGCCTCACCGGCTCCCGCGCTGCACGAGAGGAGCGCGAACGCACCCAATGGGATGAATGTGGCGGCTACGCGTGTGTGCATTCTGGCATCCCTGTGTTGTCGGGTGTTTGCGATGGAGGCGGAGGCCGGGAGGTTCCCGTGTCGCTTTTGGCAGTGTACCGAAGCCGACATTCTAGTCTGCCGCTTTCCCGCGTGCCCGTCAACAGCATTCGCGCCCTTGCGGAATGTGATACTACCTGCCACTCCCCTACCGAAATGGAAATTCTCGAAACGATATCGTAGTTTCCGGACAACCGCAGACCAAGAGGTAATCGTGATTCGCACTCTCGTCGCCCCCGTCCTTTTCATTCTGATGCCACTAATGCACGCGACGGCGCAGCAGCCGTTTTCCGCACTGGACGTGTTTCACGTCGAGTACGCATCCGACGTACAGATTGCTCCCAGTGGTGATTGGGTCGTCTACGTGCGGAACGGCATGAGCATTATGCGGGACCGCCGCGAGGGCCGCCTCTGGATGGTGCGAACCGATGGTTCGGACCACAGGCAGCTTCTCAGCGCCGACCGGTCCCAGTCTTCTCCTCGCTGGTCGCCGGACGGAACGCGCGTAGCCTTCATCATGAGCGGTGACGACGGAACAGAGATCTACATGTACTGGATGGCGACGGGGGAATCGGCGAGACTCACTCAACTCAATCGCTCTCCGCGGGACATCGCATGGTCACCCGACGGAGAGTACATCGCCTTCTCCAAGCTCGTCCCCGAAGATCCGCCTCAGCTCGTTTCCATGCCTCCCAAGCCCGACGGCGCGCAATGGGCCGAAACGCCGCGGGTCGAGACCAGAGTTCGACACGAGGCTGACGGCAGCGGATACATCGAGCCGGGATTCTTTCACATCTTCGTGATACCGTCAGAGGGCGGCACGCCCCGCCAGATAACGAGCGGAGACTTCCACCACAGAGGTCCCGTGTGGATGCCGGATGGGCAATCCATACTGTTTTCGGCAAACCGTAACCCCGACTGGCAACACGAACGCAGGGAAAGCGATGTCTTTTCGGTTTCCGTGGAAGACGGAACGATCACGCGTCTGACCGACCGGCGCGGCCCGGACTCGAACCCCGCAGTGGCACCAGACGGTTCTCTCGTCGCGTACGTCGGCTTCGATGACAGGATTCAGACCTACCAGACCACCAATCTCTACTTCATGCGTCCCGACGGTTCCCGGTCGCGTATGGTACTGGATCAGCTCGACCGATCGGTGGGCGACCCTACATGGGCCGCGGACGGGAGTGGGGTCTATTTCTCCTACGACGACGAAGGAATCTCGAAGGTGGGATTCGTGACCACGCAAGGCCGGTTCCGCGTTGTCGCCGACAGTCTGGGAGGGACTTCGGTGGGGAGGCCGTACGGCGGGGGCAATTTCTCGGTGGCCAGTGACGGCAGCGTAGCCTTTACGTACACTGCATCGTCCACCCCCAGCGAGGTTGCGCTGTCCTCACCGACCGGGGGTAGATCCTTCCTCACCGGGCTCAACGAAGACCTGAAAGCTCAGCGTCGAATCGGCGGCGCCGAGATGTTCTGGACCGAGTCATCGCACGACGGAAGGCCCATTCAGTCATGGATAGTGCACCCGCCGGACTTCGATCCCTCGGAGAGCTATCCGCTAATCCTCGAAATCCACGGGGGACCCATTTCCAACTATGGGGATCGATTCTCGGCCGAGGTGCAGCTATACGCGCGTGCCGGCTACGTGGTGCTGTACTCGAACCCCCGAGGGAGCACCAGCTACGGAGCAGAGTTCGGCAACTTGTTGTATCACGACTATCCCGGCAACGACTATGACGACCTCATGACTGCCGTCGATGCCGTGATCGATCGCGGTTACATCGATGAAGAACGTCTCTACGTAACCGGCGGCAGCGCCGGCGGCATTATGACCGCTTGGATAGTAGGCAAGACCGACCGGTTTCGTGCGGCCGTGGTGGCGAAGCCTGTCATGAACTGGATCAGCAAAACGCTGGTAGCGGACAACTACAACGGATACATGGACTACCGCTATCCCGG
>CAZOJI010000104.1:0-7722 GCA_964580055.1 uncultured Gemmatimonadaceae bacterium | reverse complement strand
CTTCATACTTCAAGTCTACCAGAGGTTGGAGGCCGCCTCAAATTTCAACTAAGAACAGCACACACTCATGAGCGAAACCACTCAGTCTTGAGTGAAAGAGATTACACAATGGCCAAGAAAAGGAGCCAAACGCCCGCGGCGAGCCCCCAGAAGCCGCCGCCTCGCATTGAATACCTGCGGGTTCAGAATTACCGCGCACTTCAGGATGTGGAGTTCAAGAACATCACGCCGCTGATGGTGCTACTCGGCCCCAACGGCAGCGGCAAATCGACCGTGTTTGATGTATTCAACTTCCTGTCGGAATGTTTCCAGCACGGCCTGCGGCATGCCTGGGACCGGCGTGGCCGGGCACGGGAATTAAGAACTCGCGGACAAGACGGGCCAATCGTCATCGATATCAAATATCGCGAACAGTCAAGCAGCCCGTTGATCACTTACCACCTTGCGATTGGCGAAGGCAACAGGGGGCCGATTGTCGCCGAAGAATGGCTGCAGTGGCGGCGTGGGCAATACGGTAAGCCGTTCCGGTTTCTTGAGTATCGCGAAGGCCACGGGCGCGCGGTCAGTGGAGATATGCCGGATCAAGAGGACGAGCGTGTCGAGAGGGCGCTTAGCTCGCCTGACCTGATCGCGGTCAACACACTTGGCCAATTCGCCGAGCATCCGCGTGTCGCGGCGCTGCGCGAGTTTATCACCGGCTGGTATGTGTCGTATCTGAGCATCGAGGACACACGAGGCCAGCCGGAAGCGGGGCCTCAAGAACGGTTGAGCAAGACGGGGGACAACCTCCCCAACGTGATTCAATATCTCAAGGAACAGCACCCGATACGATTGGAGACGATTTTCGACACGCTCCGTTGGCGGGTGCCTCGTTTGGAAACCGTCCAGGCTGAGCCGATGCAGGACGGGCGGCTGCTGCTGCAGATCAAGGACGCCCCGTTCGATCGGCCGGTGATGTCGCGGTACGTATCCGACGGAACGCTCAAGATGCTGTCGTACCTTGTGGTCTTGATGGATCCGGAGCCGCCGCAGTTTATCGGCATCGAGGAGCCGGAGAACTTCCTGCATCCTCGGTTGCTACCGGAATTAGCCGAGGAATGCCGGGCCGCGTCGGAACGCTCGCAACTGTTGGTGACGACGCATTCGCCGTTCTTCCTCAACGGCATGAAGCCTGACGAGGTCCGGGTGATCTACCGCGACGACCACGGGTACAGTCAGGTCCAACGGGCGGTTGATATCCAGGGTGTCTCCGAGTTCGTCGATGCCGGGGCGTCGATGGGGCATCTCTGGATGGAGGGCCATCTCGGTGTCGGCGATCCGCTGGTCAACGCCGGGGCTCCGACGAAGAAGGGGAAGAAGTGATGGCGGTGTCACATGTGGAAGTCCTGGTCGAGGAGCCGTCGATGGAAGCGGCACTGCGTGTGTTGCTGCCTCACGTGGTGAGCGACCTCAGCTTTGAAGTCTATCCGTATCAAGGCAAGTCCGACTTGTTGGAGCGACTGCCGGAGCGACTGCGCGGGTATGCGGCCTGGCTGCCTGACGACTACCGGATCGTGGTCGTCGTGGACCGTGATGACGACGATTGCCATGATTTGAAGCAGCAACTGGAACAGATCGCGAGCGACGCGAGGTTACGGAGCCGTAGCCAAGCCAGCGGTCAACCGTACCAGGTGGTGAACCGGCTGGCGATTGAAGAACTGGAGGCGTGGTACTTTGGCAATTGGGATGCGGTTCGGTCTGCGTACCCGAAGGTGCCGGCGACGATTCCAAACCAAGCAAAATACCGCGATCCCGATGCGATCGCGGGAGGCACCTGGGAGGCATTCGAGCGTGTTTTGAAACGCGCGGGGTACTTCCAGACGGGTTTACGGAAAATCGAAGCGGCACGGGCGATCGCGGCACACTGGCAACCGCAAGCGAATCGGTCCAAGAGCTTCTGTGTGTTTCGCGACGTCTTGCAGGAAATGACCATCTGATGTCTTACATCGACGAGGCCCACGTTGAGATCGTGACGGTGGACTACTTCCGCGAGCTGGGCTACGAGTTCCTGCACGGGCCGGTCACCGCCCCGGACGGCGAAGCCCCCGAAAGAACGGACTACGCGCAGATAGTGCTCACCCGGCGGCTGCGGGATGCGATGGTGCGGATCAACCCGAACGTGCCGGAAGACGCCATCGAGGATGCCCTGCGGCAGGTGACGCGGGCGGATAGCCCCTCGCTGATCGTCAACAACCGTGCGTTCCACAAGATGCTGACCGACGGTGTGGACGTTTCCTAGCGAGACGACGGGCAGGAACGCCACGGCAAGGTCTGGCTGATTGAACGGGACCCGGCAAAGCTGGACGACAACGAGTACCTGATGGTCAACCAGTTCACCGTGATCGAGGACAAGCGGAACCGGCGGCCGGACGTGGTGGTGTTCATCAACGGGCTGCCGCTGGGCGTGATCGAACTGAAGAACCCGGCCGAGGAGAAGGCGACGATCCGCCACGCCTTCAATCAGCTTCAGACATACAAGGGCGACATCCCGAGCCTGTTCGTGTTCAACGAGGCGTTGGTGATCTCCGACGGGTACGCCGCCAAGGCGGGGACGCTCACGTCCGGCTGGGATCGCTTTCAGCCGTGGCGGACCATCGATGGCGATGCGCTGGCCCCCAAGGGATCGGTGCAACTCGAGGTGCTGGTCAAGGGAATCTTCGAGCGGCAGCGATTCCTGGACTACGTGCTGAACTTCGTGACGTTCGAGGATGACGGCAAGACCATCGCCAAGAAGGCGGCGGCTTATCACCAGTACTGGGCGGTGAACAAGGCGGTGGACTGCACGGTCGAAGCAAGTTCCCCCGAAGGCGACCAGCGGATCGGTGTCGTCTGGCATACGCAGGGTTCAGGCAACAGCCTGTCCATGGCGTTCTACGCCGGAAAGATCATCAAGCATGGGGCGATGGAGAACCCGACGCTGGTCGTCATCACCGACCGCAACGACCTGGACGATCAGCTGTTCGGGACGTTTAGCACGAACAGCGAACTGCTGCGGCAGAAGCCGGTCCAGGCCGAGAGCCGCGAGCATCTGAAGGATGTGCTGCGCGTCGCGTCGGGCGGCGTGGTGTTCACGACGTTGCAGAAGTTCGAGGGCGGCGACGCCCTGAGCGAACGGCACAATATCGTGGTGATCGCCGACGAGGCCCATCGAAGCCACTACGGATTCGACGCCAAGCTGGACAAGAAGACCGGCGAGATGAAATACGGCATGGCGAAGTACCTGCGAGACGCCTTGCCGAACGCCTCCTTCATCGGATTCACCGGCACGCCGATCGAACTCGACGACAAGAGTACGCCCGCTGTCTTTGGCAACTACATCGACAAGTACGACATTCTCCGGTCGGTCGAGGACGGCGCGACGGTGCCGATCTACTACGAGTCGCGCCTGGCGAAGCTGGAGTTAAGCGAGCAAGAGAAGCCGACGCTCGATCCGGAGTTCGAGGAGATCACCGAAGGTGAGGAAGAGGAAGACAAGCAGAAGCTCAAGTCGAAGTGGGCGGCGCTGGAGGCCATGGTCGGCACGGAGAAGCGGCTGGGGCTGGTGGCGCAGGACCTGGTCGAACACTTCGAGAAGCGGCTGGAGGTGATGGACGGCAAGGCCATGATCGTGTGCATGTCTCGCCGTATCTGCGTGGACCTCTACAACGAGATTATCAAGCTGCGCCCGCAGTGGCACAGCGACGACGACGCGAAGGGACAGATCAAGATCATCATGAGCGGGTCGGCGTCGGACGTTGCCGAGTGGCAGCCTCACATCCGCACGAAAGCGGCGCGCGAAGGACTGGCCAAGCGATTCAAGGATGCAGGGGACGGCCTGAAGCTTGTGATTGTGCGAGATATGTGGCTAACGGGCTTTGACTGTCCGAGCATGCACACGATGTATCTGGACAAGCCGATGGCCGGGCACAACCTGATGCAGGCGATTGCCCGCGTGAACCGTGTGTTCAAGGACAAGCCCGGCGGCCTGGTGGTCGATTACCTCGGCATCGCCGACGCACTGAAGCGGGCGCTGCACACCTATACCGCCAGCGGCGGCAAGGGGCAGGCGACGCTCGATCAGGAGCAAGCTGTGGCGGTGATGATCGAGAAGTACGAGGTCGACCGCGACCTGCTGCATGGCTTCGACTACCGGGCCATCCTGACTGCCGAACCAGCCAAGCGAATGAGCGGTGTCGCCCAGGCGATGGAGTTTGTGTTGGGCCTGGAAGACGGCAAAAAGCGATATGTGCAGGCGGTGACGGCTCTGTCGAAGGCGTTTGCGCTGGCCGTGCCCCACGAACAGGCGATGGCTATCCGGGATGAGGTGGGGTTGTTCCAGGAGATTCGGGCCGCACTTGTGAAGGCGACTATGTCCGAGAGCGAGCGGACACCGGATGAAATGGAATCGGCTATTCGGCAACTGGTCTCGCGTGCGGTGTATTCGACCGAGGTCGTGGACATCTTCGCGGCCGCGGGCGGGTGACGGTATTCCCCGGTTCGCTGGCGCCAAACATCACGGCCCACCTTGCCCGGGTGAAGCGCCAATACGACCACAAAGAAAGCGGCGAGCGACGTGCCACAGCTTCAGGCACTCGTTTGCCACACAATTGCTGGAGAGCGGCTACGACATTAGAACCGTGCGAGAGTTGTTGGGCCACAAGGACGTGCGCACGACGATGATATACACGCATGTTTTGAAGCGCGGGACGCTCGGGGTTCGCAGCCCTATGGACGCGATTTGACCTGTTGATACGCTGGTTGCAGGCACCGGCGCCGGCGCGTATTATCGGGTTAGATGCCCGCCGGCTAACTGCGGTGTATTACCAGCGCCACGCGGTCCAACCTGGGGTTTTACATGGCCTTGCCCACCACAGACTCTCGCAGTCCATCTCCTTACCAAGCACTGGCGCGCTGGATATTTCGTTACGCTGGTCAGGAGAATTGGATAGTTAGAAAGCGCTGGCCTCTCTTGGACTCCATGGCGGGCATCAGCATTGTTGTCATTGCAGTTTTGTACACAACCCAACCGTCAGTTGCACAAGACTATCGGATGACCCCGAGGCAGCGTATCGCAGGAACCGTGACTGACCCGGAGGACCGACCGCTCCCATTTGCGTCTGTGACGCTGTATCGAGATACCCTAGCGCTCGAGGTACAGGGGACTGACCTTCTTGGTCGGTTTGCTTTTGAGGAGATGGTCGACCCCGCATCACACTCGCTGCAGGTTGACGCTGGGGGAAGTACGATGCGTTTCCTACGCTTGAGGTCATCAGACACTGCGATGACTATCCGTATCCGTCCACAGATATCGGAAGGTGATCAGTATAGCCTTGCGTTCAACGTTGATGTTTCAGTTGTGCTCCCGAATGGTCTGAACTGGCAGGATGGAGACTCTCTCTTCGTCAGTGAGCAGTTCACAATGATCGTAACGTCCTATGGAACTGGCGAGTGTACGCAGCCGGGACCTTTGGTGCGAGAGGTCGAAGGCAACGAGATTCGAATAGCCGTGTCTGATTACCACTATCCCGGCATTTGCCATCTTTCTAGAACCACGCATCGGAGATCGGTGCAGCACATGTTTGGGAAACCCGGAACAGGCACTGTGCGAGTTATCAACCGCAGCGGGGAGCAAGTAATCCGGCTTCCGGTGTACGATCGTCCTCCTCGTGAGGGAGGGCAGTTTGAGGGCGCTTTCTAACAGGCAAATGAAGTTGTCGAACGCTGGGGTAACACTCGGATTGTGCGCATGGTGAGTTCAATGAAACCAAGGTGTTCCGTGAAGCTGGTGAACTTGCGTTCGCAACTTATTTGCAGAGTCGTTAGAGAGCGACCCTAGAGGGCAGATGCCAGCGCTGAACTTTTCTGAAGGTGGGGTCCGTGAGTCCGCGGTCCGGGCGATACGACCGTTCTTAGAAAGGTGGTGTTCGGGGGAACCGTGGGAACGAATGAGACAAGCTGGTGCCGAGCCCGTTCTTGCCGCAGGTCTTCAGATGGTACGTGCCCTCCGCCTTCTTGAGGCCGAGCCGGAGTGGCTGCCGGCTGGCCGACCAACCTCCGAAATCATCGATGTGCTTGCCCTTGCGATGGCCGGTTATGTGTTGGACGAGGCTGCAAAGATGGATGGCTTTAGAGCGCTTGAGTCTAAACTTCGGGACCTAGCTTCTGCCGGACAATTCAACTACTTCCTCGACATACTCTTTGAGGGTGAAACGGCGATTTACTGCAGAGACGGGCTTGGTGCATCGACGGTCCGATTCGAAAAAGGACACCACCCAGACATCTGGTTTGAGCTGCCGACGGCTCCGGGCGCACCCAATCCGTGCGAGTGCAAGCGGATCGAGCCTCACGACCACCATCAGCGAGAGCAGCGTGCCCTCGCCGAATCCGTCAACAAACAACTAGCCCAAATGTCTTTACCGAGAATGAAGGTTTTGGTTCATCTGCACCGGCCGGCTGAGTCGGTCTCGTCCTCCCAGCTGCTCGACCTGGTGGAGGGCTTGGGTCGGCAGGCGACCGACGAACCGGAAAAGTGGCACACGGCGTCGACATCGGACGAAGCCGCGCAGATTACGGTGCAGGCCCTGGCCCAGCTTGGCGAAATGGAGTGCCGTCCTGTTGTGATCGACGACATCGCGTCGGTTGGGGAGCTGATTGTCAGGGCTGAGACGGTCTACGAGGGGTTGGCCCAAGACCCCGTAGCAATGAAGTCCTTGGTACGGGTCCGAAGTGATGTCCTCCCAAACCGCATCGGAGCGTTTGAACGAAACCTGCACAAGGCGGTGGCCCAACTCGACCTGTCGGTCGCTGAGCGCGGATTCGGCACAGTATCCGTGAGATTGCGTCCGCCGCGCGGTTTGGGGGATCTGTACGAAGCAGACCGTATTGTCCGGAGAGTGCTGGACGCCCAGCAAGCCGATCATGTCGGCATGGTGATGCTTCTCTGGAACGAGGCCGAGGATGACCACGCCCCAAAAGCAGAGAATGGACTCCGTGACCGGACTGTTGCATACCACCTTCGCCCGCACTTCGTCACCAACCCGCGTTCAAATGTTGACCTGAGCGCGATCGACTCGGCCGCGAAGCGGTTTCCACCCACGTCTCTACCTCTGCTCCGTGATCTCGAGACTGGAGAGTTGGTCCCAACTGACCTAAGCGGCTTGGCTGATCCTGCGGGCGCCGTTGTCGTTCCGGAAGGTGATGACGCAGTATCCCTGTACACGAAGCTGGTGAAACCGTACAACGGTTCGATGCGGGGCATGTTTCCACGCTACTTAGTCCGCGACCAAAGGAAGCTAGTTCTGTACTTCATGAACGACTTCCAGTTTCGCGCGCTGGAGTTTGCCGGCGACGTACTGTCTGCGCAGGTCACTGTGGATCTTCGGGCGTGGATAGGGGAGTTAGAACTCCTCATTTGGGTGACCTGGAGAGTAGAGGGATTCTCACTCGCTATTCCGACACCAGGAGAGGCAGCGAAGATCCGATTGTCTTCGACGCCGGTTCGGGGCGTATATGTCTGAGAGCGTTCTAACCGCGTCCCTCTCTAACCGGCGAAGTTGTCGAACGCTGGGGGAACCATCGGTTTGTGCTCATGGTGAACTCACTGAATTCAAAACGTTTCTCGCCGCTGGATGGCTTGCGTTCGCAACTTCCTTCTTGGCGTTCTTTCCACCGCGTTGAGCAAGCTTCAGTCCCCATTCCCGCAAG
>CAZOJI010000103.1:0-7856 GCA_964580055.1 uncultured Gemmatimonadaceae bacterium | reverse complement strand
AACAATATACAGCCTCCCCATCATGTGTTCAACTTGTTTTGCATAGACTCCTTAGCGGCAGTCTATGCCCGGCCTCTTTCAGTTTGGGAGGGGAGAGATCGAATCTCTGGAAGGGTTCGCGAGTTCATTGCCGAAGCCCATCGGCAAGGTGTCGCACTGACCACGGGGACGGATGTGATCGCTCTCACCCTCCTTCCGGGGTTTAGTCTCTGGCGGGAGATGGAGACCTTCGCCGAGGCTGGGTTGACGCCCATGGAGGTGCTCCGGGCGGCTACGATCAACGGAGCTCGGGCAATCGGCCAATCGGACCTCTTGGGTTCCGTGGAGGTTGGAAAGCTCGCTGATCTCGTGGTTTTGGAGGAAAACCCTCTTGAATCCATCAGTAATGTCCGCCGGGTGCATCGAGTAATCAAAGGAGGAGTCGTCTACGACCCTGAGGCTATCCTGAAGCCCCTCGAGGGTGTGGTTCGGTAGGCGTTCTTGAGGGCAATCCGCCCTCTGCCGTGAAGTCGAGATGCTGGGACGACAACAGCGACCGAGTCCCCGCTCTTCGGCGTATCACTGAACTTGCCCCGACTATGCGGAGCTTTGCATAGTCGGGGGAACTACAGTTCGCGTTGGCCTTGATCTTCGTGCCATCCACACTCACCGTCCCAACCTTCAAGAGCTTCAACTCCCGCGCCAACTCCAAAACCCGCACAAAACAATCCGCCACCGCAGCGAAGTTCTCCCGCCTAAACGTGCAGATAGTATCGTGATCAGGATGCGTGTCACCCGTCAGGTAGCGTACCGCAATGTCCCGGTACGTGGCCCGTTCAATGCGACGCGATGAGAAGATGCCGTTCGCATAACAATAGACCAGAAGGCTCAACATCATGTGCGGCGGATACTGAGCGCTCCCTGTACCTCGACCGTTCACCTTGAACGAACGCAAGTCCATCCCCTCAACCGCCTCAATCACAAAATGGACAAGGTCGTCTTTCGGGACCCACTCCCGCAGATCCGGAGGCAACAACAGCCGCTGATCGCGGTCGACATTCACAAATCGCATGCTCATGGTCCCGACTATACGGGATAACAAAGACCGAACGCAACTACCTTCTACTCAACAACCCGTGAGCCGAAAGCCCGACAAACTCCTAGCCATTGCGAAACTTGATGCTCATAAGACGAAAAAACGGGCCGACGCCCTGAAGCGAGAAGCCGAGCAGGCAAAGAGAGAGATGGAGGATGCGAGGTCGGAAACCGCAAAGGGCGGTAGTCGAAGCCGCGAACGCTTGGGCCGCGCTGGAGAAAGCCGAGCGAGAGGTTAGTGCGACCAGGTCGGCGGTCAGGCATCGCCGCAGAACCGAACCCCTGATGCAGCCGTCGCGGCGCAGGGGTACTGCCGCCTGGCTAGGGGTGGCAGTGAAGAAGGTGGCCGGTCTGTTGGCTCTACCGAGCGGCGATGGTCATACTGGAAACCGGGCTGCGACTGCAAGTGACTTTTTGGACTCGGGTGTGGAAGTGGGTAGTTTGCCCAGGACCAGCATCACACGTGAGCCCGCTCCGAGGGAGTGATCGACTCGCCGGTCGAGGTCGCGGCAGATTCCAACAAGGCGCACGTCGAGACGATCAATTCCACAGTCATTTGTGCGGAGCCGGTTCCCTACCCCTTCGGCCTCATCAGCTCTTTCCCTGGGAAGAAGAACCTGCCTTCATTCGATCAGTACCCAAGGCGGATTTCCGTCTGTTTGGCTTCGCGCTCGAACACGAGCCGGAGGCGACCCCCGAGGGCTTCGGCGTATGCCCTCAGCGTGGAAACGCGCACATCGCATCTTCCCTCCAGCTTGGAAAGATCGGACTGGGATATACCGATGCGAACGGCGAGCTCCACCTGGGTAGCGCCCAGCCTGCGCCGGAGTCCGGCAAGGTCCTCCGGCTGAGCCGGGTACAGGGCTCCTTCTGTTCGAGCCCGGCAGCGGTCGGTCCAGGCGCGCCACAGCGCCGAGGTACCGTACATCGGGTACGCATCGACCAGGCGCAATAGGTTTTCAGCAAGCTTGCCCCAGGGATCGCGTGCGATCGCCTCGGCAACAGGTTTCCAGTCGGCCAGATCTCCCCGTTCGAGGATATCGGCAATGGCTGCCGATGGGAGGTCCTCAGGGGGGATGCCAGGCCGGAGCTCGAGATGGCGATGCTTCACTGCGACTCCTCTACGAGCCGGTCGAGAACCCGAACTGCCACCCTGCGGCAAGCGTCCGCGACCACGGTCCAATTCTGCCAGCGGCGATCGAGCTCGCGATAGGAGGTGAGATCAACCTCGCCGAGGTCATCGGGATGTGGCTCGGCCAGTTGCTTGGAGACTTGAGTGGCGACGCGGCGGCTACCCGGCCCGAGCTGATCGGCGTAGAAATCATCCATCATAAGCACGACTTCAGCCGCTTCGTCGTCACCGAGGCGGCCGGCCCAATCTGTTGCGTCCTCGCCACGCCGTGGCACCGGGTGATCTTGAGCCGCCAAACCGGCCAACTCCTGAGAAAGAGTTGATAAGCTGACCGTATTTCACTAAACTCAGTCATTATGGAAAGCCCATATTATATACAACAGGCACAGTTAAAGCGTCTGTCTCAGCTTGTCGCACCGGGCAGGGCTGTGATCCTCTACGGGCCGCGCCGCGTTGGCAAGACGACCTTGCTGCGGGAGTATGCCGGGCAGCAGGTGACCGGTTCGGTCCTGATGGTCAGCGGGGATGACATTGCTGTCCGCGATTACCTCGAGAGCCAGTCGATTGAGACCCTCAAGAGCTTCGTCGGGACCCGCTCGACACTGATCGTTGACGAAGCGCAGTACGTCCGTCAGGTCGGTCTGAACCTGAAGCTGCTCGTCGACCACGTTCCGGGGCTGAGGGTCATCGCCTCCGGCTCGTCGTCCTTCGACTTGGCCCAGCAGACGGGCGAGCCGCTCACCGGCCGCCAACTCACGCTCCTGCTCCTACCCCTGGCGCAACTGGAACTGCAGGCAATTGAGGCGCCGCATGAAACCCGTGCACGGCTCGAGCAGCGCCTTATCTACGGCAGCTACCCAGAAGTGGTATTGACCCCAAGCAACGAGCAGCGCGAATTGTACCTGAGGGAACTGGTTTCATCGTACCTGTTCAAGGACATCCTCGCTCTGGAAGACGTCCGCCACTCGGACAAGCTCCGCCGGTTGCTTCAGCTGCTCGCTTTCCAGATCGGCAAAGAGGTCTCGATCGCGGAACTCGGCACGCAACTGGGCATGAGCAAGAACACGGTTGACCGGTACCTTGATCTCCTGGAGAAAGTGTTCGCGATCTATTCGCGGAGCGCATTCAGCCGCAACCTGCGCAAAGAGATCACAAAGAGCCGCCGGTACTACTTCGTCGACAACGGCATCCGCAATGCCCTGATCAACAACTTCAACCCGCTCGCCTTACGCGACGACACGGGGGCGCTCTGGGAGAACTATGTATGCGCCGAGCGGCTGAAGGCGAACCTGTACAACGGGCGAAGCGTGCAGAGCAGTTTCTGGCGCACCTACGACCAGCAAGAGATCGACCTGGTGGAAGAAGCCGGTGGCAGGTTGCGGGCGGTAGAGTTCAAATGGCGCCCGGGCAGACAGCGGTGTCCGAAAGCCTGGTCCGGCGCCTACCCGGACGCTACGTTCGAGGTCGTCCACCGCGACAACTACCTCGACTTCGTGACGTAGGTACGAGGAAGCGTCCCCCGGATTGCTCGGAATCTCTGCTTTGACTCGTTGAGACGCATAGGGACCAGCGAGCGTTCCGAAACGCGATCGGTTGACACAGCGTCACCCGTCCCAACTCCACAAGATCGGACTATCGGAGACGACCGGTCTGCTCATGCGCACGTTCTTGGTACTTTCTAGTGTAGATCCGGGGTGCGACGCGCGATGCATAACCCACGCCGCGGCCACGGCAGCCTCCCGCCCCGACCGTCGACCTCGCAAACGACACGAATCGGCGCGAACACCGTTGAGGAACCGGCGAACCGTTCCTCAAACCCGCCATTTCCGGATCAAAGCGCTATAGAACGTCACCGCCAGGTAGCATGCACCGGAAAGAATTACGATGGTGGCGCCCGGCGGCAGGTCGGGGACATAACTGAGCGACAGCCCTCCCGTGGTGAACAGGAGCGTCAACCCCGCCGCCAGGACCATCATGTGCGAGAGTTTCCTGGTGAAATGCCCCGCCGCCGCCGCGGGGAGCGTGAGCAGTGCGATCACCAGCACGATGCCCACCACCGTGACGAGCAGAACCACGGTCAGGGCCGTCAGGCACAGGAGCAGGAGGTGAAAGAACTCCACGTTGATCCCCCTCAGACGCGCGAACTCCTCGTCGAAGCACACGGCGAGGAGTTGATTGTAAAAAACCAGGCTCACGCCGACCACCACGGCATCGAGTGCCGCAATCATCCAGAGTTCTCCCGGGGTGACCATGAGGATATTCCCGAAGAGGTAGCTCATCAGATCCGCATTGTAGCCCGGGGTCCTGAAGATGAACATGATGCCGATGGCCATGCCCACGGCCCACACCGCTCCGATGATCGTGTCTTCCCGTTGGCGGGCCTTGAGGTTCACCAAGCCGATGATCAGGGCCGATACGAGGGCGGCGACAACCGCACCCGTGAACGGCGTGGCCCACGTCCAACCAAACACAACCTGCAGGTACCGGGCGGCCCCCATTCCCCCCAGGACGCTGTGGGCGATAGCACCCGCGATGTACGTGATCCGCCTGGTGACCACGTAGCTGCCGATGACCCCGCAGGCGATGCTTGCGAGGACCCCGGTCAAGAGGGCGTGTTGCAGGAACCGAAGCTGTGTCGCATCCCTGATGAAATCAATCACGGGGCTGTTCTCTTCCCGTGACGGCATCGTGCCTGACCATGTGTACGTGGGTACCGTAGAGTTCGTGGATCATCTCTCCGGATATTTCGCAGGTGGGATGTTCCAGTACCCTGCGGTTCACACAGGCTACACTGCTGACGTAGCCGGAGACAAATCCGAGATCGTGAGTCACCAGCATGATCGTCATCTGCTTGTTGAGTTCCTTGAGAAGTTCGTGGAGTTCGGTTCCCACGGCGATGTCCACGTGCGCCATCGGTTCATCCAGGATGAGGAGCTTGGGATCGGGCACGAGTGCCCGTGCCAGCAGCACCCGCTGCGACTGCCCTCCGGAGAGTTCCGCAAACGGTTTGTTGCGAAGATCCACCAGCTCAACCATCTCGAGCGCCTTCTCGGCGGCGGCCCTGTCGGCCTTGCTGAAGAATCCGCTGACGGGGTTCTGACCAAGCCTGCCCATCAGCACCACGTCTGTCACCGTTACGGGAAACAGGGGATCCAGAGAAGCTCGCTGCGGCATGTATCCGATACGCCCCCGTGCCTTGACGGGCGCATCCCCGAATACCCGGACCACACCGCTGTCAGGACGAAGCAGCCCGAGCACGAGCTTCAGCATCGTGGTCTTGCCTCCCCCGTTGGGGCCCACTAGAGAGAGGAAGTCTCCCTCGTTCACGTGGAGATTCACGTCCTCGAGAACAAGGGTTCCATTGTACGAAAAACTCACATCGCTGAATTCGACTACCGGTTTCATCTCACGTCGCAAATCTGAGGTCATTGACTATCGTCACTGCCTCGACAGTGCCTCCCGGATGGTCCGTGCCATGGTGCCAAGCTCGAGCAGATACTCCTGCGGCAGCGGATCGATGGGGACTACCGCTCCGCCGATTTCGCGGGCCACAGTCTCGGCATTGCTCGGAGAGAATTGCGGCTGTACGAAGATAACCTTCACGCCCTCTGACCTGGCCCTGGTTACGAGAGAGGCGAGTTGGCGTGCGGTCGGCTCTTTCCCATCCACTTCGACAGCGACCTGTTTGAGACCGTAGGAGTCGGCAAAATACCCGAAAGCGGGGTGAAACACGTAGAACGACATTCCCCTGTACGACTCCAGCGCCGCAGCAATCTCCCTGTCGAGCTGTTCGAAATCACGGAGCAACTCCGTGAGGTTCTGTTCGTAGACTCCCGCATGTTCCGGGTCGAGCCGGACGAGGGTCCGTGCAACGGTTTCGGCCTGAACCATGGCTCGCTTCGGGTCGAGCCAGATGTGGGGATCGATGCTTGTGTCGTGTGCATGAGAGCTCTGATGGTCGTGATCGAGCAGAGAGATCATCTCGATGTTCTCACGGGTGTCGACGATCTCGAGGTCCGGGTATAGTCCCCTGATCTTGGGAACAATCCCTTCCTCGAATTCGGATCCGATTCTGAAGAACACCTGTGCGCCCGAAATCTCGGCCATCTGTCGCGGAGTGGGCTCGTAGGTGTGCGGCGACTGGCCCGGGCCCACGAGCACGGTGACATTCACCCGCTCCCCCCCTACGCGCTCCACGAAATAAACCTGCGGCAGTATGCTCACCAGCACGCCGATCTTCCCTTCGGGTTCCGCCGTGCTCATCGCCTGGTTCAGAAAAAGAACGCCGAGGGAAAGCACGATCGCAAACGCCAATACGAACACCGCAACACGCTTCACTCTCACCGTATCCGCCGACTTCGATGCCTTCATGGTTCCATACCTCTTGCCGGATCAAACCTGCGCATGCGAACAAACGAGGTGCCGCTCAAACGAGGTGCCGCTCGCGGCATTCAACGCGGGTTTCCCTCTGCTACCCCGTGTTGAATCCGTCCCAACAATAATTGCTGAAAAATGCGCTGAGGCCAACTCAATCAATCAGCATCTCTTTCTCCGAAACGCCCGCATTGAGTGCGTCACGGAACCATACGGGCCGCCTGCCCCGGCCGGACCACTGGACATTATTGTTTTCGGGGTGACAGTATTTGGGCGGAGCAGGACGCCGCTTGCTACGCTTGGCCCGGCCGGCACCGACAAGCTCGGCAAGCGAAGGGTAACCCATTTCTTTCGCCTTTGCTTCAAGCTCGGCAATAGCCTCGCGTTTCTTTTTGTCTTCGAACCCGGCAATAGCCGCGGCCACATCCTCTTGCAATTGCTTTAATTCTTTCAAAGAAAGCGCATTCAAGTCAATCTTCATGATTTCCTCCTTAAAATACGGTCGCTCCGCCGTTAATTACCTAGCAATACGCATATTTTACGATCCTATAATATTAACGAATGGAAAAACATATGCCACCGTATCTGCTCGATTGCGCTACCGGATCTGCTCGATTGTATTGGCGTTATTCAAGCCCTCAATTTGCCGTGAGTTGACGGTAACAGCCGCTACGCGGCGAGCGATTCGCTGTTATGGTATTACTCTGGCCGTCTACGCGCGTCGCGACACAATGACAAGGGTGACTACCTTTTCGAACCGATTGAACGGCAATCTCCGTCGATCCAAGCACGAGCCACCGTGGATACCCGATTGACCGCAACCGTTGCGGGAGGTGTAGTATGAATATCAGTCCCTCGAAGTCGAGCCCCTCAGGTGCCCCAGGTGTGGCGAAACAACGATGCGAATAGTCGCATTTATAACCGAGCCAAAGACAATCGACAAAATTCTAGCGTACCTAAAAAGACGCACTCATACTTCACGCCGTCGCCAACCCGCGCCACCGAAACGGTGGAGGTCGGCAGCTACTACAGCTTCGGCATAGGCACACACCAAAGCCCCTGGCGGCCGTCGCTTTGGGGATAGTTGGGTTGTGCAGGTGTGCCGATTCACCCCGAATCGCGCGGGGCAACTCAGTCATCAAATGCCCGCTGGGATCGATCAGGGGGCTCCATGACCCTCGGAGAAGCGCCTGGACAACCCGATTATGGCCACGCTTACTTTTGGAATATCATTTTTAATGAAAAATCGAATCCCGGATTAAAAGCAATGCCTTTG
>CAZOJI010000102.1:0-8018 GCA_964580055.1 uncultured Gemmatimonadaceae bacterium | reverse complement strand
ACTAATGCGGCGGCCTCAGCTCAATCCTTTTTTCGCTTCAGCATTAGCTCTTCGAGGTTGACGGATATAGACACGTTCGATTCGAGCAGCGACTGAAGTGCCTGGGCAGAAGATCGGCGCTGCTGCCTCTTGCTCCCACTCTCATCGAGGAACGGCCACAGTTGTGCTCGCACTTCCGAGGGCAACGCTGTATCGAGGTATTCCAACGCAGTGCCGCGCAGGATCGCGTCATCCGTATGGAGTCCCAGGAAGGCGATCTTGAGCGGTCGCCGTGAGAGTAGCAGCGCCAGGATAGTGAATACATGCTCCAGGCTTCGATTGGCACGATCGCCCAGCACTTCGTCCAACATGGGAGACCAGTTTTCGTCGTCCAGCCGGTCGATCAGCCGATGGCTCTCCCAGACTCCGCGATCTACGGCAACCTCCCTGAGCACGGCCGCAACTACACGGGAGCGGTCGACCCGGAGGTTCGGGTTCAGCTCCTGCAGTCTGCTCAATGCCCTTCCGCAGCGGTACCTCACCTCGAACCTCTTGTCCTCGAGCCCCTCGAAGAGACCGTTGAATGCGCGCTCAGTCGGACACGAGGCGAGGACGAGTGGGATCCTCCGGCGCACCGAGAACTCCTCATTCTCGTCCAGCAACCTGTCCAGAAGCTGGCCCGTTATACTCGTTGTGGCGCCGCGAAGGGCCGTTATTGCCGTCCTGGCTACTTCGTCCCAGGCCAGCAACGGTATAACGTGCGGCACCAACTCCAGCGTGATCGGGGCACCCGTCAGGGCCTTTCGCACCCGTTCAACGTCGTGCGAGCGCAACTCCGCAATTCGTGCTATGACCGGATCCTGCACCGAGGCGCTCTGATTCAATGCGGCGGGATCATCAGGTGTCGGTGCCGGAGTGGGTGGCTCGACCGCCTTGGGGAGCGAGTCGGTGTCGGGGCGCAACTCGACAATTCCCAGTGTGCCCACTGTCTGCAGCATGACGGTGCGCGTCTGGACGTTCTTCAACTCCGATATGTCCAGTTGAGCTGCACGCGAGACGAGGCTCTTTTCCAGCGCTCTCACATAACCCTTGTGCAAGCGGAAAGCCACCAGAACCGCTATTACTGAAAGGCCTACCGTGAGCCCGAGCAACACACTGAGGCTCACACCGGCCACCGACAAGATGACCAATTGGACTATCGCTGCCCCTGTCACGTCACCCACTCTCACCACGCCGACGTCCACGATGGTCTTGGTCGCCCGTTTCTGCCGTTTGCCGATCGGCGAATAGAGCAGCTCGTAACCGGGCCGGTACAGGGAGTTCGACAGCACCGATTCGGCGCCTCGCGCGAAGGCGGCAGTCACCAGACCCGGTATCGCGAGCGCGCCCACGCTCCCCACCGTGAGCATCGCAGGCATCAGGGCCACCGTTCTGGCCAGCCCGAGGCGCTGTAGCGTCGCGCTACCAAGGACCGACTGCACTACCACGGTTAGCAAGGCCACTCCGGTGTAGAATGCAGCGAAGAGACGCAACAGCTCTTCCCCGTTGCCAAACGCCATCGAAGCTCGTGCCTTGAACACGTAGTCGATCAACACTTCGGCCGTCGTTGCGAGGAGCACGAAGGCGACGAGGTTCCTCAGGTAAGGTGTCTTGGCAATGATGTCGAGCCCGGAACGCTTCTTGTCGTCCGTTACGGCCGGTGCCGAATGATTGGGGTGCTTAGTCGATAGGGTGCCGGCGCCGAGGCGAAACACCATCCACGCGCAGAAGAAGTGGAGCCCTGCGAGAATCGGCAGCATTGTTGTCATGGACAACATGGCTGCAACACGCTCGGCCAGCACTCCGCCAAGCAAGCCCCCTACGGTAGCGCCAGCCGCGATGCGGCTGATCTGTCGCTTGGCTGTGCGCGGGTCGAAGCGCTCGTTCACGATCGACCAGAATCCCGAGACCAGCAGGGCGCCGAGGGCGCCATAGTGCAGATAGACTAGGACCGCCACGGGTCTGCGGAATTGCTCCACGAATGCCCACTCGACGAGAAGTAACACGGCGCTAGACGCGAAGAGCGCCGGTATCAGGCGGGCCGGCCCTATGGAAGTTATAACGCGGGAAGCAGCGAGCGCGAGCAACAGCGATAACACGGCCGACACCATCACCATTGCCGGCAATGCTGAAACGTCGAAGCTGGACAGAAAGAGGGCGTCTCGCGTCGCCTTGGCGGCCATCTGGTAACCGATCATGGCGGTCGACGTGAGAGTAGCCGTAACTACTGCAATGCGAGTCTCGCTCTCACCGGCCTTCAACGGTTCTCCGGCGGCTGAAGTCCTACTCTGTCTTGGCCGTGGTGAGACGAACGTAACGCCGTCCGATCAACACTGCCAATACCAGCCAGACGGCGACCAGCGCCAGGTTGAAGATGGCAAAGTGACGTGTCTGGAACATCAGAATGTTGAGTCCGACCATCACGAGAAGCGCTGAGAACAGGTCTCCCGCACGCCAGAAGAAGGCGTCGATAGCCTGTTTGGCCTTGTACTTCTCCTCGCGCGTCGTCGGGAGAAAGAGCACGTTGCGTACAGTGTTCTGAAGCGAGTAGTCGGTGGCATTCTCTGCGGTTTTCGCCCAGCGCACAGCCACCAGGATCGGGAAAAAGGCCAGTATCGTGTAGCCTATGAAGGCGATCACCGGAAGAATCAGCAATGCCACCCGTATCCCCAGGTGTTTGAGTATGCGCGAAACCACGAAGAGCTGTGTGAGGAGCGCGGCGAGGTTTACTACCGAAAAGAAGCCGGCGTAGAAGTTACGCACGAACTCCTGCTCCGAGACGTCTCCAGCGGCTCCGCTGGCCACCGCATCCGCCGCCGCCCGTTCGACGGTTCTGCCGAGAATGAACTCGCCCGTCGTGTTGACCCAGTTGAGCAACAGAACGAGGAAGGCGATCATGAGGAGGTAGCGGCTTCTGAATACCAGCCGCATCGCGCCGATCATTGGCTTCGGCTTTTCTTCCCCCGGTTCCGCTGCGGGGTCGACCACGTGGAAATGTCCGCTCTCCTTCATGTATTCGGCTTCTGCCGCCTTGAACTCGCCGGACTCGGCTCTCAAGTGGCCGGTGGCCGCGGGCCAGGTTCCCGAAGAGCCGGCGTCAGCGACGCTCGATTCAGTGCGCTGCCGCTCGCGGCTGTCGATCACGTTGGTCATTAACAACGCGATGACGAGGATGGTGGCGGCGAGCAGGAACAGCTCGGTAACTCCCAGCGATTCTAGCACCCCGGACAGCCAGCTCCCGAACACCGCGCCCGAAGAGGCTCCGAAACCAACCAAGGGAAACAGCCGTGTACCCTCGTCATTCGTGTACACGTCGTTGGCGAATGCCCAGGCCTGGGCGATGATCATCACGTTGAAGATGCCCACCCAAACGAAGAAGACGATTCCGAGAGACAAACCGGCCTCTCCAAGCACGTAGAATACGCCGAGACAGGCTATGCTGATGACCGTTACGATATTGATCAGTCTGCGGCGCCTCACCCGCCCGGCGAGCGCGCCGTATGCCGGCACGAGGACCGCCAGCAGCAATACTTGACCGGCTGAAGCATACGCCTTCACTTCGGCCCCGAACTCCGTGAGAATGAGAGCCTCGCGTACCACCTTCAGGACATAGTACGACGTCAACAGCAAGAATACGTTGAAGGTGAGGAGCAGGGCGGTCGGGCTCTCGCCGGCGCGCACGTCCGTGAACAGGCGCAAGAACCGGTCGACGGGGCTCAAACGTTGTGCACTCACCATCTATGGGCCGCCCTTCTCGTCATGCGGGGGTCAACGTAACTCAACGGTCTCGTGCGTTTACTATTGAACAACAGTACCCACCTAATGATCGGTTTCAGCGCTCCAAGGCCACCACCCGGCCGCTCGCCCTGGCGACGTACGCGGTCGTAGTCGCGCTCCACCCGGAGCCGCGGTTCAACTGGAGCTCCATCGCCAAGAACGGATACTGCGAAACCGCGCAAGCGGCCACCTCTTGACTATTACTCAAACGCTCGAGTTCGACAACGGTCTCCGCGGACTCCGTCCACGGCGTCCACTGCACGCCGTCCCGTGACGGAGTGGAAGCCGCAGCCCGAACGCGGTACCGGGATGATCGTCCGGGGTAAATACCCCGCTCTGCGCCGAGGTCGTGATACCGCAACAAACCACCGTCGTTGACGAAGAAGTCCAGGGGAGGCACCCTGTCGAACCAGAACCGGACAATCTTGTCCCGCCGCTCCCCGAGCATGCGTGACATCCAACGGGCCGCCCGGGGGTCGGAGTACCCGCCCTCCGCGACGATCGCCTCGATATGAGCATCGGTGAACGCGGAGATGATCTTTGCCGCCCAGTATCCGTCACGGTCCGTGAGGTGAGCAAAGGCCGTGTTGGGCCAGTACGGCTTGAAGGCCATGGGCTCGAAAATCTCGCTCTCCAAATATCCGATCTCGTCAATGCGCTCCGGGCGCTCGATCCTGCGCCAAGGGTCTTGGTAGAAGCCGAGAGAGAGTGCGCGGCGCAGGGTTGCCACGAAATCGAACGAGAACTCGCTGCAAGCGATAGCCGCGGGACCCTTTGCCCCGGCGCCGAGAGAGCTGGCGAAATCGATTACGTGATGGCGCAGAAAACGGCGGCCGTCCTCCTCCACGTACATGTCCAGGGTGTTGCCTTGCTTGGTGTCGCTGTGGCAAAGCCAGCCAGAAAACATCCGGAGACCGCGCAGCTCCCGCCTGTCTTCGTGATCGATGCGATCGTTGGGGTCGTCCTTTCTGGTTCCGCGCCAGTCGAACGGGCCAACCGGTATCCCGTTCAAGAACTTGCTGGCCAGAGCAGGGTGCGATCCGTCAGGAAGAACAGCAACACTCTCCAGTATCTCGTCCAGGTCTTCCTCTGTCATGCTCCGGCTGGTGCCGTCCGACAGATCGAGCTCGACGTTTTCTCCCAGAATCAGGTCATCGCGGCGAAAAGTCACTCCCATGTCCTCGGGCACGTTGTAACCCGCCGCGTGCAGAATGCGCCCCGCTATTACGCCGGCCGCGATGGTCATCCCGGGATAGCCCGGCGGGTCGAACTTGACGAGGTAGCGATCTCCGGCGGCGTCCATGATAGTGAACCCTGGTGTTACACCCTCCGTCTTCGCGGCGACTACGGTCCAAGGCCCCGCGGTGCTGGGGGCGGGCCCGGTCAGCAAACCAGTAGCCGCTTCCTCCGGCGTGACTGGGAAGAGCCCTATCCTGTTGGTGAACCAGGTGGAATTGGGGACCTCGTCCAGGCTGTTGACGTTCGCGGCCGGAGCAGCGGCGTCGCCGCCAAAGATGGTGCCCACTCGACGCACCAGGTGGGCGGGGTCGAACAGACGCCCCATGGGCCGGAAGATCGACGTCTCCACCATGTCCCTGGGAATATTGGGGTCGCGCTCCTCGGGCAGTTCAATGTCCATGCGATCGTTCTCGTGCCAAACCACCGGCGCATCGCGCAGTTCCTGCGCTTGACCCTTGCCGCTGAACAAGATAGCCAGACAGATAACGACCACGCCGGTCCGCCGTTCAGCGAGAAGGAACAGGATCGCGTCCATGGAAGAAACCACCTCGAGCAAATTGGAACATCTGGTCGCCCCGAACCCGCCACACGGTCTCCTCATTGCTGCGCGCGAACTCCGCCCGCAGCACGAAGCCTCCGGCGCTCAGGAGCCGGAGGCCGAGACCCCAGCTGGCGGCGAGATTGTCGAGCTTTATCTGGTCGGACTCGGAAAACACCTGGCCCACGTCGGTATGAAGATAGATGTCGAGCCCCAAGGCGTCGGGGTGATTCACGACCCACAAAGGCCATCGATACTCGGCCGAAAGCACCACCATACCTCGGTCTCGCCAACGGAAATCTCTGTAACCGCGAATGAGGTCAGGATCGTCGTTCGTCATGAGCCGTTGGTAGGGTATGGGAACCGAGCCCACAGGATCGATCCACGACATGTGGGTCCTCAAAGCGAGACCGTGATAGGGATACCAGAGTTGCAGGAACTGCTGCAGGTCGACGCGGTAGGACCAGAACGAGGAACTGTCCGCCCCTATTCCGGTAAAGTACGTGGCGCGCAGGCGCCTACTGCCACCGTGCGTCGGACGGCCGGTTTCGGTGACCGTGAGGTGTGTTACGGAGGCGCCGAAGGTCAAACCCTGCGAAGTCGAGCCGAAACCGGTGGGGAGCGCGTCTCGGAACCGGTCCGTGATCGGCAGATAGTCGTCACCGCGCGGCCCCGCGGCAGCTATGCTGGATGCGAGTGCGTCGCCGTGCAGGTACAGGTTGGCGCCGATCCCCCTTCTGTAACTCACGCCGAGCCATGCGAGTTCCTGCTCGTAGTAAGACTCGAAGCTTTCCTCTGTCTCGGGACCCAGGCCGAAATACCGCGCGTTGGGGCGCAGTCGATAGCCAGCACCCACGTCCACCTCTCCATCCGAGGCCGATAGGAAACGGAGTCCCAGCCTCGCACGATGCGTGCCGTTGTCCGTGGTGGATCCGCTCAACCGGAACTTGTTGGACGGACTGAAAAAGGCGTCATGCTCCAGCGAAAAACCTCCACCGAGACCGGACAAGCCGCCGGCCTGGAACTGCATCAACACACCGAATGGCCCTCTCCGGGGCCCGAAGAGCTTGGCGATTCGTTGCACGGTGTGGCTCTCATCGAGGTATTCGATCGACTCGCCGACACCGATTGACAGGAGATCCAACGGATAAGTGACAACACGGTAGGGCCAGACCAGCATTCCCTCCCACAGCGGTATGGGACGGTTCTTCGGGATCTCTGCTATCGTGGAATCGAACGTGGGAACCTCACCCCAGTAGCTCGCACCCGTTCCGCCTTCCCAATTGGCGGAAGCGGTGTCGAGCGGCGGACTGTGATCCTGGGCGAAAGCAGGTTGAACCCAGACCAGAACGGCAAGGGCGAGCGACGCTGCAGCGGCGGCTGCGCGAGCATACTCGGAGATCGCTGACACCTCCACGGTTGTTCGTCATACAGCGCGATGTACGGCAAAGGTAGTGGGGGTGGAACTCCAACGCTACCTGCTCGATACCGGAGATTGAGTGCCAAGGGGCGGGCAAAGCTTACACCGGTCACGACCCCGCAAGGTGCGCAAAGGGGGCGGATGCGGTTGCGGTACTGCGGCGCAGGAGCCTGCGTTGCCTCAACAACTCGTTGAGCGTATCGCCAAAGGCCCGACACCATGCATAAGGGATTCCAGCTCGTCCGAGCTTTCGCCGCGAGATCTCCAGGGATTCCAGGAATGCCGCCTCCAACTCGTGCGCGTATCGCTCTCGAAACGTCCTGGGGTAGAGGAGGAGCAGGAGTCTGTAGTAGCGCTGGGACGGCCGAATCTTCATGCGGTCACCTAACCGCTCACCAGGTCCTTGGCGCGGGCGGCCTCGACGTAGCGAATCAGTCTCGCGGCCTCCTGCTCGAGGACCTTACGTCCCTTTGCCGTGAGGCTGTAGTAACGGGGGCGCCCGCCACCGTGTTCCGCATCCGGCGGTTGGCTCACCTCGACGACGTAGCCGGCCTCCGCGAGCTGTTTCAGCGAACCGTAGAGTTGGCCGGGCCACAGGTGCATCTGACCGTCCGTTCGCTCGAGAACTTCGTTCATTATCTCGAGACCGTGGAGGTTCTTGTCGCCCAGTGCCAGCATTATCTGGAACCACTGCGCCTTGAGACCCGAAAGACACGACGCGCCGCCATTCTGCCTCCGTGTATCGACTGTTCAGGCTCAGTGTATATACACCTGAGTATATACTGATTGGTATAAACATCACGGCACTCTAACCGTACGGAATGAGGCCCCCGGCGTTTCAACACGGTTCCGGCAGGATACTAGACAGTTGCCGGAACAGGGCTAATTATAGAACGGCACACCTGTGACATTCGACACTCGCTTGAAAAAGGAGGTGGTCCCCGGGGAAGGTGGGCGGGGGGGCACCTCGGATCAATGGAGGCCAATTGTTTCTGGTTTTTTGCATGAGTATTCAGTTCGTTGCGC
>CAZOJI010000101.1:0-8029 GCA_964580055.1 uncultured Gemmatimonadaceae bacterium | reverse complement strand
TTTCCACTCGAGCCCTATCCGCTCGCACAGCCATCATCGATTCACCTGTAAGAGGCCTCAGTTGACAGCACGGTTCCGGCGGTTTGTTTGAGAGCATACCCGTAACGGAAAAGCTGAACCTCAACGTGAGTGAGGGATTCATGTCTAGGACAATCATCGTCGTATTGACCGTGATGCTGGCAGCTCTGCCGCTCTCGGGGCAGGGAATTCCGGAGCCGGCAGACCATTTCGGTTTCGAGTTGGGCGAGGACCGCAAGCTCGCCGACTGGGAACAGCTCTGTAGCTGGTATGAGATTCTCGCTCAGAGGAGCGATCGTGTGATTCTGGACACGCTGGGTGAGACCACGTTCGGCCTGCCGTTCATCATGGTGACGGTCACCAGCCCGGAGAATCATGCGCGGCTGGATGAGCTTCATCAGATCCAGCTCAAGCTCGCCGACCCGAGGCTCATATCGGGTCCCGGCGAACTCGCCGATCTGCTGGATCGCGGCAGGACGGTGACGATGGTGACCGAGGGCATACACGCCACCGAGGTGGGCGGCCCGCAGATGGCGGCGAGACTGATACATCACCTGGCGACGTCCAATGACGAGAAAGTGCTCGAGATCCTCGACAACGTGATACTGCTCGATATTCCGAGCCTCAACCCGGACGGCCTGGACATGATAGTGCACTGGTATCAGCGCTGGGTGGGCACCGAGTATGAATCGGCACCGCTTCCGACGCTCTACCACGCCTACGTGGGCCACGACAATAACCGTGACTGGTACGCGTTCACACAGATCGAGACCGAGCTCACGATCACCGAGGCGCACAATGTGTGGCACCCGCAGATCGTCCACGACATCCACCAGATGGGCGGCACCGGAGCCAGGATCTTCTTCCCGCCGTTCATCGACCCGTGGGAGCAGAACATCGATCCGCTGCTGACGTCGGGAGTAAACCAGCTCGGCTCGTACATGGCCGCCGAGGTGCTCGCCAAGGGGATGGAGGGGGTAGCGGTCCATGCCATCTACGACGCCTTCACCCCGGCACGCGCGTACCAGCATTATCACGCCGGTGTTCGCATCCTCACTGAAGCGGCTTCGATCGGCGTCGCCTCGCCGGTCACCATCGACCTGGAGGACATGGATGCCAGACGCGGTTTCGACCCCAAGGTGCGCGCATGGAACTTCCCGGTCGTCTGGCCGGGTGGGGAGTGGGGCCTCATGGACATCGTCGACTACATGGAAGCCGGCGTGATGGCGCTTCTCTCCAATGCGGCAAGGAACCGTCGCTATTGGCTGGAGAATTTCTACCAGATCAACAAGAACGCTGTCGACAAATGGCCGGAGTGGCCGGACGCATGGGTGATCCCAGCCGACCAATCCAATGCGACCGGTCTGGATGCCGTTCTCCGGATCCTCACGCTCGGAGACGTCGAGGTCCATACGGCCAACTCGAGCTTCAGCGCGGGCGGCAATCGCTACGAAGCCGGATCTTACGTGATACCGATGAGTCAACCGTATGCGTCGTTCGCGAATACCATGTTGTCGCGTCAGGAATACCCGGACCTGCGCCTCTATCCCGGTGGACCGCCGAAGGCGCCGTACGACGTGACGGCTCATACTCTGCCGCTGCTAATGGATGTCGACGCGGCATCGGTTGAGACGCTGCCCGCGATCTCCCTGTCCGATCCGATTCCGGCTCACGATGTAGCGTACGAGGCACCCGCGGCGTTGACGGGTAGGAGAGCCCCGGATATTGCCGTTTACAAATCCTGGCGCGACCCCATGCCGGAAGGGTGGACGAGGTGGGTGCTCGACCGGCATGGAATACCTTACGACACACTGCACGATGCCGACATCCAGTCCGGGACGCTCTCGGAATACGACGTGCTCCTGTTCGAGGATCAGAGCGCCGACCAGATCCGTAACGGATGGGACGAGGGCGTCCTTCCGCCACCCTACGTTGGTGGACTCGGTGTCGACGGGCAGGGAGCAGTGAGACGGTTCGTCGGCAGAGGCGGGAGGATAGTGGCGATCGGCCAGGCCACCGGTTTCGCCATCGAGCTGTTCGACTTGGGTGTGAGTAACACGGTGGAAAGCCTGTCCGACTCCGAGTTCTATATTCCCGGATCGATTCTGCGTCTCGACCTGTCGACACAGAACAGCATCACTGAAGGTGTCCCTGCGCAGAACATCGCCTGGTACTGGAGGAGCAGCAGGGCGTTCGATGTGGCGGATCCGGCGATAGACGTGGTGGCGCGGTTCGGCGCCGGGAACCCTCTTCTATCGGGATGGGCCTTGGGCCACGAGCATGTGGCCGGCAAACCGGCACTCCTCGAGGCTCACGTGGGAGAAGGGTCGGTGGTGCTCTTCGGATTCTCACCGAACTATCGCGGGCAGACCATCGCGACGTGGCCGCTGCTGTTCAACGCGCTGTCGTTCCAGAAATGAGGTAGCGATAGGTAGGACTTAGATCGCGCGTCGCTCGAGGCAACCGCGTCGGCCTCTTCGCAGGGTACGCCCGGCCTGGCGGCTTCGAACGCTGCCGCCTGAGCGGCCGAAAGGCACCCTATCAGCGGTTATGCCCGAGTTTCCACGATAATGTAGAACTGCCGGCAACCGGCGGGATTACTTTCTCGAATGAGACCATCAGGCAGTGGTGCTGGAGGTTGGGGCTCGCGTACGCGTGGAAGCTCGAGCGTCGCCGGGGTCGGCTCGGGTGGATCGTCCTCGGGATCGGCGAACAGCCTCGTCATCGGGGCGATCGTTGTCGGCATGCGTTGTGCAAAACAACTCTCCGTGACTTCGGCTGGTTGATTGACGTGCAAGTTCGGTGGTGGTACACTCACGTAAGGTCCTTCGCGATCAGCGTTTCCGCACCACCAACCACAATGACGGAGGCGACATGAAGAAGCCCGAAGATCAAGAGCCAAAGGACATCACCGAAGAAGAGGAACTCACCGAAGAGGAAACGGATGAGGTCAGCGGCGGTGTGCTGAGCAAGGAGAGCAGCACGTTGGGAATCACCCCCGGCTGCGATTGCAAGAAGGGCCAGGGCGGCACCGAAGACTGGAGTGCGGTCGGCTAGACATCACGCAAACGTGGTGGCCGCGCCCGATCGCGGAGCGGCCACCAATCGAGTTTTTTCCTTGGCGAGCCCATGTGGTTCTCTTGAAACACCGGAAAGACTGCACGCCCACCCAGACGATTTCGAATGTCAGGCGCGTTCTCAGAGACATGGAGATCGTGCCGCTCGAGCGATCTCTCCACTCACCCATACCTGATTGTTTTTCCGTACAGCTGGAGCTTCGAGAGTTTCCCGGGCTTTCCGTGGCAGGCAAGGGCACATCGAAAGAGTGGGCACTGGCGAGCGCCTACGGTGAACTCATGGAGTACATCCAAAACAGGGTGTTCCCTGGGCTGATATTCGGCTTGATGCCGGCGCCTGCAACCCTCTTTCCGGATCAGATCACTTCAACATTTGCGGAAGCCTGGGCCGACGCGAGACCTGTCTTGGAGGGTCTGGTCGAGGCGCCGGTAGCCGCATCTCCGATATCATCAAAGCGGCTGGAACGCGTCCCCTGGCTTTGCGTAGATTCCGGCCGAGTCGAGTATTTGCCCATACGCCTGCTTCACCTCGCGTGTGGCACCAACGGCATGTGTGCGGGAAATACGCCTGCTGAGGCGCTGGTGCATGGAATCTGCGAGATGATGGAGCACTTCGTCGTCAAGCAGATCTACTTGGGAAACAAGACGAGGTTTCCCACCATTCCGGAATCCGCGGCGAGGTGCAGCGATTCGTACACACTCGTTGATTCAGTGCAGCAGGCCGGCTATAGAGTGATAGTGAAAGACTGCACTCTCGGTGGCCGCTACCCGGTGTTGGGGTTGATCCTGTTGCATCCCGAGAGCGGCTCGTATCGCGTGAAGTTCGCCTCCGATCCCAGCTTCGACATAGCGCTACAGCGTTGCGTGACGGAGGCGTTTCAGGGCATCGCCACGTTGCGTTCCCCGGCATCCTGGATGAATAGACTCGATTTCTCTTCGCCGAACTTCACGTACGGACCGTATCATTCGCGGGACAAGAATAGACTGGTCGCGTACTATAGGACAATGACGTTCGGTACAGGCGCCATGCCGCGCGAAATCATGTTCTCCGAAGGTGAACCCTCCTACGAGCGCGCTTTCGTCAGCGAAGCCGTCAGCAATGAAGCGGCCCTGAAGTTTCTCGCGCACCGTCTGAAGGAGAACGAGCGGTGTCTGTACATACGGGACGTTTCCTTCTTGGGGTTTCCCACTTTCCGAGTCTATGTGCCCGGTATGTCGGAATGGCGAAAACTATCACACGAATACCTCGACTACGATTATGCGCGGTTGCGGAAGTGTCTGCTGTCGCTCGGAGGGGATTCGGAAGAAGAGCTTCGGGCCTGCGTCCATCTCATTGAACATGCTCGGGCCAATCTTCCCGGGGTCTACGTGCGACCATCCGACCAGGTGAGACAGTGGGCGTGTGTTCGCTTCAACCGGCCGACCGACTTCGATCGATTCAGGGATGTCGATTTGCTCCTGACCCTGCTGTACAGTCGTTTGGGCGACTACGGAGGAGCAGTGAGGTCTCTGCAGGCATACCTCGCGAGGGAGCCCGTAATCGGGAACCGCGAGTACTTCGTCGGTGCGCTGGCGTATTTTCGCCTCAGAACTGACGGTCGCGACGTGGCAGAAGCGAGACTCGAGCTGGAAGACCTGTTCGGTCGAAGTGCGGCCGAAGAACTGGTGAACGATCTGGCCGATCCGGCAATGGCGTTTGATCATTGGACGCTCCCACGATGTGGGGAGTGCGAGTCCTGTCCGGTCGCTGCCTCGTGTTGCTACGAAGATTGGAATAACTTCACCGCGAGAATCATGACCCAGATGGCAAAGACGGCAATCGATCAGAGCGAGCTAGCCAAGCTCTTTGATTAGAGCGAAGCGGCTCGGCCGTCTCCCATAGGTCTCCACATCGGTCACCGGGATCGCCGCGCCGCGCGAACGACGTGATGCAAGCTGAATGTCTGATTCTGGACACTTTTTGGCTCGTTGTCCCATAGATATGTGAACCGCTGAAGCGTTAGTTTGATGTTTCGTCGCGTGTGCACGCAGTTGCGCCTTTTCTGCTCCATGCTGATCCTATCGCCCTCCATAGAGTGCAGGAAGCACTGCGTACAGAGGCGGTATGCCCAACATTCCTGACATAGCTCGTTGCAATAGCCGATGTATGTGTTCAATAGGGAATGCACCTTTTCGATGTCGATTCCGCGTTCGCAGTCCCCTATTTCATGGCCGGAGATCGAGAACTTCTCGCAAGTATAGAAACTCCCATTGGAAGCTGCGAACAAATGTGCAGCGCCTGGTATGCACACCGAGTTTGGTGGCGGATTTGCGGTACCCTGTCCAAGATGCCGATCTGTAAGCTGCCCAAAGACCGACGAGAACAAGTTTTGCATTGTGCGGTGGTACGCTGCGCCATGAGGTAGTTCCGTCTCACATGAGTATTCAGAGAGAATCCGGTCGAGACGGTCTTCTTGCAGTTCTCTGACATGTTGCGGCACTATGATCCCATCGATGTCGCTCTCGCGAAGTGCCCCAAATGTCACTGCCAGGTCACGCAGCAGCTCATGCTCACAGAAGTAATTGATGATCACGGATGGATCTCTTGTCCTGTCGACCGCACAGGCCAGGGAAACTGAAGTCCGGAAGTATTGAGGATACTTTGCTCGGATCAGAGCCAACTTCCCTAGCACCTCCTCGTGAGTGCCGCCACCATTCGGGAATACTCGGACATGGTCATGCACTTCTCGGGGGCCATCGAGGCTTACTTGAAGACCTACATCGTGGCTGACCAGAAAATCCAGTTTGTCTTCGGTGAGCAAGGTGAGGTTAGTGGCTGCCCGGAGTTCGGGATGATCCGAATCCCGCTCTCGCCTGATGTACGACGCACATTGCCGCAACACCTCCCAGTTGAGAAACGGCTCGCCGCCGTAGAATGTTATGGAGGGCGGCTTGTCGTCGCTGGCGCGAGCCAAGTAGTAGTCGATGCAACGCTTGGCCGTCCGCCAGGTCATTCGCTCACTACCGTGCGTACGTTCGCCGGAATACAGACCGGAATAGACACAATACTTGCACCGTTGATTGCATGCGTCCGTCAAGTTGAGACCCAGCGCCGCCAGTTCGCTGGAAATGGCTCGCTCGATCTTCGCACGATCTAACAACCCTGCGAAGGTCTTCCGGAAAAAGGGTTGGAACATGCCGCGTTTTTGCTTCGCGGCGTCCAGGAATTGAACAGCAGCCTCTAGTTCCTCTCGCGTGTTTTGAGGTCCGCGGGTACCGAGTACTTGGGAGCTGCCGGCCTGCAGGTAATCGTCGAGTATGTGCCACGCAGCCTCTGAAAGACGGACTATCGCGTTGGTCGTGGTATCGTACACGTAGTGCGTTTCACCAACCGTGAACTTTGCATACCCGACCTTGCTCATACATTTCTCCGACGGTGGATTGTCTGCATGTGAGATCGTGAATCTTTCGGAGATCGGCAAGTGGTGCCCCAACAACCGCTGAGCAAACTCCTGGGAAACTACGCTTCGGTCCCACCAGCCTCAATCTGTCGGGAGCGATCTGCCCGCTATCAAAGGGCCGGCCTAGCTCGTCCAAGGTTTCGCCCGCCCAATCGGCTTCGTCCGGGGAAGCTCGCTGAAGCTGAAATCTACGAACACGCGTAGGTGTCAGCGCGAAACTCGTCACCTCGCCGGATGGGGCCAGAGTGGGGAAGTACATGAGGGTGATTTCCCCGCGGTACATGCTGTGTCCGCCGATACCCTCGTAGTCGTCGAGAAAATCGCCGGCGCCCGGGCCTCCTCCTCGTTTCTGAGACCTACAAACGGTACGCCGTCGCATTGTCAACTCAAAGGCGAACCCCATCGCCGAGGGCTGCCCACCGACATCGTATCCCCTACAGCGATCAGTAGATCAGCTCAGCCCATCGGCCCTCGTCTATCATCTTGGCCTTCTGCTGCTCGTACTTCTCGGTCGAACCGGCAACCTTCGCCAGCGCCTTGTCCAGCAGTTCGCTGATCTGCTTCAGGCCGGCCACGTATACGTAGGTCTTGGGATCCCGCAACATGCCCCAGACTTCAGCCGCGTTCTGGGCCATGGCCCCTTCCAAATCGACGGGCTCGTCTGCATGAGCGCGTGGGCTGAGCACCTGGATTGCCTTGAAGGTTTCTTGGTCGTAGTAGTATTCCAGGTCGTCGTTCTGGTCGTTCATGTAGGCCAGCTCAACTCCGTTCTTGGCGCCGTGATAGAGGCGCACCTCGCCAGCCCAACCACCCAGATCATTGTAGATATGCTTCACGAACGCCCGGAAGGGTGCGATTCCCGTGCCCAGCCCAATCATCAGCAGGTTGGCGTCTTTTCTCTTGGGCAACGTGAAAGCGAGATTGTAAGGGCCCGTCAAGGTCACCTGGTCGCCTTCCTTCAGGTCGCAAAGATAGTTGGACGCTTTACCCGGGTAGCGCTCGCCGCTAAAGTCGTCGATGTAGGATGCCCGCTTCACTAGCAGTGAAATGACCGGCTTGCCGTCTTCGGTATCATCGCCTCCCGCAATCGAATAGAGACGCAAGTATTCTTTGAGACCATATTCGTGGGGACCCGGTACCAAGACACCAACGCTCTGCCCGACCTCGTAGTCGAAGAGCTTGCTGTCCACCGCCAGGTCAATGTGCCGCAGTTCGGTCTTGCTGTCTTCGGGCGTGACCCGCGTCGTGCTCACTACGGTGGCATTCATCTTAAACGTCGTATCGTAGTCGTTCAGCTGCATTCTGTTCTCCCAATACGCCATATTCACGGGGTACCGAGCAAAATCAGGCTGCCTGCCTGTCGCCGTACGCTCAGCCGACCGGCTGCGAGCCAAAACCCAGCTCAGGTGCTGTTCAAAAACCACTGTACAATACTCCCAATGCCGTATTCGAGGGAGGGGTAGATCATACTCGGCACTGAAGCGCTCCTCGGGC
>CAZOJI010000100.1:0-8100 GCA_964580055.1 uncultured Gemmatimonadaceae bacterium | reverse complement strand
AGCGTTCAACTTGCGAGACATATCACCGAAATCACGAGATTTTACTGAGGTCTGGCTAACGCATCAGCCTCTTGAACAGCACGTCTTCGAGATTCCTGCGACTATCCACAACCAAGACAACAAAAACGGTCTTGGCTTCGATGTGATACAGAACTCGCCACGGTGACACTATCAACTCTCGGTAGTCAGTGATGCCATGTGTCGATAGCTCAGGCACGACTCGACCACGCTCGGGCTCAAAATGGAGTGTCAAGACCCTTTCGCGAATCCTTCGCACCACCTCTCGCGCGGTCGCGGGTTTTTCTGACGCTATGTGATCGGCAATCTCAACCAAATCGGCATTTGCAGGCCCAGCCCACACGACCTTGAACTTCCTTCTCATCGAGTGGTCAGCCGTTCGTTCAGATCCCTGAAGACCTCATCGTTGCTGAGAATGTCACCATCGCGAATCGCCCGCTCGCTCTGAGATATCATCTTCATGAGCGTGAGAGCATTTCTCATTTCCTCAAAGCTAGCCGGATCCTGCAAGACCGCTTTGGGTTCACCGTTTTGGGTGATGATCACGTGCCGACGAGTTTCGTTGACTTGCTTCAGCAGATCTGCGGCTCGCGACTTCAGGTAGGTAATGGGACGAACATCCGTTTCTATCGACATTGTTGCCTCCAGTCCGTTTAACGTACCATATTCAGACCGGTCGTCAAGGGTCACGGCTGCCGTTGGCGGGAAAGCCGCCGTTTTGGTTGTAGTGATCTGGTGGGTCTTTTCGATGGCTCGTTGGGGGAAGGATCGTTGGTCATGCGCGACCTCTGTTGAACCTCTCCCATCGTAGCCGCACTGCGTTCCGCAGGGGTGGGTGACGGATCGAATCGATCCAGCGCTCGAAATCCGCCGTGGGAATCTGCCGGCAACTCGACCTCAGGCAGGAGGGTGAAACGGCGGCCGTTGCGCCGTAGTCACGACATGCCTCGCGTCATTTTGGTTACCGGGTGCACCCAGTCCACACTTGTCGTTACACCGCGGCTCGGATAGAGGCTTCGAAGCGTCCGTAGCGTTGCCGCTCTAAAACCGCCACTCAGTAGCGGAGGAGGGGCTCGTTGCGAAGCACACCGAGAGAATTCGATCGGCTTCGGCGGCGAGACTACATCCCGCCATTCGGTTGCGCTACTCCGATCACGCCACATGCGACTCGCGAACCGGCAGCACCCGTGGGCTGCGTGACGAAGTCGTCTGCTCCGCCATGCACGATGACGCCTCTGCCAACGATAGACCGCTCACCTTCAAATGCGACAACGGTGTCAGTGCGGTCGTACTGAGCGGAGCCCTGCTCGTCAGCAGTGAGGTTGCCGAGGTCCCCCACATGTCGCTCGACGTCGTCGGGAGCCCCGTGGGGCATCCCCGTGGGATTGAAATGCCCGCCGGCTGAGGTGCCGTCGTGAGCCGTGCAATCACCCCACTCGTGAATATGGAAGCCGTGCTCACCGGGCGAGAGCCCCTCGAAGTGTCCGGTTATCCTGATCCCCGAATCCGTCGTCGTAAACACCACGGTGCACCTCGCTTCACTACCCGCTGTAGGATGGAGAACCGCGGTTGCCTCAACGACGGATTCTCCTATCGACTCCTGTACTTGCTCTTGCTCTTGCGGAACACAGGCAGCAGCCACAAAGACCGTGGTGAGCGTGTTAATCAAGTGATATCTGCCAATCATTGCCGTCCCCTTCCTTCTTGGCGCGTACCCTACAGCTCGTTTATCTTCGCGGCCAAAATGAAGTCATTCTCCGTGAGTCCACCGGCTGCATGCGTCGACAACTCCAAGTGGACCTTGTTGTAGTTGATGCATATGTCCGGATGGTGACCTTCATCTTCGGCCAGCTCGGCGACGCCGTTGACGAAGCCAATGGCCGTTCCAAAATCCGAGAATTCGAATTGCCGCTCGATGCTATGGTTGCCTTCGCGATTCAACTCCCAACTGGGAATCTCCTTGTTGTACTTGTCTTCCTCCGATGCGGACATCGGCGGAGTGCCTCCTTCACACGGCACGCATTTCTTCTTGGTGAGATCCATAGACGGTTCCGTTCTAGTGCAGGCGACGTTCTACTACCGCATACGCCCTTGTCCTGCGAGTCATACAGCGTCCCGCGTATGCATTGCCTGCCTCCGACCAATTCCGGCGATCCTTCACCATAACGCACTTTCGACCCAGCCGACATCAGCAGTGCGTCTGGACTGCCGTTCCGGAACTGGATGACGCCCGACTAAGCAATCATCAGATATGGAGATCGGTAGAATTCCCAATTCCGTGTCTTGCCGGTGCCCTCGACCTCGTGCCGGAAAGAGGTATTCAAAAGCGCCAATCCCGTAAACTATTGATATGCAAAGACTTGCGGCGATGATATCCAGCAACGGGCCGCCGAAATATGCCAAAATGGCATCGATTTCAAGCTTTCAGGCGGCGATTGCAAGGTGAAAACCGTCGATTCGCAACTGAAAATCCTCGATTGTGAACTGCGAATCGTCGATTCCAAGCTTAAAAGCCACGATTTCAAACTGCGAATTTGGGAATTCGAAACTCACAATCCACGATTCGAAGCTTCAAATCGTTGACCGGAAGATTCAAATCGTTGACTCGCAGCTTGGAATCGAACGGTCCTGGGCACGATTTGGCCGTTCTTGGTCCTCGTTCTCCGATTCGTTCTGTGATATCGAGGAATCGTAACCGGGAACCGCCCGCTCTGAGTTCACTATCACGCATTCGCTCTTAGCTGCCAACGCAATGCAGGTGCGATCGGCGGCCGTGAATCTGAACTCGATCAAAGATGAAGTACAAGAGGAGAAGACGATACCGAGGTTCCCAACGGGAGAAGCCGAAGTTGCTGCAAGCCGGCGGTGAGAAGTCGGGTGCCACTTGCGGTGCCACTCCGAGCCGTTACTGTCCAGCATTGGCGGATTTTATGCGTCGAGTTTTTCAGCTGCTCAGCGTTTTTTTGTTGCTCCTCGGCAGCGCCTTCTTCTTTGTGGGCGGCCCGGAGTTATCGGGAGCGCGTTCGGCACAACGTGCCTGGGATCTCGGCCACCTGGTGTTCTTCTTCCTCGCCACCGCTGTATGGCTTCAATGGGATACCAGCGGCGAACAACGCCCAACCGTGCGTACCTGGGTTTTGGCGCTTGGGATGGTGAACCTTGCCGGATGTCTGATTGAGGGTGCTCAGTATGTTCTTGGGCGCAGCCCGTCGATTTCAGATCTGTTTCTCAACAACGTCGGGACGATTCTTGCGCTCACGTTCGTTTCGCTCCGTCGGTCTTCCGCGCGGAGTTGGCGCACCGCGGCGCTATTTGGAGCGGCACTGGCGCTGCTCGCCTGGTCCTTGATTCCTATTCTCGCCGCGCTGAGTGACGAGTATTCGGCATCAAGAGCATTCCCGGTGCTCTCCGATTTTGAAACCCCTTTCCAGATTTCGCGGTGGACGAGTGACGTCGAGTTGTCGATCGAACGAGAACACGTCAGGTATGGCAACGGCGCGATGCGGGTGCCACTATCGACGGAACGGTATTCAACAGCGAGTCTGAAATACTTCCCAAGTGATTGGAGCGGAGCCTCGTCGCTCGCGGTCAGCATCTTCAATCCCGATCCGGAGCCACTGGAGCTTCACCTGCGCGTTCATGACCGGTGGCACGATGACCACGGTCAGAGCTACGACGAGAGGTTCAACAGATCGTTCACGGTTCTCACCGGCTGGAACGACCTCGTGTTCCCAATGTCCGACATCGAGAACGGACCGAGGTACCGAACGCTGAATCTGAGCGAAATCAGGGGCTTGAGCATATTCTCGGTGGAATTGCCCTCGCCGCGGACTATCTTCATCGACCAACTCGAGCTGCGCTAAGCCGCTGACTGTCTCTCATGTCCGATCCAGGTAGACACACCGTCGAAGCCGAGGCGCCGTTCCGTCTTTGGCCCGCGCTGAAAGACGCCTTGCGAGGCACGGAACAGGATTTCACGTCCGGCCCCGTCGGGCGTGCCGTTCTGTTGCTCGCGGTGCCCATGGTTCTCGAGACTGCGATGGAGTCCGTGTTTGCAGTCGTGGACGTGTTCTTTGTAGCGCGGTTGGGCCCCGCCGCAGTGGCGACCGTCGGACTCACCGAGACGATGCTGACTCTTTAGTGAGATCCTCGCACTGGCCCTCCTGCTGGCGCCTGCCGGCGGCGCGAGCCAAGAGTCAGCGCTCACCATCGATCGGATTGTTGCGCAGCCTTCGATCACCGGAACACCGCCGTCCGCTCCGGTTTGGTCGCCCGCCGGCAGCCGACTTGCGTTTCTTTGGAACGATTCCGCCAAACCGCGTCGTGAAATTTGGATCGTCGAAGGCGACGGTACCGGATTGCACCGGCTTACTCAGGAGACCGAAGGCACTCGCGGAGTGAGCCAGTTTGTGTGGACGCCCAGTGGGACTGCGCTCATCTATATGCGTGCGGGCGACGTGTGGCGAATCGATGCTAACGGGGGAAGCGGTGTGCGTCTCACCGCAACCGGCGGCGGCAAATCGAACCTCGCCGTCTCGCCGGACGGCCGATACGCGTCCTTCCTTCAGGAGGGGGACCTTTGGCTTCTCAATCTCGAAAACAACTTGCTCGCCCGAGCGACCCGCGTGGGAGTTCCCTCCATTTCGAGCGTAGGGCTGGGGACCTACAACCGCCCCGACGTTGAGATCGGACCTTATGTTTGGGGAGGACCCACGTATCGCTGGTCACCGGACAGTCGCACGATCGCGGTGCACTACGTCGATCGTCGGGAAATGCGTATTGTGCCGTTCCCCTACTACCTCGGAGAAGAGACTCTAGTCAACAACCTTCGGCGTGGATATCCCGGCGATCCGAATGAGTTCCGCACCGTGGGATTTTACGATGTCGAAAGTGGCGAGCTAAACCTTCTGGATCTGCCTGATCCTACCAGCAACCGAGTAGTCGATTTCTCCTGGTCCCCGACCGGGACGTTGCTGATCGATCGAGAGTCGGACACTGCCGAAGAGCGCTGGCTCCACACGGTCGATCCTGCCAGCGGTCGTCTCGAACAGATCTGGCACGACATGCGAGACACACGGGTATACACGTCGATCGGGTCGGCATGGCATGCCGACAGCAAACGCGTCGTGTTCCTCAGCGACCTCGGCGATCGCTACGGACTCTACCTGTTGGATCCCGAGAATGGCCGACCCGAGTTGCTCACGAATGAACACTTCGATGTCACAGGTCCGCCCCTGGTCAACGCAGGCGCCGGGTCGATCTTCTACAGGGTCTCACGAAGCTCGAAGGGGCAGTAGAGGTGCGATCGTCGATCGCGACCTCTCTGCCCCTAAATCGTAGTGTTCTTCGGTCCGCAGCTGCGAACCCATTATTGCACGAGAACCCGTCGCCTGATCCTGATCACTTCATCCTTCGGCCATTCTCGGCCTCTGATCTCGACTACCACGCTTCCAGCCTCTGAGAACACCAGACTTGTTTCGTGTCTAAAGAGATAAAGAGCAGCAGTACAGATTGCGTCGGGTGGTAACTCAACAACGCTGTCAATTGGTTCTATTATCACCAATGAACCCGACTCTGAGATGCGCGTCCTGCCCATCGTAACACACTCGCCCCCGACCCCATATGTCCCCACGGTGATTGCAACGTCCTTTCCAACCTCAACGACCTCAGGAACTTCGATGACGGTCGGCTGGTCCTCGACACTGATGACGCCTAGTCGCTCGTTTGCTGCAAGTGGCTCAACAGGAATGCTACCACAATCCGCAGCAATCAGCCCGAGTGATAAGACGAATGTCATGATGACGATGGTCCGATTAGTCACGGTCGTCTTCCTCAGAGCAATTCGGGTGGTACGGTGCGCTTGAGCTGACGGTTATGTACTTATATGCAGTGTCCGTGTGATCTACATCGTCCTCAATAGTCACTCGCAGATCACCGCTGCTGGAAATCATTCCGCCTATCGAGCCACCGGTCCCTGACAATACGCCTGACCACGTATATGTATATGGCGGTACACCGCCGGAGCCACTGGCGTTCCAGGTGCAGTACCAATCTGGGTGAACAATGCTTGGGCCGCTGATGGTTACACTCGGTGGTGGTGAGTGGCCTATGTCGCTGTACAAATCGCTGTCGCCCATCTCGTCACTCAGATCGGACCGCCATGCGCCTCCACTGCTGAAATATGCTGTAGTCCTACCGGCGTCGATCCCCCATAGGAGGCCAACTGAGGAGACATCCCCCCAGTATGTGGGTGAGACAACAGGTGCTCCACTGTCACCTTCGTCGTCCTCATAATCGCCATACGATGCTCTCCCTTGGCAGAGCATGTAGTAGTACCCGTGGTACTCCGAATAGGCCAAGCCATTCCAGCAGGTGCTGGTGACAAGGCCCCATTGGAGACCAGATTTCTGACCAACCACCGATACGCTATGGTTCAGGATCGGGCCGCCATAGGCCCAAATCTTCTTCGTAGTCGAGAAATTGGTGCTGCCCGATGAGCTGGGCCAGGCAATATGACCATGTTTCCAACTACTGGTCGTGTACCTGAACAGCGCCGCGTCCGAATCCATGCATGTTCTTCCAGTTGGGCAATCTTGATCATCGCCACGGTCGAACGTCGGGGAGTTTGCGACCTCTATTCCAATGAGATTGTTCGCAGTTGCCTGGTGCACGCTATCATTGTTCGTCACACCCAGCTGACTGGTACAGTGCGAGTTCGTCACGAAATACCAGCTACCACTGTCTGGCACGGCGACGTTGTATCCCAGTGTGCAGTCAGCGGAATACAGAAAGTTCTTCAAGGTAATCTTGACACCACCCACAACTGGCCGAACCTTGTCCCGCAGTGAGGCGGCGAACCGCGGCATGCGCGCGCTCCTAACGAGTACAGCATCGAACGGGACTGCAAGTCCTTCCACTGCGGCAACAACGCCGCTGATGTCTTCCCCTTCTCTAACACCGAGGACGATGCGGTTCTCGGCTTCGTCTATGTCACTCGAGATAATTGAATGGTTGTGTGAGATGACTTTGTCAACGATCTCGTCATGCCAGTCGTGGAGCTGCCGGAAATTGTACTTGACCGGCCGGGCAGACATACTACTTACCTGCGAGTTGTATTCAGCAGCGAGACGAGCATTGCCCCCGGATTGCTGGGTCAAGAACTCGGCGACTCTGTCTCTGGCGTCGGTCAGGCGACCAACATCCGTAAGCTGGACTACAAGTTGCTGGTTTGAATCGTATAGAAATCCGGCAAACCCGGGTACATCGTCTGCAATCGCAGCCATGCGGTCGTCATAGTTCAGACGACCGCTCCGTGGATTGTTGCGTGAGATCGTTTCTCCGAGGTTTGGAGGCTCAGTTGGGCTCTGAACCGAGTGTTCTTCATCGCAACCTACGGCTCCCACCAGGATTGTGACGAGAGTCAGCGTCCAGAGTATTGCCTTTTTGTGTGAAGTGTCAGATGCCATCGGTGTCCCTCCCGTGAATGGATTTACCGGATTACATTCCCGACAACCGCGAAATGTGTGCACGTGCGTTATCTGCCCTCCCTTCCTCAACGAGCGAACAGTCTATGATCCTTGGACACGTTTGGACAGTGCGATGATGGGGCACTGACCTACTTTTTTGGGACATTTGTGGAATCGAGGGGTGCCAGCTTCGTCAAATGACGACAAGCTGTATCAGAATGCGACACGCTCAAGGAAATGACGCGCTAGAATCGCCTGTAAGGGCCGTTCTGTTTTCGAAACAGAACGGGGTTGGGAAGACTCTTGAGCGGTGCTCTCAGAATCGGGGAAGCATCACCAGATGTACTTGTCGTCCAGTGAACGATTCTTCAACGCCTTTTTCAGCTGCGGCGCTTGGGAATCACGGAAAACCGCTTCTGCTATCCGGCGTCGACGTCCAGTCGGCTCGAAACCAAGATCTCCAATGCCAGCAGCACACGCAGCATTGCAGACCGGTCAATCTCGTCCGCATCAAGTAGTTCGACAATCCATTCGTACCATTCTCCCATGATCGAATGGTTGAACTAGATGCCAGTGTCTGATACAATGTCCACTCACCGGTTGTGGAACAGTTCCC
>CAZOJI010000099.1:0-8172 GCA_964580055.1 uncultured Gemmatimonadaceae bacterium | reverse complement strand
CGCCCCCTAGTCGCCGAACTTGATGCCCTGCGCCAGCGGGAGTTCGGTGCTCCAATTGATGGTGTTGGTCTGGCGGCGCATGTAGGCCCTCCATGCGTCCGAACCCGACTCGCGGCCGCCGCCAGTCTCTTTTTCACCGCCGAAGGCGCCGCCGATCTCGGCGCCGCTGGTGCCGATGTTCACGTTCGCGATGCCGCAGTCGCTGCCGCGATGCGACAGGAAGTACTCCGACTCCCGAAGGTGCTCCGTGAAGATGGCCGAAGACAGTCCCTGCGGTACCCCGTTGTGGAGGGCGAGCGCCTCGGCAATATCATCCACCGCCTGCGCCGGTGACGCGGAAGCGTTGCCGTACCCGATTATGTAGAGGATAGGCGCAAAGGTCTCTTCCTGAACGATCTGGTACTCGTTCTTCGCAGCCGCGATGCACGGCTTCACCCAATGCCCGCCCGGATAGTCCGGGCCGTCCAGGGGCTCGCCACCGTAGAGAATCTCGCCGCCCTCGTCCTTGACCCGCTCGATCGCGTTCTGAAGATCGGTTACCGCCGCCGTGGTGACGAGCGGCCCCATTAGCGTATCGGGTTTCCTGGGATCGCCGATCTCGATGTCCGCGTACGCCCTGCACAGCCGGTCCACGAGTTCCTGCCGCACCGATTCGTGCACGATGATCCTGCGCGTGGTGGTGCAGCGCTGGCCTGCGGTGCCAACCGAGCCGAACAGTATCGCGGGCAGTACCAGGTCCATGTTTGCGTTCGGGGTCACGATTATCGCGTTGTTGCCGCCCAGCTCCAGAATGGTGCGGCCCAGGCGCTCGCCGACCACCCGGCCCACGCGGTAGCCCATCTCACAGCTCCCGGTGGCCGAAATCAGCGGAACCCGCCGGTCGTGCAGCATCCGGTCGCCGACCGCGGAGCCCTTGCCGATAGTCAGGGAGAAGATCGCGGAGTCGACATCATTCTCCCTGCACACCTGCTCCGCGATCTTGATACAGGCTATCGCCGTGAGCGGCGTCTGACTGGACGGCTTCCAAACCACCGAGTCGCCGCAGACAGAGGCGACGGCCGTGTTCCAGCTCCACACCGCCACCGGGAAGTTGAACGCGCTGATCACACCCACCACGCCCAGTGGATGCCACTGCTCGTACATGCGGTGGTCGGGGCGCTCGGACTGCATGGTGAGCCCGTAGAGCTGCCGCGACAGACCCAGCGCGAAGTCGCAGATGTCGATCATCTCCTGGACTTCGCCCTTCCCCTCGGCGAGTATCTTGCCCATCTCGAATGTCACCAAAGCGCCGAGCTGGTGCTTCTTGTCGCGCAGCCGGTTGCCCAGCTGTCGCACTATGTCGCCGCGTTTGGGCGCGGGCACGGTTCGCCACTTCAAGAAAGCCTCGTGAGCGCGTTCTACGATCTGATCGTACTCGATCTCCGTAACCTGCTTCACAGTGGCTATTCTCGACCCGTCGATGGGCGTGGTGACTTCGGAATCGGGGCCCGATCCCAGCCACTCCCCGCAGAATCCACCGTAGTTCTGGTCTTCTATTCCGAGATCCTTCAAGAAATCTGTCATGGCAGCATACCGTGGTCGTGGTTACAAACATTATGGACGAGAGCGCCTCGCACTCGCCTATTCGAGGCTCCGGACAGGGATTGTAGCACGTTGTTCGCCGCCGTGCCAAGCACGTTGTCGGGCGCGCCGCGGCGGGATCGCAGTTGCACGAACACCGCTTGCCATCCCCTGCACCGCAATCCATACTATCCGTGGCGAAAAAACCTCGTCGTCTCTACACGAGTATCCGTCGTACGCCTGCGCGTAACTCGCCAGCTCACTTGAAGGGGACCTGACAGTTTGAGCGATCCTCGAGAACAGCTCCAGGCAGCGCTTTCCGGCCGATACACAATCGAACGGGACCTGGGGCGTGGCAGTATGGGCACCGTGTACCAGGCGGTGGAAATCCACCCCAAGCGCCAGGTCGCCATCAAGGTTCTGAACCCGGAGCTGACCGCGAGCATAGGTCGCGACAGATTCGTCCGGGAAGTCGAACTCGCTTCGAGCCTGACTCATCCGCTGATAGTGCCGATCTTCACGGCCGGGGAAGCGGACGGGATGTTGTACTACGTGATGCCGTTGGTAGGTGGGGAAACTCTGAGGACGAAGCTTTCCCGCGAGTTTCGTCTGCCTTTGGGCGCGGCACTGGGTATCGCGGCGGAGGTGGCGGACGCCCTGGCCTACGCTCACCGCAACAACATCATTCACAGAGACGTCAAACCGGAAAACATCCTGCTGTACGACGACCACGCGCTGGTGACCGATTTCGGGATAGCGCGTGCCGTACATGAGGCGGACACGGACTCTCTGACCGAGACCGGAATGGCACTCGGCACGCCCGCGTACATGAGTCCCGAACAGGCTGCAGCGGAAGAGGAGATCGACGGGCGCACCGACATCTATGCCCTCGCATGCGTCTTGTACGAGATGCTCGACGGCGCCCCTCCGTACGGCAGCGGGCCCACCCGTACAGTGGTGAAACGCCACATGGTGGACCCGATACCGTCGTTGCGGGAGGCTCAGCCGGACATCCCGGCCGGCGTCGACACTGCGGTGCGAAAGGCTCTCGCCAAAGATCCCCGGGAACGTTACGGAACCGCGGATGAGTTCGAGCGCGTGTTGTCCGGTCTGCGACTCGAGGTTGAATCCGGTTCGATGCCGGCCGCGACGCGCGTGAGTGCACCTCCGGGAGCATGGTCGCGGGCCAGCCGCGTGCCCTTTCTCATGGCACTGGCGGCTTTCCTGCTGCTGGTATTGCTGTGGCAGTTTCTGGCCAGGGATCACGAGGTAGCGACCCCTTCGGCGGCCTGGTTTCTCGATTCCGTGGCGGTTATGCCCGTCGAGAACCTCACGGGTGACAGCGATCTAGATCTCGTGGCCGACGCCGTCACCTACGACGTGACTCACGAGCTGAGCCGTATCCGCGAGCTCAAGGTCACGTCGCTGCAGTCCGTGAGAGCGCTTTCCCAGGCTAACCTGCGGCCGCAACAGCTGGGTGACTCGCTCGATGTGCGGTTGATCCTGAGGAGCACACTGCGGCAGGCGGGTGACAGGGTGCGCATCGCCGCTGAGTTGATAGATGCTACGTCTGACAACGCGCTCTGGGCCGAGCGGTGGGACCTGGATCCCTCCGACGGCGGCGGGTTGGAACGAGCCGTGGTTGCGAGATTGGTGGATGCGATAGTATCTACCGCCACCGGGTTCGATGCCTCCGCTGGTGAGCCTGCCATGGAGCACGGACCGGGTTACGAGGCGTATCTCCTCGGTCTCGAGGCTCTGAGCCTACGTGATCCGGCCGGCGTAAACAGGGCTATCTCCCGATTTCGGGAGGCCCTGAGATTGGACCCCGAGTTCGCACCCGCTTACGCCTCACTCTCCACGGCATACACGTTGGCGCTGATCTACCGGTACAACATCGGCGTCGACGAATATGTTGCGGCGGGACGAGCGCTGGCAGCGGCGAACCGGGCGATCGAGCTGGCCCCGCAGCTCGCCGCCGGATACGCGGCCCGCGGCCTGCTCGCCAGCAGATCGCTGGGGCCGACGTCGCAGGCGGCGGCCGACTTCAGAAGAGCGCTGGAGTTGCAGCCCAACGCACCCGAACAGCCGAGCTGGTATGCGACCATCCTGGTGCAAGAAGGGAGAACGGTGGAGGCTATGGCTTCGGCCGAACGCGGCGTCTCTCTCAGCCCCTACTCGCCCGCCCGCCACCTGGCCCTAGCGATCGTGGCCCTTGAGCTGAATGCATACAACATCGCCGTTCGCGAGGCGCATCGGGTCACCGAGCTGGAGCCCGAAGTAACGGTCTCGCGCGCGCTTGAAGGAAAGGCACTGCTCCTGGCCGGACGGCTGGAGCAGTGCCTGGCCTTGGATTTCGGACCTCATGACGCCGTACGGGCCACCTGTCTTCACGAAATGGGGCGGGTGGAAGAGGCGCAGGCGATCATCGACTCAGTGATCGGGGTGATTCGGCAAAACGAAGATGCCGATGGGAAATACACCAATGTCACGCGACTTTCGGATATCGCCACTTACTACGCGTGGATAGCGGACGTCGACAATACGATCCGCTGGCTCGACGAGGCCTTCGAAGCGTCGCCGATGGGAGTCTGGTCGCGCCTGCTGAACACGAGCCTGTTCAGATCCATGCGCGAGACCCCGGCCAGGGCTCGCCATTTGGATGAGCTCGCCGAACGCGTCTGGCGCCGCGTGGAGGCCTCGAGCAGGAGGGCGCGGCTCCCTTGAGGTGCAGGCTGCGCCGGCTGTAGGAGCGACGGGGCTCCGGCCGACGCATTGCTACGCTACCTCGGACGAGACAGCTCGCGCCTCCGTAGAATCCCGCCCATTGCCGCGTCGAGCCTTGCGCCGTCACCGCACAGCTTGCTCCGACAACTTCATGAGACAGTAGACTAGCGGAGCCTATGAGTGCAACGGTTCGGTAAGCGAGAAACAGGATCAGGGGCTAGGGACCGGGACTTCTCCCCGGTTATTATGTATACCGTCTCCATACATAGAAACGGTGGTCGCGGAGATCGCTTATGACAACGCTGTTATGGATCGTTGCCGGCGGAATAGTGATGAGTTCCATTGCGCTCGTCGGCAGCGTTACTCTGATCCTCAAACAATCCACGCTCGACAAGATCGTGCTGCCGCTGGTGGCCTTCGCCGCCGGATGCCTGCTCGGCGGAGCGTTCCTGCACATGATCCCGGGAACCCTCCACGCGACGGAGAGTCACGTTACACCGTTCTTGTGGGTTCTGGCCGGATTCCTGACCTTCTACGTGCTGGAGCAGTTCCTGCACTGGCACCATTGCCACCGCGACTCGGCGGAATGCAAACCCGCGCTGGGATATCTGATCCTAATCGGCGACGGTCTACACAATCTCATAGGCGGGCTTTCGGTGGCCGCGGCCTTCGTCATGGACATCCGCCTGGGAATGGCGGCCTGGTTCGCCGCCGCCGCGCACGAGGTGCCCCAGGAGCTGGGTGACTTCGCCGTGCTGCTCCACGGGGGCTGGAGCAAAGCCAAGGCCCTGCTCCTCAATGTCATCTCCGCCTCGACTTTCCTGGCCGGCGGTTTGATCGCCTACGGTGTGTCGTCTCAGCTTGAGATCTGGTTCCTGGTGCCCTACGCGGCGGGCAATTTCCTCTACATAGGCGCTTCCGACCTGGTACCCGAGGTCAACAAGCAGCGCGATCTCAAGGGCAGCCTCGTGCACCTGTTCTCGTTTGCTGGGGGACTGGCGCTCATGTACGTGGTTAAGCTCTTCTTTGGACACTCCCACTAGACGCCGGATGATGAGCGACACTCCTCGATCGACCAAGCGAGATTGCCCTATATGACGAAACCGACAGTGCAATTCCTCGGCGCCGCCGAGACTGTCACCGGATCCAAGCACCTGATATCCGCCAACGGCAGCAAGGTGTTGCTGGACTGCGGCCTGTTCCAGGGCCTGAAGGCTTTACGGCTGCGCAACAGGGAGGCGCCCGAGTTCGTGCCCGCTGATCTCGATGCCATCGTAATCAGCCACGCGCACATCGACCATTCGGGGTACCTGCCGCTGGTGGTGCGCCGCGGATACGAGGGCCCGATCTACTGCACTCCCGCGACGGCAGACCTCCTGGCGATCCTGCTGCGCGACTCCGCGTACCTCCAGGAGGAGCATGCGGCGCACGCCAACCGCTGGGGATACTCCAAGCACTCTCCCGCGTTGCCGCTGTACACCATGGAAGACACCGAGGCGACGCTGCCGATGCTGGAGCCGATGCCGTACCGCGAGCCGTTCTCCGTGGCCAACGATCTGGAGGTCGTGCTCCGCTGTGCCGGCCACATTCTGGGCTCCTCCACGGTGGAGATGCGGGTACACGGCAAGCGCGACAGACGCCTCGTGTTCACCGGAGACCTGGGCCGCTGGGACCGTCCCATCATCAAGGACCCCACGATTGTGACCGAGGCCGACGTGCTGCTGGTGGAGTCCACCTACGGCAACCGCATCCATGAGGAGGATCCCGACGCCGACCTGGCCCGCGTCGTTTGTGAAACCGCCGGCAGGGGAGGCACCGTAGTCATCCCCGCGTTTGCCGTGGGCCGCACGCAGGAGATGCTGTGGCGGCTGAGACAGCTGGAGGAGGCGGACCGCATACCGGTGCTGCCCACCTACATCGACAGTCCCATGGCCATCAACGTCACCGACATCTACCGGCGCCACCCGGAGGAGCACGACCTGGAGATGGCAGCGCTGCTGGACGAGGGACGTGCGCCTCTCAAACCCAAAATGTTCGCCACGGCACGCACGGTACTGGAGTCGAAAAAGGTGAACTCCTTGGACGGTCCGGTGATCATTGTCTCGGCCAGCGGGATGGCCGGCGGCGGACGAATTCTGCACCATCTCAAGCGCCGCCTGCCCGAGCGTCGCAACACCGTGGTACTTACCGGCTACCAGGCGGCGGGCACACGTGGCCGCAGCATTCAGGATGGCGCGAAGGAGGTCAAGATCCACGGCACGCAGGTGGAGGTGCGCGCCCGGGTCGAGACGTTGCACGGGCTCTCGGCTCACGCCGACCAGAACGAGGTGCTGCGCTGGCTGACGGGTTTCGAGCGAGCACCGGAAAAGACATACGCTGTCCACGGCGAGCCGGCGGCCACGGAAGCGATGGTGAACGTGATCCACGATAAGCTGGGCTGGAAGACGGCGGCGGCCAAGGACGGAGAGGTCGTGGAGTTGTAGAGAGGGAGCGGCGGTGCCCGTTAGCGAGCCTCGCTTTCCTGGTCACGCCGCGGTGAAGCGTCGAGTAATTCAATCAGGAGCGCTGAAAATGCTGAGAATTCTACTTTTCCTGGCAACAAACGTGGCCGTGCTGGTGATGGCTTCCATCGTCATGGCGGTCCTCACCGCTCTCGGTGTGATTCCGGCGGATATGCCGTACATGAGCCTGCTGGTCTGGTGCGCTCTGTTCGGCTTCGGCGGGTCTTTCCTGTCACTGGCGATCTCCAAATGGATCGCCAAGCGCTCGACCGGCGCCCACGTAATCGAGCAACCCGCCAACGAACTCGAGCAATGGCTGGTCTCGGCCGTCGAGCGCCAAGCCAAGAAGGCGGGCATTGGAATGCCCGAGGTGGCGATCTTCAACTCGCCCGACCCTAACGCGTTTGCCACCGGCATGTTCAGAGACAACGCCCTGGTGGCGGTGAGCACCGGCCTGCTCAAGCTGATGGACAGGTCGGAGGTCGAAGCGGTTTTGGGGCACGAGGTGTCGCATGTGGCGAACGGCGACATGGTGACGCTGACGCTGATTCAGGGCGTTCTCAACACGTTCGTGATATTTATCGCCCGCATCATCGCCAGCCAGTTCGACCGCGGCCGCTTTTTGATTTTCATCGCGCTGCAGATGGTCTTCGGGGTGCTCGCGAGCACGGTGGTTGCGTGGTTCTCACGGCGCCGCGAATTCCGCGCCGATGCCGGCGCAGCACAACTCGAGAGCCCGGCGAACATGGTATCGGCGCTGAACAGACTCCGCGCCGCGCAGGACGCGCGCTCACAACTCCCCGACAGCCTCACCGCGTTCGGCATCAGAGGCGGAGGGATGATGAAGCTGCTGAGCACGCATCCGCCGCTGGAACAGCGCATCGCGCGGCTCGGGGGTCGGTGAGGGGGGGGAGAGGCGGCCGCGGTCGAGACAAGTTCCGTACAGCGTGCATGGCGGTTCTCCGATCACAACTTCGCCGCCATCGTACAACGTCCGCTCGGCGTCCCGAGCATCAAAGGAATGCGTGGCGTGGCATTTTCATGCGCCAACCACCTGTCGCATGCTCCATGCCGGCACGATCGCTCCGCGAACGCCGTTTGCCGGTCTTACGCGCAGGCAGGACACTCCCCCTCCGCGGACTGCAGTTGGAAAGCGAACTGATGTCCGCTACGGGAGATGTCCTGCCTGCGCGCGAATCCTTCCATAATAGTTCGAGTACCAACGGTCGCTGTGGGTCGGCCGGCAGGTTGCGCAACCGCTGCACGTTGTTCGTTGCGCGTTATGCGGTCCCGTTGCACGCTGCACGTTGCACGTCTAGAACAACTGGCCCACATCCACAAACACATCGCCACCCGCTCGTGAAAACAAAAACCACACCTTGCG
>CAZOJI010000098.1:0-8543 GCA_964580055.1 uncultured Gemmatimonadaceae bacterium | reverse complement strand
CGTTTGTGTCACTGCTCGAAGTCCACAAACTGATGTACTTCATGCAGGAGGCCGGCGAGCCGTTGCGGCTCCGATTCGTGCCCGCGCCGCTCGGACCTTACGCCGAGAATCTGAGGCACGTCCTCCTTGCAATTGAAGGATATTTTGTGTCTGGCTATGCAGATGGAAGCGATGCTCCGGACAAAGAGATCTCTATCGTGCCAGGGGCAGTGGATGATGCGGATGCGTACCTACAGAAACACCCTGAAACACACTCCCGATTCGATCGAGTCGCAGATCTAGTTCAGGGCTTTGAGACTCCGTACGGCTTGGAGCTACTGTCAACCGTGCATTGGGTTGCGACGCGAGAAGACCCAGAGGGTCGAGATGACATCATCACGAAGACGTACGCGTGGGGTGATCGGAAACGTAGGTTCACGGAGTCGCAGATAGTGCTTGCTCTGGACGTGTTGAGCAAAGGAGGTTGGGTAGAAAAATGAACTGATGTGGTAGTTTCGAAAAGTCGAGGACCGCTTCCTTCCGCTCCTGACGCGGATTGTTGGCAACTCCAAACCAGTCGCGATCCAAAATCCGCCCGAGCCCCAGCATCAATCCTTTTCGCTACCGGCCCCAAACAGATCAACCAGAGGACGGGGCAACGCCTCCTCCAACCTCCACCTCACCGTAATCGCTTTGTCGCCTTCCCACTCCACGAATTCCACATCGCCGCAATAGATGAATGGCGCGGCTCTCCCCTCAATCTTCCCCTTCTTGCGCACAAAGAGGTGAACTGAGATTCCGAGTTCCCGGTGTGACCGCATCTCCTGCATCTTGGGCTGCTTCCGAGCCTGTTGATTCTGGCTCTTCCACTCGAACAATTCGGGAGACAAGAACCGGTCGCCGTACTTGTGTTCGTCAGGCATCTCCGACTTGTCGAGCGTGACAAAGAGAAAGATGTGGTTCTCTCTCCGAACGTACCCCTGCTGCCAGGACCGACCGTCAGCAGTGAAACCGTAAAGCGCGGCTGCTTCGTCGCGCGTGTAGCTCTTGCCGAGAACGGCACCCTTGGCCTCTTGGGCACCTTCAACCGGCGTCATCTCCCAGGCGTCTTCGGTTCTCTCGAACGAAACTTGATGATTCGTACCCGGCGCACCGGCATCCTCTCCAAACCAGCCACGCAGGACTTCTTGCAGTGCGTTTTCCTCCGAACCGACCCGGCGCATCACGTTCACCGCCATCTTGACGAAATTGGCTTCGAATACCTCGCCGTTTGCGATCACAGGGGTCCAACCGGATGGGACCAACGGCACCTTGTCTCGTTGCGGCAGGAATAGCAGCGGCTTTCCACTCGAATGACTCACCTTCGCCGTGAAGCTCTCAGTATCCGTGAAAGTCACCCGACGCAGATACTCCGCCAGACGCCAGTCCACAATCTCGCGGACGAGTTCAGCGAACTGCTCTGCGTCTTGTGTGGGAACCGTGAACGTCGCGTCGAATACGCCTCCTTCATACTTGAAGTACTCGGTACCACCGGTTCCCCTGCCGCGTATCCAGGCTGCGATCGGATTGTTCTCCAACAACTTCGTTAGTGCATTGTCGTCGTCGACGTCGATGTTCAGGTCCCTGCGAATCAAGGCCGATCGGCGGGCGAACTGCCTTACCCTGTTCCTCATGTCTGTTATCGAGATCGGACTCGGGAAGCTCTCGTTTGAGACAAGCATCGCCTGCAACACCAGCATCTTGAAGCTGCGTGTCATCTGAGTGGTCTCGAGTACCTTGAGGAAGCTACCGGTCTTACCAGTGCCTACCAGCCGCTTCTCGGTCGCACCCAGATCACCCATCGCGTCCACAAAGCCGAGCCACGATCCGTATGCCACCCTCGTGGCCCTGGGGTTGTAGCCCTCGTGGTACAGCTCGGTTGCTGTGGGTCGCGTGCCGTAACGCTCGCGGAAGTCCTCGTATGCGAAACGCAGCACATCTTCGTCCCGCGGCTTCCGCAGCAACTGACGGATGATATCCACCGCCTCCAGCTCGTATGTGACCTCACACCCAGGCGGCAACTCGGCTAAACCGCGGTCCAACAGGTTCAAGACCCGTTCGATGTGCGAGTCTCCCGTCCCAAGGTCAAACAGCGTTTGCGGTTTGAGCAGGAACGATCGGTGATTGCCGATGTAGTCGATGACGGTGAGAGAGTCCTTGCCCGCGATCTTGCGTAGGCCGCGCCCGAACTGCTGCAGCCACAGTATGCGCGATTCCGTTGGGCGGAGCATCATCACGGTGTCCACGTTCGGCAGGTCGACGCCCTCGTTGAACATGTCCACCGCGAACACCACGTCCAACTCGCCTTTCTCGAGCCGTTCGAGCGAACTCGTTCTCGGGTCGGTGTTCTCGCCTGAATGAACGGCCGCCACTCGCAATCCCTCGTTCGCAAAGAAGCTGCTCATGAAGTCGGCGTGCCGCTTGGAGCAACAGAAGGCCAGCGTCCTCGTTCCCGCCCGAGCGCGGTACTGCTCCAACGCATTTTGCGCCCGCACCTCCGTCGCGACCGCAGTGGTCAACGCCTCTTCGTCAAACCGATTGCTACGCCACGGTATGTTCTCGTAGTTCACCATGTCGGGCACGCCGAAGTACTTGAACGGTGACAACAGACCCGACTCGATACCCTCCGTGAGATCGGTCCGGAACACCAGGTTTTCCTGGCATAGCGCCAACAGGTCTCCGCCATCGGTTCGTTCTGGCGTGGCGGTGAGGCCGAGTAGGAATGCCGGGTCGAAGTGGTCGATGACACGACGGTATGTGCGTGCCGACGCATGGTGGAACTCGTCCACCACGATGTAGTCGAACTCATCCGGGGCGAAGCTGCGCAGGTTCATGGCTCGGCTCAGCGTCTGAATCGACGCAAACACAATGGCCGCCTCCGGTTTCTTCTCCTGGCCGGTGAACAGGCCCAACGTTGCTTCGGGTCTGATGCGTCGATAGGTGCCCATTGCCTGAGCGAGGATCTCCTCGCGGTGAGCAACGAAGAGAATGCGCTTCACCTCGGGCCGGTCGCTGTCGAACGCCGAGAGCCATGTCTTGCCGAGTCCCGTGGCCAGAACGACAAGGCCTGCCGTGTTGCCGTCGGCTCGCGTTTGCCCAAGCGCCGCGAGGGCTCGCTTTTGGATCTCATGCGGCTCCGGTACCGGCAGCGGTGGCTCCGGCTCTGGTGTTATGCCTTCAAGCTCGCGCGCAGCGGCTCTATGCCGCGGGCGATACGCCTCCACCCACTTTGAGTCCAAGCGGCGCGTCTTGGGGTGGCGGAACAGTTCTTCGAAACCGGCAACGGCGGCGGTGAAGCCATCGCCGTCGTTCGACGTCGTGGTGCGGAAATTCCACTCAAGGCCGTCCGACAGGGCAGGGAGGGTGAGATTGGAACTACCTACAAAGGCAATTCCACCGCCCGACCCGTCGTGGAAGATGTACGACTTCGGGTGGAACGTCCCATCGCCGGCCTCATATACTCTGAGATTTGTTCGCTCCGGGAACAGCTCTGAGATGTCGAGCAGACGGTTCAGCGCTTTGGGATCGGTGAAGCTCAGGTAATCACCGGTCAGGAAGCGCAGCATCCCGCCTCGGTCGAGGAGGTCGTACAGATGATCCTCGAGCAGATCCACACCTCTAGCCGTGACAAAGGCGATGGCGAGGTCGGCCTGAATCGCGCCGTCCAGGTGAGCCAGGATGTGCGGCAACAGTGGATCGTCGCTGTCGCCGGTGATCAGTGGACGGGCGTGCGGTGGCTCTGGACCAGCAGGGCGTTCACCAACCGGAGGCTTCAGGTAGTTGCCCTTGCTGGGAATGACGTTCCGCACACCACCGGTAGGATCGGGCACGTCGCCCAGATAGCGTGGGATCACATGCACGTGCAAGTGAAAGATGGTCTGACCGGCAGCCTCTCCCACGTTGAACCCGATGTTGTAACCCTCTGGGCAAAACTTCGACTCGATTGCTTTGCGCGCGATCTCGATGGCCTCGAGGAGTTCTTGCTGCTCTTCCTTCCGCGCTTCGAACCAGGTGGAGATGTGGCGCTTGGGTATCAGCAGGGCATGGCCCGGGCTCACCGGGAACCTGTCCCAGAAACCGATAACCTTGTCGCCCTCGTAGAAGACACGATCGGTCTGGTTGCAGAACGGGCAGTTCTCAGCCATCTGAAAGTCCCGCCGATCCCTTCACAATTCCCGCCGATCCGCTTACACGTTGAACCGACGTGCCACCCTTGAGCCGATCGTCCACACGCTCGATAACCAGTTGACCGTCGAGCCCATCCTCCAGGCAGCTAGCACAGCGCCACTGGGGTACACGCCTGTGAGCCATCCTCGTCATCTGGCACACCGGGCAACGGTGCGCCCACAAGGGTGGTTTCTTGCTTGATGCCGGCTTTGTCCTGGCGCTGGCTGGACGCGGTCTTCCTGTCGGGATCTGCACCCGCGGTTCGAACCCCGCCTGTCTCATCAGCGCCCGCCACTCGGCGCCGTGTGGCTTGACGGCTTTCCCGAAGCGCGTGTGTGTTACCAGATGTGCCAGCTCATGACATAACACTTCTCGCAGCAGGGGGGACGGCCCTTCCACCAGGAAAGCAGCCAGCCTGATTTCCGGACGTTCCGGTAGGCAGCGTGCCAGTGAGGTTCTCAGCCGAGTGCTGACCGTGATCTTGAGGTCGGATGGAGGTGCACCCAGCTCCCAACCATCAAACAGATCTTCAACGAGCTTATCGATCTCGGCCTGGAGCTGGACTGGCGCGGTCATCTTAACAGGTCATCTTCGCAGGTCACCTCAGTCGGCCCGCATCAGGTCCTGCACCAGCGGGAAAATCGGGATGTCGGCATCTGGCCAATCCAGGTTTGCCAGTTCTTCCGCATCCACCCAACGCAATTCCGAGTGCTCGTTGGCAGACAATTCCTCGGCGTATTCCAACTCACCGAGGTACACATCGAGCACGATTCTCTTGTTGCCAACCTGCGACTCCCCGCGCCCGACCCATTCACCAATGCTCGCGGTTGCGCCGAGTTCTTCTAGCAGCTCTCGAGCCAGGGCGGCTTCGGGAGTCTCGCCGCCTTTCGGTTTCCCGCCAGGGAATTCCCACTTGCCTGCGAGGCTCATCCCAGGCCCGCGCTGAGCGACGAGGCACTTGGCGTCCTTGATAATGGCGGCGCCGACTACGTGGATGGTGTTGAGGTTGCTTGCTTGCTCAGTCAACGGAGTCTCTCGAGCGGTTTCATTGGGGTCAATCGCAGGGGAAAGTAACCGACAGGTTGGCAGCTGCAAGCTGAAAGTCGTGCCTGACGACCCCAGGTGCGCGTTTACAACCCTCGTTCGTGAACAAGCAATCGGTGATGAGACCCCAGCGGGAGCGACCGAGCCTTTGATATCGACGAATGCGCGATTCACAATGCAGACGGTGAGCTAGCAACCAACAGACTCCTTGACCGGTTACCTTCTGAATTGGATCTTACCAGTAAGACAATTCATGGAGGCCATAGTGTCTGAGATCGCAACGACCAGACTTTCATCGAAGGGTCAGGTTGTCATACCTGAGGAAATCCGCAAGCGATTACGTCTCGATCCGGGGACCAAGTTTGTCGTGATCGGAGACGGCGACGCGATTGTACTGAAAGCGATAAAACCTCCTTCGATGGATCAATATGGTGACCTGATCAACGCTGCCCGCAAGGCGGCGAGAAAGGCCGGCATGAATCGCCGCGATGTAGCGGTGGCGGTCAAAAAGGCTCGGAAATCGAAGTGAGGGTCGTTTTGGGCACCAACGTCTTGGTCTCTGGAGTGTTCTTCGGAGGGCTACCGGGAAGAATTCTCGAGGCGTGGAGGAAGAAGGAACTGACGTTGGTGGTGTCACCTGCAATTCTGGAGGAGTACTACAGAGTCGGTCGGATACTCAAGAGCAAGCATCAAGGTGTCGATCTCGACCCGTTTCTTGATCTACTTACCATTCACGCAGATATCGTCGATGCACCTGAACCAAGGCAGGGAATTTGCGAGGACCCGGACGACGACAAGTTCTTTGTTTGTGCGGACGGCGGTGGGGCTGAAATCCTCGTGTCAGGAGACAGGCATTTCCGCAAAGTGTCAGGCTGGCGGGGCGTGAACGTAATGACGCCGCGGGCCTTTGTCGAGCGCTATGTGAAAAAGTAGCAACAACGTGGCAAGCACATACGCCTCTTGAACCGCAGCTCCGAAATCTCTGGGCGAAACGTTTGGTCGAATTCTATTGCTAAGAGGCTTTCACATGCCCCACACCCTCCCCGACGTCCTCGAGCCCAATCTCAACATCGTCTTCTGCGGCACCGCCGCCGGTGACGCTTCCGCGAGGAAGCGCGCCTACTACGCAGGACCGGGCAATCGCTTCTGGAAGATTCTTAGCGACGTTGGCCTCACACCCGGCGCAACACTCGAGCCGCGTGGGTTTCGCTCGGCTCTCAAATTCGGCTTCGGCTTCACAGACCTGGCCAAACACACTTCGGGTCAGGACGCTTCCCTGAAAAAAACGGACTTCGACGTCGAGTCGTTGCGTGAGAAGATCGAATGCTATTTGCCCAGGGTCCTCGCCTTCAACGGGAAGAAAGCCGCATCGGTGTTCCTTGGGGTCAAGTCACCCAAGTACGGATTGCAGGAAGAGACGGTTGGCGGCACAGCGATCTTCGTGCTTCCCTCAACCTCCGCCGCGGCAAAGAAGTTCTGGGATATCCGGTACTGGAGAGAACTGGCATCGTTTGTCAGGTGACACCCGGAAACGCTCTGAAGCTGTCGATGGCGTAATTCAAACGGGTAGCCGACGCGTCCGGCGGCATACCAAGAATTCCCGATCGCCGCGATCGAGTTTGGAATTGGTCGCGTCGTTTCTACAGTCGCCGGCTCGTATTGCCTTACGGTCGCAACGTTTTGAGATCGGCCGGAACGGCTTTGGTGTTGCTCAAAACGAATTGGATTTCGTGAGTCTGAATTGACGACACCCTCTAACGTCTCGACCGTCGACAAGGCGAATTCACCAAAGGTCGTTTCGTCTTTGAATCGACCCGTTTCGTTTTACGTGTCTGTCAACTCAGGCATAGTGCTGCTGTACTGGAACATCGGACGGCGCATTCGAGAAGATATCCTGAAAGGAACTCGAGCCACCTACGGCGAGGAGATAGTATCCGCATTGGCCAAACAACTGGCGGCGGAATTCGGTCAGGGGTATTCGCGCCGGAACTTGTTCAACATGATCCGATTTGCGGAGGTGTTTCTCGGGAGAACATTGTGCACGCACTGAGTGCACAATTGAGCTGGACCCACCTACGGCAGATCGTGTATCTCGATGACCCCCTGAAGCGGGATTTCTACGCGGAAATGTGCCGACTGGAAAGATGGAGTACACGGACGCTCGAGAAGAAGATCAGAGGCATGCTCTACGAGCGAACCGCCCTTGCGAAGAAGCCTGATGCCGTTATCCGACATGAACTCGACGCCCTTAGTACCCTGGATCATAAGTATCCGCACATATTTTACGCGGCTTTCGGCAGAGCTTGCGTTTGGAGCGTTGCGCAGGTGATTCGCTCCAGGAGTTCGTCGAGGTCCCTGCGTGTGAACTTCCACTTGAATGGCTGAGCGATGTTCTCGTAACATCTTGCGAAGTCGAACAGTCGTTTTTCAAGAGCTTCGAGCGAGGAGAAGTCGTTGGGTGTCAGGGCCTTTCGCTCGAGGATGGAGAAATACACTTCCACTTGGTTGAGCCAACTCGCGTGCACCGGCGTGTGGACGGGAACGACGGTCGGCCACTGCTTCGTGATCCGGTCAATGCAGGCTTGGCCACGGTGCGAGGATCCGTTGTTCATGATCCAGAAGACTCGGCGAGCTGACCGATAGGGTTCCTGCGTCATAACTTGATTCATGAGTCGACCGAAAGGAACGATGCCGGTCTTCCGCTCGCAGCGTCCGTAGATCTTTGCTCGACGTACGTCCCAGGCAGCCAGGTACGCCCATGAGCCCATACGCTCATACTCGTGTTCGATCCGCAAGGCCTTGTTCTCGCTAGTTGGCAGAGGTGTGTGGCAACGTCGCCGCGCCTGAATGCTGGTCTTCTCGTCGGTCGAGATGATGAATTCGTCGTCCCTAAGGGGTGTACCTTGCCAATTCCCTGCGTAGAGATCCAGGATACACCCTGCCTTGGTACGGAATTCCGGGTCACGGGGGAAGACCCAACAGCGATGTTGCCACGGACGAATAGCGTCCTCGTGAAGCCAACGACCTGTTCACGGGTCAGATGAACTCGTTCCGCGTTTACAGCCGGGCTTTGACAGGCGCAGAGGTGTCGGCGTTGTATGCGAACGGAGGGTAGAGGGAGGCGGTGTGCGTGTGCCAGTGGTTTGCGATGGAATTCCAATCGTTGATTTCCTCGAGACCCCGCCGCTCTCCAGGTGATCGTCTGTGCAGGAACGCCACCGGAACGGTTGGGGCGCAGCCAGGACATCATCCCCCGTAGCGGACGTCAGTTCGCTTTGTAACTGCAGTCCGCGGAGGGAGAATGTACCGGCGGA
>CAZOJI010000097.1:0-8851 GCA_964580055.1 uncultured Gemmatimonadaceae bacterium | reverse complement strand
TTCTGGGCCTGGCGCAGTTGCTCTTCCAGTTTCTCATGCGCTGTTTTTTGGCGGGCCTCTTCCTGGATGGCAAACAGAATCGGGGCCGTCTGCGCGGCCGCGCTTTCTATGAGTTCCCGGTCGTCCTTGGCGTATCCCCCCGCCTTGTTGGCTACGACAAACTGGCCGATCAGGTTATCGTGGTGCACGATGGGAGTCGCAAGGGCGTTCTCCAGTGCCACGTGCCCTTCGGGAACCCGGAGGTTTTCGTTGGCGATCAACGTCTGCTTTTCCATCAGCGACCGACCCCACAGCCCTCCCCAGACGGCTCGGGGGAAAACGATGCTCTTCTCGGCCACCTGGCATTGATCCCAGACGTCGCGCGTCATGGAGGGGCAGACCAGGTCGCCGGCCTCATCGATGTACCCAAAATAGCCGAACCGGCTGTCCAGGGCCTTCAGAAGGACATCGAGAACACCGGCAAAGACCTCGTCCATAGAGGATGTCAGGAAAACATTGGCGATCAGGCTGGATAGCTTGATGGATCGTTGTTGTCGGATAAGCGACTCCTCCGCCAGCTTGTGCGTGGTGATATCGCTCAGGACACAGCGGCAGACGGGAGCGCCGTCTTCTGCTTGAGCGGCGGTTGCCGTCAGATGCGCCCAGAAGCGTGCGCCGTCCGGTTTGACCAGCCGCAGTTCGCATTCCTGCGGTTCGCCCGTCTCAAAGAGCTGTTTCCGATGCAGGTAGTAGATATCCTGGTCATCTTCGATGATGAAGCGGGAGATAGGCTGCTTGACCAGCGCGCCGCGGTTCACGCTCAGCAGGGTAGCGGTGGTGAGGTTGGCCTCCAGGATCAGTCCCTTTTCGCTGAGGGTGGCGTAGCCCACCGGAGCCAGGTCATAGAGGTCGAAATAGCGCGCCCGTCCGGCTTCGATCTGGGCCTGGGCCGTGCGAAGTTCCTCGTTCTGCATCTCCAGCTCGATCTGGTGCACCCGCAGTTCGTGGAGCGTTTTCCGGACTTCTTCGGGTGAGAGGGCCGCGCTGTCTTGCGCTGATTGGTCGACCCGCTCCCGGGCAAGCGCTTCGGCCTGTTGGCGTAAATCGGCGGCGTCTCTAGCGCGGTTGCCCTGATTTGTCATGGTTACACTCCCCTCTCTTCAGTTGGCTAAGTCCCGGTTGCGTCGGCATCCACTCGCGTCCCGCCTTTTGTCTCGGTGACATCCCGGATCAGACCAATGAATCCTGAAATTTCCCCTTTGTCATCTCTCAGATAAAAAACACTTGTTTCTCCAGGGAATATGTTGCCGGATCTTTTCTTATAATGAACCGTAAACAGAAAATTGGGTTCTCCCATATGTTTTTTCAATTTTTGTCCGAGTTGTTCGTATTCCTCTTTGTATCCGTAGACGGAGTGTGTCTTTTTTCCCTTGATTTCTTCCAGAGTATATCCAAAAAGGTTGGAGAAGGCTGTATTACAATTGATGATATTGCGGTCTAAATCGGCAACCAAAATAGCGTCCCGAATGCTCTCAAACAAAGAATAGTAACGCTTTTCACTTTCACGTAACCCCTTTTCTGCCGTTCTACGTTCAGTGACATCCACAAAAGTGAGCACCGCGCCCTCGATGACATTATCCAGGGTGCGGTAGGGCTGGATGTGCATGGTGTACCACCGGCCCTCGGAGCTCCGCACATCGAGCACCTTGGGGATCAGGGTATCGAGCACCGCCTGCACGTCCGCCGCCAGGCTCTCGTAGTCGGGCAGATTGGAGACGATGTGGCCCACCGGCCGGCCGATGTCGCTCTGGATCAGGTTGATGATTTTGGTGGCGGTGGGGGTAAAGCGCTTGATGCACAGCTGGTGGTCCACAAAGATGGTGGCCATGCCGGTGCCGGCCAGCAGATTGTTCATGTCGTTGTTGGCCCGCGACAGGTCGGCCACCTTGGCCTCCAGCTCGGCGTTGACCGTTGCCAGCTCCTCGTTGACCGATTGCAGCTCCTCCTTGGAGGTTTCGAGCTCCTCGTTGGTTGACTGCAACTCTTCGTTGATCGACTGCATCTCCTCGTTGGACGACTTGAGCTCTTCGTTGGTGGTCTCCAGTTCTTCGTTGGTGGTCTGAAGATACTCCTCCTTGGATCGCAGCTCCTGCTTGAGTTCGGCGATGCGGGTGTCGGCATCTTCACTGTCTGTCTCGGATGACGGCTTGCCGGCCTGCCCGCTGGCCACTGCTAACTGATCACTGATCAGCGGCGCCTGCTCCAAAATCACAAGATACAGCAGCGCCTCGGATGAAGCCGACGGGGCGGCGGCCACCGGGCGGACGGTCAGATTGGCGGTGATGAAGTCGCCGTTGGTTTTTACCCGCACTCCCGGGCGCAGCACGGTTTCCCCGGTTTGCGCGGCTTTGTGCAGGGCCTTAGTCAGTTCGTGCAGCAATCCTTCCCGGGCCATTTTCAGGATGTTGTTGGTTCCGCTCTCCCCGGGGGCGGGCTCCAGGTACATGCCGGTGCGGCCGTGGAGATAGAGAATGTCGCCCTGGGCGTTGACCAGCGCCCCGGCCTGGACAACCTGCTGCAGCAGGGCCTGTTCGGTCAACTCGCGCAGCGGCAGCTTCTTTTTGTCGGTCGCCTTTTCGCCGGTACGCAGATGCCCTGCATCGGGCGCCGTCATTGGCGGCAGAAACCGCCCCAGGCCGGCGCGCTGGGCGCCGAGGATGTCTTCCTTGCGCTGGTAGATCTTCTGCTTGCGATCCAGGGCGGCAAAGAGCTCGCCAAACTCGCCCACGGTTTCGGAGGTTCCCAGAAAGAGATATCCGCCCGGGTTCAAGGCATAGTGGAACAATGGGACGAGCTTCTTCTGCAGATCGGCATCCAGGTAGATCAGCAGGTTGCGGCAGCTGATCAGGTCCAGCCTGGAAAAGGGCGGGTCCTTGATTACGTTCTGCTCCGAAAAGACCAGCATGTCCCGGATACCCTTATTGATGCGATAGACACTGTCGCCCGGCTCGGGCGAAAAGAAGCGCGACAGCCGCTCCGGCGTGAGGTCGCTGGCGATGGAGGCGGGATAGATGCCGGCACGGGCCGCAGCAATGGCATGGCTGTCGATGTCCGTGGCAAAAACCTGCAGGTTGAAGCTCTGTTTGAGCGCCTCCTGATGTTCGGCCAGCAGGATGGCCAGGGAGTAGGCTTCCTCGCCGGTGGAGCATCCCGGCACCCAGATGCGGATCGTGGCATCCGCACCCTTGCTGGCAAAGAGCTTAGGGATGATCTGCTCTTCCAGGGCCTTGAAGGCTTCGGGGCCGCGGAAAAAACGGGTCACACCGATGAGCATGTCGCGAAACAGTGCCTCCACCTCCTCGGGAGCCTGCTGGATGAACTTGACGTAGCCATTTATGGCTTCGATCTGGTGGACGGCCATGCGCCGTTCGATGCGGCGTTGGGTGGTGGAGGGCTTGTACTGGGAAAAGTCATGGCCGGTCTGGGTACGCAACAGCACAAAGATTTTCTTGAGCGCGCTCTCGGTCTTGGGGGGCAGCGTGGCGGGCCGGGGCGGCTTGCCGAAGGCATGGGTCGTGTAGGCGATAAGCTGGGCGGGCATCTCGGCCGGGGGCAGCTCGAAGTCCACCAGGCCCGTAGCGATGGCGCTGCGCGGCATGCCGTCGTGTTCGGTGGAGGCGGGGTTCTGGGCCATCACCATACCGCCCTCGCCCTTGATGACCCGTATGCCCAGGGTGCCGTCGCTACCGGTGCCTGAAAGCACCACGCCAATGGCTCGCTCGTGCTGGTCCTGGGCCAGGGAGCGGAAAAAGAAATCGATCGGCAGGCGCTGACCGCGCGGGGCCGCAGGTTCGAGCAGTTGCAGTGTGCCGTTCAAAAAGGCCATGTCACGATTGGGAGGGATGATGTAGGCGCAGTTGATCTGAACCGTCATACCGTCCTCGACCTCAAAGACCTGCATACGCGTGTAGCGCCGGATCAAGTCGGTCAGGATGCTCTTGTGATCCGGGGCCAGGTGCTGCACCAGCACAAAGGCCATGCCCGGGTCAGCGTCTGCAGGCATGCTGGAAAAAAAGGCCTCAAAGGCCGCGAGGCCCCCGGCCGAAGCCCCGATGCCCACGATGGGGAAGCCGTCGCCGGCCCGGTCAGTCTTGGGCTGCGTGTCAACAGCGTCGCCGCATTGCTCCGGCGGTTTGCCTGCCTTTGCATCGCTGCGTGGCTTGCGGGCGGCCTTCTTCCCATGATCACTTTTTGGTTTCATTTGTTTGGCTCCCTATCGCATACTTCACTCTTTATGGCAGAAGACGCATTTGCTGCCATTGCACGGTTCTGCGCTGTCGAGGCTTGCCCGACCCTCGCCTTGGTAAACGGCAGCAGCGCCATGAGCCCTGTTTTTCCGCAGCCCACTGGAATCTGAAGATTGGCGTGCTCGGACCTGTTCCGAAAGTGCTGGCGTGTGCCGTGCCTGTCGGCAGGCAGGCGGAACCACCCTTCGACCTGGGGATCACGCAGGTCGGGGTTACCCTGGATATACGCCTGGGTGTCGTTGAAGAACCGTGCTATTTCATCATTCGTCATTTGCGACCTCAGCCCGGTTGAGGTTTGTGTGCGGCGTAGATGCTCGACGATTTTGTCGATCGTTTTGGGCTCGGTGATAAATGAGACGATTCGCATCGTCGTTTCGCCACACCTGCGACACACTGCGGACGCTCCCAAATGTGCGTGACATCGCCATCGCCTCGCACCTTCCCTACGGCAATGTGACGCGATCGCTAGAAGTGACAGCGGTCGGCGGCGATGCGGCCCGAACGAGGGGGAGAGTTACCGCGATCTCCTCCGGCTATTTTGAGACGATCGGCGTGAAACTGATACGTGGGCGCGATTTCTCAGAGTTGGAATGGCGCAGTCGGGGCGGCCCACCAGTCGCCATCATCGATGAGATGATGGCGAGGACGCTGTTCTCGAACGACGATCCCATCGGCAGATACCTCCAGCCGGTTTATCCTCCCGGGGACGGGGGTTCTGGACGGATGGAAATCGTGGGTGTCGTCTCTGCACACCGCGAGGACCTGCTGTCGGAACAGCCACCCACCCGCGTGTTTTTGCCCCTGGGGCAGGATTCCGTGGCGCACGCTTTCGTGCACCTGCGCGTAGCGGGGCCAACAATACCAAACGCGCTACCTGAGCAGGTCAGGAGAACGTTGCTCTCCGTCGATGCCGTGATCCCTCTGGTGCGATTGGCACCATTCACAGCGATCATGGAAACCAACATGGAGTTGTGGGCGGTACGTTTCGCAGCCATTCTGTTTGGCTCGTTTGGACTCATCGCCCTGCTCCTCGCGGTGATTGGAGTTTACGGAGTCAGGGCCTTCATGGTGGCACGCCGGACCCGTGAGATTGGGATTCGCGTTGCGCTCGGCGCTCAGCCGCGTCAGCTGTTGGCCGTTCTCACCATGCAGGGTGTCCTGCACATCGGAATCGGCCTGTCGGTTGGTCTGATCCTATCCCTGGCAACCGGGCGCCTGTTGTCCAGCATGCTCCTCAGAGTATCACCGAACGATCCACTTTCGCTGGCCGCCGCCGCACTGCCACTTGCCGCCGCCGCGCTTCTCGCCACCTGGCTGCCGGCACGACGCGCGGTCCGAACCGATCCAATGACGACACTTAGGCATGATTGAGGAGGCCGAGGGTGTGAAGCGGGAATTCACGCTGAGTCTTAGGAGTAGAATCACTAAGGAGTAGCGACAGCGGTATCACCTCAGCACTCGCCCCGCTGGCACGAAATGAAAATGTGATTTATATTTCGTGCCATGATCGAGCGGAATCTCCAGGCCAAACTCAGGGAGTTGGCGGACTCGATGCCCGTCGTAGCTGTGACCGGGCCCCGGCAGTCCGGCAAGACGACACTGTGCCGACATGTTTTCCCTGAAAAGCAGTATGTGTCCCTCGAGCCGCTGGATATCCGCGACTATGCAGTCAAGGATCCACGCGGATTCCTTCGCGAGCACCAGTCAGGTGCAGTGATCGACGAAATACAGCGGGCTCCCGATCTGCTGAGCTACTTGCAGCAGGATGTCGATGAACGGCCCGAGCCCGGCCGGTTCATACTGACCGGCTCCCAGCACTTCGCTATGACCGAAGCGATCACGCAAACGCTTGCCGGGCGGATCGCGATCCTATACTTGCTGCCCCCCAGCTACGACGAGCTGATACGGTTCGGTGATCTGCCCAACGATTTGTGGTCCCTGGTGTGGGCGGGTGCATATCCGCGGATCTACGACCGCGGCCTCGACCCGCAGCATTGGCTGGCGGATTATGTAACCACGTACGTGCTGCGCGATGTGCGGCAAGTGCTCAACGTGGCCGACCTGGAGACGTTCACCACGTTTCTGAAGTTGATGGCTGGACGGACCGCGAACGAGATGAATCTCTCGAACCTCTGTGGAGACGCCGGTGTCACCCATCCGACGCTGCGCGCGTGGCTGTCGGTGCTCGAGACCAGTTTCCTCTGTGTCCGGCTCCCCGCCTGGTTTCGCAGCTATCGCAAGCAGGCCATCAAGGCCGCAAAGGTCCATTTTCTCGACACCGGACTCGCCTGCTATCTGCTCGGCATCACAGGACCTCGGCAGCTCGTAAACCATCCGCTGCGGGGTGCGTTATTCGAGAGTTGGGTGGTGTCCGAGGTGTTGAAATGGCGCCTGCACCGCGGGCTGCCCCAGAGGATGTTCCATTTGCGTCACGCCAAAGGCCTCGAGATCGACCTGGTGATCGAGGAGGGGAGCCGTTTGACTGCGACCGAGGTGAAGTCGGCAGCGACCGTCGCCACGGACTTCTTCAAGTCGCTCAGTCGGCTCCGCAGCGACGTTTCCTGTAGCGACGACTATCTCGATCTCGACGCTCGAGTCGTGTATGGCGGCGACACGGGCCAGCAGCGGGAAACGGCGACGGTCATTCCCTGGAACCGAATTCACGATAGCAGTTGGTAGTTCCCTTCACGATTTTCCCACCTGGCTAGCGCGAGTTTACTAGCGCGAGTTTACTAGCAGTCAGTGTTAATGGAGTTGTATCTTCTGTGACGACAACCGCTTACGCGGTCTGGTTATGTATACACAAAGGGCGGTTTCAGCGGCACGAGGTGTTCGAATAACCGTAGCGCGTCCGGTTCAGCTTCCTCGCGCTGCTCGGCCACCTCAACACGCACATCGGCTCGGCCGCGGTATAGCATTTTCCTTTCAGCCCTTGCAAGTATGCGAGCCTTGAAAGAAACTCGAGTGCACCGGTCGTCTCACTGCCCGCCGTGGGGCCGGTGGGCTTGTCGGAGTGGTAGGTGACTGAGCTGTCGTCCTGATTGCGGCTCGAACAGTCTGATGGGGTTGTTTTCGGTTCGACCGTCGGTCTCCGCGTCGGCGGCACGGCTTCGCCACCCGGCATTTCGCTCCACGAACCGTGGTTCGCAAGCGGTCAGAGCGATCCCAAGTCGCCGAGCTGCTCAGCAACGTTCGTTCCGGGAGACGCTGGGCGGTGATGTGAATTGCCGCCCTCAACGCCCACCACTTCCCCCACGGCCAACGACAGCGGAGTCGGTTTCCAGGTGGCATAGCACTGCCCTTCGCTACCATGGCCGTGAATCGCAACGCAAGCAAAACTCAACACGAAATGAAGAAAACGATGGCTAGATTCCCGCGGAGAGAATCGGACATGGCCGCACTAGCGAGCCAGATCATCAAGGGAAGCTGTCGACGTCTTGACACGCACTCGGATATCCGGGGTATTACCTGTTGGCCGCGGCAAGGCAGATCAGGAAGTGAAGGAAACGAGTTTTCACACGCCGAAAGGGAGTTCGCCTGCGGTTCACGTGCAAGGGCGTTGGGTGGCCGATGAAAGAATGCTGTGACAAAGATGCCGAGCTTGCGGTACTGCGCGAGCGCCAGAGCGGAACGCTGAAGGTCGTACTCGCGATCAATGCGGTGATGTTCCTTGTCGTCTTCGCGGCAGCGTTTTACGCCGGTTCTGCCGCGCTTCTGGCCGACAGTCTGGATAATCTCGGCGATGCCATTACCTATGGACTCAGCCTTTGGGCAGTCCAGCTTGGCCTTCGTATGAAGGCTCGCGTTGCCTTCTTCAAGGGGCTTCTGATTTTCCTGGCTGCGCTCGGGGTGCTGGCACAAATCGGGTACAAGCTCATGAACCCTACAGTTCCGTTGTTCGAGGTAATGGGAATTTTCAGTTTGCTCGCACTGGCGGCGAATGGCGTATGCTTGGCTTTGCTATGGCGCCATAAGACCGAAGACATCAACATGTCGTCGGTATGGGAATGTTCCCGAAACGACATCGTTGCGAACATTTCCGTCTTCGTCGCGGCAGCCGGGGTCTGGGCGACGGGATCGAGTTGGCCTGACTTGCTTGTTGCTTCTTTTTTGGTTGCATTCCTCCTGCGGTCAGCCGGCCGGGTCCTGTCATCAGCGCATGCGGAACTGAAGAGAGCCGCCTGACAACAGGGTCGACTGGGAACGGCTTTTCCGCCGCGCTCCAACGCCGGCCGGTTACGCTAAGCGTTCGGTGACGGGAGAAAAAGATGATCGGCGCAATCGCGCAAGCGTTCTATCGAAATGTCCCGAATGAGATTCAGAAAACGGTATACCGAGTGCTTGACGATCGCCTGGGGCTTATCACTTCGCGGTTTATGGAGACGTACTGCCAATTCTAATGCCAAATGGCGGCTCTCGACGCGGGCCTTTCTGCGATTCAAGACGACATCGCTGATGTGGTTCCAAGACCGGCCGGATGCTCAAACAGAAAAGGCGGCACCGTTCGGCTCCTGTACTTTCCGCTTCGAGACAGGCGATATCGAGGGAAGGTGGCCCTGAGGCCC
>CAZOJI010000096.1:0-9130 GCA_964580055.1 uncultured Gemmatimonadaceae bacterium | reverse complement strand
CGGCGTGCAGGGGAAGTGCGGCTTGACAACCTACCCCATAGAAGGAATTTCCATCCACCCCTCGCGAGTATTCATGGCCGTTATTGGTGTGTCCAGGCACTCCTTCGAGGGGTACGCAGACCTCTGATCGATCACAAGGGCATTTGATGACTGGGTTGCCCCGCGATTCGGTGTGTATCGGCGCACCGGTGCAACCCAGCCCTCCCCTAATCGACGGCCGCCAGAAGCGACGAACGCCGGGGGATCTCGGTGTGTTCCTAATGGGGGCTGTATGGATCGCTGTTTGCGGCAAGCGGAAAAGGGACCACCTCTTGGTGAGGCGCCTGATCTTGGCTAGGAGCCGCCTACGATCTTTCAATTGGATTGCTTCAACTTCCTCGTTCCGAGCCTCGAAGGCATAAAGATCTTCAGCATCTTCAGCAACGCTATGTGGAACCGGTGGAGGATGACGCGCTCTTGACGAGAGACGTCGAGGTGGTCGAGATAGCGGTATGACGAAGGTAGCGGTTCTGAGTCTGGAAGCTCAACGGACTGCTCTGAGTGAGCAACACCCCCACTCCCTCGAGCTGCGTCCTACCGAGACTGGTGTCGGGTAAAGACCTTCGTTTTCGGGTTTTCCCCTGATCATTGAAAGACACGGGATGCTAAGGCAAGTTGTGGGGGCAGGATCTTGGTGAAAAGTGGACGATTGCCTTTTTGAAAGAAAGAAATGCAATGAAAAAAGATCGACGAGACAGCGAATCGAAAATCTCACGACGAGACTCGGTAAAGCTTTCGGGATTGGCCCTGGCCGGCACGGCCCTGGGTATCGCCGCCCCGCGCACAGCCTCAGCGCAACAGGCTGGCACAGCAAACAAGATCGGAATCATAATCTGCGACAGAGAGAGGACGTGCATCGGCGGAAAGTGCCTCATGGCTGTTGAAGAACGGGCGGGCGTTTTCAGGAAATACCCGAGAGACCAACCGCTGGAGGTGGTGGGATACGTCACTTGCGGTGGGTGCCCGGGCGAGCGGCTCGAGCGTGCCCCCGCTCAGATGAAAAGATACGGCGCTCAGGAAATCATTCTTGCTTCTTGTTTTCTGGCAGGTTATCCGCCGTGCCCATACATCGAAAACTTCATCCAATACATCGAGGACTACGTCGGTCTTCCGGTGGTGGTGGGAAGCCATCCCATGCCTACCAACTATATCGTCGCGCATGAGAAGGCCGGCGACTGGAGGCAGGGCAACCTACCACAGTACCTCGAGAATTTGGTGGACGACGAGGCTGCGAGCGACCGCTACGATTCGACGAGAGCCGATTTCTTGCAACCACGATCGTAGCTCCCGAGAACGAACGGTCTACATCGCTACCAGGGCCGTGTATGAGTACCGCGGGCAAAGTGTAACGAAAAAACGTTCGGTGGGCGTGAAGTTGTGGTGATTATGGAACGGGTTCGCGACACGGCGGCCAGCTACACGTATCGGCTCTCGGCAACGAATCAAACAGACGGCACGGCACGAGTATGTGCTGCTGGCCACCAATCGAACCTCGAAACGTGAGGTCTTGCAGGCCGGTGCCGTCGGCGTTCTTTACGAAGATACTTCGTATGCCATTCCGCTCACCTGTCCGCGTTGGCTGAAGCTCAATCGGTAATTTGGCGAACCACAGCTTGATCAGAGCACGCGTATACCGGAACCCTCGATGATGGTCCCAACCACAGCCCGCGTCTCCACCTGGTTCGCCTCCAGGGCCTGCAGCAGGCCGGCGCAGCGCTCCGCCGCCACGGCGATCAGTAGCCCGCCCGAGGTCTGCGCGTCGTTGAGCACGACGCGCCGGATCTCCGACAGAGATTCGGGATATGTCAGAGAAGGCCGGGTGAACTCGAAGTTGTCCCGGGAGCCCCCGGGCACCACTCCCGAAGCAGCCAGCTCGAACACGCCTGGCAGGAAGGGCAGCGCGTCGAAACGAATCTCTGCGCCGACGTCGGATGCCCTCAGCATTTCCAGCAGATGCCCGCACAGCCCGAACCCGGTGATGTCCGTTGCGGCGTGCGCGCCGACCTCCTGCATGGCCTCGGCTGCGCCTCTGTTCAGGCCGGCCATGGTCTCCACCAGGCGTTGCCGCTGCGTCTCGTCCAGCAGCCCCTGCTTCAGGGCCGTGGACATCACGCCGGTGCCCAGGGGCTTGGTCAGGACCAGCGCATCGCCGGGGCGGGCGCCGCGGTTGGCGACCATTCGATCGGGCGCCACGACGCCGGTCACGGCCAGGCCGAACTTGGGCTCGGTGTCATCGACCGTATGCCCGCCCACGATGCAGATGCCCGCCTCCCGAGCCTTGTCCTGAGCCCCCAGCAGGATCTTCTCGAGCACCGAGACCGGCAGACGGTTCGAGGGGAAACCAACCACGTTCAGGGCGAACAGGGGGCGTCCGCCCATGGCGTAGACGTCGCTCAGCGAATTGGCGGCGGCTATGGCGCCAAACTCGTAGGGGTCGTCCACGATGGGGGTAAAGAAGTCCACCGTGGAGATGAGGGCCGTGGCGTCGTCCAGCGTGTAGACGGCGGCGTCATCGGATGTGTCGGCGCCGACCAGCACGGCGCGGTCGTCCGGCAGGGCCAGCCGACTCACCACTGATTCCAGCACCTGGGGCCGGAGCTTGCAGGCGCAGCCGAGCCCGTGGGTGTAGCGGGTCAGCTTGATCTCCTCGTCGGAGGCGACCACCTCGCAGGCGCCCGTGGGCTGCAGGCGGTCCACGACGTCGCCGATCTCGACGATCGCCTGGTCGATCTCCTGCTCGGTGGTGAATCTTCCGACGGAAAAACGCACGGTGCCCATCGCGTACTCCAGGGGCACGTCCATGGCGGTGAGCACGGCGGACACGTCGACATGGTCGCTGTGGCAGGCCGCTCCCGCGGAGGCGGCTACCCCGACCAACTCGCTCAGGATCGTGTTGGCCTCCAGGCCCCGGAAGCTGACGCTGGCCGTGTTGGGCAGGCGCTTGTCGGGATGGCCGTTGAAGCGCAGGTCGGGGTACCGCTCGCGCAGGCCGTCCTCCAGCCTGTCGCGCAGCGTCGCCAGACTGGGCATCTGGTGTTCCAGCTCCTCGAGGGCCAGGCGACAGGCTTCCCCCAGCCCCACGATCTCGAGCACGTTCTCGGTGCCGGCCCGCCAATTCATCTCGTGATCGGCGCCGTGCACCAGCTTCTCGAGGTGAATCCCGCTGCGCACGTACAGGGCCCCGATGCCCTTGGGCGCGTAGAGCTTGTGCCCGGCCACCGAAAGCAGGTCCACGCCCAGATCGTCGACGCGCACGGGGATCTTGCCCACGGCCTGGGCGCAGTCGGTGTGGACGGCGATGCCGCGCGCCCGGGCGATGGCCGCGATCTCCGCGATGGGCTGAATGGTCCCCACCTCGTTGTTGGCGTGCATGATGGAGACGAGGATGGTCCTGGGCGTGAGGGCGGCTTCCAGGTCCGCGGCCGAGACCAGGCCGTCGCCGTCGACCGGCAGGTAGGTGACGTCGAATCCCTGCCCCTCCAGATACCGGCAGACCTCGATCACGGCAGGATGCTCGATGGCCGAGGTCACGATGTGATTGCCGCGATCCCTTCGCGCCCAGGCGATTCCCTTGATGGCGTAGTTATTGGACTCCGAGCCCCCGGAGGTGAAAATGACCTCCTCGACCCCGCAACCGAGCAGGTCGGCCACATGTTTGCGGGCCCGATCCACTGCTTGCTTGGTAGCCGCGCCCAGGGCGTGGCTGCTGCTCGGGTTGCCGTAGTGCTGGCGGATGAAGGGGATCATCGCTTCCCCGACGGTGGGGTCGATGGGCGTGGTGGCGTTGTAGTCCAGATAGATAGGGTCCATGTTCCGCGTCGCTACCTGTAGTACTTGAATACCGGGAATTCAATGACCTCGGTTGAGTCAGCGGGCTCTCCGATAGCCTCATCGAAGTAGTTCCAAGTTGTAAGGCTATCGTCCGGTTCCGGCTCGAGTGAATAGAATGCCAAGTATGCCAAGGGCTGGGCGAGATCAACCATGAACGATCCTGCGGGAAACGACTTCTCCGTCTCCTCAAAGCGACCGTTCACCATGGTCATTGTATGGCCTTGACACTCCCTTCCTTGAATGACCTCGGAAACCAAGAACATCTCACCGTCAAACGTGGTCGCCTCTTCGAGTGTAACAACTTCGATTCCGTGCTCCTCGAGCTTCTGCAGGACCTTGTTCGATACGGCTGGTAGCAGCGAATCCATGGTATAGTCGCTCACCAAAGCGTAGCCCGCCGTCTGGTACAGCATAGAAAATTGCATTCGCCCCTGCCAAGTATGTTGCTCCGAAACGGAGCTGTCCAGGAGCCCATCACAGGCCTGCGCGGTCCGGCAGGCGGCTTGAAGGGGTGATTTTGGTTAGGGATTCGGTCGGTCTGATGTTGACGAAGCGGTAATTGGCAGTGACGAACGCCGGGGGATTTCGGTGTGTTCCTATGCTGAAGCTGTAGTAGCTGCCGACTTCCAGCGTCTGTTCTATGCCGTCGCGAGCGCGGTTGGCCAAGCATGTAACCGACACGGCACCACCGATCACGACTGCTCGGCCGAGTGTGCCACTGGCTCGACCACGCGATCGACTACGGGTTCTGCAACACGTACTTCCTCGAGCACGAGCCGTACATCGAGAATCTGCGAAATGACGAGCTGTTCGAGCCGCACATCGAGAAAGCGAAGAGGCTGTCAGCGTCGTTGTTGGATTGAGACGGAAGGCCGAATTTGCGCGCATCGTGAGCAAGTCGTTTGCAACACCCGCGCCTATACGATCCATTTCTCGCGCTTTTGGTTACGTACTACGACAACTGAATGCTGATGTTGCGCTGGACCTGAACGCAGTATTTACACAGGTTACATGTAACCAGCGGGGCGGTAAATATGCCACCATCAGACAAGAGCAAATCCTCGAGAGACAAGGTGCGCGCCCACCGCGAGCGACTGCGCCGAAAGGGCCTGCGCCCGATCCAGATATGGGTGCCGGATGTGAGACTCCCCGGTTTCCGGGCTGAGGCCCATCGCCAGTCTCTCGCAGTGGCGGCGAGCGTTTACGAAGCCGAGGATCAGGAGTTTATCGACGCGATATCGGATCTTGGACCGTCATGAAGCGTGGGGAGATCTGGACGGTCTCGGGTGGATCGGGATACGCCGGCAAGCTCAGACCTGCCGTCGTGATTCAAGATGATGTCTTCGACGCCACAAAATCGGTGACGATTTGCGCTTTCACCTCCGACCCCACTGATGCACCGCTTTTTCGAATCCCGGTCGTGCCCTCAGAGCAAAACGGGCTTCGTGAGCCGAGTCGCCTGATGGTCGATAAACTGACGACGGTACGCAGGAGCGAGCTCGGCAGGTGCGTAGGTCGGATCGAGGACGAAACGTTGGTGAGGCTGAACCGTGCCATTCTCGTTTTCCTCGGTCTGGCGGGGTCACCTAGATCCTGAGACACTCGCGCTTTCATTGCCCGCGGTGCATTTTAGCCGACGATGAGCGAGATTATGATCTCAGATTTTAGATTTTCGGTTTTTGATTTGAGATTTGAGATTTGATTGAAAACCTTTTTCGGATGCTGGAATGTGTTCCTGTCGAAAGATCCCGGATATGCGGGTCATGCCTACCCTCCATGAGAGGGCCGCGCGTGTTAAGTATTTTCGCATCATAGTCGGATAGTGCTGACCCGGCGACAGCAACTCCGGATCCATTCGCCCCACGCGAGCCAAGGATTCTGCGTCTGCCTTATCGGACTTTCGATCGTTCTCGTAGATGAGCCTGAGCTTTCGGTATAGGATTTTCCTTTCAGCCCTTGCAATTATGCGAGCCTTGCAAGAACCTGTCCAGCCATTGTGAGAGGGATATGTGAGGCTGTGGCGCCGCTCGATGGGCGAGAATCGACCTCCCAAACTCCAACGCGGAAGATCCTAATTGCGGGCGGAGGATTCGGTACGACGTTCATCCGTTATTCGGCTGAACTCACCGGAAAGGACGTGCCGAAGCTCTGTTACTTGCCGACGTCAAAAGCCTCGGCCTCTTGCGCGGTAGCCACTCGTCACACTACGACGCCGAGGGCGAGCGTAGGCGAGTATACCAAAGAATCATCAGTTCAGGCCGAATGAAACCAGGTTACGCGTGCGACAACAATGCGGGTATCTACTTCGAAGACAACGATGTGGCTCGTGTGGTTCACACACGCGAAGGTGCCAGGGTATACTATGTGAGCATGGTCGATGGGAGAATCCACGAGGAAGTGCTGGAGTCAGAACTGATCGAATGAGTTTGGGATGAGCAGGACACTTCTCTGGTTTCGGGCTTACCCAAGAGTGGTAGTCCGAAGTGTGCAAAGGTAGCTGCTTCACGCCACGGGTACACCATTAGTCTATCCACTGCGATACTCACATGAAGACGGGGACTATCTGTGATGCATGAGAAAACCGATGTGATCGTTGTCGGCGGCGGAGTCGTCGGCCTTGCCTGCGCTCACTATCTCTTGGAGCGGAACGCTTCTGTCAGGATCGTTGAGCGGGCTGTTATCGGTTCGGGAGCGTCACACGGCAATTGCGGACTTCTCCATTTTTCGAGCATCCTTCCTCTTTGCTCCCCGGGAGTCGTGAAGCACGAGATTCAAAGAGCACTGCGGGGGACGTCCCCTTTGTATATCAAACCCACGTTGAATGTCTCACGTATTCGGTGGTTGCTGAAATTCGCTGCGTATTGCAACACGGACCACCTGGCTGCTGCTACCATTGCCAAGGTCGGTATTCTCAGACATTCGCTTGCTCTTTATGAACGGCTGTTATCCGAGTCCCCCCTGGATTGCGATTTCGAAAAAAAGGGAATTCTATATCTGTTCAAGGACCGGGAGTATTTCGAGAAATACGAGACGACGAATGCCCGTCTTCAGAAATACGATTTCGGTGCCCGACCCTTGGATGCTGCTGCGGCATGCGAACTGGAACCGGCCGTCAGAAAGGAAATTGCGGGGGCATGGTACAACGAAAACGATTGGCACGTGAGGCCGGACATGCTCCTCGAATCCTGGAAAGAACTGCTGATCAACAGGGGGTTGATTGTCGAAGAAGAATGCCGGGTACAGGATCTGGTAGTTGAGAGAGGAGCCATCCGGCATGTCAACACAGAAAAGGGCGAATACACCGGCGATGCGTTTGTTCTCGCAACTGGTGCCTGGACACCTGAGATGAACAAACAACTGAAACTCAACATTCCGGTTGAGCCCGGCAAAGGGTACAGCATTACCATGGAAAGGCCGCACCGGTCACCGAACATTCCCTGTTTGCTCTATGAAAGAAAAATGGTTGCAACACCATGGAAAACAGGCTATCGGCTTGGCGGGACAATGGAGTTTTCAGGCCACAACCAGATCCTGAATAAGCAACGGCTGGCCAAACTGACCAATGGCGTACAGGAATACCTGGACACGGAGATTGACAACCCGGTCGTTGAGGAATGGTCCGGGCTTCGTCCCATGACGTATGACGATCTGCCGATCATTGACAGGTCACCGCGCCAGGAAAACCTCGTCGTGGCCACTGGCCTGGGCATGCTTGGCTTGTCTATGGCTACCGGAACGGGACAGGTCGTCAGCGATTTGATATTCGGGAAGAAACCGCAGATTGATATTGCCCCATTTTCTCTGAGCAGATTCTAGAGCGGCGCCAGTGCCGGTAGCGAATGGGGTGCGGCCGCTGCCGCCTGAGGAATCACAACCATCCGGCATCGCCCCCACCCGTGCACCATCGAGTTGAGAATACCGCATCAACGCTTCTGCATATAGCCGGCGAGCACCTGGATGAACTCCGCGTAGGTCATTTGTCGCTCGGGCTCGATCGGACTATGACCGATCCACGAGTGATGTCCCCTCCACCCATACTGGAAGGTGGCCTCGGCGGGCGGATCGGTGGTCGCTTCCAGTTCGGCCTCGAACGCGGCTCCTGTCTCATCGAACTTAGCCCGGATCCGTGCTGCTTCGGCTGCCGCGTCCGGCTCCGCTGGCACAGACTGGGTGCTGCATCCGGCGAAAGCGGTGAGTCCCAACAGTACCCAGCAATTCACATCTGCTTTCTTCACAGCGCGCTTCCTATGGAATGGTCTCGCGTCGCAGCGAAATTCCTACGAAACAGGGGTCGACATGTGGACGTTCATCAGTCGCCACCTCCCGTCCAGCTTCTCAAATACAGCCGATTCCCACGCAATGAACGTCGTCGTATCCGCAGTTATGACCTTTACCTCCACTTTCATTGTCGCCCAGGCCATTTCTGCACTTGGCGAAACATTGACAGTCCAATCATGGGTTCGACCCCGGAGTTCAGGCCCCCCTTTCATGCGTTCCTCATACTGTGGTCCAAGAGCCGTCCAGCCTACTAGCCACTCAGGAACGTCAGGGTGCATGACCTGAATTCGTTCATTATTCGCCCAGAAATTGGTGTAGGCTTCGAAGTCGCGACTTTCCAGTGCTCGGGACCCTGCTTCCCACACTTCTCGGATCATCCTCGCTTCCTCGGCTAAGTCCGGCTGTGGCTGACAGGCGCCGAGGGCCAAGAGCGCGAGGCTAAAGAGGTGTTTCATCCTCATGTTGGTCTCTCCCTAGGACAAAGCCGGGTACAATGTCGACCGAAGGTATTTAGATCACCGTGGAAACCCACCACCTCTGGTGGTGGTAATGTGCCTCTGGTTTTGCCGTTGCAGTGCTGTGGAAATCGCGTTGGCGAAGCCATGAATCGGGGGTAAAGCCACGACCTCTGGCCGTGGATCGTCCGATTCAAGCGATTTCTTTACTCAGGTGTCATTCACCAGTATTGCTCGGACGATGTCAGTTGATGTCAGTTAACGTTCAGAAGTTGCCGGCGCGGCTCTCTGAGCCGTGCGCCCCGGAGCGAGTGAAACGAGCGCAGGCGGCAACTTTGTTGTTAAGCGTAGTCCGCATCTGTCGGGCTCAAAACACCTTTGTTCCCACGATCATTCGAGTCACCTGGAACTTGACTCAAATCGTCCGGCATTGTACAGTATACTTGTACATATGGTTCGGACCTGTGGAGGAGAGCATGGCAACTCGAGCCACCTATAGCCGCGCCCGCGCGAATTTCGCCAAAATC
>CAZOJI010000095.1:0-9196 GCA_964580055.1 uncultured Gemmatimonadaceae bacterium | reverse complement strand
AGCCCGGGTGTGCATCGAGCAGCAGGACGTGCCACTCATCGCGTGGCATCACAGTTGATCGCCTCAGCCTCCCGACGTCGAGTCGGGCCTCCCGAAGACTCGCCGGAACAGATTCTGAAACGCAGGTATGCTGCAGGGGAGATTGACAAGGAGACCTACGAGCGCATGCTGGCCGAGTTGGGAAGATGAGTCGGGAAACACATCGGGTATGCAAGGGATCTTCTCCGTCAACTTTCAGGGCTGATGAGAAGCCTGTCCCTTTCATCCGCAACACTCGGCCAGTAAGGGTCTGATGCGCGCGCAAGAGTAGAGTGGCAAGCGCTACCGCCAGCTTCCACAAAAACCAACGCTCTGCAATATGGATCGCCGCGGGGTATGAGCCCCTAAAACTCCAGACCCAGCGACAGGAAGAACATGTTTACCCTCTGTGCCCCGGAAGTCTGAAAGGTTTGACCGGCCACACTGATGTCCTCCCCCATCAGGCCGGTCAAGCCGATCGTGTAGCGTGCTTCAGGAGTCAGTGTCAGACCCACGCCGGGGAGCGAGAGCTGCGCTCCGACGCCGAGATTGCCTGCCACCTCATTGTTGCTCAGATGCTCCGCGAGACCGCCGTCGCCGTCCGACGAGCTGACGAACCTCAGCTCCGGACCGGCAAATACGTAGGGCTTTATGAGTGGGAACGGCAGTCGAAGCCGAACATCGACTGGTATGACAAACATCCTGACGTCGAAGTCGTCCAATCCCTCGTCAATAGAACCGTCCGTCTCGTCTCCGAGTGCCTGTGTCAGGCCGGAAAACAGTTGCCCTGCATCCATGTATCGCACCCCGGGACGGACAGCGATTGGGCCGACCGGCAAATCCACGTAGAGCCCGACATGATATCCCGCGCGATTCTCATAGGTTGTGCGGGCATCGGCGATTTCCACGTCCCCTAAGGAACCGTAGTTCAAACCACCCACTATTCCTATGCTCTGCGCGCGGGTTGCAGAGGGCGCCAGCAGTAGCGGCAACGCGAACGCCAGAAACACAAATAGCCAGCGTCTTTCAACTGTAGCATTGATATTCAAAATGCGGCTTCCGCCCGTTTTCTCTCGTTTCCTGGTCATCGTCTATTCCTCCAACTCGAGATGCTAGATGTCACTTTGCGGGATTCGACATCGCCCGACGAGAACAGACGCTCTCTCGACGCAACACCGCAAGCCCTCAACCTCCAGCGGCGTGCCACCAGGTTTCTCTTGCACGTATAACAATCAATCCAGGGTCGGGCCTCATCGAGGAACACCGGATGGCGACCCAATGGCAGGTAATGAAGGTGAGGCGACCAGCCGGCGCCGAGCTGTCGGGTTCGGCACCCGGGCCGGCTTTCGCCTGAAATCAACACAATCGGGGCACCGGCCTCGATGCGTTGGATCTGCGGCCTGTTGCCGCCGGCAAAGAAGGGGTATTGTGCGTTGACGAGCCGAGGAAAAAACCAGATGATGAGCAAGTGTAGAAATTGGGTCGTCCCGACGACTGTGATGCTGATTATGGGAGCTAGCGACGCTCAGACCCACGCGCAGGAGGTAGACCTGCTGATCCGCCACGCGCGAGTAATCGACGGCACCGGGGCCCCCTGGTTTCGGAGCGACGTTGCAGTGGACCACGGTCGCATCGTCGCCATGGGCAAGAACCTCGAGGTCGATGCCGGTCAGACAATCGAGGCCGCGGGACGAGTCCTCGCTCCGGGTTTCATCGATGTACACACTCACGCGGAAAGGGGCCTCGCCAAGCAGCCGCGCGCAGACAATTTCCTACTCGACGGGGTAACGACGGTAGTCGGCGGCAACTGCGGTGGATCGGAGACCGATATCGGAGAGTGGCGTAACGGTCTCAGCGACATCGGCATAAACATCGCCACGCTTGTCGGCCATAACTCGATTCGCCGCGCCGTAATGGGCCTGGACGCCGGAGCGCCGACCGAAGGCGAACTCGAGCAGATGCGGGCGATGGTCGAGCAAGCGATGCTGGACGGTGCCGTCGGTTTCTCGACCGGCCTCCTGTATGTACCCGGTACCTATGCAAACACAGATGAGGTCGTGAGCCTGGCCGACGTCGCGGCACGGTACGGCGGCATATACACCAGCCACATTCGCGAGCAAGGTGCGAAGCTTCATGAGTCGATCAACGAAGCGGTCGCGGTCGGCCGGGAAGCGAACATGCCGGTGCAGATCTCGCACTTCAAGGTCAAGGGACGCACGCGATGGGGCAGCATTGGAGAAGCCCTGAGGCTGGTAGAAGAACATCGTGAGAGCGGTGTGGACGTTTTGATCGACGCCTACCCATATGAGCGGGCCAGCACGAATCTCGGCGTGAACCTGCCGCGCTGGGCCGTTGCGGGCGAAGCAGACGAGGTCGCCGCTCGAATCGAGAACCCCGCTACCCGAGCGAGAATCATCGCGGAGATGAAGGAAATACTCGCCGATCAAGGCTATGATGACTACTCGTTTGCGGCTGTGGCCCAGTACGAGCCGAATCCTGAGTGGAACGGCAAAACGATAAGTGAGATCAACGTCCTGACCGGCAAAGCTCCTACTCTCGACAACGAGATAGCCACGATTCTGGATATGATCCTCGACGGCGGTGCCTCGATGATCTATCACTACATGAGCCTCGAGGACGTGGATACGATTCTGAGTTATCCCAACGCAATCGTCGCCAGCGATGGAGGGGTTGTCACGTATGGCGAAGGCCAGCCGCACCCGCGCTCGTACGGCACCAACGCCAGAGTGCTCGCCGGCTTCGTGCGCGAGCGCGGTCTTCTGACTCTGGAAGATGCCGTGCGGCGCATGACGTCACTGCCGGCTCGGACATTCGGTTTCCACGACCGCGGCATCATTCGTCCCGGCTTCGTCGCCGATTTGGTTCTGTTCGATCCCGAGCGAGTGTCCGACAACGCCACTTTCACCGACCCGCATCAGTACAGCGAAGGCTTCGAATACGTATTCGTCAACGGTGTGGCGGTCGTGGCGAACGGAGAGCTGACCGACGAGCGGCCAGGTGAGTTCCTCCCAGGACCGGGCTACGCGTCCGGCCCGAAGCCCCGGTAGATAACGGCGATTGCGAAATCGAGGTCCGGGCTCAGGAGAATATCAGCAGACCATCAGCCCTCGGAACCCAGTCGCTCATGTCCGGACTCACCGCCCAGTACCTGGTGGGACGGTACAGGAAGATCCACGGTGCGTCATTTCGGATGATCGTATAGATCCGCCGGTAGATGGCCTGCCGCTCATCAGGTAAAAGCGTCGCCTCCGCTACCTCGACCAGAGAGTCGACTTCCGCGTTGCTGTACCCCTCCCACCACGGTCCGCGGCGGCCCGAATGAATCTTCTCCATCAAAACGCGGTATGTACTGCGCGGGCTGGAGTCGAACGCGGCGGCATCCTGAATATCCTTCTCCCTGACCATTTCGGAGTACGCCGCCCGATCCTGGTGTTCAACGATTTCCAGCGTAATCCCAACTTCGCTGTACTGCTCCGCCATCAGCCGCGCAAGCGCCGGGGCCTCGTCAGGCATGACCGAGGGAATGTCGAAGGTCAGCGTCAATCCGTCTCCGTATCCGGCTTCAGCCAGTAGAATTCGAGCCCTCTCGGGATCATGGGGATACACCGGCGTATCAGGGTTGTAGCCGAAGTGGTGCGGCGTCAAATATCCGTTCAAAGGCTTCGCCGCTCCCTGCTTGATCTCGTCAATGATCTCATCCAAGTCGAGCGCATAGTTGAGTGCCTGGCGGACTCTACGATCCCGGCATGGCCCCTGCTGACAGTTCGCCATGAATATGATTGCCAGGCCGCTGTCCCATTCACGTACTTCTGCGCCCCCGGTCTCTTCGATACGGTTCTTGCCCTCCACTCCAATTCCCGACGCTATGTCCGCCTCACCTTCGATCACCGCATCTACTCTTCGCTCCCGATCGCGCTCGACGAGCCAGTGGATCTCACTGTAGGTTGGGGGCCCACCCCAATATTCCTCGTGAGCGGCAACGACGAGTCGTTCGTCGCTCTGCTCGACGACCTGGTACGGCCCGCTTCCAACGTACTCGCCGGGCAGCTTGTCCAGCTCGCTGGCGGGGCTTATGGGCATTGCCACCAGGAGATCCAGGAGATCGGCCATCGGCTCCGCGGTGACTATCCTCACTGTCGAGTCGTCGACGGCGGAGATCTCGGCGGTTCCCAGATAGCTGATGTAAACACCCTGGGTTCCGAACGCGCCTCCGATGGAAGGATCAAGTACCCGGCCGAGCGTCGCGACGACGTCCGACGCACGCATCTGTTCGCCGTTGTGGAACGTCACTCCGTCGCGCAGGAAGAAAGTCCAGGTTCGCACGTCGTCCTCGACCTCCCACCTCTCGGCGAGGGAAGGTTGGTAGTTGCCTTCCGCATCGAGCTTCACCAGGCCCTCGTAAACGGAGAAGATGATGCCGAGCCTGTTGGAGGCGTCGCTGGCAATGTGAGGATCACCGATCGACACCGATGACTGCACGACGGTCAGCACTCTTGGAGAACCGCAACTCGAGAGCAGGATCGCGGGCAGCAGCCAGCCCAGGCGCAGGGCTCGGGACAACATCGTCTTCAACATACGCGTCTTCATTTCCTGGTATCTCCGGCTGGTGGATGGATCGCAGGTAAGCTATCCATTGGTCGGAAAGGCCGCAAAAAGCAGCCGTTACAATAGCCGGTCAAGAATGACTCGGGATGATCCCGACGTCGCGAGTGCCCTTGGTCTTCCGGCCTCTGCCGCTACGGCACGTACGCGATACAGTCTATCTCAACCAGCAACCCGTGAACCGGCAGTGCCGCCACTTGGACGGTAGTGCGTGCAGCCTTGTTGCCCGCCATCATCCGTTCGTATACCGCATTCATCTTCGGGAAATCCCTCATGTCGGCCAGGAAAACACCGCAGCGAAGTATGTGCTCGAGGTCGGTTCCTGCGGCCTGCAAAATAGACGCGATGTTCCTGAACACCTGCTCCGTCTGCGTCTCCACATCGAGTCCGGCCAGTTCGCCCGTCCCCGGTACGACGGCTCCTTGGCCGGATACGAAGACGAGTCTCTCGAACACGACGGCTGGAGAGTAGGGACCGATCGGGTTGGGGAGTTCATCGCTGACAACGGGTTTGTGCTCCAAGGGTTTGCTCAACTTTCGCCTCCGGTTCTTGAAATGGGTAATTGTGCGTGCCGAGCTATAGGTCTGGCCCACATACGCGTATGAAAACAAGACGCATCGTTCCAAACGTAGTGGCCACTGTGACGCTCCAGACCAAACCCGCAACACTCCAAATGTAGTCGCCGTTCGAATACACAATACTGTGACCCAGCATATGAGGGTGAGGGCTTGGCATGATGCTCATCGCGCTCTGCCGCAGGATTTTCCATTGGTGGTTAAGTTGACAGTGCCCAGGCGGATCGCTCGACGATTCTCTCTCGAATGAAACGCAGGGAGGTAACGAGCACTATCGGCTCCGAGCGCGAGATGCATGCAGACACATACTTTCACGGATGGCTCTACCGCACGTTCATCGATCCCGCAATGGTTCCCATCCGCGAGCTTGTCAGGGAATGGGTGCCGGAGGGCTCGTCGGTCGTCGATATCGGCTGTGGAACCGGGGCGCAGCTTTTCGCTCTGAGGGACCGCATAGTGCGCGGCCTCGGCGTCGACTCGTCACCGGCTCAGATCAATCAAGCGTTGAGGCGGGCGGCCAAACTTCAGCGCAAGCACATCGACTTTTGGACTGCAGATGCGACGCGACTCGAGTCGATTCATGATGGAGAATTCGACATTGCGATGACCTCGATGGTGATTCACGAGATGCCGGAGTCTGTCAGAATACCGGTCTTGACGGAAATGCGCCGGATCGCGCAGCAACTCGTTTTGGTGGATTGGGAGGTGCCACAACCGAATCTGCCACGCAAGTTCGGCACGCATTTCATCGAGCGTTTTGCGGGTACAGAGCACTATCGCGGATTCCGCTCTTTCAACGCGAACGGTGGCATGCCTGCACTACTCGAACGGACCGGCCTGACCATTCTCGACGAGCAAGGCACCGGAAAGGGCACTATGCGTCTCTGGAGATGCCGGAGTGATAAAGACCAGAGGATAATCTCTGCAGAAGAGCCTTGAGTTCGAATGGCGACGGTCTTCATCCGGTCCAATGCCGCTCTAAGGTCTGAAACAGGTGACCTGTCCGCCGAGCAGGTTTTCCGTCATGACGTGACGATCGGCAGGCGTCTGGCACGCAAGTGCTGTACTGCATAACGTGACTGGTGGCAACTATGATGACTTCAATGCGATTTCTCAAAGGCCGTAGCTTTGTCTGACGCTCACGCCAAAAGTACCTCTTTCGAGAGGAAAGTCCCGCCCGGCGAGTCCCAGCCGAGATTGGTATGCACGGAGTGCGGTTTCATCTACTACGAGAATCCCAAGATAGTGGTGGGATCGGTTTGCGAGTGGTCCGGCCGGTTGCTTCTGTGCAGGCGGTCGATTGAACCCCGGTCCGGCTTTTGGACGATGCCGGCCGGATTCCTGGAGCTGAACGAGACAACTGAAGCCGGAGCACGCAGGGAAGCTTGGGAAGAGGCACGCGCTCGTATCGAGATAGACGCCCTCCTGGCCGTGTACAACATTCCTCACATCAGTCAGGTGCAGCTCATGTACCGCGCTCGCCTGCTGAGTCCGGAAGTCGAGGCTGCAGACGAGACGTCGGAGGTCCGGCTGGTAGAGTGGGAGGACATCCCCTGGGGCGAGCTTGCCTTCCCGAGCGTGGAGTGGGCATTGAAGCATTTTAGCCAGGTCAGGGGGCAGTCCAGCTTCGCTGTCTTCACCAATACGCACGAAGGACATTGAGGCTGCCGTTGCCGGGCTCGGTCAGGCGTCCCTCGAACTGAGCAGCACAGCCGGTACTGCCTCGCCGCTGGGGCGCCCAACGACGAGCGTCAATGCATACTCGCCCCTCATGGACGAATTGAGTTGAACCTCGACTGCTTGCGGTGCAAATGTACCACCGGCAGACACCTGCTCGTTCCAGCGCAACCGAACCGTATCATTACATCGAACAATTGTCAGCCACGCTGGACGACGATCTGGAGAGCGAAGAGGCGCGCATGAGGTTGCTCTATGAAGAATTATGCAGGTCACTCGGCGTTGCGACCCGAGATCATTCTCTGAATGCTGCTGAGGTAAGGGCCAGTCAGATCGTTCCGAATCGAGAATTCAGAGGGCCTCTGCCTTCGCACTACCTCGCTACACAACTCGGTGGGGATTTCGACTGGTACCAGGAGAATGCAACGGCGATCGGAGGTAACATGGGAGCCAAGACTTTCGAGATCGCCAATCTCGCGGACGGAAAACGCAGCATCCTGGAGATTAGAGACATCGTCAGCGCACAATTCACTGAGACGGATCTGGAATTCGTCGTTCGTTACGTGGAGGATATGAGGCGGCTGGGACTTTTCTCCTATTAGCGCGAGGGGGGAGGGGGCGCTTAGGATGAGACTCTGCGGATGTACACGGATGCCAACATCTACCACGGCCACCGGTTTTCTCTCACGATGCTCAGTCACGCCGTCTGGGCGTAGACTCCGGCGTCACAGTTGAGGAATTCCGGTAGATAGGAGACGGGGTTGCCGGCAAAGGTGTTCAAACTCGGGTACAGGGATCGACTGTCACGTCAGCCGGAGTAGGAGCGGACCGTCCATACGGGAATCTAACTTCTGAAGGCGCTGAGCCGCCGGCAAATCTGAACCGCGAGTTCATGTAGAAGTGGCGCCGGCTCATGGAACCGAACTAACTTCCGTTCCCCCTCCGGGTGGCAGGCGGCAGGGCGAGAAGCGACATTTCAACTCGCTGACGTGCGCCGAATCGATCAGAAGCATATACTCAAGGTGCTTCTCGGTGCTAACAAGGAGTGGGACCGGTAGAAAACGACAGCATCCCCCAGTTCATGTGGTAACTGGCGATTGACTGGGGTCTTCGGTGCTCGTATCATCGTCGTCGGGCCTTTGGTTTGGACGGCGACCCAAGAAAGAAACAAGGAGATTCTAAAGTGGCAGACCTCTCGACAAAGCTATTGGGCCTGGATTTGAAGAACCCGATCGTCGCAGGAAGCTCCGGAATGAGTGGGTCCCTGAAGGGCGTGAAGCAGCTCGCGGATGGAGGAGCGGGAGCCGTAGTGCTCAAATCCGTTTTCGAGGAGGAGATCGTCCACGAGATGGACGATGCGATAAGAAACGCGCTCGAAAAGGGCCTCAACACAGAGCGATTCGACTACTACGACTACGTTCTCAGAGGCGAGAATATCGACAAGTACGTGGCCTTGATCAAGGAAGCAAAACAAGCCGTGTCGATTCCGATCATAGCTAGCGTCAATTGCACGTATTCCCATGAGTGGAGCTTCTACGTGGATCGCCTCGAGGCCGCAGGCGCGGACGCCCTCGAGTTGAATATGTTCTTCCTGCCGACGAAGCTTGACTGCAATGCAGAAGAGATGGAGCGAGCGTACTTCAAGGTCATTGAGAAGGTCAAAGAAAAGGTCAACATCCCGCTGACACTCAAGATCAGCCATTACTTCTCATGTCTCGGCTCGACCATCCAGAACCTCTCTAAACAAGGGGTAGCGGGCCTGGTGCTCTTCAACCGGTTCTTCAGTCCAGACTTCGACATCGACAAGTTTGAAGTGAAGTCAACCAACGTCTTCAGCACCCCTGGCGATCTGCCCATATCGCTTCGTTGGATTGCCTTGATGTCGCAGAAGGTGGATTGCGACCTGATTGCTTCCACAGGTGTCCATGACGGAACGGCTGTCATCAAGCAGTTGCTGGCAGGCGCGCAGGCCGTTCAGTGTGTGTCCGCTCTGTACAAGAACGGCGCCAGCCACATCAAGACGATGCTGGGAGAGCTCGAGGCCTGGATGGACAAACACGAGTACGAAATGCTCAGCGATTTCCGCGGAAAGATGAGTCAGGACGCGAGCGACGATCCGGCCGTGTACGAAAGAGTCCAGTTCATGAAGTACTTCGGGGGCGCAAAGACACCCACCTAGAGGCGCGTCACGAACAGCCGCCTCGGCTCTTTCTCTGGTCGCTAATGGCACTGGAAAGGAGCCGAGGCGGCGCGCCAAGAAGCCGCGAGAGTTACGCTGCTCGCGCGGAACGACCCCCGGCGTG
>CAZOJI010000094.1:0-9245 GCA_964580055.1 uncultured Gemmatimonadaceae bacterium | reverse complement strand
ACCGGCCGGGTGCGTCTGGTGTCACGCGAAGCCGCGAAGAACGCGAAGGGAAAAAATGAACTCGCAGAATAGGTTCCTCCAAGCCTCTGTCTTCTTCGCGCCTTCGCGCCTTCGCGTGACCCCCTTCCTTCCGCGTCTTCCCGTGAACCCAACCCGGTGGCCTTCATGAATGCTGAGGAAACTTCCGCCGTGGTCGTGGACGCAGCCTTCCACCTCCACAAGGACCTCGGGCCGGGTCTTCTGGAATCCGTCTACGAAGCAGTACTTGCCAGAGTGCTCGAAGATCGTGGCCTGCGCGTAGAGCGGCAGAAAGCCGTGGCGTTCGACTTTCGCGGAATGCGCTTCGACGAAGGGCTACGAGTGGATCTGCTGGTTAATGGCTGCCTGGTGGTCGAACTAAAGTCTGTCGAGACATTGGCGCGCGTGCATTCCAAGCAGCTCCTCACCTATCTGCGGCTGCTCCATCTCCCGCTTGGCCTTCTAATCAACTTCGGTGCGGCAACTTTCAAGGAAGGCGTCAAGCGCATCGTGAACAACCATCAGGAGTTCGCGTCTTCGCGCCTTCGCCTGAACCAAACACAAAGAGGCTCCGATGACTGAGACGCCCCTGTCCTGCGCTGAGGACCAGCACACCGAATGGAAATCGTCTTGGCGTGACGAGACGAACTCGATTCACGACTACATGCGCGATCTGCGCAAACAACTGCTGGAACGGGAGGTGCTCGTTGCGGAAGGCGATCAGCTCGTGTTCACCCAGGACTTTCGCTTCGCCTCGCCCTCGACGGCGGCCGGAGTCGTGGTCGGTGGCTCCGCCAACGGGCGCCTCGCGTGGAAGGACGAGCGCGGCCGCACCCTGAAGGAGTTGCAGCAGGCGCGAACCGAGGAAGCGCGGTGAGCGAAGACCAGCACACCGAATGGAAGGCGTCCTGGCGGGACGAGTACCTCAAGTGGATCTGCGGCTTCGCCAATGCAGAGGGCGGGACACTCGTGATCGGCCGCAACGACAAGGGAAAGATCGTCGGCATCGACGACGCCGCGCGGCTGCTGGAGCTGTTGCCGAACAAGGCGCGGGACCTGCTGGGCATCCTGGTGGACGTGAACCTGCGTGCCGAGGGCGGCAAGGAATACCTGGAGATCGAGGTCGGCGCCCACCCCAATCCGATCAGTTTCAAGGGCGAGTACTACCAGCGCAGCGGCAGCACCAACCAGTTGCTCAAGGGCGCCGCCCTGGACCATTTTCTGTTGCGTCGCTACGGGCGTACCTGGGACGGATCCCCGCTTCCCGGCGTGTCCGTTTCCGATCTGTCGACCTCGGCCCTGGCTCGGTTCCGACAACTGGCCGAACGCAGCGGAAGGCTGGATGCGGCCGCGCTGAAGGGGCCGGACGCGGCGCTGCTGGACAAGCTCAAGCTCACCGAGGGCGACTATCTCAAGCGCGCCGCCGTCCTGCTCTTTCACCCGGATCCCGAGCGCTTCGTCACCGGCGCCTCGATCAAGATCGGCTACTTCGCGAGCGAATCGGACCTCCGCTATCACGACGAGATCGCGGGCGACCTCTTCACGCAGGTCGACAAGACGATGGAGCTGCTGCTGACCAAGTATCTGAAAGCCGTCATCAGCTACGAGGGCATCCAGCGGGTCGAGAGCTTCCCCATGCCGGAGCCGGCCTTGCGCGAGGCGCTGCTGAACGCGGTCGTTCATCGCGACTACGCGGTCCCGGCACCGATCCAGATTCGGGTCTACGAGGATCGCTTGTCGATCTGGAACCCGGGGGAGCTGCCGGAGAGCTGGACCCAGGCCACGTTGCTGGGTCCGCACGCATCGCGGCCCTACAACCCCGACATCGCCAACACCTTCTTCCGGGCCGGCGAGATCGAGGCCTGGGGCCGGGGCATCGAGCGGGTGATGGCGGCCTGCGAGGAGGCCGGTACGCCAGCGCCGCAGATTCGCCTGGAAGCGCGGGACTTGTGGTTCGAGTTTCCGTTTTCCGAGGTCTATTTGGACGGCTTGGCTTCCGGGGAGGAATCCAGCAAAGTTCCGGGGCAGACTACCCAAGAAACTACCCAAGAAACTACCCAAGAACGGATCCTCGTCCTACTGCGACAGGAGCCCACACTCACTCGGAATGCCCTGGCGGACCGGATCGGGCTCACGGCTGACGGGATCAAGTACCACCTCGACCGACTTCGCGCGGCCGGCCGCATCCGTCATCTCGGTCCGACCAAGAAGGGCCGATGGGAGGTCCTGGAGGACGTCGATGAGTAGCATCGGCCAGCGCGAGAGTTTCTCGCCGGAGGGCCTGAGCGGCGCCTCGGGGGTCACCGCTGAGGCGGCCACAGCATGACCCCGATCCGCATCTTCATCAGCAGCGTGCAGAAGGAGTTCGCCGACGAGCGGGCGGCCCTACGCGATTACCTGCGTGGCGATGCGCTGATGCGGCGGTTCTTCGAGGTCTTCCTGTTCGAGGACGTGCCGGCCGCCGACCGTCGCGCGGACGAGCTGTATCTCGACGAAGTGCGGCGCTGCGACCTGTACGTCGGACTGTTCGGGAACGACTACGGCTTCGAGGATGCGGAGGGCCTCTCGCCGACCGAGCGCGAGTTCGACCTGGCGAGCGCGGAGGGCAAGTACCGGCTGGTGTACGTCAAGGGCTCCGATGACGGCGCTCGCCATCCGAAGATGCGTGCGTTGATCGGCCGTGTTTCTCCGCAACTGATCCGGCGGCGCTTTTCTACGGCGGATGAACTGCGCCTCGCGGTGTACTCCAGCCTCGTCGAGCATCTCGAACGATCGGGCTTCGTGCAGGCATTGCCCTTCGAGGAGCAGGTCTGCTCCGGTGCCACTCTGGAGGACGTCGATGCGGAGACCGTGCGACGCTTCGTTCGTGCGGCACGCCGGCATCGGCATTTCCCGCTCCCGGACGAGACACCGCTACGGGAGGTGCTGACTCACCTGAATCTGCTCAGCTCGGGTCTGCCGAAGCGCGCGGCCATCCTGCTGTTTGGGAAAAACCCTCAGCAGTTCGTGCCGAGCGCCGAGATCCGTTCCATGCACTTTCACGGGCCGGTGATTCAGCGTCCAGCACCGGACTACCGGATTTTCAAAGGGCCGCTCTTCATGCAAGTGGATCAAGCGGTGGACTACGTATTGTCCAAGCTCGACGTCTCCGTCGGCACGCGCAGTGAAAGCACGCAGGCGCCGACACGATACGAGCTGCCTCCGGAGGTGGTGCGTGAGGCGGTGGTCAACGCGATCGCTCACCGTGACTACGCCGCAGCCGGTGCCACTCAGATTTCGGTGTTCTCAGATCGGGTGGAAGTGTGGAGCCCCGGTGAACTTCTCGCCCCACTGACAGTGGACAAGTTGCGCGAGCCACATCGCTCCGTGACGCGCAATGCGCGTGTTTGCGAAGCGCTCTACCTCGCAGGCTACATCGAAAAGTACGGCACGGGCACGTTAATGATGATTCAGGAGAGTATCGAGCACGCGTTACCGGAGCCGGCGTTCATCCAGCAGCCGGGCGAATTCGGCACCACGCTCTGGCGAGACTGGATCACCGATCGCGCCATCGCGGCCCTCGGCCTGACTGACCGGCAGCGGGCTGTTCTACCCCACCTCAAACTGCACCGACGGATTACGAACGCGGAGTACCGCGAAATCACCGGCGTGACGGACCGGACCGCTGGCCGCGACCTCGACGACCTCGTCGGTAAGGGGCTCCTGGAACGAACCGCGCGAACCGGCAGGGGGGCTGCCTACCGGGTCGTCACGAAACCGGACATAAACCCGACAAACCCGACATGAAATCTCCGAAACCCGCAAAAACCAGCCATCTCGCGCCGCAGCCGCCTTCGGTCGGCCAGCGCGAGATCCAGACCCAGAAGCGCGTGCTTGCGTTCTTCCGCGACGCGCTCGGCTACGCCTACCTGGGGCACTGGAAGGACCGCGAGGGCAACGCCAACGTCGAGGAGGCGCTGCTCACCGACTGGCTGAAGCGCCAGGGCCACGGCGACAAGATCATCGCCAGGGTGCTGTTCGAGCTGGGCAAGGCCGACGCACTGGGCGGCAGCAAGACGCTCTACGACGCCAACCGCGAGTTCTACGGACTGCTGCGCTACGGCGTGAAGGTCCGGCCGGATGTCGGCGAGCAGACCGAGACCGCGTGGCTGATCGACTGGGCCCATCCAGAAAACAACGATTTCGGCGTCGCCGAGGAGGTCACGGTCCTCGGGGTCAACGCGAAGCGCCCCGATGTGGTGCTTTATGTCAACGGCATCGCCGTGAGCGTGCTGGAACTGAAGCGCTCCACAGTGTCGGTGAGCGAAGGCATTCGCCAGAACCTCGACAGCCAGAAGAAGGAGTTCATCCGGCCCTTTTACACCACGGTGCAGCTCGTGATGGCCGGCAACGACACCGAGGGGCTGCGCTATGGCGTGATCGAGACGCCGGAGAAGTACTGGCTGCGCTGGAAGGAGGCGGAGGCCCATCCGAGCGCGGGCGACAGTCCGCTGCTGCGCGAGCTGGGGCAGATGTGCGGCAAGGCGCGGTTGCTCGAGATCGTGCACGACTTCATCGTCTTCGACGCGGGCATCAAGAAGACCTGCCGCCACAACCAGTACTTCGGCGTGCGTGCGGCGCAGACACGCGTCGAGCATCGAGAGGGCGGCATCCTCTGGCACACCCAGGGCAGCGGCAAGAGCCTGATCATGGTCTGGCTGGCGAAGTGGATCCGCGAACACGTGCCGGCCGGCCGGGTGCTGATCCTCACCGACCGGACCGAGCTGGACGAGCAGATCGAGAAGGTGTTCAAGGGTGTCAGCGAGGCCATCTACCGCACCACGAGCGGCGCCGACCTGGTGCGGGTGCTGAGCGCCGGCGAGGAGTGGCTGATCGGCTCGCTGATCCACAAGTTCGGCGCGTCGGAAGAAGGCGATGTGGACGCCTTTCTCGACGACATCACGAAGCACCTGCCCAAGGACTTCCGCGCCAGGGGCGAGCTGTTCGTCTTCGTGGACGAGTGCCACCGAACCCAGTCGGGAAAGCTGCACGAGGCGATGAAAACGCTCCTGCCCGACGCCATGCTGATCGGCTTCACCGGAACGCCGCTCTTGAAGAGCGACAAACGGCGATCCATCGAGACCTTCGGGCCCTACATCCACACCTACAAGTACGACGAGGCGGTGCGTGACGGTGTGGTGCTCGACCTGCGCTACGAGGCCCGCGACATCGATCAGCGCATCACCTCGCAGGCGAAGGTGGACCAGTGGTTCGAGCTCAAGACCTCGGGCCTGACCGACATCTCCAAGGCCCAGCTCAAGCAACGCTGGGGCACGATGCAGAAAGTGCTCTCCGCGCGCAGCCGCCTCGAGACGATCGTCGCCGACATCATGATGGACATGGCCACCCGCGACCGGTTGAAGAGCGGGCACGGCAACGCGATCCTGGTCTCCGGCAGCATCTACTCGGCGTGTCGCTTCTTCGAGCTGTTCCAGCGGACCGACCTCGCAGGCAAGTGCGCCATCGTCACCTCCTACCGGCCGCAGCCTGCGGACATCAAGGGGGAGGAGACGGGCGAAGGGCTGACTGAGAAGCTGCGCCAGTACGAGATCTACCGGAAGATGCTCGCCAGCTACTTCGACGATCCCGAAGACACGGCGATGGCGAAGGTCGAGCCGTTCGAGCAGCAGGTGAAGAAGCGCTTCATCGACGAGCCGGGACAGATGAAGCTGCTGATCGTGGTCGACAAGCTGCTCACCGGCTTCGACGCGCCGCCCGCGACCTACCTCTACATCGACAAGAACATGCAGGACCACGGCCTGTTCCAAGCCATCTGCCGCGTCAACCGGCTGGACGGCGACGACAAGGAATACGGCTACATCATCGACTACAAGGACCTGTTCCGCTCGCTCGAGCAGTCGATCACGGATTACACCGGCGAGGCCTTCGCCGGCTACGACAAGGCCGACGTGGCAGGCCTGCTGAAGGACCGTCTCGAGCAGGGCCGCGAGCGCCTGGAGGAAGCGCGCGAAGCCGTGAAGGCATTGTGCGAGCCGGTCGAGCCGCCGCACGATACACCGGCCTACCTGCGCTACTTCTGCGCCGCCGAGAGCGGCAACGCCGCGCAGCTCAAGGAGAACGAACCGAAGCGCGTCGCCCTCTACAAGCTGGCCGGGACATTCCTGCGGGCCTACGCCAACCTGGCCAACGAGATGCGTGAGGCGGGCTACAGCGTGTCCGAGGCGCAGGCGATCCGGGCGGAGGTCGACCACTACGAGAAGGTCCGCGAGGAGGTGAAGCTCGCCAGCGGCGACTACGTGGACATGAAGATGTACGAGCCGGCCATGCGCCACCTGCTCGACACCTACATTCGCGCCGAGGAGAGCGAGAAGCTCTCGGCCTTCGACGACCTGACCCTGGTGCAGTTGATCGTCGCGCGAGGCGAGCAGGCGGTCGAGGCGCTGCCGGAGGGTCTGCGCGAGAATCGAGAGGCGATGGCCGAGACGATCGAGAACAACGTGCGCCGGCTGATCATCGACGAGATGGCCGTCAACCCGAGGTACTACGAGAAGATGTCCGAGCTGCTCGATGCCCTGATCGCCGAGCGCAGGCAGGAAGCGCTGGGCTACAAGACCTACCTGGCACGGATCGTGGAGCTGACGAAGCAGGTCAGCCAGCCCGCGACCGCGTCGTCGTATCCGCCCCGCATCGACAGCGCCGCTCTGCGTGCCTTTTACGACAACCTGGACGAGCCGCGGGCTGCGGCCGTGCGGGAGCGGCCGGAGTCGCCCTACGACGCCGGCCCCGTGGGAGTTGCCGATGGCCGTGAAGAGAAGGCGCTCGCCCTGGACCTTGCGATTCGGGCGGTGAAGAAGGCGGACTGGCGGGACAACCGATTCAAGGAGCGGGAGATCCGCAACGCCATCCGGGCGGAGCTGGGCGACAACGAGGCGCTCGTGGACTCGGTGTTCGAGATCGTGAAGGCGCAACGTGACTACTGAGCGCCGACAGATCGAAGTGGGTGGCATCGCGGTGGACGTCGTCCGCAAGGAGATCAAGCATCTCCACGTGGGGGTGTACCCGCCGCACGGGCGCGTGCGGGTTGCCGCTCCCCTTCGCCTGGATGACGAAGCCATTCGCCTGGCCGTCGTCTCGCGCCTGGGCTGGATCCGACGGAAGCAAAGCGACTTCGAGCAGCAGGACCGGCAGTCACAGCGAGAGCTGGTGACCGGAGAGAGCCACTATTTCCTGGGCCATCGCTACCTGCTCGACGTCGTTGAGCGCGGAGGTCGACCGATCGTACACTTGGCGGACAACACCACGATGCGGCTACAGGTGCAGCCGGGAACCGATCGGGATGCACGCGACGCGATCCTGCAGCGATGGTATCGACGGAAGCTCCGCGAGCAGATTCCCTACCTGGTCGCCAAGTGGGAGCCCAGGGTCGGCAGGACGATCGCCGACGTGCGCATCAAGCGGATGAAGACGCGCTGGGGAAGCTGCAACGCGGAGGCACGACGCGTCTGGCTCAACCTCGAGCTCGCCAAGAAGCCGATCGTGTGCCTCGAATACATCCTGGTGCATGAGCTCGTGCATCTATTGGAGCGTCACCACACGGAACGCTTTCGCGAGCTGATGGATGCGCTGATGCCCTCATGGCAGGTCTATCGGGATGAACTCAATCGGGCGCCTCTTGTGCACGAGGAATGGCGGTACTGAATGAACACGGCTCTGCATAACCGTACGAAAGGTAAGAAAGGAGCCGTCGTGTTCTTCAAGGAGAAAATCCCTCTAGGATCATTCGTTCGAGATGTGGCTGGTCTTACCGCCGGCCGGGAATTCGACGTCGCTGCACTGGATGCAGGTGGTGAACTCTCGGAGGTCGAGCGAAGCATCGCGATGACGGCTGCCCGTCCCTTTCACCTGGTCGTCCTTCACATGCTGCTTTCAGACATGCTTGAGGCTGGAAAGCTATCCATTGGCTACGAGGAACTCGGAGAGCTTTTTGTGACAGCAACGTGTCTCGGGTATCAGGATGCCGGTTTCTCGGACGATGATACGCTGAAGCTTGGGGAGACCTACTCAAGCGAGCTGGGTTGGTATACCGAGTATCTGGGTACGGTTGATCAGGCCGAGCTTTTGAAGCGCGGTTTTTACTTTTGGCTCTGTCAGGGTTTCGTCAACAAGTACTTGCCGTCGTTCGAGTCGTCCGGCACGTCGACGATCGACAAACACTTCATCTTGTTCGAGCTAGCTAAGCAGATCTACCGCAACAGCGAGGAAGGTTTGAAACACGTTCTCAAGAGAGTCAAACTGGTCACTTGACCAGTGCAGCCTAACAGGCGAATACCTATAGGCAAATTGTCAAGTCCTGGTGTCTGGCGCATGCCAACCGGTTATTGCCGTGTGTGGCTGAGTTTTCAAATAGCTTTTGTTCTGTGCGAGGTACAGAAGTTCTCAGACTGGCGATGATACCTTTACGGCTCTTCCGGTTCGGAGAGCGATCTTACTTTTCCGGCCATGTCGGAGATTGACCGTACCGAGTGACGGATGGTGAAGCTGGTCATCTGCAAGACAGTGACAATGCGCCTGTGGTCATCTCGATACGGTTTTCTGTCTCTCTGATTGTCTTGTTTTCTACTATGTCATTCAGCTAAGCAGCCATTGCATAGCGTGTTTCACACGTGAAGACGCGGTTGTGGTCGAACTCCTGACCCGACTTGTACCAACCGAAGAGCATTTTCAGGAACAGTCGTGCGACGGCGACGATCGCGCATCCGCAGCTGCTCATAGATTCTCTCCATTTCGGCCGCGGTCTCGATCTTTCGCTGGTCGTGCAGCAGGAACTCCTCCCAAAAATGCCGCAACCTGAGTTCACGGATACGAACTTGTTCGTTGCCCAGGCGGTTCCGCACTGATATGGAAGCATCCCGCCAGAGCCGCTCTATCGAGCGGTGCTGGATCCTCGGAGCCGCGTTCCTCATCACTCTGGCAAATCGGGCTTTACCGGACTTTACGATTCGATACGGATTAGCCCCGTAACGATCCATCAGTGCGCGGCCAGACGGGTGATAGAGGAAATCTTTGGCGAATGAGTAGTCCGGAAACAACGCTTTCAGTTGACGGTGCATCGCTCCTTTGGCTTGGGCAACCCCAGCGTGCGCTGCCTCGTAAACCTTATGCCACTCCCTGAGCGCACCGTACGTCTCGTCCAGCTCCCGGTACTCCAGCGTCTTGCCCATCCGTGC
>CAZOJI010000093.1:0-9314 GCA_964580055.1 uncultured Gemmatimonadaceae bacterium | reverse complement strand
GGCGATGGAATTTCCTATTGTGATTCGTCTCCTGGAGCTGGTGTCAGGCGAGACGCGCGATCTGGTGAACGATCCCCCGGTATATCCGGCGAGGTTCTCACCCGACGGGCGTTATCTCGCTTTCTCCAGGTCACGCGGGCCGGAGCCGTACTTTCACCCCAGTGGAATCTTCTTGAAGCCGGTTGACGGTGGTGAGGTCATCGATGTCACCGGCCGCATCGACCGCAACCTGGGTGGAATGGCCTGGCTTGCTGATGCCAGGTCCATTCTCGTGAGCGGCACCGACCTGACCGCCCGGGCCTTGTGGCACCAGCCTCTGAGCGGAGCGCCGCGACGGCTCGACCTTGGGGACATCCACCCGGGCAGCCCGGCTGTGTCGTCGAATGGCACTATCGTGTTTGTCGGCAGAGAGAATAACCGATCCTCCGAGCTGTACACGATGAAGGTGGGAGAGTGGGAACCGCGCCGGCTCACGAACTTCAATGAAGCTCTGGCGGCGAAAAATTTGGCAGCGGTCGAGACGGTGGTCTGGGATGGCCCCGATGGATTCGAGCAGAACGGAGTTTTACTCTACCCGCCGAACTTTGAAGAAGGACGCCGGTACCCTCTCGTTCTCAGTATACATGGTGGACCCATGGGCGCATCCGGTGAGGCGTTCAGCACCTTCAACCAGATTCTGGCGGCGCAAGGGTGGCTGGTGTTTTCGCCGAACTACCGCGGCAGCAGCACTCAGGGCAAGGAATTTCAGAGCGCGGTGGTCAACGACGCGGGCGAGGGGCCGGGTCGTGATGTGATGTCGGGAGTACAGGTGCTAAAGGACCGTGGGATTGTGGACGAAGCTCGGGTCGCTGTGTCGGGGTGGTCCTACGGTGGCTACATGACCGCCTGGCTCACTGCGCACTACGACGGTTGGGCTGTGGCGATGGCGGGAGCGGCCGTGACCGACTGGTTCGACTGGTACAGTATGGCCGACATGAATACCTGGGCCGGTTTTGGGCTCGGCGGATCGCCGTGGCTCAACGACAACGCGATGAACTACTGGCGGCAGTCACCGATGGCCTACGCTCACCAGATTCGCACCCCGACCCTGATTCTGTCGGATGCCGGCGACGAGCGGGTTACTGTCAGTCAGTCGTACAAGCTCTACCACGCTCTAAAGGACAACGGCGTGGAAGTGAAGTTCGTGGTCTACCCCGTGTCGGGGCACTTTCCGTCGGATCCCGTCCACCGGAGAGACATACGGCGCCGGTGGGTGGAGTGGATTGCGGAGCATTTTGAGCGGGCGCCTGCCACTTCTCGGTAAGCCACTGGTGTTCGTTGTTCATGAACCATGAACGCGCTCTTGCTTTATTAGTGTGTCCTAGATATTGTGCTTATGTTCATTGTTCATGAACCTTGAACAGAGGGTGTGAGTGAAACGTCAGCCGCTGTCTTTACGCCCGCACGACATCTGTGTCCTCATTCAGTTCGCGTTGACCCCAGAACTTACGTTCCGCGAACTGGCTCGCTTAGTCGGTCTGAGTCTTGGTGAGGTCCACAATGCCACAGGCCGGCTTGCGGTCTCCCGGTTAGTTCCACCTGGTGGTGGTGCCATAAACGCGAGTGCATGCATGGATCTTCTTGTGAGCGGAGTTCCATACGTCTTTCCGGGAGAACTCGGGCCGGAAACACGCGGCGTTCCAACTGCACACTCGGGACCGATGCTCCGTGAACAGTTTCCGGAGGCCCAGCTTGTTGTTTGGCCGAGTATCGAGGGAGTGGCTCGAGGCCTGTCGCTCGTGCCGCTGTGCCAAAGAGCGCCTGAGATGGCCGCAGCGAATCATGATCTCTACGAGTGGCTCACGCTCGTTGACTCCATACGAATCGGCAGAGCAAGGGAGCGGACGATGGCCAAGGACGCACTTCAACAGCGGCTCCTTGGTCGCGGGTGATGTCTCCCGTGCCCGGCCCTGCAAGCCCGAACCGAGCGACTCTCGAAACCGTGGCCATTCGGCTGCGACCCATGTTGTCAGATCTCGTTTTTGTCGGCGGACAAGTGGCGGAGCTACTGATCACCGACCCTGCGGCGATTCGAGTTCGTCCGACGGCCGACGTGGATGTTGTCCTATCGACGCCGTCCAAGACGAACTACAGAGCGATCGAGGAAAAATTGGTGGCCCTAGGACTTCGAAATGACTTGAGTGCAAATGCGCCCCTCTGTCGGTGGCTGACCCCTGAAGGCCTAAACGTTGATGTCATGCCGGTTGACCAGGCGATCTTGGGATTTTCAAACCAATGGTACCCAACAGCTGTTGAGCGGGCGATCGAATATTCTCTAAAAGACGAACTTGTCATCCAGATCCCAACGGCTCCAGTGTTCCTGGCAATGAAGTGGGAAGCATTCCTTGGTCGTGGGGAGGGAGACTTCCTTGGGAGTCATGATCTGGAGGATATCATAACCGTGGTAGCCGACAGGCCCGAGCTCCTGGATGAGCTGGCTGGCGAGCCGTCAGATGTTCGCCATTGGCTTTCCGCTCGAGCCCGTGAGTTTTTGGATGATTCCCAGTCAGCCTACGCACTTCAAGGAGCCCTACCGGACGCACTGGCGCTACCGGCCCTTATGGAGGAGACCCGTGCGCGCTTTGAACGGTTAGCTATTGGTAAGTGAAGGACGGACCGCTTCCATCCTTCCCCCTACCTCCGCGGAATCAGCGGCAGTGTGACATGTGATGGATGCTCGGCGTCGTGCAGTACGCGCTGATGTGCCGACACGTACTCAGTATCCCTCTCGTTGTCCCCGCCGGTGTTCAGGTTGCGGTCGTATTTGGGGAACAACGCTGACGACACAACAACGCGGAGACGGTGGCCTGGTGGCAGAACGATACCCGTGAACCACATGTCCATGTCGTAGCGATACGCCCTGCCGGGTTCCAGGAGACTGGGCCGGTCGAACCCGTTCCGGAATCGCGCTCGCGCTACGCCCTCCTGGATGCGCTCGGCCCTGCCATCGGGAAACACATTCAGGAGCATCATATACCAGTCCGTGTCCCGCGCGTCGGTTGTTGCGTATAGCGTGCCTGTCATTGGCCCGGTGATCTCCATCTCCTCCTCGAGCGGCGCGGAGGTGAAAACCAGAATGTCCGGGCGAGATGCGTGGACCTGGGCGTAGTCTTCGTTCAAACCCAACTCCAGTTCGCGAGCGTCCACCAGGTATGGCGTGGGGTCGCCGGGGTCGTACGTGAACGTGTCAGCCGGCTCACTCCCGGTGGGAGCCGTTGCGTTCAGCGTACCATCCCCGCTGGGACCGTTGGCACCGCCTTCCGAATGGAGATAGAACTTGGTGAACTCGGTACGGCCCAGGGGCCACTCCCGTTCCTGTCTCCACTCGTTGTCGCCCATGATGAAGAGGTCGATCGGAGCTTCTCGGTCGACGCCATTATCCACACCCTTCAGGTAGTGGTCGAACCACCGGAGCTGCAACGCTCGGTGGTCGATGCGGGCGTGCGGTCCGAAGTCGCCATTGACATAGTCGATTCCCTTGTGGGCTCCCGGGTCCATGACCATTCGCTGGAATGGGTGGTTGGGGAGAGTGTCCAGCCCCACGAAGTTCCGGATGTTGCCCCGGGCGTCGTCGTACCAGCCGGCGATCCCCAACACCGGCACGCGCACTCGGTCCAAGCGAGCTTCAATGGAAAGGCCGCGCCAGTAGCTGTCCAGGTGCTGGTGGTCGAACCAGTCGTCCCAGAACTGTGGTCGCGGGCACCCGGCACGCTCGGCGGCATCGATTACGGGGAGGTGATTGAACGCAGACACTACGTCCAGGTCGCTCATGTCGGAAAGGGTTTCTTTCACCGCCGTCAAACAGAGCCATGGCACGATCGTGGGGGAGAAGACCATGTCGATATACGGGACCAGGCGAATTGGGTCGGCAGTGGCCACGACGGGGGCGATGGTGGTGAGGTGCGGAGGCGCGGCGATGGCGGCATACCAGGTATAGAGCCCCGGGTTCGAGCGCCCGATCATCCCCACCTTTCCGTTGCTTCCCGGAAGAGCGGCTGCCCACTCCACCGCGTCGTAGCCGTCCTGTTCCTGGTAGGCGTTCATGTCGAGGATACCGTTCGATCCTCCGCGGCCCCGTACGTCCTGCTTCACGTAGATGAATCCGCGTGAAGCCCAGAAGACGGCATTGGTCGTGTCGATTCGCAGGTAAGGCGTACGCTCCATAACCACCCCGAACGGGCCATCGCCAATGGGCCGGCCCACGAAGTTCATGAGGGTAATCCCGTCCCGCGCACGCATGGGCACTGCCGGGTCGATCTCGACTGCGTAGGTGGAGTCGGATACGGGGCCGTCCCAGAGAGGGTAGTATGGCTCATAGACCGGTGGCGCATTCCGTCGCACGAACCACAGACGTTGTACGGCATCGCCATTTTGAAAAATGCTTCCGGCGATCGTGTCCCCGTGCACCTCGGCCCGTACGGATGCGCCCGAGGCGTAGCTCAAAAAGAGAGAGTCACCCTCCAGCTTCACATCTTGAATGGTTTCAAGTGCTCCGCCTGCCCTCCGATGCAGCCAGGCTTCGGTTGCGTCGGTGCCTTCGAAGTGGGCGAAGCCAAAGCGCCTCTGCGCTTCGAAGCCCCCGCGAGACTCCCCGCCGAGCATGCGATAGTAGTCCCAGTCGCCGGTGAGGGCGCTGGGGCCACTCCCGGATTGGCAACCAGATGTCAGGGCAACCACTAGAGCAAAGGCCACAGCGACACCAGCGGCTGGGAAGGGAATCTTGCTGGAACTGTTTAGTCTTTTTCGCATCTGAGTTTCCTGGAGAATAGCTGTAGGGTTGTAGCTCAGCGGCTTGAACGTGCCCGGTTGAGGTAAATGATGTTTGGGCCGTCGGAATTTGCGACCACGATTTCTGGATACTCATCACCGTTGAGGTCCCCGACCGCGACACCGTACGTAACGTGGTCTTCCTCACCGAACCGCAACTCAGTGTAGCTTCGCCCGCCCCCGTTGTTGAAGAAGACTGCGTTAGATAAACCGGCGTTGCCGACCACAATATCCACGTCACCGTCCAAATCGAGGTCAGCCAATTCCACTGCATATGTTGGCCCGTCATCTCGGCCAAACGGTACTCCCTCGGTGAAGTTGCCGGCACCGTCTCCGAAAAACACGCCGTTGGGTTCTCCGATGTTCACAGCGACAATGTCCAGGACGCCGTCTCCGTTCATGTCGTCCAGGGCAACTGCTCGCGTCTCGTCCTGACCCGTGCCGAAGGGCCGGCGCTCGACGAAGTCTGCGGCACCACCGTTCAGGTAGACGTAGTTCGATTCTTCTTCCCGGTTGGCCAGAACGAGGTCAGAGTCACCGTCTCCATCCACGTCTCCAACCGCAACTGAAATGGTGGCGTCGTCGGCTGATCCAAACGGGACGCGTCGAGCGAAACCCGCCGATCCATCATTGAAATAGACTGCGTTCTCGGCTCCGCGATTGGTGACGAGCAGGTCTGGAAAACCATCGCTATCGACGTCGGCAACAGTCAGGCTTCGCGCCGGTGCGGTGTCGTCGCCGAAGGTCCCCGCATCGTCAAACACACCCGCTCCGTCGTTCCGGTAGATCCTGTTGGGAGCGCGATCGTTGGCGACCGCCACGTCGAGGTCGCCGTCTCCATCGAGGTCGGCGAGCGGCGCGGCGTAACTGGTCGAGCGCCGCGATGAGAGCGGGTTCGCCACGGTGAAAGTGCCAAGGCCGTTGTTGAAGAAGACTTCGTTCTCCTGCGCCCAGTGACGGCCGTTTGCCACGACTGCGTCGAGGTCGCCGTCACAGTCGATGTCACCCAGCGTCACGCCTGCCGACCTGTCGGTGCGCGTGCCCAGCACAGCATACGGATGAACCGTGAAAGCGCGGTTCTGGGCCGCGGCGCTCAACGGTACAACGCTGATTCCAACGAATACGCAAACCCTCAGGATCGCCTTACCGCTCATCGTTGTTCCATCGGTCGCAGCGCTTTCCACCGCTCAATGAACTGCACCGCGGCATTCACGAAGTTCAATGTTTCGGCTCGACCCTGCTCGACAGTTGCTTCCATAGGGTCGCGTTCGCTCCATGCACCGGTCGATGTAATCTCGCGCGCAGAAGTCCCCTTGCCGGTTTCTTCAGCTTTCAGGCCTTCGGCAAGGAAAACTCGTAACGTGGTCGGATCGCCTGCCAGAACGTCCGGCACCATGCGCTCCAGATGTTCCGGCATGGTCAGTACTGCAGTCTCCGCAGCGGCCATGTCCACGAGATTGGGCGCGAGGTACATCGTTCTCGATGTCTCGCTGACACCTGCGTGTCGATCCAGCACCGTTGCCGGCTCCTGTTCCATCCTCGTCATAAATGGAGCCGCGGCAGCACCGAGGTTCACGGCGATCCCTGCGGTCTCCTGATTTATTCGGTCCACCAGGAAGTTCACGGTGGCGCCGTTGCCGCCGTGTGCATTCAAGAACAGGAACCTCTTGAATCCATGGCGCAGTAGACTTTGCACAGCCTCGAAATAAACCGCCTGTATAGTCTCACTGCGCAATGTGATCGAGCCGGCGAATCCCATGTGATAGGGCGATTGCCCCAGCGTCAGGACTGGCACAACCAGCGCGTCAGTTTCCTGGGCGATCAGTTTTGCTCGCTCCACTCCGCTTATGAAATCGGTCCCCATGGGGAGGTGGCGCGCGTGCTGCTCCAATGCGCCGACCGGAATAATCACCATGTCGGTCCGTGTCAGGAGGTCCTCCACCTCGGGTCGGGTCATATGAGGCAGGTAGTTCTTCACCTTTTGCTCGGACCAGAGTGGGTTGGTTTGTGCGGCGGTTTCTGTGGAGCCGATGGTGAGGGTGAAGGCCTGAACAGCCAGTAGAGCAAATACAATCGCTTTCATTCTAGTCCCCTTTGGGATGGTTCCGCATTTCCTACAACAACGACCTGATCCAACCACCGTCCACCTGAACCGACGTCCCGGTCACGTAACTTGCGCGCTCTGATACGAGGAAGGCCGCCAGCGCCGCGAACTCCTCGGGCGATCCCAGGCGACCCATGGGGATCTGCGCTTCCCAGGCTCCGACGACATCCGCAGGCGTTTTGCCCTGCTGCACAGCCATTGTCTCCGCCAGCTCTTCCACTCGCTGCGTGCGCGTGTAGCCCGGTAACAAGTTGTTCACGGTCACTCCGAACGGGGCGACCTCGTTTGCCAAAGTTCGAGCAAAACCGGTGACCGCGGCGCGCACGCTGTTGGAAAGAATGAGGTTGTCGACCGGCTGCTTCACGGCAATGGAGGTGATGTTGAGTATCCGACCCCATTGGCGCTTCTTCATGCCTGGTAAGACGCCCTGCGTGAGAGCAATGGCGCTGCGTAGGTTCAGGCGTATCGCTGCATCCCAGGTATCCAGGTCGTGTTGTTCGAAGGGTCCGGCTGGCGGCCCGCCGGCGTTGTTCACAAGAATGTCGATCTGTCCGAACTCTTCTATCCCTGCCCGGACAACATGCGCGGCGGCCTCATCTTCAGAGAGATCCGCGGGCACGGCGAGCACCGTTGCTCCTGTCTTACGTTCTAGCGATTCCTTGGCGCCGTTCAATACCGTCGCATCACGCGAGCAGATGATGAGCCGAGCACCTTCTTTGCCCAGTTCGGTTGCTACCGCCAAGCCGAGTCCTTTGCTCGACGCCGCCACCAGGGCGACGCGGTCCTTTATTCCCAGGTCCATGTCTCAGCCCTTTTGGAAGTAGTCGTCAGTTCCGTCCAGCCAATCCTGCCGCGGAGGTGAGAACACATCGACATCCAGAGTGTCCGCGAGCGCCTGTGCCTTGTGGGGCACATTGGATGGGATCGTCAACACCTGGCCTGATTTCACGTCGATTGGTTCTGCCTCCTCATTACCAATCCAAAACCGCAAGCCGCCGTCAAGTACGTAAGTGAGCTGTTCGTTTTCGTGTTGGTGCATCGGTACTACTGCGTCTTTTTCCAGTTAGACGTGGGCCAACATCATTCTATCGCCCGTTATCAGACGCCGATCGATTTTATCGGTGACTTTTTCCTTCGGCATTTCGTCCCAAGTGAACCGCCATATTGTCGTTTTGGACGCCATTTGGGTTTCCCCCCGGTTGAAGGTGCTGTTGAATGCGCATTGGAGAATTGAAGTCCGAGTGGCGTGTAGCGCCAGGGCAGACTCGGTATCGATCTCCGTTTTACCAGACATTGATGCTTTGAAACTCATTTCTGTTACTTCCGTAGTACAAATAGCAATTCAGACTATTCGGGAGAAGAGATGAGTGAGTTACGCCTTCGTGAGTTCGAGGAGTTGGTGCTCCTTTGCGTCCTGGCCGCCGCGCCGGAGTCATACGGCGCCTCTATCCAAAGGGTCCTCGAGGAAGAGGCAGGTCGGAGCGCAACTCTGGGTGCTATCCACACTGCACTGGATCGGCTGACGCATAAAAAACTGGTGACGTCGGCCATGGGAGATACCAAGCCGGTTCGTGGCGGCCGTCGGAAACGACAGTACGAACTGACCGAATTGGGCCTGGCGCAGGTTGCGAACATTCGCCGTATCCGCGAACGCCTATGGAACAGGGTGGACATGAAGACCCTAGTGGGAGAGGCGGGTAAATGAGTTTTCGGCACAAGGTTGCGATAACTCTGCTCCGAGTGTTTTGCAGGCGCGAGAAACGGGCCCAATTGGAGGAAGATCTCCTGGAGGCATTTGACGAACGGCGTAAGGCGAAGGGCGCTCTTTCTGCTTACATACGCCTCTGGAAAGAGGTCTTGATGATTCCTGTTTGGAGAATCATCGGTGCCTGGCGCAGCTCTCGGGATCGGGATGCAGTGGTTCGCGCGCACACCACGAGCGCCCAATGTGACCACGGTGTAAACGGGGGCAAGGGAACCTTGTTCCGGGATTTACGACAGGACGTGGTGTATGCTCTAAGGCGCATGGCGCAGGCGCCCGGCTCCACAGCTATTGCGATCCTGATCATAGCGATAGGCGTGGGAGGTAACGCAACGATTTTCGCCATGGCTGAAACCCTGTTCGTTTCGCCACCGCCGTTGATATCAGAACCGCAGGAGTTGATTGGACTAGATGGTGGCATTCCCGGCCGCACCGTCCCGGATTTCGGGTATTACGATTTCGAGTTCTTTCGAACTAACAGCCAGTCATTCGACGACGTACTTGCATACGGCGGATTCCCCGGGGACGCGAGGGCGCACCCCCAGGAATGGAGGAGAGGTGTCGGTTGGCCAGGGCGAGGCCTGCATACCAGACCTCAGTAAATCAGCAAAACGTTCGCAAGTTGAACGCTCCCGAGGTTTC
>CAZOJI010000092.1:0-9544 GCA_964580055.1 uncultured Gemmatimonadaceae bacterium | reverse complement strand
GTCCCGCTGGAGTACTGCTGGTGATTCGCGTCCCAGAAGCTACGGCGAAAGTGGGGCGGTCTGCAAGGCGCTTAAGGCGTGGCCGGGGGGAAGTTTTTCACTACAGGCGTCCGACTCGACGGCTGTTGTGGTTGTCCAGCACGTCGTGACAGTGGCCGACGTATGTGGCGTTGGCAGTACACGCTGAGGCTCATATTGAGGCTGAGACCACATTGAGTCGCTTGGAGGAATTCACGATGCAGAGTACTCGGACCGAGTGAATGTATCAAAGAGTTTCGAAGTGGTCCGGAATCCATAAGTCAATCTGCATGCCGAACAGTCGGACTGTGATGCGTTCTTTGGCTACAAAATACCCACATCGGCCAGTTCCAGGACAATGAACTCGAAGCCGACGTGGCGGGATTCGGCACGATATGACGTCTGTATGACGCTCTAATCGTACCCTTTGTTATGGGTCGGAATCATTTCTTCGTTGGGACTACTACGTGTGCGAGGCTGCCATGAATGAAAGTGTCGGCGATACGGGATTCGAATTGTGCAAAGGACTGTTCGCGATATCCAAGCCTTTACTCGTCGCCGTAGCAGCTGCGGGCTTGATCTCGTGCGGTGACAACAACCCTGTAGTTGCTCCACAAACACCTACGGTCACGCCTGCAAACCTAGAAATCGTCAGTGGTGACAGGCAGACGGGTCAGGCTGGAACGCGGTTGCCTGAACTGTTGGTTGTCCAAGTGACAGACCAACAGGGCAATGCAGTTTCCGGAGTGCAAGTCACATGGCAATCAGCTGCGGTAACGCCGGTGAATGAGCAGACGGATGCAAGCGGACTTGCTTCCGGTGAGTGGACGGTGGGTACAACCGCCGGCTCGGCGTCAACGACTGCGCAGGTTGCCGGGCTCAACGGTGCGACATTCACGGCCAACGTGACAGCCGGTCCGCCGGAGAAACTGCAAAAACAAAACGGTGATCTCCAGTTCGGTGTGGCGGGGAGACTCTTGACTGACTCGCTGGTGGTTCACGTGACCGACGCATACGGGAATGCCGTCGTCGGAGCCACAATCGTATGGAGCCTTGGTGAGGGTGCAGGGTCGGTCGATCCTGCTGAGAGCGCAACCGATTCGACAGGCCACGCTTGGTCGAGATGGACACTGGGTCCGGTGGCGGGGCAGAATAGCGTGACCGCAAATCTGGACGGGGTAGATGAGGTTGCCTTCACGGCCACGTCACAAGCGGCTGCGGTCCAGGAGGTTAGTGGAACCCTGAATCTGCCTGAGGATATTGGTGTCGAAGAAGACGAGCTAAGAGTGATTACGATTGCGGAGTCGAATGACATAAGTGAAGACGGTTCCTTCTCTGTGGAAGTAATGGAGAGCGAAGGCGTTCAGCTACTCCTGTTCACTGACAAGGATGATGGCGATCCTATATTTCTGGGCCTGCACGATCCAGTGGCGAACACTGTGCAAGCCGACATCACGTCAACTGCGCTGGCCCTCACCTTGTTGAATCCGTACATGGTATTCACGAGCCAAGAGCAACGCGCGGAGTACCTGCAAGTAGTCGAGAACCTGCAAAACTTCACAGATTTGCTGCAACGGCTTGAATCGGCATATGGCGCCGACCCGCGGACGGCGCTGGACTATGAGATGAACCCCGGAGTCTATCAGGCAGCGGTCGAAACTATGCGTGCGGCATTGATCGAACTCAGCGGTGGAAACCTCACAGCTTGGCTCGCCCAACAGGCCGGTGGGGATCACGACGGCCCCTACATCGTGGACGTACCTGCTAGCCCGGACATTCAATTGGTCAACCCCAGACACGTGTTCTACGGTGCGGGCATCTACCCAAATGACGGAGATTTGAGGGAGGTCGTTACCGTGGACCGAGTTGAGAACCTACTGTCGGTCAACTGGGGTTGGCCCCCCCTAGTGTTCACGGAACCGAAAGAAACCGACTACGAATTGGGCGATGGCTATTACCGCCTTCAACTAGCGCGTGGAGGAGACTACACGAAATTTCTGCAATGGGAGACTGACCCGGTGGGGCGCGCGACGGTGCTCAACACCGGTCAAGCCTTCCTTTACATCCTCGAGTTGGTGGTGAGCTCACTTCCCAAAGTGAACATCGCTTCCTTGCCATACCACATCCACATCAACGAACGGAGAATGGCATCGATCATCCTGCACTATGCAGAGCGAGATGATAAGGGCCTGCTGATGGATCTCCTTGACATAATGTTGGATAACAGCGAGGGAATCGCCTACTGGATCTGGCAGCAATTCGAATCGAACGCGGCTCACCAATTCCTCAATTCGGCTGCAGGGCTTCTAAAGGATGTAGCACTCGTGTTCAAGATGCTCGGCATGGCAAACGAGCAAATGCCATTCGTCTCGGACCTGGTGTTCAGCCCATCCGAGTTGACCTACTTCGTAACTCAGGAATCAGGGACGATAACGTCAACACAAGAAAACCATGCTCCGGAAGCACTGTTTGCCGTCAACCCGCAAGCCGGGGTGGTCAGTACAGTTTTCACTTTCGACGCGTCTTTGAGTTCGGATGATCTAACTGAGGTGGCAGACCTAATGTTCCGTTGGGACTGGCAGGGGGATGGCACCTGGGATACCGGTTGGTTGACGGATGCGTTTGCGACTCACTCGTACGGAAACGAGGGGGCATACCGAGTCATTCTCGAGGTTCGTGACGATCGTGGGCTCGTTGGCGTCGCCACGCACAGTCTGTCCGTGGGTGGCGGTGCCGGCACTGCAACTCATGTGAAACTCTTCCGATCCAGCCTGCCTTGGGATAGTTATGCCATCGACGAAGTACTCGGGTCGATTGGCTTCAGGTCGGGAGTGGGACCAAATACGTACGAAATCATTGGCCCTCAAGAAATGGGAACCACGTCTTTGGTTCCCGGAGAGGACCTGGTAATTATCTCGAACGACCAAGATCAGGAGTTCTATAACTACTACGGCGCGAACCAGGTCCGATTCACGAATTTCGTCTACTCTGGCGGTAGCATGTTCTGGGAGGCCTGCGATGAGGGGTGGGCCGGAGGTTCGATGGCGTCTGCCGGTATCGTTCTGCCAGGTGACCTAAGGACCCAAATCGAGATTAGCAGTTGGAATTATGTGGTCGACCCAACTTTGCCGCTAGTCGCAGGACTGCCCGAAGCGATGGATCACAACTATGCCAGTCACGAGAGCTTCACAAACCTCCCGGATGGGACAACGATCTACATGGTATCTGACGAGCGGGCGCCGACCTTGGTGGAGTACAGCTACGGCGCTGGGTGGGTGATAGTGACAGGTCAGCCACTCGAACATCAATATGACCGCGTGTATGGCGCGGTTGATATGGCAGCACTACTTCCCCGCATAGTCTCCTACTTTGTCGGTGCGGACCCGCAGGCACTTGCCAATATCCAGAGAGCACCGACTGTAGTGCCCACCAGCCGACCGAGTCACGAAAGACGGTAACGGCTGTTGAGCTATTCAAGTCGAAATGTCGTTCGGCAGCCTCTCGGTAATCGGTATCGTTGCCCCAAGGCTACTCGCCGCTCATGCGGCGAGCAGCTTCTTCCATATTGAGTGATCAGTTACGACAGAAGAGGCTATCGCGACTTGCTGTCTGCATCACCGGCATCTGAGAACAAGCCGTCGCTCCCCGCTCACTGCGGTTTACTCACGGAGGCCGCGGAACGGTCGGTCGGGTTGCGGCATGAAGAAGCTTACGTCGACGATCGCCGCGTTTGCGCTGCAATGCAAACAAACGCACGGTCCCGTTCGCCACGCCACCACCGGTATGTCGAATGTGCGACTGAGCGTCGGTGAACTGGCGATGCCGGCGATGGTTTCACTGAGTCGAGGCGAGAATCAAGGATTCACCTCCCCACCCTTCGCCCTCCTCGCCGCCGTCCCAAAAAAGTTCGTGAACACCATCACCAACTGATGCAGCGCATCCGAGCCGCCGCCCAGTACCGCGCCGGTCATCAGCACGTCGGTGGTTCTGAACAGGCGCTGCTGCACGTGCGGCAGCGTTTGGAATACCGCAGGGTCCACGGACAGTTCGAGCACCCTGATGCCGAGCGCCGCGACGATCACGCCGAGTGTGGTGCCGGCACAGAACGCGATGCGCTGAGTCTGGCTCTGGTATTGGCGGAAGGTCTCCTCGTCGGGCAGACGAGAGTCTTGCTTGCCGCTCTTCGACCTGGCGTGCGCCGCCCGTTCCTTGAGTTCGGCCGTGCGGTGCGACCGCCAGCTCGTGAGAAACACCTCGAGCACGCGCTCGATGAACAGCGCAAACATCACTAGCGGCATCATCGACTGCACGAATTCGGTGACGTTGAACGACCGGAACACGAGCGACACGGGGTTGAACAACGCAACAGCCACAGCGGTCAGCAGCGAGACCGACACCAGGCTCAGCAACACCGTGCGGTCCAGTTTCTTGGTCAGTATCATGGGGTCCTTCCTATTGTCGTCGGCCACCTGGTGGCCATCTGTTCTTCGAGCAGATCCTCGAGCGAATCGGGCAGCGCCGAGAAGAAGTCGAGACCAGACAGCGCTTCCACCAACTCGGCGCGTCTTGCCTCCGGCATCGGTGGACACATCACTCGCGATGGTTACACCCATGAAACCACTAATCGCCTACTCGGTCCTCGCTTCCATTGCGCTTTCCCTATCGTGTGGCACAGAACCGCCAACCGATCCTGGAGAACACCCACTACCCTGGGACGGTGGTGTGTTCCCGCTCGCTGGTGGCGGGAAGGGCGGTGGAAGAACAGATGGCGTCTTCGATATCCCGTTCGATATAGCGGTCATTCAGCCCAAGGAAGTCCGGTAAGTAGGGGTCTTTGAACACCAAATCAGGTGTCAACTGATCCTCTTTCCAAAGGGCGTCGAGTTCATGGCGGATGACTTGCTCCGGCTTCTTCGCGAGGGCGGTTCGTTCGTAGAGCATACCGGCAATCTTCTTCTCGAGCGCCCGCGTGCTCCACCTCTCAATGCGGCACATCTCAGCGTAGAACTCGCGCTTCATAGAATCATCGATGTAGATGAGCTGCAGGAAGTGCGTCCAGCTCAATTGTGCAATCAGTGCCTGCACAATTCCTTCACAGGGGTACACCTCGGCAAATCGTATCATGTTAAAGAGATTCCGTCGCGAATACCCGCGGCCGTTCACCTACGTGTTGCGCACTCACCGATTTGGCTCCATCATACCGTTCATCTCGTAACGGGAGCCCTTCGGAATGGCATCTGGATGCCCCTTCTGTGACCGAATCGAGTCGTCAGAGCCCACCGCCGCGAACGATTCCGCCGTCGCGTTTCCCGACGGCTTCCCGGTGAGCGATGGCCACACGTTGGTCGTTCCTCGGCGTCACGTATTCAGTTTGTGGGAGCTTCCGCCGAGTGAACTGCATAGCATTTGGGAACTGGTCACCGAGGTGCGCACGTTCCTCGCTTCAAAGCACTCGCCCGACGGCTTCAACGTGGGCGTGAACGATGGCGCTGCCGCCGGTCAGACAATCGACCACGCCCACCTGCATGTGATTCCGCGGTATTTGGGCGACGTGCCCGACCCGCGCGGCGGTATTCGCCTGGTGATCCCCGAGCGCGCGCGGTACTGGTCCGAATGACATACGGCCGGCCCGGAGACCATTCGCTGATACGATTCGCGGAGAAGGTGCTGGCGCTGCTGGACCAGGGGACGTTCACGGCGACGTACAAGTACGCGGTGTTGCTGGGGCTGATGGACCTGTGCATGGAGCACGTGTCGCGCACGGGGCAGCCGCCCGAGTCGGTGACAACGCGGCAACTGGCCGAGAAGGTGGTCGAGCTCTACTGGCAACACACCTCACGGTTTCCAATGACCGATACGGTGCTGCGGCAGAACCAGGGCACGCGCGACTCGCAGGCGGCGATCGTGTCGGCGATCGTGAAGTTTCGGAAGCAAACCTCGTTCGAGTCACTCGGCCGCTGTCGCGCAAAGTACAAGGCGGCGTTCGAGCGGCTGCTGAACAGCGTGGAATGGAAGCTGATCGAGATGCCGTTGCCGCGTGTGCAGATCGTGGGGAACCGGGAGGACCGGTTCATATATGAGATCTCGTGGACCCGTGACTGGCTGCTCGCCAATCAGCAGGCCTTCCACAAGGAAGTGTCGGCGAACCAACGCGGTGAGCGGTCCGAGTTCGACAATGCCATTCGTTTGATGCCGGACGCGGCCCACGCCCTGCTTGCGCTCAACACCCTGCTCCGCCCGCTCATCTACAATCACTGGACGGCGAAGGTGGCGCAGATCAACCGGCTGGAAGAGTCGCAGCTCGCGCGGTTCCTGTTCGACCCCGAGCGGGAGCCGACAGCGGCGGTCCGCAGCGGTTTGATAGATATCCAGAATGGGCGCTGTTTCTTCTGCGACAGATCGATCGGCGCCGCGGTCGAGATCGACCACTTCATACCGTGGGCACGCTACCGCGACAACCGGCTCGACAACCTCGTGCCGGCGCACGCCAAGTGCAACAGAGCGAAGCTCGACTTTCTGGCCTCCGACGAGCACATCGAACACTGGAGGGAACGGAACGAGAACCCGCTGCTCGGCTTGCTGGCAACGGAACAATCATGGGATCGCTCACGCGATGAGACCGAGGGTGTGGCGCGAGCGGTCTACCTGATGCTGCCCGACGGTACGCCGTTGTGGCTGGAGGGCGACCGGTTCAAGGAATCGCGGCAAGGGGTGTTGAGGAGGGTGTTGGAAATCGATTAGGGTTCGAACGCTCCTCCTCACGAACTGTCACACCCCCCTTTCATACTTCCGCCAGCTCGAACAACAAGACGGTAACGATGCAACCGGCGGCCCGATTGGCGGCGGACAGTACGGAGGACATGGAGGACCCGAAATGGATTTCAGAACAACCCGACACGCTGCGAGGCTCATACGAGCCGATTGGGTGAATCGGCTGCGCCAGATCGCGCGGGATGCCGGCCTCGAGTACGATCCTGTCCCGTTGCGCGGCTGGATCAACGGAACTCAGTTGATAGCTGCTGTACGAAGCCTCGGTGGGGATGTGGCGCCTGTGGAGCCATTCCATGGTTGGCGTCTGAGCCCGCGTTTCGACGGCGACCAGGGGCTCGCGGCTGAATTCGCGCCCGAGTTCTTGAAGGAAAACCTGGCTGTGGGCGACTTCGTAGGCGGGTTCCTAATCGAACTCGATGGAACTCGCTTTGTCGGACTCAGAACGGAAGACGAGCACCTCCCAACTCCCAGTTCCGCGGCGACCATGTTGGGTGGACCATCCCTCGAGGCAACGCTTGCACTCGCATCTCGCATCAAGGCGGCTTGCGAGAGCTTCGACGCAACCCGAATCAGAGCATTCGGTACGGCGCTGCGGCCGATCGACGAGATTGGGGTCGAGGCCAACGACCTCATTCTGCCCGACGCCTTGAAGCGAACGCTATTGGACTATCTCGACGGATTCTGGAAGTCAGCCGAGTTGTGTCAACGACTGCGCATTGCTGCGTCCCGAGGGATCTTGCTGGTCGGCGCTCCCGGTACCGGCAAGACTCTCACGGTCAGGCATCTATTGCGACGTTACCGGGAGTGCGCGCGTTTCGTGTACATGCAGGAGCAACACGACGGGAACGATACGAATGGCGCGGCATTCCGCATCATGGTTGAACAGGTCAGCAGGACGCATAGGCCGGCGGTAGTCGTGATCGAAGATGTCGATCACATTGTCGATTCGCGCTGCGTCACACCGGAGTTCCTGCTCAACGTGCTGGACGGGCTTTTCAAACCGGACTGTCCCGTACTCTGGATCGCCACGTCCAACGATCCATCAGGACTGGAAGACAACGTGCTGGACCGCCCGGGACGGTTCGACAGGGTATTCGTGTTTCCAAGGCCGGCCGAGAAAGAACGCGGCAGGCTCGTGACACGCTACTCTCCCTGGCCGGTCGACAGTGCCGTTGTGGAGGATGTCGCACGACGCTCAGACGGACTCACCGGTGCGCACATCCGTGAGGTCTGCTACTCTGCGGCGGTATCCGCGGCCGCACGACCGGCGGACTATCCGGCTGCGCTCAGGATCGAACTGGAGCGCGTGTTCGAGCAACACCAGCGGTCACGCAACTATCATTCAGCCATCAAGGCCGAGCGGAATGTCGGTTTTGGAACGAAAAGGGACGCGTATGACTGACCACAGCGAAGCCCGCACACAACGTCTTTCCAAGTCGCGTTTTGTCATAGGGCGTCACTGCCACAAGCGCCTGTGGTGGCAGACGTACGAGCCGGACGCTCCCGAGCTGGCGGTCGATGCTTCAACGCAGTTCGTATTCGACCAGGGGAACGAGGTCGGCGAGCTGGCGCGGACCTGGTTCCCGGGTGGCCGGTTGATCGACTTCCCGCACCACGAGATCGAAGAAAAAGTGGCCGCCACTTCGGACGCCTTGAGGCGTGGAGTGCCTGCCATCTACGAAGCCTCGTTTATCGCGGACGATGTGTTTGTTGCCGTTGACGTGCTGGAGCGCACGGACGCCGGGTTCACACTCGTAGAGGTGAAGTCGTCGAGCAACAAGAAGCCGGAGCATGTGCCCGACGCGACAATCCAGACCCATGTGCTGAGGGCTTCCGGTATCGACGTGCGCCGAGTGGAGGTTATGCACCTGAACAAGGCGTGCAGGTACCCCGACCTCTCAAATCTCTTCGCAAGAACTGACGTCACTGCCGAGGTGGAAGAGTTGCTGCCCGACTTCCCGGCAGAGATCAACGCGCAGTTGACGGCGCTGCGAGGCCCGTTGCCCGAAAAGGAGATCGGCGACCACTGCAAGAAGCCGAACGCCTGTCCGTTTTGGGACCGCTGTTGGCCAAGTCTACCCCGCGATCACATCAGCACGTTGCACTTTGTGGGCGACAATGCACTGCCGCGTTTTGAGGCCAAGGGGTACGTCACGATCCATGACATCCCCGAAGGGTTCAGGCTGAACCCCGTTCAGGACCGGCAGCGGCGAGCCGTGCAAGGCAACAAGATGATCGTGGAGCCGGACCTCGGCGTTGCCCTCGAGCAGCTCAAGCCGCCACTCGCCTTTCTGGACTTCGAATCCGTTGCACTCGCGATCCCTCGTTGGCCAGGCAACAAGCCGTGGCAGGCAGTTGTCGCACAATTCAGTTGCCACGTGCAGGCGGAAGACGGCACCGTCACGCACAACGAATGGATAGCCGACGGACCCGGGGACCCTCGGCCCGAGCTTGTCCGACAGCTGATCGGAGTTTGCGAGGGAACCAATGCCATCGCGGTCTACAACGCCGGGTTCGAGCGCGGCCGCATCAAGGAAATGGCCGAGGCGTTCCCGCAGTTCGCGGACGCACTGAAAGACATCAACAACAAACTCGTGGACCTGTTGCCGATCATTCGGAATCACGTGTATCACCCCGATTTCGGCGGCCGTTTCGGACTGAAGTACGTGTTGCCGGTGCTGGTGCCGGAACTCAGTTATGACGATTTGGAAGTCGCCGAGGGACAGGCGGCGAGCAGCGCACTCGCGAAGCTAAT
>CAZOJI010000091.1:7522-10104 GCA_964580055.1 uncultured Gemmatimonadaceae bacterium | reverse complement strand
AAATGATCAACGACAGTTATTTCTCGCCGACGGAAATTACTTGTCGCTGATCATCGGTACTGTTTGCAACGCCCGACCACTCCGCAGAATCAACGCTTTTTCATGACATCCCTTTGAAAGCGAGTTTTCTTCGCACTGCGTGGCAGCTCCGCCAGGCCGGTCACTGATAGCTTCGCCAGGCCACTCCCCCTTCGCGGGCTGTAGGTTTGAAAAGAAACCCAAGGCCCGCTCCGGGGGCTGGCCTGGCTGCGCTGCGGCAATTGTTGTGTTGGTGCAGTGAATGCATATGTCAGCTCGGATCCTTCTGCCAACAAATCTGCATTTCGCACGCCTCACCCTCTGCTATTTCCGATACACGTCCTTTCTGTGCCCGATCTTCAGAATGATGATGATCAACTTCTTGCCAGAGACACTGTAAAGAATGCGAAACTCACCTACACGAATTCGAAACACGTCGTCGTGGCCGGTGAGTTTTCGTGAGCCCTTGGGATATGGATCCTTGCCGAGCGAAACCATTGCCTCAACCACACGACGCTGATCTTCCCGGCACAGCTTCTTCAGCTGCTTTTCTGCTGTACGGCTGATTTCGATTCTGTACCTAGCCATCGAGTTTCAGTTCGGCGAGCACATCTAAAAGCGGTCGAGTTGGCTCGTGGCGAATCGACTTTAGATCCTCGATGTCTTCCATCTCCTCCAGCCGATCGAGAATCGCATTTTGTATGAAGTGATTCATGACGACCCCATGCGAGCCGCAGTATTCATCGAGAGCTTTCTTGAGCCTGGCATCGATGCGAGCGTTGATCTGTACGGTGGCCATTTCGCGCTTCTCCGTGCTAGCATATGATAGCACATAATATAATTCACTAGCACTAGGCGCGGGTAATCTGCCTTGCTTCCCCGGCGTCCTACGTGCGCTACCTGCAGTTCACAGACGGGTGCTCCGCCAGGCCAGTCCACCTGAACGACACAACGATTTATGACTAGTAGTACTCGCGCACCATCTTGAGATCACAGTCTGTGATTTCAAGACTCGCGCTCCTTCTGTATTGCACGGAAGCCGATGCGTTTGGGCGTACCGGATTTCGAGCCGATCAGTACACGGATCGCCTCGAAGACAGTCCGGAAATGTTTGTCGTATTGCTTCTCCAGGTCGTCGATGCGTTTCACAAGATCAGCGTGGCCGACAGCCATTTCTCTGAGGCGCACGAAGGCCCGCATGATCTCGATATTGACGTCGACAGCGCGCTTGCTGTGGAGCACGCTCGACAGCATCGCGATACCCTGTTCTGTAAACGCATAGGGGCGCGTTCTGCGGCCACCCCATGCATTTGCTGTCTGTTCTTCTGATTTCAGGTCATCGAATTCCTCGCTAGTGAGTTGAAACATGAAGTCAGTCGGGAATCGTGCCTTGTTTCGCTTGACAGCCTGGACCAGAACGCGCGTCTCAACGCCGTACAACTCGGCCAGTGTCGCGTCGAGTATTACCTTCTGCCTACGTATGAGCAGTATCGCGCCAGTAATGCGCTCGGGCAGCACGAGTGCGGTACTCCCTCTCGGCATGTGCCGACCTCCCGGTCTTTTTCCTGGTGCAAGCGCATAATAGAGAGGGTAGCCATGACGGAACCAACCAAATCAGCGCAACATGTGGCCAGTTTACGCACCGTGAGTGCCCGGGCGTTGTTCGTGGCCGGGTCGAGCATTCCAGAAAGCGTGCTGTGAGGATGGTGTTGTTGTGAACGGCGCTCGCCCTAACGCTTTGACAGCGCAACTTCCTCCGCAACCTGCAATTCGCATGTGGGCTGCTCCGCCAAGCCACTCCCCCTTCGCGGGCTGTAGGCTAAAAAGAAACCCAAGGCCCGCTCCGGGGCCTGGCCTGGCTGCGCTGCAAGCATTCCGCTGCGCCGATTCCATTGCTAGAATGTTGGTATGTCGCCAACAGTACTTCGATCGGGGCCATACCGCTTCTTCTTTTTTAGCAATGAGGGAACGGAACCAGCACACATCCACGTCCAGCGAGAGAAGATGTTGGCTAAGTTCTGGCTGAGGCCGATAGGAATTGCCCGATCCACCGGCTTTTCGCCGCGTGAACTCCGCTCGATTCAGAGCATTGTGATTGCGAATCACCAGACGCTGATGGAGGCATGGGATGACTTCTTCGCCGATTGAGATCCGCCCACTTGCACGTTCAGTAGCCGTCACCGACGACGAGTTGACGGTGTGGCTAGCAGATGGCCGCGCGATCACCGTCCCGTTGGTGTGGTTTCCAAGACTTCTTGGTGCAAGCCCCGAAGCTCGGGGGCAGTGGGAGATTCTGGGAGATGGTGAGGGCATTCACTGGCAGGAGGCAGATGAGGATTTGAGCGTCGAGGGCCTTCTGGCTGGAAGCCGCGCAAGAGGAGCCTCCTAAGGCGAATACCCCCCACAAATGCAGTCCGCGAGCCTCACGCTCCGCCAGGCCAATCCCCCTTCGCGGGCTGTAGGCTAAAACGAAGCCTAAGGCCCGCTGCCGGGGGCTGGCCTGGCTGCGCTACAACCCTTTTCCAGTGTTGTTCCAGTACAGGTGCATTCAACACCAAGATGTC
>CAZOJI010000091.1:0-7422 GCA_964580055.1 uncultured Gemmatimonadaceae bacterium | reverse complement strand
AGATCGTCAGATGCGTCATTGAGCATCTCAACGGCAATGCTCACATCTGTCATCTTCTCTTCATGAACGTTCCAGCTCGCGCCACAACGGAAGCAGATCTGACGTTTTCGCAGAAAATGCCCGTAGAACACACGGGTATTCGAAACCGTCTCGACGGCTTCCAGAAAGGTGGTCTGGCGTTTCTGTTTGTTCGAATGAACCGGACAACTCGAGATCCTGGCTGTGAAGTATTTGACCTCGACCAACACCTGCGTAGGCTTGAGTAGGTTCGAGACTAGCGAGCGCGGGTCGAGCCAGTAGTAGCGTTTCCATCCCTTCGACTTCAATCCGAAATAGAGGTTGAATCCGTCAATGTACGCGATCATCCGTTCCACGATGAGTGGCCCAATTGTCCCTTGACGGTTGGTGGTGCCTCGATTATCATGGCGTCATCACCCCGCCGGCGTTAGCATCGTCGGCCCGACGCCCCGCAAGGGGCGTTTCTTTTGTCTGCGGGGCGCGCATCACGACCGCCGTTCCTGCTGCCCGTGTGCGTTTCATTGAATCCTCACCGAACGATGTTGATGCACGCAGAACCATGCGAGCACGATAACACAGGCCAATGAGCCGTCGGCAACCAAGACGACGCGAAGAGTATCAAAGAAATGCGATGCCACTCCCTGTAGTCCGCAGACAGGTGCTCCGCCAGGCCACTCCCCCTTCGCGTGCTGTATGTGTAGGGGGAATCCACTTCTGCGACCATCACGATACGACACCTGGATGAGCGCGGTAGATTCCCAAACGAACACTAGCGCCCGCTCCGGGGGATGGGCTGGCTGCGCTGTTACCATCCTTTCGGCCTACGGATCAAACCGTTGTTGTCGCACAACTGGTGAGGAAATTGACTTGCCTCCAACACGCCCACTCGAATCGGCTTGATGAATGTGGCGTGTTGGCGCAGCACTCTCGAAGCGCGTTTGTGCGGATTTAGAATTCCGACCTCGAGCCCAAGCTCTCTGCGCACTATGCGAATCGGTTCGATAAGGTCAGAATCGTTGGTCACCAATACTGCTGTGTCATAGCTGTTGCGGAACCCATCACGAAGCATGCGCGATGCAATGTTGACATCCGATCCCTTCTCTTCCGTTTTGATGACTCGCACGTACCTGGTGCGCTCCGATCTATGACCCACAACGGGCATCAGAACTTCGCTGGTTAGAAAGCGGCCGAGCACTATTCCCAGGTTGGGCAAAGTGCGTAGCGCTCGCAGATATGTTTGTTGCCGAAGCCGTTGATCGGGTCTGTCGTATCGATGCAGTACCAACGCCGTGAAATACTCGAGACGTTGGACGTCGAACTCCGGCAGTAGAAGGTCGCAGAGCCTGGCAGGGTTCAACCACTTGTACGTAGTGCCTTTCAAGGCACCGTAGTAAAGATTTAGCCCGTCGATGTAAACGCAGGTTTTCATGCAGAGAGAAAGGCAGAGGCCGCACCCGAAGATGCGGCCTCGCAGCCTGCCTCCGAAGAAGCAGGGGGGATTACGCACAACGTAAACGCCGAACGGGCGACGGTCAACTCGGCGTTGCATACCTTACGACGACACCAATGATCGGAATCTGCGTGAGCGCACATGGACCAAGCATAAGACCCCTTGAAGCCAGTGAAGTAATCACTATCATGCCTCCATTATCGGAAATACGCGGTCACACTAGGCTTGCCAACCCACATCCCTGCGCCAAGACTCCGTTGACCTTTCAAAGAGATTGCGCAACCAGGCCACTCCCCCTTCGCGGGCTTCAGCGTAAGAAGAATCCCAATGCCCGCTCTCCGCTCCCCTTGCTGTCCTAGCTGCGCTCGTACGGTGCCTTGCCGCCTCTCCGCTGACAGTTACCTTCCCCTGCAACCGAACTGGGAACCCACTTCTGACGGGACTCTCTTGACCGAGCAAACCGACGAAATCAAAACCATCCACGTAGTCGGCGCTGCCATCATCAAAGGAGGCAAGTGCCTCGTCGCTCAACGCGGGGCTGGGATGAGCATTACAGGTAAGTGGGAATTTCCAGGCGGCAAACCGGAAGACGGCGAGACGCCGGAAGCAGCCCTCGCTCGCGAGCTGAAAGAGGAATTGGGCGCAAACGCCAGAATTGGCGAATGGGTCGGTCGGGGGAAGTCTCTGGTTGGCGACAAGAGAATTATCCTCGATGTCTACCTCGGTGAACTACACAACGCCACAGAGTTGCACGCGAATGAACACTCGGACTTGCGGTGGGTAGACGCGCAAGAACTGGCAAGTCTTGACTGGGCAGATGCAGACATCCCAATCGTGCCCCTTGTGCAGGACCTGATGCGGTCCGAGTGAAATGACCACCTAGGATGACCGCGCCAGTCCAGATCCCGGCCGAGATCGACAAGCTCGTTGATGATCTGTATGCTGGTTGGGAGCTGGGTGCACCTCCCGAAGATCTCACAATCACAGTCAGCACTCGGATGAAGACCGCGTTGGGGCGCTGCCGACCCGAGCGTCCCGAAATCCGGCTGGCCGCTTTCCTGCTGGACGGCCCGCCCGCGCTGCTGCAGGAAGTGTTGTGTCACGAAGTTGCGCACCTGGCGGTACACTCGCGTTATGGGGGAACCGCGAGACCGCACGGCCCCGAGTGGCGGTCGTTCATGGTGCGGGCGGGGTTCGAGCCGCGGTTACACATCCCAACCGACAGGCCACGCCCGCCCCGTGCCCGGAAAGAGCCAGCGGTCTGGGCGCACCGCTGCCCGGTGTGCCGGATGACGCGCATGGCTCACCGGCGGGTACCGCAGTGGCGCTGCGCGAGCTGCCTGGAGCATGGGCTGGGCGGCGAACTGGTTATCGAGCGTGTGGAGGGTCGGCGCAAGGGTAGCACGTCGGTTTAACGTGTAAGCGGAGCGGCGGGAGTTGCAGATGGCTGACAACTGCCTGTTCTGCACCCGGGCGAATTTGAACGTCCTCTACGAGGGCGACAGGGTGCTCGGCGTGTGGGACAACTTCCCGGTGAGCCCGGGCCACGTACTGCTGATACCCAAACGACATATCTCGACCTGGTTCGAAGCCCAGAAGGACGAGCAGCAGGAGCTGATCGCCGCAATAGAGATCGCGCGCAACGCGATCGAGTCAGAGCACAACCCCGGGAGCTATAACATAGGCATCAACGTGGGAGAGGCTGCGGGTCAGACGTCAGATTGCAGATCGGGCGATTTGCAATTGCAGATTCGCGGTGGCTCGCTGCGACAGGCCCTACCACCCCTCCCCCAAAACCCGCCAATCGATATCCCCCCTCACTCCTTCCCACACATCGAGCGGGCCGAGGAGTATGCCGTCATCCAAGGCCGTGCCCCACATCATGATATGGCTTGGGAGTTCGGTCGACGCGTTTCCAGTCGAGCGAGCCACCGGAACGCCGTCGATTGCGAGCCCACAGCTGAGATCCGGAAAGAGTTGCAGCGTTATCGTGTACCAGCGCCCCGTGTGAAGATTCAACTCGCCACCAAGTACAAAATCCGAAGTGCCTGCCATCCAGCCCTTCTGTAGTCCCTCCACACCCTGACCGTCTCGGCCGGGGTATGCAAATCCACAGATGTCGCCCGCAAATCCCGACGGTCTCCCCGGCGGAAAGCCTGTGGCGTGGTCCCAATTGTTGAGAGCCGAGGTGTCGAGTTGAACCATCGATATGCGCACATTCTGTCTGAGTATTCCAACAGTCGGGGTCGACGCGTTGATTTCTATGCCCAATCCTCGAGATCCATCAAAGCCCTCTTCTGAATAGGCACCGCTGTCGTACGAACCGTCCCCGTTTGTGGATATTGCATCGACCCCGTTCCTCGACCTCAAAGACGGCTTCGGTGTGCCGTAGGGCTGCCAGCGCGCAAAGTAGTTCTCATCCCACATTTCACTCAAAACAGTCGTCGACGATGGTTCGACGACTGTGATTGTCGCTGTGTCACTGCGCCAACCGCCGGCGGTGGCAATCACTGTCGTCTCGCCGACACCATTCGGCGTCAATAGCCCGCTACTGTCGATCGTGGCAACAGTCGAGTCTGACGATAAGAATTCAAGAGAGTTCGGGACCGCAACTTCACCGCGGGAGTCGTAGCCTCGCGCCGCCAACAGAAGCGGTGCCGTAACAGGTACACCTGCGGCAGGAGCAAAAAGCACCACGCTGTCAAGATAAGTACCCCTCGTGGGATCTTTGATCCATCCGAACCTGACCGCAGACCAGTCATCCTGTCTACCTGCGATTGTCCTGGAGAGATCGGACCGTCCTACTGGCATAATTGAGACAGCTGTTTCGCGCGGACGACTGTCTTCGAGCTTGATTGCAAGCCAAGCCCCGTCCGGCGACACGCTCATGTCTCTGAGACCGTCCATTTCACCGGAGATCGTGTCGACCACATCGGTATCGAGCTGCCAAAGACCAAGTGTCCCCTGTGGGAGCCTACCGATGGAGATCAACAGAGTATTCTGATCGCGCCATCCGACAGGGTTCACGGAAATTCCGTCAAACCCATTCAGACACGTACCGGACAAACCACCCACGGTTACCCAGCATGCACGGTGCACTGTGGTTGCCACTCGCATTGCGAGATAAGCGATCCTGGTGCCGTCAGGACTCCATCTAGGACTGTCATAAACCGAGTCACCGCGAACTAGCGGCCTGACCTGCTTCGACTCGACGTCGAGTATGGCCAAGTCGTACCAACTGTTTGCATTCCACCTTGCGGTCTGGAATACGATGTGCTACCGTCGGGTGACCAGTCGAACGGCCCGTCGTCACCCGGTGAGAACGTCAAGCGCTCCATAGAGCCATCGGTCCCCAGCAATACGACCTCTGCGCCTCCGGAGTCGGGAAAGACATAGCTGGTGAGCCACACGTCGCCGCCAAGCTGCGTCAAACCGAACGACCCGAACGGCTGGGTTTCAATCGCGATTGTCAAGTCCTCACTCGAACCGTCCAACTCAATCGGGCGTTGAGGATCCCAGTTCTCGGAGTTGAGTCGTATCGACCGCATTGGAAAAGCGTTGCTTGTCGCCGGGCCCAGAAGCAGCAGCTCGGCATCTGCCGGAGTTCGAGTCGATGTAAGAATACCTGCTACAACCGTGATCGTTACTACAACCGCCACTAGCAGCGCAGCGAAAGCGAGACGTTTGGTCCGGCGCTGAACTCGCATGTTCAACGGAAGGGCCTGAACCAGCTCGGCAATCAGCTGCGGCCTCGCTGCGTCACCCAGCAGCTCCGAAGCGAGCTGAGCTGCCGTCCGTTCGTCGCGTCTGCTGCGGGCAAGACCAACCAGGGTGGTGAACACCGTCTCGAGTTCAGCCGTATCCCGGCCTTCCGCGAGGTGCCGGGCCGCGATCGTCAGGGCCTGGGTGTCCGCAGTGCCCTGACGTGCGAATGCGCGTCCAACTGCCAGGTGAGCAGCTTCGAGTTCCTCGGCAGTTGCCAGTTCAACCGTTATCTGGGCGATCTCGTCGTGCGAAGGGATCCAAGAGTCGCCGATCTTGGTGACGAAGCCCCGCTGGACGAGCGTGTCGAGTTTGGGCACCGTGCCGTTCGGGCCTCTCGCAAGCATCAGCTCGAGCTGAGACCCGCTGAGTGGCGTTCCGGCGACGGCGAGCAGCAGGAGCAAGCGCCGTTGCTTCCCATCCAGCTGACTTATGCGCGTGCGCAATGCGCCGCCTGCCACAAGCTCGGTCCAAAGGGCGGCACTGTCGGAGCACGCCCAACCGCTATCCGTCAAAGCGAGGAGGTCGCGTTCCAGAGCCAAAAGCAGAGTCTCAAGCACGAGCAGCGGCGACCCACCTGTGCATTCGTACAAATGCTGTGCGAGGTCCAAAGACCAGGGCTCGTCGGGCAGCGCGCCGAGGCTCACCACAATGGCCTCTACTTGAGCCGACGTAAGAGCGTGCAGCTCCAAGCATACCGCTGCCGAAGTTGCTTCGTCCAACACGGGGTGCGGGCGGGCGGCGGTGATACACAGCACGTGTTTGAGGTCGGAGTTAGAGCACGCACTGTGTATCAGATCGCGCGACGGTTTGTCCGCCCAGTGCAGATCGTCAATGAGGATCACAAGGGGCTTTTCATCGGCGACGGCGGCAATCATCTCGGCGACGGCAATCGACCGCCGGCGAAGGGCCTCCTCCCTGGTGGAACGATCCGGCTGTGTGGGGAACCGCGAAGAAAGGGCCGGGTTTAGAGCTACGAGCGCGGTCGCGCTGTCAGGTGACACTCCCGGTGCGGCAGGCAGGCGAGCCAGATGTTCGGCGAGCTCGCTGGCGAGCGCGTAGCTGATGCTCCGGTTAGCCGCCTTCGCACCCACCTTTACCACGGCTGCGCCAATCGACCTGAGACGCGACGCGACGTCGTCCAATAGCCGTGTTTTTCCCAATCCGGCAGCCCCGGTCACATGGACGTGCTCGATTCTGCCGTTACTCGCTCGCTGCCACGCATCGAGTATTGCGCCGAACTCGCGCTCTCGGCCCACGAGATCAGCCCAGAGGGTACCGACGTCAGTGGCGTTGGTCCCGTCCCGCCGTAGAGCGACCTGTGAGTCTTCGCGGACGACCGTCATGATCCTTTTGGTTGCGGGGTCAGGCTCCCTGCCCTGTTCCTTTAACCTGGCGATAAGTGCTTCCGCTTCGGCGAGTGCTGAGATGCGATCGCCGACCGCGACCAGCGTTTCCAGCAGCAGGCGATGCAATGCCTGCTGTTCCGGTTCCACACTATGCGCACGGCGCGCGACGTCACGCGCGGCCTTGTTTTCGCCAATAGCCAGCCGTGCACGCGCGACCGTTTCCACCGCGCCCACGAACGCCCTACGCAACCGGTGGCGCTCAATATCGAGCCAATCCTCGAACTCAACAGCTCCCGGCATCGCGAATCTGGAGAAGAACTCGCCCCCGTAAACAGCAACCGCCGTCTCCGCGTCATCATTCTCCAGCGACCTCCAGAACTCGTTCCAGTCTGAAGCGAACCCGTTGGTGAGCGTGATGGTAGCGGCGGTGGTATCCAAGCAATCAAATCCGAGCCTCTGTCGCGTGTACCACACTGCCTGGCGCAGCGCATGGCGGGCGCTGTCGGGCGAGAGATCGGACCAGAGGAGATCGGTGAGCTGGTCCTTACGTGCCGACCTGGTTGGGGAGCAATGCAGGTAAACGAGCAACGCGAGGGGTTTGCTGGATGCAAGAACAACCGAGGGACGCGCACTTCCAGCTGAGCGCAACAGCTTCGCCTCCCCGAATGTGGTGAGCCGTAACTCACTCATTGACAGCGATTTACTTGGCAATTAGCAGCCTCCCTGACGGTACCGTGACGCGGGCACGTTATCATGCCGCGGACGAACAAGGACAACCCCCGGTCACTGTCCCGCTGGAGTACTGCTGGTGATTCGCGTCCCAGAAGCTACGGCGAAAGTGGG
>CAZOJI010000090.1:0-10413 GCA_964580055.1 uncultured Gemmatimonadaceae bacterium | reverse complement strand
TCTGCACTCTGCACTCTGCACTCTGCAATCTGCAATCTGCACTCTGCACTCTGCACTCATCTCCCTCACGTCTTGCACCTGCGGCTGCAGCTCCGGATCGGCATCCTTCCAGAGCTCGACGAAGTCGTTGTAGTAGCGGATCGCGTTGTCATTGTCGCGGCGCTGTTCGTAGAGTTCGCCGAGTCGCTTGAGTACTCGTGCACGCTGCCACGCGTCCTGGTTGTAGCGATACAGATGCGGGGTGTTCAGGAACCGCTCAAAGACGGCCAGCGCTGAATCTGCGTTTCCAGCAGCATCGTGAGCGAGGGCTATGTCATAGAGTGCAACCACCGGGTTTCTAATCTCCGCGTCCCAGGCTTCAAAATCGCTCAGCGCCTCGGCTGGCCTTCCGTCGACGTATGCTATGTTACCAGCCACACCTAGGCGAAACGGCTGCGAATAACGTACGGCTGGTTCGATTTCGCTCTCATATTCCGACAGAACGTGTCGGGCCAAGTCAGTACGACTAATGCCCTGTGTTAGGATAGTTGTCGCCTCTGCTGAGCGGCCGTTGGTGTCGGGGAGAGTACGAACGAGAGGGGGCGAAGAGGTGAGAAGCAGATGTCGGGTTACACGAAGCGATGCAGGAAGTCCGGACCCGAATACCCAACGAATCTCGAGCGGCGCCAGTGCCGGTAGCGAATGGGGTGCGGCCGCTGCCGCCTGAGGAATCACAACCATCCGGCATCGCCCCCACCCGTGCACCATCGAGTTGAGAATACCGCATCAACGCTTCTGCATATAGCCGGCGAGCACCTGGATGAACTCCGCGTAGGTCATTTGTCGCTCGGGCTCGATCGGACTATGACCGATCCACGAGTGATGTCCCCTCCACCCATACTGGAAGGTGGCCTCGGCGGGCGGATCGGTGGTCGCTTCCAGAAACTCCTGGATCATATGCACACCCTCGTTGAGATACGAGTTGTCCGTGATCCCGACTGCGAAATGAAGCTTGCCTCGCAGTTTGGGTCCGAGGGTGGGCCAATTGTCTTTGAGTTTCTTGGCGATGTCGTAATGGTCTCCCCAATATGATGCGACCTCGCGGTCGATCGCACCCGTTTCGGGATCCCACAGCGGGGCGGGGTAACCGTCGTCTCCCACCGGGCTGTAGAGCGCTTCCCATGCGGCCAGTTGTCCTCCAGATCGCCCTTTGTCCCCAATGGTTTGGTCGTAGTAGAACGCGTTACGGATCGTGAATCGTGGAAGACCGTCGATATCCCGCCGACGCGGACGCTCGGTTCGAAGCCAGGCGTACTCCCGGTAGAACGCGTTGGCATCTTCGTAAATGTTCATCTGCGTGTATTTTCGAAAATCAATGGGGTCCGGCGCCCAAACCCACGTACCTCCGAAAAAGTCGGGATACCAGACCATCATGGCCAAGGCTTCCCACCCCCCGGTGGAACGACCGGCCAAGGTCCGCGCCCAAGGCTCGCGGATGATCCGGAAGTTGTCCTCGATATAGGGAATGAGCTCATCCATGATGGCGTCGCCGTATGGCCCGAGATTGGCGGTGTTGACCGAGTAGGAGGTGTCGAAGAAGGGGTTCGCGTCGCGGAATGTCACGACGATCATTTCGGGGAGAGTACCGCTCGTCCAGGCTTCGTAAAAGCCATCGAGCTGGTTGTCGATTCCGGGGTTGTCGATCGTAAAGCCTTCTTTGAACCACGGCACCGGCGCGTAGGGGACCGGCGTGAATCCCGACGAGTGCCCCTGCATGTAAAGCACCGGGTAGCGCCTATTGGGGTGGTCCGCATAACCTCTCGGCAGCAGGATGTTGGCGCCGATGTACATATCGTGTCCCCAAAACTCGGAGACTTTCTCGCTCTTGATTTTGACGTACTTCACCCAGTCCGTATCGTCGTACAGCCCCTGCTGCAAAACCTCACCCTCTCGCAAGGGGCGCGAAGGTGGGATTACTTCGCTCAGCGTGAGTTCCACCGTTTCGTCATCAGTCGGATCCAGATGGACCCTCGAGGGCACGCTGTAGACGTTTCCCGGGGATCGAAACAGGCTTTGATGCGCCCCGCTGTTGAGATGCATCTCCAGGACGTGCCCGTCTGCCCGCTGAAAGGTGGTGTAAACGTTCAAGAATGCTTGTACGGTGTACTCAGCGGGCGGAATGTCGCCGATCTCGTCCAAGAGATACCCTCGAGAGGAGGGGTCACCGTGAGAAAAGATGACCCGGTCGCCGCCTCGCAGGTCGTGCACATCCTTTCCCCAAAGAGGCACACCCGTTATGCCGGTCTGCTCCCGGGGTTCGGAATCGGCGTCTCGAGTGATGATGACGAATACCCTCCCCTTCACGGGAACCTCGAGGCCGAGATCGGCAATACCAGAAGCAGCTTGTTCAGTGAATTGAACATCGAACTCGAGAGGATATCCAGCTTGTGAGCCCGTACATCCTGGGCTGAGAATCACAGACAAAATCGCGAGACCGAACGATCTCATCAGCTTCATCTTTGTCATGGAGCTGCTCCTCACTCTTGTATTTCCATGGATATAGTCAACCTAATGGTAATATCAACTCGAGCCCGTGCCAGTCAGGTTTCGGGCATGATAAGCAATACGAACAGCAACCACGGCTACCGGTTTCCTCATTGGAAATGCCGGCTGAAGAACCGCTCATCGTATACGGTGCAGAACTCGTCGAAATGATCCTCGGTGAGGCGATACAGCGGTGAGGCTTGTGGGCGGCGGGGCCTGTAGACGCCGCTCGGCGTGGTGCTGTGCCGAGGCTGTGTACTCTGCACCGTGCCAGCTGTCGTTCCCATGCACCCGCTTCCAAGTGGAAACGAGTATTGTGGGAGTCAAAGGCCGCAGCGACGGTACCGGGTTTACGCGGCGTGGTGCTGTTCTATGCGTCGAATACTGATTCAGCGTCAGCCAACCTAGCCAGGGGAACGGCAGCCACATCCTCTGAAAGCGGGAACCTTTTCTCACCGGGATAGACTATGGCCACGCGCTTGAGTCGCAGGTCTTCGATCGCGATTCTGATCGAGCGCGTGAGTCGAGGGGTGTCGGTGCGCTTGCACTCGATCCCGAGCAGCTGGTCGCCCCGCCGCAGGACCAAGTCCATCTCCGCACCTTGGTGAGTCGCCCAGAAGAAAACCTCATCGTGGGGCTCTGACTGCAGCACCTGTTCCACCACGAACCCCTCCCAGGATGCTCCGACCTTGGGGTGCGTGAGCAACGACTTGTGGGAATCCACACCGAGTAGTTGGTGCAGCAGCCCGGTGTCGCGCACGTAGAGTTTCGGCGATTTTACCTGCCGTTTGCGCAAGTTCGCTCGAAACGGCGTCAGCTGGCGAATCATGTATCCGTCCGTAAGCAGGTCCAGGTAACGGCGTGCGGTGGCTTCGCTCACGCCGATGGCTCGCGCCGCTTCCGCGCCGTTCCACGTCTGGCCGTGGTAGTGTGCGACGACGGACCAAAACCGCAACAGCGCCGCCGCAGGGATGCGCACACCCCACTGAGGGAGGTCTCGCTCCAAAAAAGTCTGAACGAAACTCTTGCGCCACGCAACGCTGTCGGCCTCCGTACCAGCCAGGTAGGACAGGGGGAGACCGCCCCTCAACCACAGGGATTGCTCCGCGCCCACTCCCACCTCCCGTAAAGAAAACCCGCCCACCATTAGACGCTCCATGCGTCCGGCCAAGCTCTCGGAGGTCTGGCGCAGGAGATCGCCGGATGCGCTGCCCAGGATCAGAAATCGCGCGGGCAAGCCCTCCCGGTCAGCGAGCACCCTCAGTAGGGGAAAGAGGTCAGGCCGGCGCTGCACCTCATCGATCACAACCAAACCCCGCAGCGGGCTGAGCGCGGTTTTGGGCTCGTCGAGCCGCGCCAGACTTGCTGGATCTTCGAGATCCAAGTAGTTGACGGATTCCGGGTCGAGGAATTGACGGGCAAGGGTGGTCTTGCCGCACTGCCGAGGGCCCGTCAATACCACAATTCGCGATCGGGAAAGCGCGTTTTTTAGGGTTTGAAGAAGATAATTCCTGCGAATCATGATCGAATATACCATGAATTTCCCTCATGAAAAGTAGGTTTTTCATGGTAGACCGTGCAGAACTCGTCGAAATGATCCTCGATGAGGCGATACAGCGGTGAGGCCTGAGGCCTGCGGGGCCAAAAGACGCTGCTCGGCGCTGTCTTGGGGCGAGGCCCCGCTTGCTGAGCAAAACCCGCTGCCGCTCCCATGTACCAACCGGTTCCAGGTGGAAGCAGCTAGTCTGGTACGCGGCAGCGTCAGTGACCGTACCGGAATTATGCGTTGGGGTGCTGACCTATGCGGCAGCCGTCATCGTCGCAACGCACGCGAAGGACCTCTTCGGGGGAGAGGGCATTGGAGATAGTTGCTTTGCCGTTCGGGTTAGCGTTGGATAGTATGGTCACGCAGCCAGGATGAGAGTTGCGTCTCATCGACCTGGCCACCGGCGAGATTCTGCATCAAAACGACGACCTCCTCTTCGGGGGCATCGATCCGAAGGCCGTTGAGCCCAAGGAACAGGTACATGGCTTGAAAGGCAACACGTTTGTTCCCATCAACGAACGGGTGGTTTCGTGCAATCCCGTACCCATAACATGCACCTAGGCGGCAAAGGTCGGAATCCGGCTCATAGTGGTACCGGTTGCTTGCCCGGTCGAGTGCCGAATCAAGAAGGCCTCGGTCCCTCAACCCCAACGATCCTCCATGGCTTTTAATCTGGTCGGAATGCACTGCAAGAACGGCCGTAGGGGAGAGCGAGCGAGGCTCACTCACTTGGCGAGTTCCCGCATGGCGTTGCGGTAACGCGCAGCCCCCTCGGCGTAGATCTTCATGGCATCTGCGAAATCGGGATCAAATGGCGTGATCAAGATTCCGTCGTCAGTCTCGACGAGGTGGATTCGGTCGCCCTCAGCCAATCGGAATCGTTCGAGCATGGCTTTGGGAATCGTAGTGCCGGCAGAGTTGCCGATAGCGCGAATGGTGGATTGTTTGGCCATGGTCTGTACCGTCTGTTTGTGTTATTACTAATGTAATAACGCGCTGCCGGTGTTGCAATGAGTGCTGCAAGGAATCGAGCTGGTCAGGTGATTTGTCCCCCTTTTCGACGTTTCACTGAGAAAGGAAACGACCGCATACGGGGCTTTCCTGATCCGGACCCTACGCTTCTTGTCGCAAATTTCGCTCGAGTTGACAAAGCCGCGCGGGTTACACCATATCCATCACCCGTTCAAGCAATTTCTTGACGTCTTCGATATCCAGCTTCTTCGACTGCGGGTGTATATCTCCAGAGGCCAATCCAATGAACGCGGTGCGGTGTTGGCTCAACCGCTGGCGGAGCAGTGCACGTGCAGCGTACTCGGTCACGGTCCGCACCTCAGCTGATCTCCACAGACCATCGAGATCTGCGAACAGTGCGGAGATCTCGAACCACCTGCGCCACGTGGGGAAAGTCTCTATTCCCAAAACGTCACACCACGGTTTCGCGTCTGCGAAGTACGTCGTCGGTTGGGCCTCTACGGTGGCATGAATCAATCGTGCAGCCGATAGGTCATCGAGTGCCCGACGGGTGGCAGCTTCAGTGTAGCCCAGTGCGGCGGCGATCGCCCGAACCGGCAACCATTCGCCATGTCGGGCAAGTAAGAAGCTCAGGGCGTCAGCGCGCAGTCCCACTCCGAGACCCAGGCGAAGCCGAAGCATCAGGGCCGGCTTCTCGATGAAGCCCCCTGTCACATTCCACTCCTTGCCGCGTCCCGGTGGCAGGTCGCCGGCTGGGCTTTCCGCCAGCGATCTCCAGCGGGCGTCTTTCCCTTCACTTACGGCGAGGGATGCGAACTGGCTCAATGCAAAGTTCGTGTTTTGGGGGAAAGCCCGGGCGAGGTTCTTGATGCGCTGAACGCTCAGGAATCGCACGCCAACTGGTATCCACGCGCAGAGCACGTCCCAGAGCCGGCGTTCGTGGTCCCGAAATGTCAGTGACAACAACACGAGCGCTTCGGGGTCCACGAGTGCCACTGCCTGCCTTCGCGAAGACGCTACGCTGCCGAGTGCAGCCCATTGCGCCCATGCCAGCGAGGCCGCGGCTTCCCGAACCTCGCCGGCGATGCTATCCACGACTGAGCTTGACATGGTCGACAACTTCTGTGAGCACCGCGTGGAATTCCGGGGCGACATCTTGCGTCCGCACTCAGTCCGCGGCCCAGTCGATTTCTTCGGAGGACGGTTTTAGGGCGATCAGGTCCTGGTAATGCACGCTCGACGGCCCGGCCGAGTCTTTTGCCGCGTAGAGCTTGAACGCGATGAGGTCTCGACGGCCGGCAATCCCTACCGTGAGCGAGTGGTACCGGCGCCACTGCAGCCGATCCTCGAATCCTGGAGGCAACCCCTGCTTCCATTGGAGGGCTGGGCCGAGGTTGAGCCAATCGGAATCAAGGCCGAGGTCGTCGGCGACGATCTCCCGGGCCCGCAGCAGTGGATCCGGCAGTTCGTCGCCGGGATCCCTCAGCCGCGGTCGGTTGGCATCGGGCGGCTCGGCTAAGGCCACGACGTCGACATCGCGAGTAGCACGCTGTACCACGCCCAAGAGCTGGAGCGCAGCACCACCGATCACGACGACGGCGAATTCGAATCCTTCTGCGCGAAGGATCTGGCCGACTGCGTCGAGTGCGCGCTCAACATCTGTGGAATTGCTAATCATAATAGTCTGTTTCAACAACTATTACAGTTCTTTACCCAAACTATTATGTATCGGGCTTTCGTCAAGTACATTGACCTTGCACTGCACTATTAGGGTACTGTCAACTTGAGCTGATTTGTCCCCCTTTTCGACGTTCCACTGAGAAAGGAAACGACCGCATACGGGGCTTTCCTGATCCGGACCCTACGCTTCTTGTCGCAAACTTCGCTCGAGTTGACAAAGCCTTCCGGGGCACGGAAACGTCAGCGACGGTACCGGGTTTACGCGGCGTGGTGCCGTTCTAGACGGTGCGCTGACCATCCGTTCCACCGGTCAAAATCGCACGCATTTCTGAGTCGTTTGTTTTTCGAAGGTGTTTGTTGCCCGTGGTTTGCCGCGGTGAGACAAAAAAGGACGTCGGTTAGATGAACAAGAACGAGATTCAAGAAGCGTTGGAAGAGATGACACGCCGTCGTTGGTTTCCGGAGGTCCGTCGGCAGTGCTGCACAGTTCATTTGCAGCGCAATGTCTTGACCAAGGCTGTCGGAGCATTTCCAGGCCGGGCCTGTGCGTTGCGACTGATCACAGCGGTCGCATTACACGCGACGGCCATCTGGGGGGACCGTAGATACCTGGATGTGTCGTTGCTCGAGAAAAAGGAGGCGGATCAGGCAGCGTAGGAAAGAACCCGAGGAACTTGCTCAATCGCTTTTACACAAACCTCGGGACTTGACCGGACGCCGGCTGTCATCCCGTTGACACTCGGCGTGTAGGGGAGGAGCGTCTTGACAACCTCCATAGTAGGAATTCGCTTTCCCCCCTGCCGAGTACGTCGCCCCGAAATGGAGGTGTCCAGGAGTGTTTCAGGGTTTGATCTTTTTGGTCACGGCACCGTATAAGACCCCGTAACCTCAATATGTAGACTCGCCCTCCGCGTCCAGTCTGTGCCGCTACTGCTATCAGCCCACGAATAAGCAGCTTCGCCCAGTAAGTCGGTATCCAGGCTCAGTCCCCAGTCGTTATAGACTATATCATCCGGCCACCATGTATACTTGCCGGTTCTAGAATCACTGCCGTGGGGGATGACATTGGAAGGGTAACATTCCCCGCCACTGCAATGTTCCAGGTATGCGGTCAACCAGTTAGTGTCCAGGTCTGACAGATGAATCTGTGAGAGCACCCGGACTGTTATCCCTGTTTCAGGATCCTCTGCAGGTTCATAACTCGCTCTGCTTCCCCCGCAACCGTAGGCCATCAAAGTATCGGGGATCAGCTCGAGTGATTCATTGGTAGCGTCATATGAATATGACCTCTCGCTAAGAAAACCTTCGCACGCGTTATGGATACCTCTGATTCTCTGCCCGCCTCCGCTTAGATGGCAGTCACAATCGGATGTTGATGCTGAGTAGTGGTATTCATATTCCATTGAGGTGGCAATCTTGATATCCAGTATGTTTACCGAAAGTGTATCGTAGTAGTTCGTTCCTTCACGGTACGCTCTGGCAGGGATGTGATATTCCGTGGTATCCGTATCGCTGTTCAGGTTATCTGCCCAGTGACCCGCAAATGATGCCTCAAATTCACCATTAGCGTCTGTATTCCCGTCCTGATCATGAGTTACATCATCGGGCCAGTTGATCTCTACAAATACATCCTGCAGTGGAGCCCCTCCCCTCTCAAAGTGGGCGGTTACCGTAAATATCCCCCGGTCCAGAGTGCTTTCAGATATAACACCTGTCTGAACGGTTTGTTTGTCGGAAGTCAGATAGAAATCCACTTCACCCCCGCTGCCGCACGCCGCTATCCAGGTTTCTATCTGATCGATCAGTCCTGAGTCAGGGTTGGGAGAAAGCTGAGCCCAGTCAAGCGCCTGATCCAGGATGTCTGCTCCTGTTTCATAATTGCCGTCCTGGCACTGCTGGTGGCCAGCAGAAGCGTATTCCGCCACCAGCCCGTTGAATACAGCCTCTATATCGCTCTTGATGTCGGAAAGGTCCAGACTGTCAGCGTATTCATAAGAATCCAGAATCAACTCAAATGCGCTCGGTACCGGTTCCGCCTCCGCTTCTGTGATTGCTTCATCGGTAAGTACCTGAAGAATCCCAGAACAGTTATCCCGCGCCAGCCCGGCCAGAGTGCTCCAGCCCATATCAGCCGCGTGTCCATAATAACTCATGAGTTTGAGCAGAATATCCAAGGCGGGATGATCCTGTCCGTATTCACCCGCCTTCTCAATAAGGTTCCGCAGGAATTCCTTCCCCGGGGTGTCGCTGCCGTATCCGCTGAAATGAGACAGTGTGCAGGAGATTGCGGAAACGGCTTGATCTATCTCTGTGGGGATTATCTCATAATAACTGGAGTTCTCGCCGAAAGCGGCAACAATTGTTGAATCTGTTATGCTGCATGAAACAGTGTCAGGATATTCGATAGTGAGAATAGCGGGTGGGGAGAACTCCAGCCCGTGAGGTTCGGCAATTACTCCGAAATGACAGGATGAAGTATCCTCCAGTGATTCCGAGCCTGGGACGGAAAACGAAAGATTGGTAACCGGGGTTAGTGTAATTGTGGTGACTTCCTCAACTGCCCCGGGGCTCGCTTCAAGTGTATAAGTTACCCCGTCAGAACGTGTTGCGGTAATAGAGCCTCCGGAGAGCGGATCCAGATCGCCGCTGCTGGAGGATCCGGCCTCTTCCTCGTATTCAATTACCAATTCTCCGTATTCCTGGGTCGTTTCCTCGTCAGGAGCTGTTGAATCGTTGGAACATCTGAGTAAAGCAAATACTAAAGCAATTGAAACCAGAACGAGCGTAATCCGCTTCATAAGTAACTTCCCCCACTCAATACCATCAATTAAGCTTCATATAATAACAGGCAAAACGCCCTGATCTTTTCAGCAAACCGGTCATTTCGCAGCAGTATTTCCTTTCAATATTGAGAGCACGACCCTTCGTTATGTCTTCAAATATATACTTTTGTAACCTTTCAGTGTAGACATCAGGGGTATGGCGTCCCCTGCCGATTTCTGTTCATTGCGACTGACATACAGTCTAACCGTCAGTTCAACCGAAGTATGGCGTTCGCCGCTGGGAGTTAGCAAACTGTGGTTATCAACAACGCTCTCAGGATGATGGCTACCAGAGGAGTACTCGAGCGAGTGAGCTGGGGGTGTATCGTCTGCCAACCTTCCCGGCCTCGCCCCTTGCGGAATACATGGAGGCCAGCTTGTGGCCGGCGGGCGTTCCCGGGGTGATACCGCACGAGTCGGCCCTGGCCATCCGGGACCTGTCGGACGTGAACCCGGCGAAAGTGCACATCACCCTGCCCAGGGGTTTCCGGGTGCGCCGAGAAATCCCTGGACACCTCGCTATCCACAATGCCGAGCTGTCGAAAGGCGAAGTCGACCTGGTAGAGGGCATTCCTACCACCACGGTCCGGCGGACCATCGAGGATTGCCAGCGGTCCAACGTGGGACCGACACTCCTCCGCCAGGCAATCGACCAGGCCGAGCGGGAGGGGTACTTGGACACGCAGAAGCTGAGGACCTCCGAGCGCTGGTGCGGGAAGGAGCCCTCCGGTGAGCGACTCCCGGAAGCCTCCCCATTCGGTTCGTGTGCTTTCCACCTGGGTGGACGCCTACGAGCTCGAGCCGTTCGGACTGTCCACACCGTCCGCCTTGCCGTGCTTATCCCTTCGGTACCACATCGCCCAGAAGATC
>CAZOJI010000089.1:0-10643 GCA_964580055.1 uncultured Gemmatimonadaceae bacterium | reverse complement strand
CGGACCCTAAGTCCGGACCTATGGGGGTGAGGCGAGCGTTGCCAAGGTCTACTAGGAGTATCGAATCACCGGGCAGAGGGAATATCCCGTCTGGCTGACGGTATTCCTCCGGTCCAGCCCCGACCCTGCCGATCGTGTCCGCAGTTCCCGCCGCCATGTCCAACACCGTCAGAGCTTGCCCCAGTCCGTCGGACAGCAGCACTCTACCGCCAGGCAGTTCCAGCAAACCTGCGACTGTGCTGAAGGATTCCGGAAAGGTGACAACCGGCCCGGTCAACCGCTGATCGAAGATCTGGGCTGACAGGGGGTGCAACGCGCTACAGCAGAATGCCAAGACGAACGCCGAGGACACCGCGGTCAATTTCGGCATCATCATCTATTACTCTCTTCAGTTACATGAGACGAGAGGCATCACTATCCGTTACGGATGTGTACACGCCCCGGAACGTCGCAGATTCTCCGAGGGAAGCCTTCCCAAACCCAGTTTCAGCCGGTATAATGGGCCCCACAACGCATTAAATCCAGCAGCACAAATGGAATCCAACAGGGCAAATGCTGGGTTCCAGAAGATTGTGACACATGTCGCAGGAACTATGGACCTGGAATCACAGCCTCGAGTTGATTCTGAGAACATATTGCACTAGCCGCCGGGGTCCGGCGTAAGCCGGTCTTGCACCATAGATCTTTGCCGGAGGATCGCCTCAATGAGCAATGCTGCCGGCTGGGCACGGGTAGAGCCCCCCGGTGCCTACAGCCTACGCCGAGGGGCTTGGTATCCAGTGGTTGACGACACGGCATCCACAGAAGTAGTGCTCGACATCACCGACCGGCTCGTGGTCATTCCGCGTCACCATCTTCGAATCAGACGGCACCGGCCAGAGTGTTTCAGCGTGGTTGTCCGCTCCGAAGCAGAGCCTAACCCGGTTCGCGGAAGACCGGAGGATCTTGGCTCGGTTTACGCGGTCTGTCCCCTCTCGAGCTCTCGGATACGTCTGCGCGGACATCCCGAGCACCTGGAATGCCCCAACTGCGGGCACCGGTTCAAGGTTGCGTGGGACGATCTTTGCTGAATATTGACTGAGGTCTTTCGCGCTGAAGCGCGGGGTTCGTGGTAGCGATCGCTCCCCAAACGGGCAGAGTAGGAAGCCTTGCCCGAATGTGGCACCACGGGTAGTGTCTGGATGCCGAATTCAAGTCAAAACTCCCCGACTAGGAGCCTCCGGATGAGATCTTCTGTACTGGTGGTGACAACCATATTGGCGCTGCCGAACCTGGCTCTTTGCCAGCGTTACAATGGAGAGGACGGCGATACCAGAATCGCCTTGGTGAAGATGGAGTACTCCGGCTCACGCAATGTTGCGGAGCTCTCTGACAACCCCAGCTACCTGGCAGAGGGAGGAATCAAAGACATCCTCGAAGAAATGGGAACAACTCTCAAGCCGGTAGCCAACGTCCGCTTGCTGCCGGAGGAGGAAGACGACTACGGGGAGTGGCACCGTCTGGGGTTGGCAAACGGTCATCTTGCGACGATTGTGGCGGAGAACGAACGAGAAGGTTACATGTCGATCGGGTTGCTGGCCAACTGCAGTTCGCTAATGGGAATGCTCGCCGGACTCCAACATTCGGGGCCCAGTCGAAGGCCCCTTCGCGTCGGTTTGTTGTGGGTCGACGCGCACGGCGATTTCAATACCCCAGAAACTACGCTGAGCGGAATGCTCGGCGGCATGCCGGTAGCGATCTCAGCGGGAATGGCGCTGACCAACTTGCGCCTGAAATCGGGCCTGGATCCCGCTCTGCCCACCAGCTACATCGTCATGGCAGGGGTGCGCGACACGGATCCGCTCGAGCAGTACTTGATCGACAGCTCCGATATCGAGCACATATCCGTGCAGGACATTCGCACGATATCGGAGAACATACACCGCCAGATGCAACGCTTGTCGGGACTCGCCGACGTGATCTACGTTCACATCGACATGGATGTCTTGGATCCTTCAGAAGTTCCCGGACACGGCCTCACAGTACGGAACGGTCCGACCAGTCTCGAGCTGGCCGCGGCTCTGACTGAGATCTTCAAATACGACAAGGTGGCGGCTCTCGGCATCGCCTCCACTCCTTCGGGTGACAGTGATCCCGACGGGCTGTCTCTGAATGCAGCTTACAACCTGATTCAAGGGGCCGTCAGAGGCGTGCAGGCTCGATGAAGTAAGAGCGGTGGCACCGGGGGCAGTTCAACCGAACAATACGTCGGCGAGCTCGAGGACGAATGAATGCAGAAGGATGATAGCAGCGAGGCGGAGTCGCGAGAGCAAGCGATCAACAAAGCTGATCGCACAACTCCCGCAACTCCGCCTCTGCTGCGGGATCATCGCCTCGGTGCGACCGTCCTCTCAACGGTACCGCCCTTCACACTTACGTAGCGAACCGTAACTGCTCCACTTCCCCTGAGGAGATACTCCACCGTCCGGGTTGTCCTTCCTGGGTGACCATTTCTAATCAGGATCCTCGACAAGTCGTTTTGACCGATCATCTCAGTGGGTCCGGGAACGAACTTGTTGGGCACCCAACCGGCAGAGATGACCTCGGCTCCCTCCACTATCAGAAGATCCGGAGGCACAACGTTGTTGCTTGCGGCCCGCGCCGTTATGGTGGGCGCCACCTTCTCATTGATCAGGTCGAGGCGCAACTTGAAGACGTTTCCGCTCACGCGCTGCACACTCGATTCGCCCATGCTCATGAGTGGCATTTGATCGGCCTGATAGAGCGTGAAGGCCATATTACGATGTGCCAACTCCTCGTTCATGAACCTCGGCGGGACGCGGCCGAATGTCTTCTTCCAGCCGCCCATCTCTACCTCACCGTACTGCGGGTGTTGAAACTCGGCCCACTCGATGTACTGATCACCAAACTCGAGGTAGTCGTCAAAGAAATACCTTGCCCTCGGGGCGCTTATCGGGCTCTGTGGGTCCTCCATCTGTCGCTGTAGATCAGGACTGTTGAAGTACTGCCCCCTCGCCCACAGCTCATTCGAGAACGAGATGATGCCGAGTCCGTCGTTGGTCCAATCGATGAACCCCCCATGCACCGTGTAGAGGCTGTCCCAAATCACGAAGTACCTATAGTACGGGAGCATTCGCGCACCATTGCGACCCAACTCGTCGTACACGGCAACATCAGTCGCTGGATATTCTCCGTACCAATTGGCACCCGGCCCGCGCAGGATCATGCCGCCGCTGTTGTGGTATGATTGAACTCCCGCGATGTTCGGGTGTGCCATCAGGAAAGCGTTCTCCGCACGGGACTCGGGCAGCTGGAACGGATAATCCATGGCGCCGCGCTGGACATAGTCGGGTTGCCAATCCGAACCCCAGTTCCGGTTGGGATCGTACCCCCCGACCGGATCCTCATTGACCATGCCGTCGCCGTCGTCGTCCGATCCTTCCATCCCGAGCAACACATAGTCCCCGCGCTCGCCTGGTGGCACTCGCTCCAGGATGCGCGGGTCGAGGTGGCTGATGCGGTGCGTTCCCTCACCTGGAACGTATTTGCGGATCTGTTCGATAGTACCGTTGCCGTTCAGATCATTGGGTCCGTCTTCGTCAAAGAGGCCGTCGTTGTCGTTGTCCACCGGCACATGGCCGGTACGTGCTCCGGATCCTGAGCCGTCCATGAAGTGGTCTCTACCATCAGGATTCACTATGGGCATGATGTAAAACACCCGCTGGTCGACGATCCTGGTCACGTCCTCGATACGGCCGTAGTTCTCCATCAAATACCAGATTGTGTAGAGACACACTTCTCCGCCCTGGATCTCATTGCCGTGCATGTTGGCGTCGATGAACATCGCCGCTTTGCTCATCTCCGGACCGGTCTCGGGGTTGTTTATAGTCATGAGCATCATGTCGCGGCCGCCCTGACTCGTTCCAATCGACTCATATTTCAGGAAGCGGGGGTAGGCGTCTTCGAGGCGCAGGAGGTCGGCCTTTATCTCGTCGTAGTCGTGCCAGCGGTTGAAATCGATGTGCACGCGGTGTTGTGGATCAGAACCGTCTTGGGCGTGGAGTCGGATCGTATATAGCGGCATCAGCGCAAGGACCACCATTGTAGTAGCGATGAGCCTCGGCAGCAGTCTCAGTCGTCTATTTCCTGTCGTCATTTTGCGCCTCACCGGAGTGTGATCGTTGCGGTGTCAGAGCCAGCCTTCTGCGATCTAACGTGAAGCTGTAGGCTCATCCCTTGCCTTCCCCTGATTACCCAGACGTAAGTCTTTCGAGACCCAGACCCATCCAGCGACTGAAAAAAACTGGTCTTTGCCGCTCCGGTCAGAACATCCTCCGGTGGGACGTCGAGTTGAACCATTGTAGGTGCAACGGACCGAGCTGCCACACCCTGGCTCAGGGCCGTGGGCAGGTAACCGGAGTTCTCGATTTCTGCCTTGATTTCGAACACGCCACCACCGTGGTTGGTAACCTCGACGTCTGCTATGCTTACGGACGCAAAGAGCGACATGAGATATACTGCGAATTCCCCGTGTAATTCGCCGAGTTCGTCCAGAACGTCAGGTGGGGGATTGCTTGCGGCGTATGGCTTGAAGCCTCCAATTTCGACCCTGCCGAGCGTGGGATGCTGGTATTCGGACCAATCCGCAAAGCCGTCGACCTTTTCGGAGTCCATCCACCGCAGAAGATCGAGATCGACAGATTGTCCCGGCGTTCCTGTGCCACGCGCTTCCATACCTCCGGAAGCAGCTGGCCTTCGTCGGCCTGCCTGCGGAGTTGTTGCGCCGCCCCCCTCACTTTCGCCGGAAGAACTCACCGGCAGTCCCCATCCCGGAGTCGAGAACGACGGGACGCCAAATTGGAAATATGCGTACTCGAAAAACGCTCCCTTCGGCTGCCTGGTCGCCGGCGGCTTCTCGATCCCGGTTGTCTCGCGGTACTCTTCACCTATCGCCTTGATGTATTCCAGGTCTAACCGGTCCACGGTTCTGTGCGGTTGACGCCCTTCCAGCGAACGTGGCGCGGAAGAAGGGCCGCGCCGGGAGTATTCATAGCCGAATCCGTAATCGCGGCCGGGTAGTGTTATCGGAAATGTCCCGACAGTATCGGCGGCAGCGAAGCTCTCATCTGCAAAGGAAACCAGCTCGATGCCAGATGCCGGCTCCAGTGCTCCACTGGACGTCGGCGGCGATACTAGGTTGTCGCTTTCTCCGAAGGTCATCACCATCGCGATGTTACGGTGCGAAACCACGAAATCCAGGAGCGCCCGCGATTCCTGCTCGCTCACCATGTGCGGACCGGCGCCCGCCTCGTGGTAGGGATACGCGTGCTGGAAATTGCGATTCAGATCTACTCCGCCCGGACCGTCCTCGTTGAAGAAACCATCGCCGTCATTGTCGATGCCTTCCCAGTACACCTGGTACGAACCATTCTCGCCAGCGTGCGCCTCCGCCTTCTTCAGCAGACGTGGTTCGTCCGCGTGAATCATGTACGGGCCCTTGGGATCGGCCACTCGCATCAGGGTTATCTGACCATCACCGTTGAGGTCTTCGGGGCCGTCTTCATCAATTCGGGCGTCGTTGTCGTCATCATGCGGTCTCATGTTCGTGCGACGTCCCGACTGAATGCCTGCGAACATCAACTCCGCGGCATCGGGGTTGATGCGTGGAAAGACATAGACGACGTGGTTGTCGAGCCGATCCTGGACGGCGGGATCAGAGGAGTAGTTGACGAGCAGGTGTTCCACAATGCGCACCGCCAATTCGCTGCCGACCAGCTGGTTGCCCTCCAGGTTTGCCGCTATTAGTAGAGCCGGCCTCTCGCCCACCGGTCTACCCGATCGGTTGGCGATTTCCACGACCCAGATGTCCCTGCCCTCTATAGTTCGACCAACTGACTCTAGAGTCGCAAGGTCCGAGTGTGCATCGACGAGCCGCCTCAGCGCGTCGGTCATCTCACTGAAATCACGGTAGCCAGCGGACTCGCTCTGAAAGCCCGGCAGAAACAAAAGGACGCCGATCAGGAATGCGAGCCTGAGTATCTGGCCGCCCCCGCGTCTCACGAAGGTCTGCGCCATCTTTTCTATCCTCCTCATGTTCGTTTGGGAAACATGGATCTCGGCTTTCTAATTCCAGAAACAGGTTCCTATACTTGGAATCAGAATGAGGCGAGGATCCCCAGAATGAAATCAGCGGCCTGGTGCGCACCGTCGGGTCCACTTCGTTCAACCCGAGGCAACTCCAACAGACGCGCCAGAAGATGCTCCCATTCTTCGCTCTCAAAGACATCGGCACCGATGCAGAGAGACGGCAGGTTCTCTCTCACAAACCGTTCCAGCGCCGGCGACTCCCTGAAATCGGGCCTTCGCAGGAATCCAAAGGGCACGCCGGCATAGTAAACCTCCGCGATCGTGCTGTAGCCGAGCTTTGATATCAGCACATCGGCAGCGCCGATGAGATCGGGATGATAGAACTTGGAACGAGCAACCGATCGTACCGCATCGCCCTCGGTATCAGATTCTTCCGCCGCCGTTGGCACCACGAAAACCACGTCAGGGTGATTGTCCATATTACCTATTGGATTCCATGCCCCCGGTGTGCCGCCGAATGTCACGAGCACCATCTTTTCGTGTCCCTGGAATCCCAGCGCCTCGCGAATCTGTTCTGGCGGCGTTCTCGCTCTGCGACCAATCGGTCTGACAGTCAAATCGGACGGGGAATCCTGACAGGCCGGCTCAGCCCGAAGGTGGTAGTCAGCGCCCTGGAAAACAGTCTCGAGATAGGCGGCATACAACTCGATCTCCGGAGCCGTCTCGACGTATGCCGAGTAGATCCAGTCCCATGTGAAGTTCTCGATGAGAACGGTAGGCACCCCTGCCTCACGCCCAACGACAATACCCAGCGGAGCGATGTCGCAGACTACGAGATCGCAACGCTGCGCCCTCAACCTCTGTGCCAACGATTGTATTGTAGGACCGTCGAATGGGAGAAACGCTTTGAGCAGATTCAAGGTCGCCGGAATGTCCTCGTTCATCGGCGTTCTTTGCACGAGCCCAACATCTGACGAATACTGGAAGTATGAAATAGGGCGAAGCACGGAATCGTCGAATAGGTGCCTGGGTGCGCAGGTCAAGACTTCGACATCGATGCTCGGATCCAGCTCCTGGAGGGCGTTTATCACCGCAGAAGCACGAGTCGCGTGCCCAAATCCATGGTGCGAAACGAAAAAGGAGACTCTTGGGATCGCGAACTCGGAGTCTGAGTTACCGCACGAAATCCAGGACCGCCTGGCGAGAAACCCTGAACGAGTTACTGGCGGGCATTTCTTGCATCCGACGCCGTCGGCCAGTTCTTCCGGACGTCCTGCTCTATTCCAGGCTGTCCCAAGCCAGGCCGGGGAACCAGGCGGTCGACTGCCGCTTCAAATTGTTGTTTCGTAAACGGTTTCTGCAGCGTTCGCTCAACGACAAATGATGCGGTACGCAGGCTTTCGTCAGGAGGCAGGTTCGAATTCCCTCCGGAGATCGCAATGATGCGAACTGCAGGATCTTCCCTAATCAAGTCCTTGATCAGATCAATGCCGCTCTTGAATGGCATCAACATGTCGGTGACGACCAGGTCGCATCCACCTTCTTTGAACTTCCTGATCCCGTCCTGCCCGTCCACGGCGTATATGGCGTCATGCCCCATGCGCTCCAACACCTTGCACAGTATCTCAGCGACTTCTCTATCATCCTCGACTACGAGTACCGTACCCATAACAGCCTCAACTGAGAGGTTGGGAATCCGCAGGAAAACAACAGTAAGATATCACATTGGAAAGTTCCTGTCTGGCCGGCTATTGCAGCGCCTCGTGCGGATCACACACGGCGTGTCCCAACCCAGTCTCGACGGTCGCCCTGGTGCCGAGCGCATCTCTCAACGCGCACGCCAACCGCTCTATGCTGTAGGGTTTCATGAGCACCGTAGCTATTCCAAGGGCTGCCGTCGCTTCCGGAGTGACCGCTGCATTGAACCCAGTGGTCAGCACAACCGGGATCTCTGACCTCACCTCCCGCAGCTCGCGCACCATCTCCATTCCCGTATACCGAGGCATGGTCTGGTCGGTAACGACCGCATCGAAGCTGTTGGGATCGCTCCGAAATACCTCCAGAGCAGTGGCGCTGTCATCCAGAGCAGTCACCACATACCCAAGTCGTCCCAATCCTCGATGCACCAAACGAGCTAGCTCCGGTTCATCGTCGACCACGAGTATTCGCTCGGAACCACCCTCCATGCCCGCGCGCCCCGCACGACCACCGCCTCCCGTTTTGTGATCGCCAGCTTCGCAGCAAGGGAAGAACAGGTAGAAAGTGGAGCCATTGCCGGGTTCGCTTTCGACGCGAACGGCACCACCGTGTCCGCTTATGATCCCGTGAGCCACCGAAAGACCCAAGCCCGTTCCTTCACCCACTTCCTTGGTCGTAAAAAAAGGATCGAATATCCGAGCCAGCGTATCCTCGTCCATCCCGCACCCGTCATCGCCAACCATCAGCCGAATATGCGGACCGGGCGACAGGCCTTCAACGGACGCGGCAAACGTCTTGTCGACGTCAATCCTTGCGAGACTCACTTCGAGCACACCTCGTTCACCTCTCATGGCGTGGGCGGCGTTGGCTCCCAGGTTAAGGATCACCTGTTGTATCTGATTGGCGTCGGCGAGTACGTTGCCGGCACTCTCGTCGAGCTTTTGCCGGATCTCAATCGTACTAGGGAGAGTAGCGCGCAGAAGCGAAAGCGACTCATGTACCGCCTTGTACATGTCAGTGGGACACCGCGCCTCATTTCCCTCACCCCGACTGAACGTGAGGATCTGGTTCACGAGGCTCCTGGCCCGGTCAGCGGCACGCAGCACCGATGCGAGATTCTCGTATACTACCGAATCCTTGGGGACTTCCTCCCTGGAGAGTTCGCAATAGCCATATATGGCCAGCAGAATATTGTTGAAATCGTGCGCCACTCCGCCTGCTAGAGTACCCAGCGCTTCCATCTTGCGCGCTTGCGCAAGTTGTCTTTCGAGATTCCTCTCGCTGCTCACGTCACGCATGACGGTCACGAATCGCACTATCTCGTTCTTCTCATCCCTCACCGGAGATACGGAGCCCTCTCCCTCGAAGACAGAACCTCTGTTCGTAGCGTAAACGAACTGCCCCTCCCAAACTCCACCGGCGCGAACAGTATCATAGAGATCATCGTCAGACTGCCGGCGCGAACTCGCATCGTCGAGGAAGTCTGCGGACTTGCCTACGACATCTTCCCGCTTGCCCCCCATTGTAATCTCGAAGGCGGGATTAACATACTCCACGATACCATCTGTATCCGTGATGACGACGCTCTCAGTAGTCTGTTCTATGGCGGTCGCGAGCATAGAGCGAAGCCGTTCGGCCCGAAGACGGCGACGGTCCAATTCCCGGTTTTCTCGTTCGAGCAACCTATCGTATGAATAGGCTGTGGCCAGCAGAACGATCAGGAACCCTAGAGTCACGATTTCACGTGCGCCGCGGCTCGCCGGATCGACGATGTTCAATGCATGTAGGCTGAAATGGAGAATGGGAAACGCCAAAGCATATATCACCAGCGGTCCGCCCCAGACGGGACTCTTGCGAAGCGGAGCGGTTTCGACGGCGGTGGCTATCTCCGAATCGGCATCGTGCTCGTCTGGAAACTCGTGCCTGCGAAGCCGAGCGGCTATGGCGACAGTTGCAAACGGAACCAACCATGCCAAGTCCCAAATCTCGCCCGGTCGAGTCCAGGGAATGACCTCGAGCCACTGTAAGCACTCTACAACGTCTGTGACGAACCAGAGAACCGCAGTTGCAAAAAGCCACGCGTAGATCGACCGCCATTTTGCGCTCCGACATCTCCAGCGTACGTAAACGAGACTAATCACCACATACAAATCCAACACCGCATATTGCAGTAGTGATGGGACGACGGTTTCGTACTCGTCGCGGGACAACGCCATTGGGATTAGCGCGAAATAAGTGAGCAGACCAAACAGGAATGTGACGAATCCCAATGTCTGAAATCGATTCTTCGCCGCCTCGGCACCACGATCCGTCTTGCCGTTCGCGCGGAGATCAAGGCTGAGCACTATGCAGAGGTAGAACATCAAGAACAGCACGTCGACCGCAACGTCGACCTGTCTGTTCACGATCTCGCGGGGCACGGCTATCATGAGAAACCGAACAGCGAGCCAGAACCCGAACCCCAACGCCCATAGATTCCAGAAGCGGCGTTCGGTCTCATCAACGACTTTCCGCAACCCCGACTGAATCGCAATCATCACCATTATGATGATCGGGATCTCGGCGTATTGGAGCGAGTACACCGACATTGTCTCGGCATCGAATACCGGCAAGAGATATGGGGCGGCAACCAATCCAAACACGGCCGCCCAGATCCATAGGATCGGATCCCCCCGCAGAGTGTGCCAGATAGTCATTTGAGAGCGTTGCTCACACGCAAACGAGGCAACGGTAGAACGGTGTTGGTGCTCGAATGCTGGATCATAAGCAATAACAAGCAGCCCTGGAGCGCAGGACAAATGGCCTGCCCGAGCCGCGAATCATTGCACCCGGGGCAGGGGAGAAACGAATAGGCCTAG
>CAZOJI010000088.1:0-10704 GCA_964580055.1 uncultured Gemmatimonadaceae bacterium | reverse complement strand
TGATTGCTCACTAAACTCTAAACAGCGGGTGTTTCACTTTCATTGACAGATCCCGGACGACCATTGCGATGCGGAGTGCATGCATGGCGAGGGATACTGTTCAGATACTGTTGATGCCGATTGGGTGCAGTGGTGACTCCAGCAGACGCCGCAAGCGCTGTGAGAGTTCGAGTCTCAGGTCCCTTGGATGGATCGCGATGCGCACTGGCCGTCCACTCGCCCTCGCGGCGGCGAGATTCACGCTGTTCAGGAGGCTGAGCACGCGCTTTCGTGCAGGAGTGTCAGCTTCAAAACCTACGAGCGGAACATGCTTGAGAACATCGGACTCGCTGTCGTAAATGCCTGAGAGGACCTCGTACCATCTGAACGGTAGCTGTTTCATCGAGTTCCTCGAAAGCTTGCCCAGACCCCAGGCCGGTGGCACGTAAATGCTTGGATCGGGCAGGCCGTTCTGTCGGAACCATTCGAAACAGCGTTGCAGCATTGACTCCACTTCCTCCGCAGACAGGGAGAGATGCTCTGCGGCGTGACGTGACAGCGCCAGCGAGTGAACTTTGTGCCGTATGCCGCGGATTTCTCGGGCGCGGTGAGTCCAGCCGTGGCTCACCAAATCGTTCCCTTCGTCCGCCAGCTTTCGCAGGACACCGACCTCGTCAGAAGTCCACGGACAGCCGTGTGTAACGAGCAGGTAGGTGGGACGAAGATCGTGCGAGCCCAGCAACTCCATCAAATCCAAAACGTCATCCAGGGTGTCCGGTCTCAGGTCGTGAATTGACAATAGTGCTTTCATTCCCGGGCGGACGCTCTCTCTGAGGCTCTCGTGAACGCTTTACGGTGGTTCAGTTACGCCCTACGTCCAGGAGGGCCTTTAACCAATCGTCGATCGTCCTTTCCACGAATTTCAGGCATTGCCGCCGTGCCAACAGCCGTTTCTCTTCTCTTTTTTCGTAGGGCAACTGCGACAGGGCGGTGAGTTTCGGGGCAAGCGGAGTGTTGACGTCGACGATCTCCACGCCAGCGGCCAGTTCCGGCCAATCGATGATCCCGCACCGGTTGGACACTACGACGAGTCGCTGGCGAGCCATGGCCTCGGCGGCTACGGTTCCGAAGGCTTCGACCTGGGACGGGAGGAGCAATACCTCGCAGCGCTCGTCCAAAAGGTTCAAGAGCGCCTTGCGATTCACCCATCCGACGTATTCCAGGTTCGGTAGTTCCGCATCGGCTTGCCTGATCATGGAGGCCAATGGCCCTTCACCGGCGATGATGAACGGGGTGTCGGGAAGCGCCCTCGCTGCCTCAACGATCTTATGGAGGTTCTTCTCGGGCGCCAGGCGTCCTACAAAGAGAACGGGCCCGAATTCGCCGTTGGTCATCGGTACGGGATCATCCAGCAGCAAAGGGTCGATCGGCGTACCGATGAGCTCGATCCTTCGCGCGCCCATGCTGCCCGCTGACGCCATCATACCTCTCCCGTTGGTGAACACGGCGTCAGAATGTCGAAAGAACACGCGGTCGAGCCCGACCAGGAAGCGGGTCATCAACGCACCGGAAACTGGATCCCAGTACAGGTCAGTCAGGGTGGAGTACTTGGTGTGATATCCAAAGCAGAATCGAACATTGAAGTGACGCGCAAGTGCCGCGGCAGTCATGCCGAAAGGGCCGGGGCTGGCGGCCACAATTACGTGGGGACGGGTTTGGCGCAGCGTGTGGTATGCCTTTGGGATGTTCGGCAGGCACAGCCTTTGGGAAGTGTCTCCCGGCAGTGGAACGGAGAGCCAAGACCGGTTACCCCAGCGCGTGTGATCAGGACACACCAAATCCGCCGCCGCCACGCGAGGTCGTAGCTGGTCGATCAAGTCACAGTAGTATGCACCGACTCCGTTGCGATGCGGGAAGGAATCGGAGAAAAAGACCACTCGGAGATCCGATGGTGATGACGGGGCGGTTGGGCTCTCGTGCGGAGACGGCGGGCTATTCACACTTTGTTCCCGGCGTATACCCGCTTCTGAAGTAGCTGCCAAACTGGCCTGAAACGCTCATTCAAATCATCCGCATCCAATCCGTAGTCCTCCAAAGCGTAGGCGTGCCGGCTGCTGAATTGTGATGCGAACCGTCCTTCCTCCCCGAGGCGCGCCGAAAAATCACCGTTGAGAACCAAACCGAATCTCTCATAGAGCCTCGCCACAGTATCTGTCAGGTCGCTCTTGAGCATGCCCATCTCCACGCACTCAACGCGGTCGCCGACCGAGCTGTCCAAGACGTCATTCAGGTGACGGCAGTAATGCTCGACCAACTCGACCCAGCGGTCCCTGAACAGTGGTGACTGAGTGCTGTTGCCGAATGCCTGCCATCCCTGCTCCATGGCGCTGATTTGCGATGGGACCGTCTTCAGGGGATCGCGGATGCAGGTCACGAACCTGGCATCCTGAAACGTCTCCGCCAGGGAGAACAGCATCGGCGTGAATGATACGTTCTTGGAAAGCAGCGTCCGACCGTTTCCCGAGCAGTAGAGATGGCGCTGCAGCATGCCTCGGTAGAAAGCTAGAATCTCACGTCTTCGTGATTCCGCTACACATGTGTCAAAGCGGTACAGGCCGGTGACCTGCTTCGAGTGGGGGAAAGGAGCGGTGAGGATGAAACACGCCAACACGGGCATGAGGAGCAGGAAATCCTCCTCGGGCTGCTTCAGCGCGAGTGCGTGAATGTCGCTCAAGTCACCCGTCACCTTGTCGCTGATCCATGCGACGAGGCGGCCCAGAGGCCGGCCCACTTTCCGGTCCAGGCGCGCTATGGCATTAAGGAGTTTCCGTTCGGTGATCGCGGGAGCCAGCAGCACATGCCATAGCTGCAGGGTAGTGAATTGTTCTGTGTCCCGAGACAACACGCGGTGAAGGTGGGTGGTGCCGCTTCGCGGCACACCGACAATGAAAAACGGTGCCTCCACCCGAGTGCTGCGGTAGCGCGGGAAGAGGATCTCGTCCAAGAAGAGCGCCACCCAATGGATGAGCTGCAGCGCTCCGAACACCGGCAGGAACACGACCATGATCAAACAGCGCTTGATAGGCGGAGGGCGGCGGTATGGCTTGGGGGGGAAAAACGTCTCGAGGCTCAGATATAGATAATCGCGAGTAAAACGAAAGAAGAGCCCCCATGAGATCGACGGACCGAGGTCGCCAATCCCCCGCCGTGCCCTCAGCAGTCTCGGGATCACGAACACGCTGCCGACCAGGACAGACAGGCACGCGAGCGTGATGGCCAGGTGGGTGAACGGTTCCTCGAGGATCCACGGGACCCAGTCGTGGCCGATGAGTGTGTAGACAACCATGCCCGGAATAGAGCCCAGTGTCGTACCGAGGATGTAGTCGCGCAAGCGCACTCTACTGATACCAAGCATCCAGTTCACTGGCGGAAACAGGAAGAACAACAATCGCAGCACGACAGTGGTTTTGAATCCGTGCTTCTCGACTCCGTCATTGTATTTGCGAAGCCGTCTCGGGATGTGACGGGCGCAGAAATCGCGGGCCACATGGCGGCTCATCAGGAAACCGAGTGTCGCGGTGGCTATCCCGCCCGACAAGGAGATGCTCAGCGCCGTCTGGAAGGGCCACAAAGCCCCGGCCGCGACCACGAAGATGACAGGTGGTACCGAAACGATCCCGCCAAGCACGTACATCGCGAAGAACAGCAGCGCTCCCCTCGAATCACCCGCACCAACGACATCGGTAATAGTGCCGGCGCTATCCGGGAGCAGCATTGCTCCACCGACGGCAACGGCTGCCCCAGCCGCGACAAGCGCTAGGGGACGAATCAGCTTCAGCACCTGGTGTCCGCTGCTCTATATGCCGGCATATGGTCGTGTATTGTCTTTGCCTCGGGATTGCGATTTGAACAGTGCCGGTCCGCCTGTCATTTCCCGGCAATCACCGCGCTCGGCGATGGACAGCTAGGAATCTAGCTCGCCTATTCGGAAGCCTGAACCTCAGGATAGCTGATACCGTGCTCCGCCGGCACAAAGCTCCGGCACTTTCTCCGTGCAATCCGGTTACTCGAGGTGCCCGCTCGAGCCGTTGCTCGCCATGTGGTGACCATGGGATGCATGCCCATCCGTGCGTGCGCGTAAGTTGTAGCAGGAAAAGGACTTGGATGTAGGTCTGAAACCACGCCAGACAAAAAGGGATTTGGTACGAAATGTGCGGAAATCGAGACGTCCGAACCGGATTGTAGAACGGTTTTCCGGTTCTCTTGTTTTCCCGGCATCGGGATACGCGGGGCAGCGAAACCTGCGAAGACGGTGCATTTGGAAAGGCGGGAGAGAGAAGGTGGCCATCGCGCGCGAACGGTATGATCGCTCTGGCGTCCTATGAAGACGAACCTGACATCCCAACAGCTCGAGCGGAGGGTCGCGGAACTGGAACTGACTGAGGCCGAGTTGACGCGCCTTCGGGAACGCGAAAAGCACATGAGACGGGTGCTGCTGGCTATCCGCGAGATCAACCAGCTCATGACTGTCCAGACGGACCGGAACGCGCTCATCCAGCGCGCATGCGCCAGCATGACCGGCACCCTCGGTTATCACAACGTGTGGATCGCACTCATCGACGAGGATGGTTCTGTCATTGCTGCGACTTCCGCGGGCTTCGAAGACAGACATCATGAAGTTGAGCGGCAGCTCGAGGAAGGTGACTACCCCACCTGCATGAGGCGGGCGCTACAATGCAACGATGTGATAGTTACCAGCGAGCCATCCAAGGAATGCATTGGCTGCCCTTTGTCGTTCGCGTACGACGATCGCTCCGGTATGTCCGGCCGCCTCGTCCATGATGGTACCGTGTACGGCGTCATCTCGGTTTCGACTCCCGCGCGGTATGCGCAGGACTCCGAAGAGCTGGAGCTGTTCAACGAATTGGCCGGCGATTTGGCTTTCGCGTTGTGCAAGATAGGTGAGTCCGAGGCGCTGCGAGCTGCAAATGGCATCCTGGAACGCAGTCCCGCGTCCGTATTTGTGTGGAAGAACGCTCCCGGTTGGCCGGTCGAGTTCGCGTCCAGCAACACCGAGCGTGTCTTCGGGTGGACAGCACAGGATTTCATATCGGGTAGGGTTGCCTACTCGAGTGTTGTTCACCCTGATGACCTCGACCGCGTCGGCCGGGAGGTCGCCGACAGTAGCGCGGACCCGGAGGCGAGGACAGTCGCTCACACGCCTTATCGTATCGTGCGCCGCGACGGAACAGTCCGCTGGGTCGAGGATATGACCGTCATCCGGCGGGCGGATGACGGCTGTGTGCTCTCCTACGAAGGTATCCTGCTCGATATAACGCAGCGCCACGAAATCGCGGAAGAGCTCAGAAAGAGCCGCGAGCAGTTCATGCTGGCTGTGAAGGGAAGCAATGACGGGATCTGGGATTGGGATCTCCAGGATAACAGCTTGTTTCTCTCTCCTCGGTGGAAGGAGATGCTCGGGTACGAGGACGATGAGCTGCCCAGCCAGTTCTCTACATTCGAGGACAACGTTCACCCGGACGACAAACCGGTCGTGCTAGACCACGTCAATCGATACTTAAGTGGCGAGATTCGCGAGTACGGAATCGAGTTTCGAATGCTGCACAAGGACGGCGGCTATCGATGGATCCTCGCTCGAGGGCAAGCCGTGAGAGACGAGAAGGGTCGCTCATTCCGAATGGCGGGCTCCCATACCGACATAACCGAGCGCAAGAAATCAGAGGAGCAACTGGCGGAATCGAAGCGGGAATTCGAGTACATATTCAACAACTCGCATGTGGGCATCATGTATTTGAGAGGCGGTCGGTTCTTCGCGCGAGGCAACCAGCGGTTGGCCGACATCCTTGGGTACGATGATCCCGACGAGTTAGTGGGCAAGAGCATGAGGACTCTGCATCTCTCTGAAGAACGGTTCAGAGAGTTTGGAGAAAGGTTCTATTCTAAGCTCACCGGTGGCGAGGTGTTCCAGGTCGAGTACCAGCTGAGACGGAAGGATGGCACTCCCGTGTGGTGCACGCTCTCGGGCAAGGCGCTGAATCCTGGCGACCTGGATCACGGCGTCATATGGGTGATCGACGATTTGGAGCCCCGCAAGCAGGCAGAGGAGGCACTGCTCGAAACCAACCGCAGGCTGGAAGAGGCCACTGCGCGCGCCAACGATATGGCTGTTCGCGCGGGGATGGCCAGCGCCGCCAAAAGCGATTTCCTGGCTAACATGAGTCACGAGATCCGCACGCCGCTGAATGGCGTCATCGGCATGACAGGGTTGCTGTTGGATACGGATCTCGACGAGGAACAGCGGCGCTATGCGGAGGTTGTGCGCACTAGTGGGGAATCTCTGCTGAACGTAATCAACGACATCCTGGACTTCTCGAAGATAGAAGCCCAGAAGCTGGACTTGGAAGCCATCGACTTCGATCTCGAGGGACTCCTGGAGGACTTTGCCCCTCCCATGGCACTGAAAGCGCACGAAAAGGGCTTAGAATTGATTTGCGGAGTGAGCCCCGACACTCCGGTCTCTCTTCGCGGCGATCCGGGCCGACTGCGCCAGATACTGAGCAACCTCGTCGTAAATGCCATCAAATTCACACACGAAGGAGAAGTCACGCTTCGGGTGATGCTCGAATCAGAAACCGATACAGCATGCCTATTGCGCTTCTCGGTGCGCGATACTGGCATCGGTATCCCCGCGAGTTGCCATGGCGACCTCTTCCAGCAATTCACGCAGGTGGACTCATCTACCACGCGCCGGTTCGGCGGCACGGGTTTGGGATTGGCGATATCCAAGCAACTGGTCGAGATGATGAATGGAGAGATCGGATTTGTGAGCGAAGAAGGTGAGGGATCGGAATTCTGGTTCACCGCTTCCTTCGAGAAACAGGCCCGGGATGAGAGCCTCGATCCTGTCCCCGGTGTAGACCTGTCGTCCGTGCGCGTATTGATAGTCGACGACAACGCAACGAGCCGTGAGATCCTGGAGGCTCAGTTGCGATCCTGGTCGATGCGCGTATCGGAAACCGAAGGCGGGCCGGGTGCGCTCCAGCGACTCTACGCGGCGCTGGATGAGGACGATCCCTTTCAGGTCGCAATAATCGATATGCAGATGCCAGGTATGGACGGCGTTGCGGTTGGTCGGGCCATTAGGTCGGACAGCCGATTCAGCGATCTCCGGATGGTAATGCTCACGTCGCTTGGTGCACGCGGTGACGCAACCATTCTCGCCGAGGTGGGATACGACGGTTATCTGCCGAAACCCGTGCGACAACGGGAGTTGAAGGACGTGCTCTCCGAGGTATTGGCGCCGGAGACCGGAGGCACGAAGAAGCCGCGTAGACTGGCCACGCGCCACAATGCCCGCGAATACCGCAGGACCCTTTCAAATCTCAACGCCAGAGTGTTGGTGGCCGAGGACAACCCCACCAACCAACAAGTGGCACTGGGCATTCTCAAGAAGCTCGGCTTGACTGCAGACGCCGTCGCCGACGGTAGCGAGGCAATCGAGGCGTTGGAGTCAATTCCCTACGATCTGGTGCTCATGGACGTGCAGATGCCGGAATTGGACGGACTCACCGCGACTCGCGTCATCCGCGCCCCCGGGTCGGCCGTTCTCGATCATAAGGTGCCCATAATCGCCATGACTGCTCACGCCATGACGGGAGATAGGGAGAAGTACCTCGATGCTGGGATGGACGACTACATATCCAAACCGGTATCACCGTCGGCAATAGCGGAGGCGCTGGAGAGACAGCTGGGAGAGGGCGGGGAAGGGGGAGCAGCAGAACGCTCAGGCCTGTCACCACAACATTCGGTTGGAGAAACACGTAGCTACCGTTGGGACAAGGCAGCGGTACTCGACCGCCTGATGGGTGACGTGGACCTGGCCAGAGAGATCATGCGAGGATTTCTGGAAGATGTCCCGGAGCAGATCGGATTGTTGGGTCGGAAACTCGATGAGGGCGATACAAAAGCGGTCGAACAGCTAGTTCATGGGATCAAGGGTGCGGCTGCGAACGCTGGTGGCCAAGTGCTCGCCGAACTGGCTGCGAATTTGGAGAATGCAGCCAAAGCTGGAGACGTGAGTGCCTGTACGCAGGTTTTCGAGCAGATGCTTAGCAAGTACGGACAACTGGAACATGAAATCGAAGAGTTTCTCCACGAAAAAGACGGCACTGGGGTACAGTAGTGGTTGATAGCGTTCAAGCCCAGACCAATCTATTCATGTCGATCATGTGGACTCGGAAGCCATGCGAATCTTGATTGCCGATGATGATCTGACTTCTCGCAACATGCTTGCGGCCGCACTGCGGAAGGGTGGTTACGATGTCGTGTGTGTCGCCAAAGGTGAGGATGCCTGGCAGTTGATGCGCGAGCCTGATGCGCCGAACATGGCCATTCTGGATTGGATGATGCCTGGAATGGACGGGGTCGAAGTGGTGCGCAGGGTTCGGACCCTAGAGACGCACCGGCCACCATACATCATCATGCTCACCAGCAAAGGAGAAAAGGCCGATGTGATCGCCGGCTTGGAAGCGGGAGCGGATGATTATCTGGCGAAACCGTTCGATCCCGGGGAGCTGCGGGCGCGGGTCCAGGTAGGCAGACGAATTGTCGAGATGCAGGAGTCCCTGGCGACGCAGGTCAAGAGGCTGAGAGAAGCGCTTGAACACATCAAGACCCTGCAAGGCATTCTCCCCATATGCTCCTTCTGCAAGAAGATCCGCAACGACGAGGGGTATTGGGATCAAGTGGAATCGTACGTTAGCGAACATTCAAATGCCGAGTTCAGCCACAGCATCTGCCCTGAGTGTATGGAAACACAGTATCCTCAGTACTGCGGGAAGAGTGAGACGGCCTAGCACAATCACCAGATTCGTGCAGAACAGCGCACCGATCCCGAAATGAAAGCCCGAACCGCTCGCGCTGAATCGAAAAAGGGGAGTATTGGGTCCGACCACACCTCACGTTTTCCCACTGCACTCCCTCGCCCTCGGAGGCCTCACAAGAGTTGATCCTTAAACGAGCCGTTTGTCAGTTTTCCGCAATGGGTGCAGGTGTACCGGATGACGTTGGCGGCAGGTAGTCCTCGAATGTGAGCCCGTATATGTCCCAGACAGTCACGAAGAGCGCGGCAACGATGGGGCCAATGATGAAACCGACCGCACCGAACATTATGATTCCTCCGAGCGTGCTCAGCAGAATGAGCAGGTCCGACATCTTCGTGTCCTTACCGACCAGCCTTGGTCGCAGCACGTTGTCGACGCTTCCGACCACGACGGCACACCAGATCGTCAGGGCGATGCCGGCGAAGTAATGGCCACTGGCGATCAAGTAGATGGCCGCCGGGACCCACACCAGTGCTGTTCCGATGCCGGGGATGATCGACAGTACTACCATCACTGTGCCCCAGAATGCGGCGCCGCCGACCCCCGCTAAGAAGAGGGCTATGCCGGCCAGACCGCCCTGTATGATCCCAATCACCAGGGTACCCTTGAGAGTCGCCCGAGCCACGGACACGAATTTGTCCACCATTCGATCTTCTTCTTTGGGTGACAGCGGCATGTAGTAGAGGATGCGGTCCAGGATAGACTTGCCGCCTATGAGGAAGAAGAACATCGCGTACAGCATTATGAACAGGTGGAGCAGAAAGGTCACCGTGCCCCGGGTCGCGGCAGTGACGCTGTCTACGAGGAAATTGCCAAGACTTCCGGCCAGCTCGCCGACCTTGGCGGTGATTTGGTCCTGGTACTGGTCCAAAGTGTCATAGAACGGAATGCTGCTCAACAGGTTGTCCAGCGCGTCCGGCTGACTGAGCTGGCGCTGGATCCATGGCCCTACCGCCTGGCTCACCTCCACCGCCTGCGAAGCCGCTACGCCGAGAAAGCCCGTCAAGGGAATGACTATGACGAGTAGAACGATGAGGATAGTGGTGACCGACGCCAGCGCCCTACGTTGCCTGAAGAGTTTCAACAAGCGGCGATAGAGAGGCTGGGTCATGCCGCTGAAGATCCCGGCCAGCAGGACCGCCATCAAGAAATGCCTGATCATCAGCATGAAGAGGATTGAAATTGCGATAGCCAGCAGCACCAAGAAGCTCTTGGCGAACTTGTCCTGTTTCTCTTCCGCGCCGGTCATGCTGAACTCCGTTCAAGGGTGTTACACGGTGGGTGTGTGCAGCTAGTATGGCCTCCGACGTTTTTTGTGTCCAGACAGTAGCTCGATTGTGGTGACGATTCGCGGCCTTCAAGTCGCAAGCCCGGTGAACCGATAACGGAGGTATGATTTGCTACAAGATCAAACTGATGTTGGGATTCTGCTTTCTTCTGGTGGTCGCTGCCTGCGGTGAAGTAACTTCGCCCCTGGAGGCGACTTCAGCTCAGATTCAAATCTGCCTGAAACCGGACACGGTACCCGTGACCACCAACGGAGATTCTACCGCGTTCGTGTTTCAGAAGTGCTTCTGAGTGGAATCGACCCGACTATGTTCATATAGGCAGTCAGCTACTCGCTCTTGAGTGCCGTAACCGGGCTCACCCGCGATGCTCGATGCGCCGGGACGAGAGACGCCAGGACGCCTACCGCGACCAGGGCGACTACTCCGCCGATCATGGTAGGGATGTCGAGTGGACTCGCCCCGTAGAGCAGGCTGCTAATCACCCTCGTCGACGCGAAGATACCGGCCACGCCGACCGCGGCTCCCACTGCTGC
>CAZOJI010000087.1:0-10951 GCA_964580055.1 uncultured Gemmatimonadaceae bacterium | reverse complement strand
CCCGAAGACCGCCTGCGTGCCACGTACTCGAGGTCGTAAGAGAGCTTCTTGCGCACGTCCTCGATCGACGTGTCGTAATGATGGTTGATCTGCGCCCAGCCGGTGATGCCGGGGAGCACGCGCTGGCGGTGCTCGTAACCGGGAATCTGCTCTCGAAGGTCGGCGAATATCTTGGGCTGTTCCGGGCGCGGGCCCACGATGTTCATGTCGCCCTGCAACACGTTGAAGAGCTGAGGCAGCTCGTCGAGCCGGGTTTTGCGCAACACCTTGCCGACACCCGTGATCCTCGGGTCGTCCGCGCTGGCCCAGACCTGCGAGTCCGCGGAGTCTGCGTTCATCGTCATCGTGCGGAACTTGTAGATCGTGAACGGCTTGCCACCCACGTTCGTCTGCCTGCGACAGTTTCCGTTCGGCGACGCCGGACTGCGCCGGTCGACACCCACGCGCATTTGTGTGAAGAAGACGGGGCCTCGAGAGGTGAGCTTCACCATCAGCCCGATCAGTATCATGAGCGGCAGCGTTGCGATTAGTCCGAAGACAGCTACTACGATATTCAGGACTCTGCGGCCCTTTTCCGAATTCGAGAACGCAGGAGCCTCGCCGGCGCGCGACTCCGCCCGGCGATTCTGCTCGACTAGTCTTTCGAATTGGATTGAAGTCAATGTATCTCGCGATGAGTTGAGTTCACGAATTGGTGCGTTTGTACATCGTGACGCCTTTCATATGCAATTGGCATGCTCGCCGGAAATTTGAGCGTCAGGCCCGTAAGTTATTGCGGAATAATATCTTATGGTGTTGTCACAGGGGAGTCACATTTGTTTCTTGTGGTGAACCCACAGCTACTGTAGGCAACCCGCCACAGAAGAGAGTGGGGTGGTGCGGGGCTACCGCCCTACCGCCCTACCGCCAGGTGCAGGGTGGCGCGGTGCGGGGTTGCGGTGCTACTCCACCGTCTGCAGCGTAAGATCAAAATAGAACCGCGTTCCCCAATCCTTGCCGGTCTCCACCTCGAGTTGCGATCCCATGGCTTCCACGAGGCGTCGCGACAGCGCCAAGCCGAGCCCGGTGCCGGAGAATGCGTAACGATCCTCTCGGGAGCGCCGGAAAGGCAGGTAGAGTGTCTCCAGTGCATCCGGATTGATGCCCGGCCCGGTGTCTCGGACCGAGAACTCCACCGTGGTGAGGTCCTTTTCGCGGGCCACGACCTCTACGAACCCTTCCTCGGTGAACTTGAGCGCATTGGTGGTGAGGTTGAGCAACACCCTGGAAAGGGCGTGGGGATGGCCTTCCCGGTGGTCGCTGGCCGGAGGCAGCAGGCGCATGGTAATGCCTTTCTCCTCCGCCATGGGTCTCACGATGTCGTGCACGGATTCCAGGATTTCGGCTACGGAAAACGGGGCGGGCTGGGTATCGGCGAGCTGGCTCCCGCCGCGGGCCAATTCTATGACATTGCTGGTGACGGTGCTGAGACCCAGCGCGGCGCTGTAGACCAGACCGAGCTGCCTGCGCTGCAGTTCATTCACGTCCCCGCTCTGGCCGCGCTGAAGTGTCTCGGCGAGAAAAAGAATCGACGTGAGCGGCGACCTGAGATCGTGCGCCACCTCTATTACCAGCGCCAGGCCGTCCGGACCGGCGAGCCTGCTCGCAAAATGTTGATCCCAATCCGGTTCCGCGGCCTCCCTCACCGACTCCATGCCGGCGAGCAAGTCGACCACACTGTCCTTATCTACGTCGTTCGGATTCTCTCGCCAATGACGCACCAGCTCGGTTCTCAGCAACTCCAGGAGCCGCCGCCCCAATACCGATCGCAACCGCTGGTCGACGGACTTGTTCTGTTCCGGGGAACTCATTGCTTGGATAGTGAGGTCGAGGAGTTCGGAGACCTCATCGAGACTGACGGCGTCACCGTGCCGGTTCTTCCAGGATTCTGTGATCTTCTTCGCCGCAGCGAAAAGTGTGGGATCGGTACCGCGGGTGTTCGTGCGATCGTCCGCCCCGGGTGGGGAAGGGGGGGAGTCCGCGCGGTTCACCGCAGGATCACTCCCCCGCATGGCGGTCACTCCTCCAAGTCTGTCTCAACCATGATGGTCTCACGTTGCAGCCCGTGTTTCTCCATCAAGCGGTACAAGGTGGTTCGGTCAACACCAGCCACGCGCGCCGCCTTGGACATGTTGCCGGCGGATCGGTTCACCAGGGCCGTCAAGTATCGTCTCTCGAACTCGGCGATCACCTGATCGCGGGCCACGTGGTACGGCGCGCCCATGTCCAGCGGTCCGGTGAACGACATCTGATCGTCCACAGCATCCAAACCCTCACCGCCGCCAATGAACGGTATCTGACCCGGCTGCACCTTGGTACCGGGTTCGGCCAGCACTACCACGTGCTCTATGAGGTTTTGCAGCTCGCGCACATTACCCGGCCACTCGTACCGGCACAGAGCCCGAATCGCGCCATCCGACAGCGACGGCAGCGCCTGGTCCGCATCGCGGTGCTGGGCCCAATAGTAGCGCAAAAAGTGGTTCGCCAACAGGGGTATGTCCTCCTGGCGTTCCCTGAGCGGCGGAATCAGTATCGGCACGACCCGGAGCCGGTAGAAGAGGTCTTCTCTCAAAACTCCTTCTTCAGTGGCAACCTTGGGGTCTCGATTGGTGGCCGCAATGAAACGGACATTCACCACAGCGTCGATAGTCTCACTGCCCACCCTGCGGACAACACCGTCCTGAAGGACCCTGAGGAGTTTGGCCTGAATCGGCTTCGACATCTCGGTCACTTCGTCCAACATCATGGTCCCGCCGTTTGCCGCCTCGAGCAGCCCGGCCTTGTCGCGTATGGCACCGGTGAAGGCGCCCTTGCGGTGCCCGAACATCTCGGATTCCAACAGCGACTCAGGGAGGGCCGCGCAGTTGATGGCCACCAGCGGCCGGCTGGAGCGCCTGCTGTAGTGGTGGATGAACTGGGCTATCAGTTCTTTACCGGTTCCGCTCTCACCCGTGAGGAACACCGATGCGTTCGTCCTGGCGACCTTTCTGGCCAGCTCGATCGCTTGTTTGAATGCCGGGGCGACTCCCAGAACCGTGACCTTGTCGCTGTGCCCGTATTCCTTTGCCGCGGCGATGTTCTTTTCCCGCGTCTCGCGCGCTATGACCACCGTGTGAGCGGCACGACCCACCATAATCTGGAGCTGGGTGGCAGCGAAGGGTTTGGGCAGATAGTCCCACGCGCCGGCACGGAGGGCGGTCAACGACGCGTCGACCGACGGGTTGCCGGTCATGACGATTCCGATGGTGTCCGGGTTTTTGGTGAGGCAGGCCTCGAGCAGGGTGACGCCCGGCACGTCCGTCATATACTGGTCGAGCAACACAATATCGAAGGGACGCCTGCGAAGCAGTTCCAGCGCTTCGTTTCCCTTGCTACAGACCTCGACCTTGTATCCCTCGGCCTCCAGGAAGGTGCGACAGCTCTCCCTGAGCGTTCTCTCGTCGTCGACAACGAGTATCTCGATGCTGCGCTTCGCCTCGGGATCGACATCCGAGAACTCGGGGCGATCCGCGTTCAGGGGCTGTTCACTGGCTGTGTAAGGTTGCGAAACCGGCACTTAGTGTCCTCGTTCCGGTGCAGGTGATGTTCGATGTTTTCGCGCACAGGCGAAACAACATTTCAGTGTGCCTTGATGTGGCACAGATGCACACTACGGGCCAAGCTCGCGCTCACATGACTTCCGATAATGTGCAAACGGGCACCCGCCAACGACTTGCGCGACAGCCTATTGTAGGTCCGGTGCAACAGTGATCGCAAGAGTAGCTGCGTGTGTTGCTCGCGTGCAACAGCGATCGGCAGGTTGAAGAAGGAATGGCTGGAGCCGACTAGTGATCGAAGGGGCAAGTTCGGCGTCACAGTACCCGATTTGCCTTGCTTTTCCACCTACCGCCCTACCGCCTTACCGACCTACCGCCCTACTGCCCTACCGCCCTACAGCCTTACCGCCCGCCGCCGCGGTCCCACTATTGCAAAACGTTGTGTTGGACGATAATTAGTGAATCGATTTGCACTTTGGCAGTGAAACAGTTAGGACCGGGATCCCCATATGGCCGAAAAGCCTGAATCCAGTTCGGACCCCAACATTGCGCCGCTTCCTCAAAGAGTGGAGCAGCCCGGTGCATTGGCCCAGGAAGGTCAGTCGTGGCAGCACTTCGCTCCGGAGTCCGAGAAGGGGGCTGACTGGCGGCGCTACCTGGCCGCGGCGTACCGCTACAAGTGGCTAATAATCATCTGCGCTGTTTTGGGGACAGCCGGAGGCATTGGCGCGGCGAAGTTCGTCAGCCCCGAGTATCGCGCACAGGCGACGGTCTGGGTGGAAACACAGGATAATCAACGCGGTCCCATGCAGCAGAGCCAACTGCTGGATAGTTCGAGCTGGATCGAGCTACTAAGGACCTTCATTGTATTGGATCATTCCGTTCAGACGCTGAAGCTCTACCTGGCCCTGGGGGATCGGGCCGATTCCGTTGTGTTCTCCAACTTCGACCTCTCGGATCGTTTCGTCCCGGGCGACTATCGTCTCGTGGTTGACGAATCCGGTGAGCGCATGGCGCTTCGTACCGCGGAAGGCGCAACCGTGGAGACGGCGAATCCGGGAGACTCTTTGGGGGCGTCTGTAGGTTTTTTGTGGGTACCACCGATGTCGAGTCTACAGCCTGGGCGAGAAGTCGAGTTTGCGGTGAGACGGCCGCGTGACGCGGCGGTGGGGTTGGGTGAGCGGCTCCGCTCGAGGCTGGACAGAAACGGCAACATACTGCGCGTCGAACTCACTGGCACCGCTCCGGTGCTGACTGCCAATACGGTAAACACGGTGGTTGACCGCTTTGTGGACGTTGCCGCGGAACTCAAACGCGAGCAACTCACGGAACGAGGGCGCACGATTCGGGAGCGGCTCGAGCAGGCAGAGGTTGCGTTGGAGCGGGCCGAGAATGCACTCGAGAGCTTCAGGATTCAAACGATTACTCTGCCGCGCGACCAGGCAGGCGGGCCGGTGGCAGCGGGGCTCGAGTCTACGAGAGACCCTGTGTTTGGCCGATACTTCGAGATGACCGTTCAGCTCGATCAACTGGAGCGCGACCGCGCGGCGATTGAGGGAGCACTTCAGAATACGGCCGATTCCGGCCTTTCCGTGGACGCTCTGGAGATCATCGAGAACGTACAGCAGTCAACCGCGGTCATGCAGGCGCTGACTGAGCTGAGTGAGATGCAAGCGGAATTGAGAGCGCTGCAGAGGACATACACCGAGGAGCATCCCGTCGTGGCGCGTCTCGCTTCCGACGTGGAAGAGTTGGAGCAGAATACGATTCCTTCGCTTCTGTCCGGTCTCTTGGCCGAACTCGACACCCGCCGTACGACCCTGGAGAATCGCATAGAGGCCGCATCCTCGGACCTGCGCCAGATTCCCGAGCGGTCCATTCAAGAAGCGCGGCTGAGGCGGGATGTCGAGGTGGCCGAGAACCTGTACACCACACTCCAACAGGCTTATGAAGAAGCGCGCCTCGCCGAGGAGAGCAGTACGCCGGATGTGCGGGTGCTGGATGAGGCGGTCATACCTACCAGCCCTGTCTCGAACGATGCGCCGCGCATCATGCTCATGGGCATCGCGGCAGGTCTGGGATTGGGGCTGGCAGGCGCCATTCTTCTGGATCGCATGGACCGCCGCGTGCGCTATCCGGATCAGGTTACAACCGAAATGGGGCTCCAACTGTTGGGGGTGGTTCCGCACCTGAAGGGGGTGGGTAACGGCAGTTCGGCAGCGGAAGCGGCGCCCATAGTGGAAGCGCTTCGCGGTATCCGGCTCAACCTCATTCACGCCTGCGGTTCGGCCAGTCCGCTGGTGGTGACGGTCACTAGCCCCGGCCCCGGTGACGGAAAGTCCTTCGTTGCCTCCAATCTGGCACTGGCATTTGCGGACGCCGGGCATCGCACCTTGCTGCTCGACGCCGACGCACGCCGCGGCGCTTTGCACAGGGTGCTGAACGTGGGGCGGAAACCCGGGTTGACGGACTTTTTGTCGGGAACCGTTGGCCGCGCGGAGATAGTGCAGGAGACGGCTTATCCGTCCTTGAGCTTCATCGGTTGCGGCACGCGCACGCCTTCCGCGCCCGAGTTGATCGGCTCCACCGCAATGAACCAACTCATGAGCGGTCTGCGGTCGTCATTCAGCGTGATCGTGGTGGACAGCCCGCCTCTGGGCGCCGGCGTGGATGCGTTCGCCCTGGGTACACTGACCGGCAACATGATGGTCGTACTGAGGCTCGGTCAGACCGACAAGGAACTCACCGAGGCCAAACTCGATGTGCTGGATCGCCTGCCGGTCCGCTTGATCGGCGCCGTTCTGAACGATGTCCGCAGCGGCCAGGCCTCGCAGTACTACAAGTACTACTCCTATTACATGCCCGGCTACGAGGCCGAGGATGAAGAGGGAGCCGAGGCGGCGAGAGCGCTGGTGGGGGGAAAGGATGCCTGAGTCGGTAAGGCGGTAGGCCGGTAGGGCGGTAGTAGGTCGATCGCTGCAAAAAGAAAACCCCGAGTGCCAGGACCCGGAGCATCCTCACCTACCGCTCTCCGACCTACCTTCCAGCAACCTACCGCCCTACCGGCTTACCGACCTGCCGCCTACCGCCCTACCGTCCGTTCGAATGCGTGTATCCAGTCGCCGTTGCCCTTTGACTTAACCTGGCGTAGAGCCGTCGTGGCGTGGAGCAGCAGGTCGCGGGCTTCTATTGGGGTTTCGCGCATGTTGGTGACTGCATCGTAACCCGCGTGCAGCCTGATTACGCCCTCTGATATGTCTGTTTCCGGCTCGCCGTTTTTGATCTCCTCGGCGATGCGCTTGGCGAGCCTGGCTGCGCCGTTGGCGTCGGTGCTGGGAGCGAGAATGGCGAACTCGTTTTTGCCAAGGCGCCCGATCGCGTCGGAGGTTCTGCCCATTCTGCGCAGCGCTCGGCCCAGCTTGGCGGCTGTGGCAATGAGTTGTTCCTCGTGCTTCGCGTCGTGCGGATCTTGTTCGGAGGCCCGCGCCGGCGCGAACACGACACAGGCCATGGCCTGGTGCTCGCGATAAGCCTGGGATCTGAGTTCACGCGCTCGTTGCTCCAGGCCGCGCAGATTGTACAAACCCGTGGTCTCGTCCAGAAGGCAACGATCCTGTGCAGAGTCCAGCTCGAATTTGGCGTTCACATAAGCGCCGAGGCGCAGCAGCAGCTCCTGGGCATCGATCGGGTACGATATGAACTCCCACGCGCCCGCTTCCATGGCGGTCAAACGCTGGTCCCTGCTGGGCCGCTCGGGGCTGGTGACCAAAATCGGTATGCTGGCGGCGAAGTTGTGGCTCTTTCTGAGCGCCCGGCACATTGTAACGCTGTCGCCGTTGGGGAGGTTGGTGGAGACAAACAGCAGATCGGGAGGCTGCGCCAGGGCTCGCTCGAGGCCTTTTCGGGCCGTGTAGGCTCGCATTACGGCGTAGCCGTTGGGAGCCAGCACGCTCTCGAGTGAGCGCGTCGACCACTCTTGATCGTCCACAATCAACACCACTGGCGGGCGCGTCTGTCTCACGCGATCCGGCATTTGTCTCCTTCTCGGTCACACGCTGTAAAAGGTTCCTTACCATCCCGAGTCGAATCGGGCGAGCGACGAGAAATCTAGCAGCACGCTCCGTGCCGGGCCAATGAGGACGGGAAGTACCTGCAATCCAACGGTTTATGGATTGGCAGAATACGGCTTGACGGCAAAATCGATGCAGTGGAACAACAAACGGACTTCTATTGAGGCAGACCCGCAACGTCGCACTGCCTTGCGAAGCCGGCTCCACTTGCACGAGATTTGCAAGTCGTTATAAAGCAAGGAGATATCTGGATGATCGAGAAACTCGTCGAGGCGGCCCCAAATTTGTAATCCCCGCCGGCAGGGAAACATCCGGACGAAGACGTTACAGGAATGGGGTCTTTCGATCGATGCTTTGTGTCAAGTGTAGGAGTATGCTGAACAGTTCGGCGCTGGAATTCGAGCCCCGGGCGGGCTGGCCCGATTCACTCGATCCGCTGCGCATGCTACTGTGTGCTCGTTGCGGAACGGTGCTTCCGGCGCTCGATCCCGCCGAGGCGATGTTGTCGAAACTGTCGCAATTGTCGAAGTTTGGGATTGGCGCTGACAACAGGCCCATCCTGGCTTCGTTGCAGGGTAAGGAGTAGTCAATGTGTGGAATAGTGGGATACATCGGTTCGAGAGACGTGTCACCGATCTTGATCGAGGGGCTCAAGCGTCTCGAGTATCGAGGCTACGACTCCGCCGGTGTCGCGATCTTGAACGGGAAGGGAATCGAGGTCCAGAAGCTTACGGGGCGGGTCCAGGCGCTGTCGGATTCGCTGCTCAGCACCCCTATTGGGGGTTCTAGCGGTATTGCCCACACGCGTTGGGCGACGCACGGTGCGCCAAATGAGATCAATGCGCATCCTCACACCGACTGTACGCGCAAGATCGCTCTGGTTCACAACGGCATCATCGAGAACGCCGACACTCTGCGCACCCGCCTCGAGCAGGAGGGCCACGAGTTCAGGACGGATACCGACACCGAGATCCTGGCTCACCTGATCGAGGAAGCGGCCGGAAGCACGCTCGAGGAGAAGGTCATAACGGCGTTGCCCCACGTGGAGGGCGCCTACGGGATAGCCGTGATCTGGGCGGACGATCCGGAAAAGATTGTCGTGGCCCGGAAAGGCTCGCCGGTGCTCTTGGGGATCGGAGACGGCGAGAACTTCGTCGCCTCCGACGCCAGTGCGATTCTGGAGCACACTCGTTCGGTGGTGTACCTGGACGACGGCGACATTGCGGTGTTGACCGGCGACGGGTATCGCGTCGTGGATCACGAGGCCCGCGAGCAAGCCCGCATGGTGGCCGCTATCGACTGGGATCTGGATGCGATCGAGCTGGGCGGTTACGCCCACTTCATGTTGAAGGAGATCTGCGAGCAGGCCGAGAGCGTGCGCAGCACCATTCGGGGGCGCCTCTTGTTCGAGAACGGCTCCACCCGGCTCGGCGGCCTCAACCTCACGGACGAGGACTTCGACGCCGTGCGCCGTATCGTCATCGTCGCCTGCGGCACGTCCTGGCATTCGGCGCTGGTGGGGCGGTATGCGATCGAGCAGCTCACGGGGCTACCGGTGGCCGTGGAGTACGCCTCAGAGTACCGCTACATGTCACAGCTCACGCTTCCGGGAACACTCACGATCGCCATCTCGCAATCGGGGGAGACGGCGGACACGCTGGAGGCCATGCGGGCGGCGCGGGCCGGCGGATCCAAGATCGTCGGTATCGTGAACGTGGTGGGCAGCACCATCGCGCGCGAGGCGGACGGCGGGATCTACCTGCACGCCGGCCCCGAGATCGGAGTCGCTTCCACGAAAGCGTTTACGTCGCAGATCGTAGCGCTGTTGTTGTTTGCCATTCATCTGGGCAGAAAGCGCGGACTCACGCAGCAGCAGGGCCAGGAACTGGTGTACGACCTGGCCAAGCTTCCTGAGGTCGTAGAGCAAGCGTTGGAGTTGGCGCCCACCGTGGAGAAGCTGGCACATGAGTTCGCGGATGCGTCTAACTTCCTGTACCTGGGGCGAGGCGTGAACTTCCCGGTCGCTCTGGAGGGTGCGCTCAAGCTCAAGGAGATCAGCTACATTCACGCCGAGGGGTACCCGGCGGCCGAGATGAAGCACGGGCCCATCGCGCTAATCGATGCGGACATGCCGGTGGTGTTTGTGGCTCCCCGGGATCACCTGTACCAGAAGGTCCTCTCCAACATGCAGGAGGTCAAGGCCCGGGGGGGAAGGGTCATTGCGCTCACTACCGAAGGCAACGGGGACGTCGGTCATTTGGCCGATTACCAACTGCGAGTGCCCAACACACTGCCGCTGCTGTCTCCCATAATCACGTCCATTCCGCTGCAGCTCTTGGCTTATCACATAGCCGTGTTGCGCGGCTGCGACGTTGACAAGCCGAGGAACCTCGCCAAAAGCGTCACGGTGGAGTAGCCGGCAGTTGACCGCGCCTGTAAGATTGCAAGGTATGAGACAACAACTCCGGTACGTGCTGGTACGTGGTTTGTGGGCGTGTCTTGTTGCGGTAACCACCATCATCGCCGTGGCGGACTCCGCCGTGGCTCAAGAAGAGTGGGATTCGCGCCGCGTTTACATGACCCGCGATCAGCTTCAGAACCTTCTCGGCCGGCTGGAACTCACGGCACAGTCGCCCGCGTACAGCAGCACACTGCGCGAGCGCACCCGAGGTGAAGCGGACCTGATAAGGCAGAGGTTGCAAGAGGGTGACTTCCAGGTCGGTGACCGGATACTGCTCGCGGTGGAGAACGAAGCTGCACTCACCGACACGTTCACCGTGGACCGGGGGCGAGTGCTCAGCCTGCCGCTGCTCGGAGAAGTTCCGCTTGCCGGACTGCTGCGCGCCGAGTTGGACTCCACGCTCACGGAATACGTGGGCAGGTTCATTCGTGACCCGAGGGTGAGGGCCAGATCGCTCATTCCAGTGACCATAGCAGGTGCCGTGGGGCAGCCCGGGTTTTACACGTTACCGTCTGAATTGCGGCTGACCGACGCTCTCATGATGGCGGGTGGCACCTCACCCACGGCTCAGCTCACCGAGATTCGCATTGAGCGCGGCGACGAGGAGATCTGGGACGAGGAGGCGCTGCAGCAGGCGATTACCGAGGGCCGCACGCTGGATCAGTTGAGCATGCGGGCGGGGGACCTGGTGCATGTGCCGGAGGCCGGCCGGCCTATGCGCACGTACGAGTGGATCCGAGTGCTCGGTTTCGCGCTCGCGATTCCAGCAACGATCGCGGGGTTGATAACGATCTTTTGACGGGCGGTAGGGGCCGCCCGGCCTCCCCTCCGCCCTGGGCGGTAGG
>CAZOJI010000086.1:0-11366 GCA_964580055.1 uncultured Gemmatimonadaceae bacterium | reverse complement strand
TCACGCCAGTGGCATCGCCGGTTAGCGATGTCGGGTAGGGATAACCGCTGAAAGGATCTAAGTGGGAAGCCTGTCCCAAGATGAACACTCCTGGACTTCGTGTCCCTGAAGGGCCGTGGGAGACTACCACGTTGATAGGCGGTAGGTGTAAGCGGTGCAAGCCGTTGAGCCGAGCCGTACTAATCGCCCGTGAAGCTTGATCTCTCTTCTTCGGAGTTCCGATGATCTTGCAGAACTCCACACGTTTCCAAGACTCTGTGTATCCACGCAACCATCTAGTTCTGTCGGTAAGGCGGAAGGGCGGAAGGGCGGTAAACACCGTCCGACTTTCCCGCCGTCCGACCTACCGCCCGACTAGGCTGGTGGCTAGCGCGACAGGGCCACACCCGTTCCCATCCCGAACACGGCAGTTAAGCCTGTCAGCGTCGATGGTACTGCGAGGCTTCCCTCGTGGGAGAGTAGACCGTTGCCAGCCTTTCGCTTAAGCGCCCGCCCAAGTGGTGCGGGCGCTTTTTGCGTGTGCGCGTTTGGAGCGGGCATCAACACGCCTCATCTTTGTATAATGCGTCCACGCCTGGAGGTTGGTTCAAGAGGTGCCTGGCAGGCGAGGCAACATGATGCGCCTGCCTTTTGGGGAAGGCTGTGCGTTGAGAGACTGGTTGGAGAAGAAGACGGAGAAAAGCATGCTCCCTAGGCCGAATTCAAAAGAAGTCGACCGCAAAGGGCGGATGAAACTGCCCGATCCCGACATTCCCAAACAAGACCCGGTCGAGCGGCGCTCGAATTTCGATGAAGTCTACTTGCCGTTCGATGAAGAAACCGCTAAGGCCGCTGCCAAACGCTGCATCCAATGTCCTGGGCCGAAGTGTGTGAAAGCGTGTCCTCTTGGCAACGATATACCCTATGCATTGTGGCACATCGAGTGCGGAGAATTCGAGAAAGCGGCTATGGTTTTCCGCAAGACTAGCACCTTCTCCGATGTGTGCGGACGGGTGTGTCCCCAGACAGTCCTCTGCGAGGGCGCCTGCATCTACTCGAAAAAAAACAAACCTCCAGTGCCGATAGGCCGGTTGGAGGCATTCGCGGCCGATTACCTCAAGGCGCATTCCGGAATCCCAACCGACACCGATCCGCCGACGGGCCACAGGTCGGCGGTGGTCGGTGCAGGCCCCGCCGGCCTTACTGTAGCCGAATTGTTGGCGAGAAGGGGCCATTCGGTGACCATCTTCGATGCGAATCCGAGAGCAGGCGGAGTGATGCGCTACGGAATCCCGCAATTCAAGTTGAGCCACCGAATCTGTGATGATAAGGCCAAACTCCTGGAAGATCTCGGAGTCGAATTCGTGTTCAACAACAAGGTCGGCAAGGACCTCTCGGTCGACGATCTGTTGAGCCAGGGGTTCGAGACTGTCTTCCTGGGTGTCGGGGCTGGATTGCCCGCTGATTTCAGGGTGAAGGGTGCGGATTTGGAAGGTGTCTATCATGCCACCCCGTTTCTCATTCGCGCAAACGTCAACGAGGCGGAACGGCCGAGCGAGTTACGAGATCCCCCGCAAATCGGCCAGCGCGTGGTCGTGGTGGGAGGCGGCAACACAGCCATGGATTGCCTGAGGACATCGGTTAGGCTCGGGGCGCAAGAAGTGACCTGTGTCTACCGCCGCTCTGAGTCGGAGATGCCCGGGAATGAAAAGGACAGAAACCTAGCGAAGGAAGAAGGCATCGATTTCAAGTGGCTGACGCAGCCAATCGAGATCATTGGCGACCACGAGGGGCGCGTGAGAGAAATGAAGTGCATTGAGATGGAGCTGGCAGAACCCGATGACTCTGGGCGGAGGCGACCTGTGCCCATCGAAGGAACGGAATTCACGCTGGTCGTGGATACCGTGATCCTTGCTCTGGGGTTCTGGCCCGATCCACTGATCGGGGAAGCTACGCCGCACTTGGAGACACACGATTGGGGACTGATCACGGTAGATGCGGAGACTGGGGTCACCTCGAGGCCTAACGTCTTTGCGGGTGGCGATGATGTGGCAGGGCCCGATCTGGTCGTCACAGCGGTGGCTCAGGGCCGCAGGGCCGCGGCAGCGATGCACGAATACATGATTGGCGACGAAGGTTGCGAGTCTGAGGGTTGAGCAATTAGGATCGACTCAGTGCCAGCAGCACATGTCACACGATTCGGCAAGGTAGTGCTTGCCGGGAAACCTAACGCGGGCAAGTCGACGCTCCTGAACGCTCTCATAGGCGAGAAGCTGGCCATTGTCAGTCCCAAACCGCAATCCACCCGCACTACTGTCATGGGATTGCTGACTGAAGGGGACTGTCAACTGCTCTTCATGGATTCCCCCGGTCTGCTCGAGCCATCGAACCTGTTGCAGAAGTGTATGCTGGAGCAAGCGCGGCAGACGCTCAATGAAGCAAACGCAATCCTATTTCTCCACCCGGCCGACGAGCATTCGCCGCCGGCGCTCCAGGCCCTGGTACCGTCATACCGAACCGGTGTGCAACCGGTTGCGACGGTGTTGACGAAGGCCGACCTGGCTTCGGAGGAGCGTCGCCCGGCCTCCAGCCCTCCCTTTTTTGTCGTTTCGGCCAAACAGGGTGAGGGAGTGACGGAGTTGATCGATTGGTGCCGGAACCAGGCTGTTCCCGGGGAGTTCCGCTACGATCCTGAGGACATCGGTACCCAGCCGGTCAGGTTCTTCGTGGCCGAGCTGGTGCGAGAGTCGGCGTTCGAGGTCTTGGAACAAGAACTGCCTTACGCTACAGCAGCAATCGTCGACGAGTTCCGGGAGGACCGAGAGCCGGTGTATATTCGGATCATCCTATATGTCGAACGTGAATCGCAAAAAGGCATCGTGATCGGAAAGGGCGGCGGCACGATCAAAGCGATTGGAGCGGCGGCACGATCAAAGATAGAACGATTGATGGGAGAGAGGGTCTTCCTCGACCTATGGGTGAAGGTGTACGCCAAATGGCGTAAGTCACCTGAAATGCTGCGGATGCTTGGCCTTCCCGTCAAACGGAAGAAAGGACTGAATGCCTAATGACTCTCCCGGCAGAGCTACTGGAGATTCTCGTGTGCCCTAAATGCAAGAATGAATTGGAGTACCGCACGGAGCCCAGAGAGGAACTCGTCTGCAACAAATGCCGACTTATCTACGCCGTGGACGGCGGTATCCCCATAATGCTCATTGATGAGGCTACGCCCTTTTAAGCTGGCGGCGCTTGCTGCGCTGATCGTTACCGGCTCTGCACTGGCTCAACAGGCAGCAGATCCTGAACGGAGAGGTGGAGCCTTCTTGCTGCTTCCGGTGGGCGCGCGTGCAACCGCACTCGGCCAAGCAGCGGCAGCGGACTGGGGAACAACCGAGTCCATATTCTGGAACCCCGCCGGCCTTGGCCTGCTGACCCAGCACGAGGTGGCCGTTCACTATGCCAGCACGTTCATCTCGGACAACACCGCCTTGGCCGGCAGTTTCTCTGCCGGCCAGTTGGGTGTCCTCGGTGTGGCTGCGTACCTGGTTGACTATGGCTCGCAAGACGTTGTAGGGGGGGCGGGCGTCCCCATAGGACGGATCTCACCCAAAAACATCGAGTTGCTGGCATCCTACGCCACCGCGGTAGGAGGCGGGATCTCGATGGGTGTCAACTATAAACTGATCCAGTTGCGCCAGGACTGCACGGGGCAATGCGCCGCATTTCCCTCAATTGCAGGTACCACGCATGGTGTCGACTTCGGTGTGCAATACGCCGTGGCTGATTCCGATGCGCTCCGGTTGGGTTTCGTGATTCGTCACGCAGGCTTGAAGCTGCAGTTGCGCAACGAGAGCCAGGCAGATCCTCTGCCTACCCGTGTCCAGGTCGGCGTCAGCTACAGAGTTGTCCTGCCCGAGTTGCAGGGCTCGGAAGAACGTTTCGACGCTCGCTTTCTGATCGACGTCGACGACGAATGGGGTGAGTATTCAGATCTGGACTGGCGCCTGGGATTGGATGTCGGGTTGCGCGATCTCATTAGGTTTCGCAGTGGTTACGCCTTTCTCAACTCACAGAGCCGCGGGCCGTCCGTAGGAGTAGGGATTCGTATCGGAAAGATCGCCATTGATGTGGCGCGGGTCTTCTTTGTGTCCGCGAGTTTTGACGAGCCACTGCACGTGAGTGTGCGTGCTGTCCTTTGAGATGTTCAGGGCAGCAATCTTGTGTGTGCTGCTGCAGATGTTGATCCCGGCTTGTGTTGTCGGCCAGCAAAGCCCGATGCAGGACTCGTATGAATCGGCGACCATCGATCCGGCGACAGAAGTGTTCTTCGCGCCAAGTCACCGCTCGCTGCCTCCCTGGGTATATCCGGTATCGTCTCTACTGATTCCAGGTAGCGGGCAGCTGCTGCGAGGGCACGAACGGGGCGTTCTCTACCTCGCTGCAGAGGCGTTTCTGTTGCTGCGTTTCTGGTCGCACCGTGCCGACGGGCAACAGAACCGCCAACGCTATCTCGACCTGGCGTTCACGGTTGCACGAGCCCCGTTTCGTCCCGCTCGGAGGGATACGGTGTTCGAATACTACGAGGCCATGGAATCCTATTTGGAAAGTGGACTGTTCAACACCGGCACAGGTCCAGAATTGATACCGCCAACCGATGAGTCGACCTTCAACGGGTACGTATGGCGGCTGGCGCGGGAGACCTTCCTGGCGAATCCTGATACCGTGCTTGACACCGACTCTGACGCATACCAAAGAGCTATTGACTTCTACAAGTCGCGAGCAATTGGGCCAAACTTCCAGTGGTCTTGGCGTGATGCCGGGTTGGAGCGCGACCTGTTCAGGCGCTCGATCAGACACAGCGATCGAGCTCTCAAGGTTGCAACCCAATATCTCGGTCTCGTATTGGCGAATCACCTAATTGGTTCTATTGACGCGTTCGTTACCGAACGTCTGGCAAGCCAGGTATCGGTAGGCTCGGGCCTAGCGGTGGCTCCGTACGGTCGCGGGGATGTGGTTGTCCATATCTGCTTCCGAGTCGATCTTTGACATGAAGAAGGAATGGCACAACGACACCAATCGGGGAAGTTTGACTTCCAGGAAAGCGATTCCTAACTTAAGCCGTTTGTTGCGATTACGAGAACGAAAGGAGAGCGGTGGGGACGCGTCCGACGGTACTATATTTCTCTCCGGCTGACCGTCCAGTACCCGATCTGATATCGAGATGGTTGGAGGGGAAGCCGTTCTCGGTCTTGCGGTTCGATGATTGTAACGAGTTGGAGACAGTCACGCGGCGTACTCCCCCTCAGTTGATAGTCATCGATGGCGACGGTTCCGGATCCGAGGGCGCCGGCCTGTGCCGAGCACTCAAGCGTGACGCCTTCAGTGCCATTGTTCCGATAGCTTTTGTGGCAGGGAGACACCCGACAGAGCTGGTGCGCGAATGGTTCGAAGCCGGTGCCGACGAAGTCATCACCCCGCTTTTCGAGCCCGCCGAGCAGCGGAGCCGTTTGGATGTCTTGCTTTACCGGACCGAGCGAAACGTTGCCGTCCATCCATCTACGCGCCTACCTGGTACCACGGAAATCGAGCGCGAGATTCGCCTGAGGCTCGACGACGAATCTCTGTTCGCGGTGTGTTACGTCGACTTGGATCATTTCAAGGAGTTCAATGACAGATACTCCTACTACGACGGCGACCGCGTGATCCTGATCGTATCCCGGATATTGAGGGATGTCGTTAAAGGGCTTTGTCCGAAGCGGGGGTTTGTTGGCCACATTGGCGGAGACGATTTCATAATAGTCCTTCCGCTCGACCGGGTGCAGGAGGTATGCGCAGAGATCATTTCGGTATTTGATACGCTTATTCGTTACCAATACAATGAACAGGATCGCCGCGCAGGCTATTATTTTGGTAAGGACAGGCGTGGACATCTACACCGTGTCCCGCTGATGACTTTGTCGATAGGTATCGTAACGAACGAGCACAGGTACTTCAGTCACCCTGCGGAAGTCAGCGAAACGGCCACCGAGATGAAGATGTATGCCAAAACGTTGCCGGGATCGGTGTTCGTGGTCGATCGTCGTCGAGATTTCGACAGAGAAGCGCAGAAGGCAGAGACGACGGAGGACGAAGCATGAACGTACGTTGCCCATCCTGTGAAGCGCTGTATAGAGTCGATCCGGCCAAGGTGCCGCAAGACGGTATCCGCGCCCGCTGTGCGGAATGTCCAGCTTTGATCACCATAACCCATTCGGCGAGTGACGAGGCTCCCGCGTTCGCCACTGCTGGCCCGGAGCCGGCACCGGAAAGGGATTATGCCGTGCCACCTCCGCCGGCCGGTGCAGAGCGAATCGTTACAGGAAAGGCTGAGGAGCCTCTGGTTGAATCGCCGCCAACAGAACCGGCTGTCGATGAGTTTCCGCCCCCACCGCCGCTTCCAGTGGTTGAGCCCGAGTTGCCGGAACGCGATGTGATTCCGCCTGTGGAGATTCCGGAATTACCTGAATCACCAGATGCAGAGCCAGCGCAGACCCCACTATCCGAGGAGCAGTTCCCTCCTCTGTCAGAGGTGCCGACGGACACCGTGCCCAGCCAGGCAGCACCTCGTTCCGAGTTTGATCCCGGAATCACAGATCAAGGCCAGGACGTAGAAATACCACCGCTTCCGGAGTCACCGCCCAGGGGTGGAGACGATGAACAGGTGCCTCTCGAGGAGCATCTCCCACCGATCCCGGATATTCCAGAAGAGCCGACGACGCCCGCTCCCAGCGCTGATACGGAGTCACCGGCACCGGAACCAGAAGTCAGAGATCGACCGCCGCTCGAAGTAATGCCGGGATCCGAAGGTGCCCTGTCAAAGGGACCGCGGCGCTACACTCGACCATTTGTCAGGCCGTCAGAGGAAGAAGCTCCGTTTGAACCTGCGCCGCCTCCGTCGGGACCACTGAGGCCCACCGCGCCGGTGTTCAGGCCCACGCCGGGGATGCCGATTCAACCGCGGTCCGATACCGACACGGAAACACAGGCAGAGGCTTCGACACCGCCACCAACCGAAGCGGCTACGCCACCATCGCCCCCGCCGCCTGCTGTCGAACCATCATCACGCCCGCCAACTCAGGAGCCACCGACCGAACCTGCGGTTCCTGTAGAGGAGAGGCGGCGGCCACCTGTGAACCCGTTTCTCTCCAAGGACCCCAAGCAGAAGGCGCGTCGTCTGGCAAGAGCTCTAGTTTCAGACATGATAGTGTACCAGCCGCAGAAGCGTCAGGAGGCGCTGGCTGCAGGTACCTTGAAGGAGGCCTTCGACGAGGAAATCAAGAAGAGCTGGGAGGAATACGTGGAGCAGGTTGGTGAGGAAGTGGCAAAATCCACTGGTTTCTTCAAGGAGGCGCTGAACGACATTCTCGCTGGAGGGAACCAAGTGTTTTAGGGTGGTGCCAAGTCTGGGTAGAGTCTATATTTGCATGCTTGAGAGCCGCAAGCCCGAGCGCGGGCTTGCGGCTCGAAACGCATATTGAGGGGAGCTAGCATACTGATGGCAGAGGATATCCGGGAAAGACTCCAGGAGGTTGAGAGCCGACTGGACGAACTCAGAGGTTATCTTTGACCTTTCGGGAAAGAACACCCACCTAGAAAAGCTTCAATCGTCAATGACTGCCCCCGGGTTTTGGGACAATGCCGAATCCGCCAGGGCAAAGGTTGACGAAGCACAGCAGCTCAAACGCTGGACGGAGCCCTTCTCCGATCTTGAACACCGCACTAATGAGGCACTGGAACTCGCCGAGCTGATTGCCGAAGAAGGCGACGAGGAGTTGGAAAGAGATCTCTCCGAGGAAACAACAAGCATATTAGCCGCTTTGGAGAGACTCGAGCTCCAGACGATGCTGCGCGGCCCCGATGATCGCCGCTCGGCGTTGATGACAATTCACCCAGGCGCCGGCGGTACGGAATCACAGGATTGGGCCGAGATGCTGTTGCGAATGTACACACGCTGGGCTGAACGGCAGGGTTTCACGACGAAAATCTTGGACCTGCTTCCGGGCGAAGAGGCCGGGATCAAGTCCGTATCCATCGAGGTGAACGGCGAATACGCATATGGTTATCTGAAAGCAGAGAAAGGAGTTCACCGCTTGGTGCGGATATCGCCTTTCGATTCACAGGCGCGCCGCCACACCTCTTTTGCGTCCGTGTTCGTTTATGCGGTGGTAGATGACGGCGTGGAGATCGACCTGCGTGATGACGATATCGAGATGGAGGTTTTCAGGGCTTCCGGTGCCGGCGGCCAGCACGTCAACAAGACATCCTCCGCCGTCAGATTGCGGCACATTCCCTCTGGAATGGTCGTCTCTTGTCAGCAGGAACGCAGTCAATTCAAGAACCGAGCTACTGCGATGAAGATGTTGAAGGCGGCGTTGTACCAACGGGCAATTGAGGAGCAGGAGAAGAAGAAGGCGGAACTGGACGCGTCAAAAACAGAAATCAGTTGGGGTAATCAGATTCGATCCTACGTCTTCCAGCCGTATACCATGGTCAACGATCACCGCACGGATCTGAAGGTCACCGACGTGCGCGCCGTCATGGACGGCGATATCACTGCTTTCATCGAGACTTACCTGAAGAAGTTCAGCGGCAGGTTGGTATGAGCGAGCAATCGGCTACTTACGTTGAGGCGGCTCGTCGCGAGAAGCTCCAGGCGTTGCGCGAACGCGCCATTGAGCCATTCGCCTATAGATATGAGAGGACTCACACGGCCGCAGATGCGTTGGCGGCCTTCGATCCCGAACAGCAGGCTTCCGTGAAGGTTGCCGGGCGAATCCTGGCGCTGCGCCCACACGGCAAGACTACGTTCGGGCACGTGCAGGACCATACGGGTGCGGTGCAGTTCTACGTTCGCCGCGACGAACTGGGAGATGAACAATACTCCCTCTTGAAGCTGCTGGATCTCGGTGACCATGTGGGCATCGAAGGTTACATGTTCAAGACGAGAACGGGAGAAACCACCGTTCATGGGCGCGAATTGGTACTCCTGTCTAAGGCGCTTCGACCGCTGCCGATCGGAAAGCAGGATTCGGAGGGTGTTCTGCACAGTGACCTTGCGGATGTAGAGATGCGTTACAGGGAGAGGTACGCTGACCTTGCCGTGCACTCGGTCGTAAGAGACAGGTTCAGACTGCGCGCGCGTATCGTGTCATTCTTGAGGAGGTTTCTCGATGACAAGGGCTATGTCGAGGTGGAGACTCCGGTACTTCAGCCGCTTTACGGTGGGGCAATGGCAAGGCCGTTCGTCACACACTACCATGCCCTCGACGCCACCTTCTACCTGAGGATCGCTACCGAGCTGTATCTCAAGCGCTGCATAGTGGGTGGCTTGGACCGGGTGTACGAGATAGGGAAGGACTTCAGGAATGAAGGCATCGATCGTGAACACAACCCCGAGTTTACGATGCTGGAATTCTACGAGGCATATTCCGATTACGAAGACATCATTGGCCTCGTGGAGGAGATGATACACGGTCTCGTCGTGGAAACGAATGGAGCCGCGCAAATCGAACGCTTCGGTACCACCTTCGACTTTTCCAGGCCATGGTGCCGGGTTACCTATTCCGAAGCAGTCCGGGAGCACGCCGGTATCGATATCGAAGGCGCAGACGACGAGACAATGCGCGCCGCCCTGGCGAACAGAGACATCACAGATCTCGAAAAGTTGCCCCGTACCAAGCTGATTGATACTTTGTTCGGCGAGTTCGTGGAACCGAACCTGATTCAGCCGACGTTCATAGTCGATTTCCCGATCGAAATCTCTCCTCTGGCTAAACCCAAGCGTGGAAACCCGTCCCTGGCCGAGCGGTTCGAGCTGTTCATAAACGGCAAGGAATTGGCTAACGCGTTCAGTGAGCTGAATGATCCGGAGGATCAGCGGAGCAGGTTCGAGGCCCAGGCGAGAGCTCGCGCGGCCGGGGACGACGAGGCTCATCAGATCGATGATGATTACGTCAGGGCTTTGGAATACGGCATGCCTCCGACCGGCGGGTGCGGGATCGGCATCGATCGGCTGGTAATGCTACTGACGGAGCAGACCTCGATAAGAGACGTGGTACTCTACCCCATGTTGAGGCCGGAGTGATGAATCGCCTCGACTTGAAGCTCGCCGGTCGTTACCTGCGGAGTCGGAGATCGTTGAGGCTGTTCTCTCTGATCACTCTCATTGCCACCGGAGGAGTTACGGTTGGCGTGATGGCTCTAATCGTCGTGGTGGGGGTAATGAACGGATTGCAGACTGATCTCCGAGAGAAGATTCTGGGTCCTACTCCGCACCTGCGGATTCTCACCTACGGGATGGGTCTCAGGATCGAAGACTGGCGGACCGCTCGCGATTCCGTGCTTTCTCATCCTGACGTTCTGGCCGCAGCACCATTCGTGTTCAGTCGCGGGATCATCACGGCAGGCTACGACTTCGCCGAAGGACCCTACGTGATCGGCATCGAGCCCGACACGGGCTCGATTTCGGTGACGGCTTTGCCGAGACAGTTCATCGAGGGCGACTTGTCGTTTGAGACCACACGAGACAGCATCCAGGGCGGAATCGTTTTGGGACGGCGGTTGGCAACACGCCTTTCGGCGTTTCCCGGCGACAAGGTGACAATGGTCTCTCCATCTGGTAGCTCGTTCAATTCTGCTGTCGGCACCTTCGTGCCGCGATGGTGGGTGTTTGAGGTTACCGGGTATTTCGAGACCGGGATGTACGAATATGACAACAACTATGTAGTACTGCCATTGGACGTCGCCCAGGAGTTCGCTGGCCTGGGCGACGCCGTGTCGGGAATAGAAGTGCGCATCGACGATCCGTGGGAAGCTCCGCGTGTTGGTGCCGAATTGGAGGAAACGTTGGGTTACCCATTTCGGGCCGTTGACTGGCAGAGTCAAAACGCCAGTCTGTTCTCAGCGCTGCAGCTCGAAAAACTGGCAATGGGTACCATTCTCCTGCTGATAGTTGTTGTCGCTGCGTTCAATATCGTCAGCACGTTGACAATGGTCGTCCGCGACAAGACACGCGAGATCGGGATCCTTCGTGCCATGGGGCTTCCGGCAAGGGTTGTGCGGAACGCTTTCGTGCTACAAGGTGTTTTCATAGGATTAGTGGGAACAACCTTGGGAACAGGACTCGGCCTTGCTTTGGCATGGTTCGTCGATACCAGGAGGGTTATCGATCTCGATCCTTCGGTTTACTTCATCGATCACCTCCCAGTGCGCGTGGCCCCGTTGGACCTCTTGTTGATTGTCGCCGCAAGTATTACGGTGGCTACATTGGCGACGGTATATCCCGCCAAGCAGGCGGCGTCGCTGAATCCCGTGGATGCGATTCGTTACGAATGACAGCGATTCTAGAG
>CAZOJI010000085.1:0-11455 GCA_964580055.1 uncultured Gemmatimonadaceae bacterium | reverse complement strand
ACTCCCCCCTACCTCAACTTCCCGACACACCGCTCGGCCAAATACTCCCCGAACGGCAAGCTGCACGTGAGCCCCGGCGAAACCGCGTTCAACACGTGAACGGCACGTTCCGTCTCGCGAACCAATATGTCTCCCACCATCTCGCCGTTTCTCGATACGAGCTGCGCGCGGTTGCCCGCGATCGACCGCACCAGGTCCGACGGCTGGAGTTCGGGCAGCAACAGATGCGCTTCCTCCCAGATGGCCTCGAGGCTGAGGCTCTTCTTCACTTCGCTCTTGATCAGGCTGCGCAGCCGGGGTTGCGCCATCATCCGATGGAACCCGGGCCAGGCCAGGGTAGTCACCAGGTCGTAGGCATCGAAATCCTGCAGCCGGTACGCCTCGCGGCCGAATGCCAGCATGGCTCCGGGACCCAACAGCACGCGACCGTCGGGCCACCGCGATGCGTGCACGCCGAGGAAGGGGAACGTCAGGTCTGGCGCCGAATAGACGTGGCTGCGCACCAGGAAACTCCGTGCGGGCACCAGCTCGGCATAGTATCCCCTGAACGGCACCACTCTGACGTCTTCCGCGATGGGGCCGGCCACCCGGTCGGCATGCAAACCCGCACAGTTGACGACGGCACTCGGTCGAAACGAGCCGCGCGACGTCTCGATGAGAAGATCGCGTGTTGACGAGTTCGAGATCGAGGGATCGGTGACCGCCATCACGCGAGCGCCGTACAGCACCTCGGCACCTGCGGCCTCGGCGTTCCGCATCAAATGCTTCACGTAAGCTTCGGCGTCGAAGCTTGCACCCTCGGGTGCGTGGAGCGCGCCGATGCCCCTGGCGTGCGGCTCGATATCACGGATCTCGTTCTCGTAGATAATGCTCCCCTTGACGCCGTTCTCGTCCGCTCGGCGCTTCAATTCCTGGATCACCGACATCTCGGAATCGGTGCGGGCGACGATCAGAATACCTTTTTCGAGAATGGGAATTCCGTGCTCGCGGCAATACGCCCGCAGCATGCGGTTGCCCTCCACGCAGTAGACGGCCTTGGTGCTGCCGGGCTTCAGGTTGTAACCGGCGTGGATTACGCCGCTGTTCTTGCCGCTCTGGTGAGCCGCGGCGGCGCGTTCCTTTTCGAGCACCAGGGTCTCGACGCCGGCCTTGGCCAGATGGTATGCGGTGCTGGCGCCCACGGCGCCGGCGCCGATCACCACGGCCTGCGGCGAACGTCCATATGTCGTCACAATGCCACTGCCTCCGGCACGAGGCGCCTCCTGCCGCAGACGCGCTGCAAACTTTCGATGTATTTTCGCCCGACGACCTCCCAAGAGAAAGATCCGCGCACGAAATCAGGTGCGCGACGGCCGACGCGATTCAGTAACTCGCGGTCGCCTTTCACTTCCAGGATCTTCCTCGTGAATGACTCGGCGTCACCGGAAGGACAGAGAAACCCGTTCTCGTTCTCGCGGATCACGTCGCCGATTCCTTCCAGGTCGGCCGCCACGGTTGGCAGCCCGCGCAGCCCCGCCTCCAGCATCACGACTCCGAATCCCTCCATATCTCCGGGTACCCTTACATTGGGCATCACGAAGAGATCGGCGTTCCGGTAGAGCTGGTGAAGCTCCTCTTCGCTCACGGTGCCCAACAGCCGGACGCGGTCGCTCACGCCCGCTCGTGCCGCGGCCCTCTCAACGGTTTCGCTCTCCGGGCCCGTGCCCACCATCCAGTAATGGACGTCCTGCGGGAGGTTCGGCAAGACTCTTTCGACGAACCAGGCAAAGCCCTTCCGCTTGATGTGACGGCCCACACTCAACAACAGAAACGAATCTCGAGGCAGAGAGGCGGTGGCGCCGGTTCCCCTGGTCGTGAACGGCGCCATCAGTTCCGACAAGGCCTCGAAGTGATCGAGGTCGATGCCGTTGGGAACCACCTGCATCCTCGACCTCGGCAGGCCCCTCTCCACACAGGCTTCGCCGGTTGCACAGCTCACCGGAAACACGATATCCAGGTCTCGAAACATCCCGCGGACGAACGCCTGGAAGATTGGGACCGGGGTCGTGACGTCCATGCCGTGAGCGATCGTTGCGAGCCTGGCCCCGGCGGCATGCAGGCGCTTGGCGGTGACCGCGGTGGCCATGGCCGTCGTCATCGACGTGAACAGGACGACATCGATATGCTCTCGTCTGACGACCCTCGGAAGGCGCAGCGGCAGCGAGAACTCGAACAAGTACGTACGCGGCACTATCCAACGCCAAGACGACCGCTGTACGAGTGTATGCAGCTCGATTTCGGGGTCAGAGTCGAATGCACCATGAAGTCCGGTGGCTACTCGCTGCATGCCTCCCAAGTTCGCCAAGGGACTGTCAACTGGTGGGAATATATGTGAAACGAAAAGGACACTAAGTGGCGTGTTCAGCTTCTCTAACCTTTGTCGGTGGTTGCTGGTGTTCAGTTATCGACAGATCAAAACAAAAATCAGCGGATCATTGCGTGACCACCTGCAATCTCGTGCGAGTCCTGCCGCATGTTTGCATCATGGCGTCCACCAACTCGTCTGCCACGACTTCCCACGAGAAGTTGTTCCGCACGAAACTGGCTGCGCGGTGACCGAGCTGCGCATGCGCCCGACCGTCGTTCTTCAGCGTCAGGATCTTCTTCCTGAAGGCCTCAGAGTCTCCGTCCGGGCAAAGATACCCATTTTCACCCTCGCTGATCACGTCGCGAATTCCTTCGAGGTCGGCGGCCACCGTGGGAAGACCGCGCAGCCCGGCCTCCAGCATGACTACGCCGAATCCCTCCATGTCGCCCGGAACTCTGATGTTGGGCATAACGAACAGGTCGGCATCATGATACAGGTGATGAAGCTGTTCCTCCCGCACCGCGCCCAGCATCCGCACTCGGTCACCGACGCCCGCCCGCTCCACGGCCCGCTCGATGGCCGGACTCTCGGGGCCCTGGCCGGCTATCCAATAATGGATGTCGGCCGGCAGCGACGGCAGCACGTGTTCCGCAAACCAACCGAAACCTTTTCTCCGAACGTGGCGACCCACGCTGAGGAGCAGAAATCTGCCCTCAGACGATGGGTTCGTTCTCACGGAGCCGGAGGATCTCGCCCGCTGCGTGCGTTTTTCCAGGCCCTCAACGTAATTCAGATCTATGCCGCAGGGAATCACCTTCATTCTCGACCTGGGCAACCCCCTTTCAACACACTGCTCTCCAGTGGCACGGCTGATTGGAAATACGGCATCCAGCGATCGAAACATCTTGCGCACGAACGCCTGATGTAGAGGGAACGGAGTCGTAACGTCCATCCCGAGCGCGATGGCCGCGAGCCGAGTCCCTTGGTCGTGCAGCCTCTTGCCCGCAACCACTGTAGGGATGGCGGTGGTCATCGATGTGAACAACACAACGTCGATTGCTTCTCGTTGCACGACCCTCGGTAGTCGTAGAGGCAGGGAAAACTCGAAGATAAGGGTGCGAGGTACGATCCAACGCCAAGCGGATCGCTGGACCACCGAGTGCAGCTCGACGTCCGGGTGAGCGTCGAGAGTCTCATACAGCTCGGAAGCCACGCGCTGCATACCCCCGATGCTGGATAAAGGCCTGTGGATCGGCGGCAGAATGTGCGAGACGAATAGGACTCGAAGCGGAGCAGTCAGTTTATCTCAGTCCTTCCATTGAGTTCAGAGACCGGTCGGAATCTACAGAAAACCGTCGCCGGCGTCAGTCAACATTTCTTCCTCTGGGCGGTTTGCTGGAGTACTTCTGCCACCTCGGCCGCGAAGCGCCGCCAGGAGAAGAAGTCCTCAGCCCTGCGGCGTCCCGCTTCACCTATGGCGCGCATGCCGTCCGGCGGCAGCGCCAGTGCGGCTCGGAGCACCTCCGCCAGTGCCCTGGGATTCCGGGGTTCGGCCAACCATCCCGCCTCCCGTCGCGAACCTGACGCAGGGCCGAGTATTTCCCGTGGTCCTCCCTCATCGGCGGCGATGACGGGAACACCGCAGGCCATCGCCTCCACGATCACCCTCCCGAATGGCTCGGGACGCAGCGAGTAATGAAGTGCGAGGTCGAACTCCGGAAACACCCTCTCGATCTTGGCCTGAAACGGCAGCAGATGTACCCTCGGCACAAGAGGCAGCGGCTCCAGGCCCATTTCGCCCCCCCAATCATTGGGTGGGGTGGAAGGGTTACCGCCCTTCCGACCTACCGCCCTACCGCCCGCATCGCTCCCCCCCGGCATCCCAACCACCGCCCACTCCCCTGTCGCCACACGATCCAGCTCCGTCTCGAGTTCCTTGCCGAACTCCTTCTCCGCCATAGTGTCGTATATGCTGCCGCCCACTATGACCAGATGCACGTCCGGAAACGAGTCCGCTATCAATGAGAAGGCTTCGATGACCTCGATCTGGCCCTTCCAGCGGGCAAATACCGCGGGCATACCGACGATCCTGTGCTCGCGGGGAATACCGAGCCGATCGTGGATCCAGTAGGTGCGCTCCCCGGGCCTGAAACGATCGAGATTGATTCCGTTGTGGACAAGGGCGGTAGGGCGGTAAGGCGGTAGGGCGGTAGGATTTGAGGCTGATCCTCTTTTCCGGCCGCTCTCTCCCCACGCAATGCCCACCGCCTCGCTGTTGGCTATCAGTGCATCGGGCACCCACCGCGCCAGGATGCGCCAGAGTCCGCCCGTTGTGGCGGGCGGGAACTCATGTAGATGCCATACGACCGGATGATGCCTGGCCAGCGCGAGGACCAGGTGAGACTTGAAGGCCACCGAGTACGCTACGTCCGCCTCGCGCAGGAACTCGTGCGATTCGAGTTGTCGTGCCCATTTCCACGACCCGACCAGAGCTCGAGGGAGCGATGTCAGATGTCCCGTCTGTTGGGACCCTCTAAGCATGGATTGTGGTGCCGGAACAACCGCGGTGGGAATACCGAGGTTTTTGAAGATTTGTACCAGGGGGCCGCGCAGCGGAGTCAGCACCTTGAGGGAGATGTCGTGCTCGAACGCTCGGGACGCAAAATCGAGCAGCATACGTTCCGTTCCGCCAAGTTGAGCGGAAGCCGTGACGGCAGTGACTCTTAGTGCGGATGTGCGCTCAGACAAGAGTCTCGTATACCTTGGCGGTTTCTGCCGCGGTGTGAGACCACGTGAATTTGGCGGCGCGTTCCCGGCCTCGGCGCACCAGCTCCGCTCGCCAATCCCCATTTTCGGCCAGTCGTTTTGTCGCGTCCACGTAAGGCGCCGATTCCCGGCCGGGGATCACGACCGCCGCGTCTCCCGCCACCTCCGTCAGCCCTCCGGCGCCCGAGGTGACTACCGGAAGGCCCGAAGCCATTGCTTCCAGCACCGGGAATCCGAAGCCCTCGTAGTGCGACGGGAAAAGCAACATGTCGGCTGCGTGATAGGCGTTGCGCAGCTCCCGCTCGACCACAGGTCCGAGCTGCGTGAAGAAATCGGCCACGCCGCGCGATGACAGCTCCTCACGCTGCTTGCCCGTGAGGGATCCGCCCACTTGCAGGAACCAGGCTTCCATTCCTTCGCGGCGCACGTCTTCGAGAATTTCCATCATCGCCGGCACGTTCTTGCGCTTGTCGACACTGCCGACGTGCAGAATCAGGAATGCACTCTCGGGGATTTCCCAGCGTGCGCGACAGAGAGAAGGCTCGTCGCTGGGCTCGCCGAAAAACGTTTCGTCCACACCGTACGGAATGACGTGAATCCGTTCTTCCTGTTGGAGCAGCTCGCTCAGTTGGCCGCGCAACCACTCGGTAGCTACGATCCACGAGTCCGCCTTCTTGAGTCCCTCCACCACCTGAGAGAGAAACCAGTTGCGGATGCGGTCACGGGCCTTTGCCGGGGCTCGACTGAGCGTGATGAGTGGGAACAGGTCGTGCACCGTCACCGCACAGGGTCGCCGGCGCTCGCCGAGCACGATGTGCGCGTATGAATGATCGAGGATATGCAGGGCGTCCCCGCGCAGGTGTCTCACTCGCCTGGGGTACAATACGTACCGCGACAGATAGCGCCGCAGCTCGTCGGAGCCGCCGTCGGAAGCGAGCCTGCGCGATCCTTGGCCCGAATCACGTCGTCGCGGCTCCCTGATGTCTTCACTGGTGAGCGAAGCGATATGTCCGGCCATCGAAATGTCGAATTCGGCGGCTTCGGTATCGAGATGCGAGAACAACCGGGACGCGTATCTGTCCATCGACGGCCAGCGTTCCAATGGAAGGTCGGGCACGAGCAGTATGTGTGACATCGGCTTGCCTTTCCCCTAGCCCTTCCCCGCGCCGGGGCGGTAGGGCGGTAGGGCGGTAAGGCGGTAGGTTGGTAGGACGTGGGCCCGGTTTGGGCGCGCGCGATCGCAACTGAATGTCCAACCGGAGTTGCCGGATGTTGGGTGCGTCTGTAGGATCTGCTTGTTCATCGACGCAGAAGATGCGCGTCAGGCAGGCGTTTCGGAAGGGGAGGGGCGCTTCGAGTTTCCCGGCGAGTTGCCGTGCGCCCCTGCTTGGCTTTTCTCATGATTCGAGCGAGCGCTCGTCTTCCTGACGGATGATGCTGAGTTTCAAGAGGGCTCCGAACAGAAACCACCATATCAGGCCGTGTGGTGCCGATGAAAGCGGAGAACCGATCAGGACCAGGACCGCGGCGGACAAGAGCAGGGCCCCGATTCCGAGGGCTACATCATCGGCAGCGGTATTGCGCAGCATGCGCAGTGCGTAAGGGGCGTAGCGAACCAAACCGAACAAGACCAGCGCGAGCAGCAGGACGCCTATTACACCCATCTCTACGGCCGCGCGTCCGATATCCCCGTCGGTAAACACGAAGTAGTCCTGCGGCATTCTGTTCGTGATCGCGAACGGAACACCGATGCCGGTGCGTCCGAGGCCGATGCCGAATGGATGCTCCGGCAAGTATTGCAGGGCGGTACGTACCGGAGCGGTCAGATAAGTCCACAGCAGCGACTCCTCCGCGAGGACGGACCCGAACCGTTGGAGTGCGCGTCCGGCCGTGATCAAGGTGCCAATGTGAGCGGCAACCAATCCCAGCGGTATCAATACGAGGTATCCGATCGACAGGCCGCGATACCATGCCAGAATGGCCAGACCGAATACCAACACGACCAGAGCTGCCCGCGTGCCCGACACCGTCATGCCGACGAAGAAGAGAGGGATTGCCAGGGCACACAACCAGCGAAGGCTCCGGCTACGCGCCTTTGAAGTGGCTACACCTGCGGCGAGCAGCATGCCGAATACCATCATAGATGCGAACGGTGCAGGGAAGGTGAAAGTCGAGTAGGCGCGGAAACTGCGCACGCTCGATCCCGCCAGGTTGTAGAAGACCGTGGACCCGTGTCTCAGTTGGGCTAGAGCGCTGCTGCCGAACACGGCTTCCGGCCCGGCGCGGTACTGCATAATTCCGTAGACAGCAGTGATCACGCACAACAACAATATCAATCCGACGTACGCGCGCACCTGCCCCGGGTTCCGGATTACCGTAAGTGCGATGAGGCATGCAATCGGGAACTCAGCCCATGCACGCAAACCGGCGAGTTCGACGGTAAGGGGAGCGCCGGGATGAAGCATGTATGCGGCCGGCACGAACACGGCGATCAACACGATCGCGGGAACACTTCCGGGTCCGCGTATCGGAATGTGACGGATGGCGATGGTCGCGAACCAAACGATGAACGCGGCGAAGAAGAACAGCTCCGCGATCGCATAGGGCAGCGGACCCGCAATACGGTCTTTCAGAAAACCTTGAAACGTGCCCCCGGCGATGCTGCCCATGATCCCCAGGTGAATCAACGTGTCTCCCCGGAAAACGTCCGTCCACCTGCCGGTCAATTGAGTTCCGGTTGTGTCCACGGTCAGTTGCGTACCGGGTGCATCCATGATCATGAGCCGTCCTTACGGCCGAGCAGGAGCACATTGTCCGAACAGGCCCTGGGGAAGATGCGTGACAGGAGTGTCGGGTAGTGCCAGGCCGTGAACGCCATTCGTCCCTCGAGACTATAGGCGACGGCGACTACCCCTATGTAGCCGGAAAACCGCGTACCTAGAATCCGCCACAGCTCTCCCGTGCCGCCGCTCTGCCTGGCGCGTTCCGAGACGCCGAGCGAAATGCCGGTGCGTTGTGTCACTGCGGTCGCTCCGCGGCTAGCGACGCCAATGCTTTTTCCATCTTTCGCATCTGGCCTGCCGGGTCGCACAGCTCGAACGCGCGGCCCGGTGCCGCTTCGCCGAGCTTTCGCCGCGTCTTCCGGCTCTGAATCAGATCGCGCAAGACCGCGGCCAGTTCTTCCACGTCTCCCGGCCCGGTGAGCCGGCCGCAGGAGTCGTCCACGATCTCCAGCGGACCTCCCATCGCCGTGGTGACAACCGGCAACCCGGCGTAGAGGGCCTCCACGAAAGCGATGCCGAACGGCTCGGGGCCGAGGTTGGGTTGGCAGAATATGTCGGCGGCGTCGAGGAGGTCTCGCACGTCCGATCGCTGGCCCAGGAATCGCACGCGGTCCGACACTCCCAAGGACCTCGCCAGAGCCTGCATCTCTTCCAGATACCGGAATTCCTCGGGGCGCTGGGCTCCACCAACCTGCCAGCAGATCCAGTCGGGCACGTCGCTCAGAGATCCCAAAGCCTCGATGTTCAGTCTGTGCCCCTTCCACGGTTCCATGCGGCTGACCTGGATTATCACGGTGGCGTCAGGATCGGTGTCGAGAGTCTGGCGCAGGCGGGACCTGGAATCGGGATCCGCCGGAGAGGGCGGGTTCACGGGATAACGCACCACCTCGCACCGCGCATGAGGGTACAGGAGCTTGACCGTTTCCGCAGTGAAATAACTGTTCGTCAGCACGAGGTCGGGGGCCGTGCGACTCGCCCAGCGCTCGAGCCAGTGTTTGCCGTCTACCGTGCCGTGCTGCCAGTAGGCCAGAGGTAGGGCGGCCGTCCGAACCACCGGTCCGAAGATCGCCTGAGCCCATGGAGCATGGCAGATCACGACGGCGGGCCGGAACTCACGAATGATCTCGCGGATCGCTCGTCTCGCGCGCCGGACAGTCCACGGCCGGCTGATGCGCACCGGGTTCAAGATAGATGTCTGCGCCCCCAGTCCGGTCAACTCCTCCATGAGTTGTCCGTGAAAGCACAGCGCGAACCTCTGTTCCATATCCGGCGTGAAGTGTCCGTGTCGAACGAGCGCGGTAAGGAACGTCTCGACTCCGCCGTAGAGATTGCCGCTGTGAACGTGCAGGACTCGCATCAGCTACCCTCTTTCGAGCGAATCCCGGCCCAGAACTCGATCAGGCGGCCGGCTATTCGCTCGTTGGAGAAATCGGCTGCTCGCCTCGACGCGGCTGTTCGGAGCTGGACCAGCCTCCCGGCGTCGTTACCCAGTTGCTCGATTGCGCCGGACAACGCTTCCACGTCTCCTTCCGGAAAGACCACACCGCCGTCGCCTATGACCTCGGGAATGGCTCCGGAATCCGAACCCACAACGACCACTGAGTTCGCCATCGCCTCGAGCAACACGTGTCCGAATTGTTCGGCCCAGCGCGGAGTAGTGCGCGAGGGCAGTACCAGAACGTCCAGATCCGGCCAGATTCGAGCCACTTGATCGTGGGGGACCGAGCCGGTGAATTCGATACGGTCGGAGATACGGAGATTCTTGGCACGCTGCTCGAGAGCGGCGCGCTCGGGACCGTCTCCGACAACGGTCAGCTCCCAATCCGCCTTCGCTATCGCCAGTGCATCCAGGAGATCCGCGACCCCCTTCTCCTTGACCAGTCTGCCGGCGAATCCGACCCTCAAAGGGGGCTCCATTTCCGGCCTGGGTTCGGCGCATGCTTGCAGCTCGACGCCGAGTTGCGGGAGTACTATGAGCGGGTGGTTCTCATCTATGCGTCTCAGGAGAGCGGCGGCGGCCTCGTTGCCTGCCACCCAACCGCTGTATCGTCGTAAGGTGCCCCGGGCCATGGCTCGCAGCGGCGCAATGGGGTGATTCGGCAGGTTCTGCCATGTGAAGATCGAGGTGGGGATCCGCGCTCTCCGGGCAAGAACGGCGCACTCACGAGCCGCGAAGCTCCACGGTTCTTCCTCGACGTGCAGCAGCTCCAGGGCGCCATCGCGCAGGTCTTTCCGGAGTCCACCCAAGTTCCACCAGGCCGCCGCCGGGCTCACGGCAAATCGCCGGACAGGAAGCGTAACGACGCGCACCCAGGATTGACCGCCCGATTCGCCGGGGTTCCACGTCTTGCCCAGCGCGCCCTCCGACCACCGGCTGGGAACGTAAAGCGTGAGTTCCAAACTCCGCGCCGCGAGAGCCTCGAGCTTCTTGCGGTTCTCCGGCTCCACGTAGGTGTGCGATAGGACGCCGATTCGCATCAGCTCGTTCTCACCTGTTCGTAGACGGCCATGGTCTCCTCGGCAACTACATTCCAAGAACGTGATTCCGCCACGGAACGAGCGTTGCTCCCCAAACGGCTCGCCAGCGATGGATCTTCTCTCAGTGCGCGCAATGCCGCGGCGGAGTCGTCGGGCACCCCGGCACGCACGATCCAACCGGACACGCGGTCTTCCACCAGCTCCGCCACACCGGTGGAGCTGGAGACAACCGGCGGTACACCATACGACATTGCCTCGGACACAACCAGGCCGAACGCGTCGTATATGGATGGGTGAAGCAGAACGTCCGAGGCCGCATACGCATAGCTCGTGTCGGGCATACCTTCCACCCACCACACCCGATCGGCAATACCGAGCGACCGGGCCACCTCTAATGCTCGGAGCAACCGCGACCGGCTGACTACCAGGAGGCGCACGCCGGGAACGGCTGCTACGGCACGCATGGCCGTGTCCAGGCCCTTGCGCACATCGCCGACATAGAGAGCGACGAAGGCATCCGCCGGCAGACCGAACCGGCTGCGCGACTCTGCTTTGTCCAGCGCCGGAGCGGGAGAGAAGCCATGCGGAATCACCGTCACCCTCTCGGTTCTCCCATAACACTCGGCGAGGTCGGCCTGCACACGCCTGCTCGGTGCCAGAACCGTTCCCGCACGCCTTCGGTAGTACGAGGATTCAAATGCCTCCACGAGGGAACCGAAGAGCCTTTCTCCGATCCCGGGGTACACCGCGGCTTCAAGGGCCGCGCGCCGCCACGCGCCGAGAACGATGTGGGCCGTTGCTACATCGGCGCTGGGGGCACTCCAGCCCTGCACGTGCACCAGATCGTGGGTTCCACGAACCAAAGCAAACGCCGCCGGAAAGGAGAGGATCGTCGCATGCGCAGGTCTCTCGACGGCAGGCACGCGTTTCAGCTTCACTCCGTCGGGTACCGGTGTCCCGAAGTTGGCGGCGTACACGGTTACATCGTGCCGCCGGCAGATGCGGGCAACCAGCTCTACCGCGTATCGACCGTGACCGTCGCGGGTGTCGTAGTCGTGCACTACGAAACCGATGTTCATGG
>CAZOJI010000084.1:0-11510 GCA_964580055.1 uncultured Gemmatimonadaceae bacterium | reverse complement strand
TTTGCCGTATTGTGGAGTTTGTCGCAGCTTATGCACTGCGCGCACGCTGCATCAATACGTGACAACTTCGTACGCATCTGTATTGTGGAACCGAACATCAGCTGATTCCCTCGCTTACGTTCGTGGCGATTGCCCTCTTGCTGCCGTGAGTCGGAAGTACCATGTCATTTGGTAATTTCGGCACTCCACAGCAAGCAACGTACGTTCAACTCATATCTGTATTTGCGAATATTCGCCGTAATGTGCAATTTATTACACATTACGGACGAAAAACACCATGAAAGCTGAGACGTTTCTCACCACACATTGCGTCTTCTCCCGAGACGAGTTCGCCGACGCGCTTCAGGGAAGTGGGCGCTCCGAGGCCACCGTTGCCGCGCATTTGGCGCGCTGGACTCGGCAGGGGCGCATAGTCAGAGTGAAACAAGGCGTCTACGTGCGCATCGACCAACCTACCCGCCCGCCCGACTTTGTGGCGTTGGCCTCACGCATGGCGCCCGACGCCGCCGTGGCGTACCACACCGCGCTGGAGGTACACGGCTACGCACAAAGCCTGTTCGAACGCCTAACCTTCGTTACATCAACCGGCGTGAAACAGACCATATTCCAGGGCCGTGTCTTCCTACCTGTTCGGCCGCCCGCGCCGCTGTTCAAGTCAGATCATGGCGAACGTTGGATCGAACGAGCGGAACGCGCCGGAATCGACATACGTGTGACCGACCTCGAACGCACAGTGGTCGATGTGCTGGATCGCCCAACCTTGGCCGGTGGACTGGATGAGGTGTGGCGATCCCTGGCGCAGGTGCCGGCAATCGACCCAGCTTCTCTCAAGGACTACGTCAGGCTCCTCGGTAGGAAGGCTCTTGCGGCGAAGGTCGGCTTCTTTCTCGAATCACGCCGCGAGGAGTTGGCGGTGCCGGATAGTCTGCTGGTGTGGTTGAGATCGCGCATCCCAGCCAGCCCGGTATACATGGATCGTTCTCGAGAGGGGTGGCTGGCCTCAGATTGGGCGCTTCTCGTTCCTCCCGATCTGCTCGAGCGGGCGGAGAACACGCAGGCGTGATTACGTCTCGAGAAGTGTTGGAGACCGCCGAACTTTGCGGCTTTCGTGCGGAGATCGTAGAAAAGGCGCTGCGCTTGAGCGGCATCTTGAACCGCCTCGGCGCTCACCCGAGTACTGCGGGGAAATGGGTGCTCAAGGGAGGCACGGCCCTTAATCTCTTTCACCTCGATGTTCCTCGTTTGTCGGTTGACATCGACCTCAACTTCGTGGGCGCCGCCGAACTGACCGGAATGCGAGAAGAGCGGCCCGGGTTCGAAGACGCTCTCGTGGCATGCTACGAGCGTGAAGGATGTTCCGTGAAGCGCGCACCAACCGAACATGCCGGCGGCAAGTTTCGCCTGCGTTATCCCAGCGTGCTCGGCGGTTCGCAAAACCTCGAAGTCGATGTGAGCTACGTCGCACGCTTGCCGTTGTTTGACACGGAGCAACGAGTCGCACGTTTCCCACCAGGATCGTCGCTCAGAGTGCCGGTACTTCATCCTACCGAGTTGGCTGCCGGAAAATTCAGCGCTCTCGTGCAACGGTCCGTGTCACGCGATGCATTCGATGCGGCGAAACTACTTGATCTTCAACCGGATCTAGTCAGTCGCCCGGAGTTTCGTATGGCGTTTCTGTGCTCCATCGCCGCATCAAGGAACGACTGCCGCACCTTCCGTGCGCCCGAGCCGAGGATCGACATGCATGCGATCACGCGTGAACTGGAACCGATGCTTCGCCGAACGGATACAGGTGCCGCGCCCGACCTCGAAGCTTTGCAGCGCTGGATGATCGATTCGCTGCGGCCGGCGACGGAGTCCTTGCTACAGTGGTCCGAAAGCGAGCGCGACTTTCTCGACCGGCTGCTCGACGAGGGTGTCATCGAGGCCTCGTTGCTGCACGCGGATCGCACAGTGCAACAACGTGTGCTCGCGCAGCCAATGTTGTTGTGGAAAGCCCAGAACGTGCGCCAATACCGCGCGGGGAACTGACCCATGGCACTTAACCCCATCGTATACACCGAACGCGTCGTTAGGAGCTTCCTGCGTTACCAGCTCACGGCGTACCCGTTCGCCGACGAGCGTTTGCACGGCCAGATGCGCCGGCTACTCTCTCTCGACGTTACGCGGCAATCCCCACTCCTCAAAGGTCCGTACGTCAGCCTGTCGCGACCATTTCGCCAGGGTGCGTCCGTCGACGAACTGATTGCCGACGGCGCCTTCCACCCGCACATGCGCCAGCGGATTCCCGAAGAGATTTCACACCTGTACGGTCACCAGGAAGAAGCCATCAGAAGCGTCGCTGCAGGCCGGACCACACTCGTCTCGACCGGGACCGGATCGGGCAAAACGGAGTGCTTCCTCTATCCGGTCATCAGCAGGTGCCTGACACTCAAGGACGTAAACGCGCCGCCCGGCATCTGCGCGGTGATCGTCTACCCCATGAATGCGCTGGCCGAAGATCAGCTCGGCCGGTTGCGTGGTTTGTTGGCCGGCACGGGGATCACGTTTGGAATGTACGTGGGCAAGACGCCCGAAGCCGAGGCTGAGGTCACCGGCATACGGCTGCCGGTTGGCTCCTCGCGGGCCGATTACGAGGCGCGGCTCGCACAAGTGACGCTGGAGAAACGCAGCGAGACGGTTCATCCGCCGGAGGAAGTCTGTTCGCGGGAGGCAATGCGCACCCCGACGGGCAGACCGCGCATCCTGCTCACGAATGTGAAGCAGCTCGAGCTGCTGCTCACCCGCCAGCGCGACGTCGAGTTGTTCGCAGATGCCAGACTCGACTTTCTGGTGTTCGACGAGGCCCACACCTTCACGGGCGCCCAGGGAGCGGAGACCGCGTGTCTGGTACGGCGGCTCCGTAGTTTCTGCAAGAAAGACACGTCGGATACAGTATGCATCGCCACGTCGGCTACGATCGTGGATCGCGAGAACCCCGATGCCGCCCGTGACTTTGCGTCGCGTTTCTTTGGCGTGGAGCGCGATGATGTCTCCACGGTCGGGGAGGCGTACGAGGCAGAGGTATGGGATGACGATCGCTACGTTCCTCCTCTGCCCGCCGAGGATCCGGCGACCCTTCTCGCCGCATGCGTGGAGGCGGTGGACGCAGCAGACGCCGACGCGGCCGTGAGGTACGCTTACGAACGTCTTGCTGGCTCTCCGTTGTCCACTGGTCCATATCGCGTAGCGCTTCACGAGTCGCTGTCACACAACGAACTAATGTTCCAACTGGCCGAAATCCTGGCAGAGCCGTGCGCGCTCGGCGATTTGCCCGGCGCCCTCGAGGAGCGTGTCGGGCGCTCGATCACCGAGCCCGAGATACTCGCCTGGCTCACGCTCGGCGCAGCAGCGATCCTGGATGGCAGACCGCTGCTGAGGCCCGTGGTCCATGCTTTCGTGCGCGGTATCTCGGGGGCTGTCGTGAGCTTCCCCGCAGAGGACGATGGGCCCAGACTCTGGCTCGCCGCCGAGGATGAGATCGAGGCTGGAGGAGGGGAAGACCGTTATTTCCACTTCCCGGTACTCACTTGTACCACGTGCGGTCAACACTACTACGTCTCGTTCCTGAAGGATTTTCAGTTCCACGGCAAAGCGCCGGGTGGCGGCTCTGCTGAGGGGGACTCGTGGTTTTGGGAACCGTTGGAGGAAGCGCACGGCGGCAATCGCGTCGTGCTGACGGACACGGTAGTCGGCGGCAGTGACGACGAAACCATCGAGGAAGACCGCAGGACGGCACCGCTTCACTTCTGTCGCCGCTGCGGCGCGGCGCATCCGAGCGAATTCGCACGCTGCCTGCACTGTTCCACAGTTGGAGAGCCCATAACTCTGTTTGCGGTCAGGCAGAAGGAAGAGAACCCCGGCTACCTCACGAGCTGTCTTTCCTGCGGTGCCAACGCGCGCCGCATTGGGACGCGCTACCGCGAGCCTGCCCGCCCCGTACGCGCAACCAATGTGGCCGACGTGCACGTGCTGGCGCAGGATATGGTGCACCACGCCGAGAGGCAACGCCTGCTCGTGTTCTGCGACAACCGCCAGGACGCCGCTTTCCAGGCAGGGTGGATGAAGGACCACGCGCGGCGATTCCGCTTGCGGTCGCTGATGGCGGACGGACTCGAGGAAGGCCCCGTTTCGATCGGCGATCTCACCCATCATCTGGACGAGGTGCTGTCGAAGGACGAGCCGTTGTCGCGCGCTCTGGTACCCGAGGTCTGGCAGGTCGTGCGCAAGGAGGGCAGCGGCGGACGGCACGAGCGCGAGCGCCGCAAGTTCCTCCGCATCCAGGTGCTGCGCGAGGTCACGCTGTCATCCCGGCAGGCGATCGGCCTCGAGCCGTGGGGACGCATGGTCGTGGACTACGAGGGCCTCGACTCTTCGCTGCGCTGGATCCAGGACGCGGCCAACGCATTGGGATTGCCGCCCGACCAGATGCTCGACGGATTGAAAAGTCTGCTCGACTATCTCCGCCGCAAAAGGGTGTTGTTCGACAGAGATTTCAGCGTGTTCACCAAATACTGGATGGACGGCGACCTCGAGGTTCAGCAGGGTTACCTCCCGCAGTTCGGCAGCCCAACCGGCACCAAGGTGAGGCGCGCACCGACGGAGCGGCAGGAGTGGGTGACTCAGTGGTTCAGCGACCGCGGCGACACCACCATAAGGCAAATCGCAAAGAAATGGGGTGTTGCGGCGGAAGCTGCCGAAGAGTTTTTGACCGGAATGTTCGAGTTCCTGGTCGACAAACGGTTTCTGGTCCCGGTTACTCTAAAGGGATCGAGGGGGAATCCGCTCCCGGGAGTCGAGGGGTTGTATCAGATCGACGCGGACATCCTGCGACTGCGGCAGAACCACGGTGTGTGGCGCTGCAGCAGTTGCCGGCGCCGCACTACACGACGTACCCCGCACATGAAGTGCCCGGCATGGCGCTGTGACGGTGTCATCGAGTTCGTGCCCGAGGATCCGGACAACTACGACCTCCAGCTTCTGGACGAGGGCTACTCGATGCTGCGTCCGGAAGAGCACACTGCGATGGTGCCGCATGACGAACGAGAGCGCTTGGAGAACCTGTTCAAGGGCCAGTCCGACGCGGTCAACTGCTTTGTGTGCACGCCGACTCTGGAACTCGGCGTGGACATCGGGCAACTCGACTCGATCTTGATGCGGAATGTGCCGCCGCTCCCGGCCAACTACTGGCAACGGGCGGGGCGCGCGGGGCGACGTTTTCGCATGGCGGTGGATGTCTCATACTGCCGGCCGGTGTCGCACGACCGCGCCTATTTCGCCGAACCCGTCAAGATGCTCGCTGGTCGCGTCGGCCCGCCGGCGTTCAACCTCAAGAACGACCTCATGGTGGCGAAACATGTGCATGCCACCGTGATAACGAGGTTGCACCAATATGTGCGGGACGAAGCGCGAACAGAGGCGGAACGTGGCCGTATCCTGCAGACCCTGAAGGATGCGTTGCCGACTCTGGTCGCCAACTACCTTTTCGAAGCTGGAAGGCTCCGCGCCGAAGCATTCGATTTCTCCGGCCTGACGACGCTCATCGAGGCAAACGCGGACGACTTGACGGGCTACGTCGAGGCAGCGTTTCATCAGGGTTGGCCGGAAGCCGACTCCGACGTCACCACCCCCGAGGCGCTTCGAGTACATGTCCTCGGCATGACAGGCGGCCTCAGAGCGGTCATCGCACGTCTACGCTCACGCCTGCGCTGGGCGATGGAGCAGATCCGCCGGCTCAACAGGATGCGTGAGGAGCAGGGCGATCTCGAGCAGGCAGACGATGCGCTGTTCCGGCGCTGCGATCGATTGGTGAAGAGACTAAAGGCCACCGATCGTCGCTCGCGCCGAGAGGCCGAGGGATATGAGGATTCAAACACATTCGCGGTGCTGGCCGCGGAGGGTTTCTTGCCCGGCTACGGCCTGGAGGTTGGCTCCATCCTGGCAACCGCGGAGATCCCATTCTGGCGCACCGGCGCAATGGATTTTGCGCTGCCGCGCCCGCCGAGCACGGCGCTCCGAGAATACGTGCCCGGAAACCTGATCTATGCCAACGGCAACCGGTTTGCCGCACGGCACTTCCATCGTGACGTAGACGAGCAGCGAATCGAAACGCCCGTGTTCGAAGTGTCCGTCGAGCGGCAGGCAGTGAAGGAAACCAGCTTAGGCACCGAAGCGTCGGGCTTTGGCAACGCGATCGTCCCTTCGATCGCCGTGTGCGACGTCGATCTCGTGCATCAATCCCACATCTCCGACGAGGAAGAACTTCGATTCCAGATGGCGGTTTCGATATACGGCGTGGAACGCAATCAACACGCGGGTGGCAAGGCGTGGCAGTGGGGAGCGCGGCCACTACATCACAGGCGTGGCGTGAGGTTGCGGTTGGTGAATGTCGGCTCGGCTAACGCGATCGGACGAGACCAACTGTTTGGATATCCGGTGTGTACGGTGTGTGGCAACAGCATCTCGCCGCTTTCATCCGAACGACAGCGGCAACACTTCAGCGAAAGCCACCTCGAGCGGTGCGGCAAGAAAGTGGAGCCGGTAGGCTTTTACGCCGACGTCACAGCAGACGCGATCTCGCTTCCCGCGTGCGCGGACGAGACAACGGCGTACAGTGTGCTCGAGACCTTGCGTATGGCAGCGACGCGCGTGCTCGACATGCATCTCGACGATTTGCAGATACTGGTCGTCGGTTATGTCGATCGCGAGGAGGTCGACGCTCTTCTCTGGGATCCGATGCCAGGAGGCTCCGGCCTGCTCGATCAGATGCTCAACCGCTTCCCGGAGATGGTGCAGGTTGCCCGCGAGATTGTCGCGGGATGCCCCTCGGCTTGCGCGACCTCGTGCATCGACTGTCTGCAAACCTTCCGCAACTCGTTCTACCACAAGTTCCTCGTTCGTGAAGTCGCGAAGGATTGTCTGGATGAGTGGGGCGCGTCGATCGCAGAGAGCCACGAGATCCCTCCGAAGCAACCTACGCAGGAGCCGGACGGCGGTTCCCATCCAGTGAATGAGGCGGAACGAAGACTGCGTTTTCTGCTCCTGGCGGCTGGTTTCAACGAGGGCACGCGCGGAGAACAGCTCCGGCTCGATCGTGCGATTGGAACAACAACTCCTGACGTGATATACCGCGCGGACCATCACGATCCTGGTGAAGGTGTGTGCATTTATCTCGACGGTTTGAGCGATCACATCCACGGTAATCCAGAAACGGCTGCCAAGGATCGCGAGATTCGCACTTGGCTCCGGAACAAAGGTTACGAGGTCATCGAGATAGCGGTGAGTGACCTGTACGATGCGGGGGCCATGACGCAGCATTTCAGACGGCTCGCAGGGTATCTGAGGGAGGACTCAATACGTCAGTCTATTAGGGACGACACGTCATGGTTCGAGGGACGAAAAGACGCGGAACCCGAGCTGCGACTCAGAGTGGTCGAGCCGGAGGAAGGTGCGCGCTATGTGAGCTGCGTTCCGCTCGTGCCGCTCCACGCCGCTGCGGGATACTTCAGCGATCCGCAGGCGTTCGATCCCGACGCGGTCGAGTGGGCGGAGATCGATACGCACCACAAGCTCGTCGAGGGCATGTTCGTGGCTCAGGTGGTCGGCAGGTCGATGGAACCGCAGATCCCCCACGGCGCATATTGCCTGTTCAGGGCTCCTGTCACCGGCACGCGGCAGGGGAAAACCGTATTGGTCGAACTCCGCGACGATGTCGATCCGGAGACAGGGCATAGGTACACGGTCAAGAGGTATGAGAGCGAGAAGGCAGTGACGGACGACGGCACCTGGAGACACGTGAAGATCGCGCTGCACCCGCGGAACCGTGAGTTTGATGCGATCGAAATGGCAGTCGAGGATGAAATGGAGGTTACGGTGATTGCGGAGTTGGTGGAGGTGGTGGGGGTGGGGTGAGGTAAGCCAATGCCTAGAAATCCAGAGCGCGAGTATCGCGTCCACATCATAGCCTTAGACGATGAGGTTCTTAATCGGCGTGACTTCCGAAATATCGCAGATAAGTGATGCACAGAAGAGGTGGGCGGAGTCTCAAAGCCTCCTTCGGGAAAGACCTGGTTACATCGCCTCTGTATCCGACAGCCTATTCCGCCCTCTTACCGACAAAGCCCTCACCGAGTTCGGTAGGGCTGCGGATAATGAACTAGTGGATGGTCCTGACGGCAAACCCGCCAAAATGCGGGCCCTCGAGTCTTCCTCTGCACTGGTCTGCATTGTTTTCGATCAGTTGCGGCAAAGGGCAGCAGATCAGATCGGCTCAGCATTTGGTGTCGATGAAGGTGTGCTCGACGTTCAGTTCGAAGTGGGGTTTCCGATTGGCCTTGGCGGTACGCCACCAACACTGGATCTGGTTGTTGTAACGGAATCGGGGCCTATTTGCGGTGTGGAATCGAAATTCTGTGAGCCATATCGGTCCAAAGACAAGAAAGAACCCTTCGCCGCGGCATACTTCCCCCGTCGTGTCGGATTGTGGACTGGAAAGGGTCTACCGCGCTGCCAGGAATTCGCCAAGGATATGAACAACGGTGCCATCGCGTTCGAGCGGCTCGATGCTCCGCAACTCTTGAAGCATGCACTGAGCCTGTTTAATCAGCCGAAGCCTGCGATCCTTCGCTTCGTCTGGTACGACCAGCCGTCATCGGAAGCAGACACGTTGCGGGCTGAGTTGGAGGAATTCGGCGAGCGATGCAATGCGAGCCTTGGGTTCAGGTCGTTCACGTACCAGGAGGTGATCAAGAGTCTGTGCAATTCGCCGGACGCTGATTTTCAGCATGTAGCTTACCTGCGGCAACGTTACTTCACGGCGATCGCGTAGAATGTCACACTCCTTGAATATTCTGATCAGATGAGTCTCCAGCCCCCCTTCCTCAGCATCGCCGACCCTCCAGAATCTGGCGAGGGTAGCATAGATGCCCTCGGTCTCCAGGCCACCTACGAGCGTTTGGCGGAACGTATATACCCCTTCATCACGGTTCGAATGTCCCGGCCGCGGTTTCTCACCGCCATCGCAGCAGCGGCACGCATTTGTGATGGTCTAGAGGAGGACGTCGCGTCGGACGGTGTGACCCCGGCGTGGCTCGTGTGTGAGTGGTACATGGTGGAGGGACTCGTCCGGCGGCGCGAAGCCCTCGCGGAGGGTGAGCAGCGGGGCATTCCAGGCAGCAATAAGGTGGCTCGTGCACTGAATACGGGTAGGAAACTGGATGCAGCCGCCTACCTGAAGACGCCAACCGTATTCGGTTTTACGGGGGTGTACAAGACTCTGGCGATCGGGCTCGAGATTGTCACCGAAGATCTCGAACTCGACGAAGGAGGGTTCGAACTCCTCAAGGCGTGGGAATCCGCGGAGCGGCTACGTGGGTTTTTCGAGGGGGGCGAGGGAGTTGGTGCACAATTTCGTAACGCCATGCGGGACGCTGTTGAGGATGGAATGCGATTGGGTTACACACGGCGGGCAAAACGGTGGGCGACGTGGGACGACATTGTCGCGCACCTGAACCCGCACAGAGCGCGGAAACGAGAGGCAGACGTCATTTGGAGCCGACTGCTAGACCCCAACCTCCGCGCCAATCCCCGCGACATAGACGCGACCCGCATGAGAAGGGAAGTGCTGTTGCACTTGGAGCGCGAAGGCGCTCCCATCGATGGACCGTGGGAAGAGTGCGAGTTCTTCAGGCGCGTGATCGCCCGCACGCGTGGTGTGAGTCCGGATCTGACAGAACGCCTCACGCAGATTGATTGTTACGAGAGCCTGTGCCGCACGCTCGACGATGCCTTCCGCCTGATCCTCCATCTGTCGGCAGCCCAGGGTGGCGCACCGGTCACCGAACGGATGTTTGCGCATCATGAACTGCCACCAGTCCTCGCGCGCAGAATCAAACCATCAATCAGAGCAATTGCGTCAGCTTATACCGGGAGTGAATGGGAAGTCGAGGTGTTGGATCTCCTCGACCGCTATCAAGAGGCGACGACTCCTCACGCGTTGTACTCCACGGTGCTGGAGCACCACGATGACGCGCAGAAAGCAAAACCTCCTGACGGCAAGCGTCCATGGGTGGAGGACCTCGGTCCACGCGGTGTAGTAGCACGTCCGCAGTACTATCAGGATGCTCCGCCGGAGGGATCTGACTTTTACTTGCACGATTATCGAACGGCGTCCGTTTCTGGCTTCCTCCAGGATCTCCGGAGGTATTCCTCATGAGCCCAAAGCGTACGTTTGCCGAACAGGTGCGCGAGCGGATGCTGAAGTTCTGGGAGGCTGAGCCGGAATACGGACTGCCGGTTGGATGTGTAACCACCACTTACACGTTTGACGCCGCCTTCTTCGAAGAGGAATGCTTGAGTCGTTTCGTCGGTCTGGAGAACAGCCCCAGAGAGGACGGACGAGCTTACCTCATCGAGCGCGAAGAGAAGCTTTCCCAGATCACGGCAACCGTGATGGTCGATACCTCCCACGTCACGCCCCAGAGAAGTCTCCGTTGGGACTTGATCCCTGTGAAAGTAAGAGGCGGCGGTGTGATGCACGCAAAGGTCTCACTGTTGGTATGGGAACACCTCGTGCGTGTTCTGGTGAGTTCGGCAAACCTGACCGAGCCCGGATACCGCCGCAACTATGAACACGTAGGTGTGCTGGATTTCGCGCAGAGATCTGACATACCGGTCACCGTTCTTCAGGATGTGTTGGCCTTCCTGAACGCGCTGAAGGAGCTAGCACCTCAGCAACATGAGTCAGAACCACTTGGTCCACAGACTTCGCTCGCGAGGCTGCTCAGCGCGGTGGCCGAACGTGCAAGGGCAATGGGTGATCGAGACTGGGGCCGGCGGAAGGCATCAGTTGAGTTCATACCGGTTCTGCCGGGTCAGCAGCAACTTTTCGAGCGGCTGCGTGAGCTATTCCCATCAAACGCCGGTGCAAGGGACGCGTGGATCTTGAGCCCTTTCTTTGACCGAGATGACGGCGCAAAAAGGGTTGTGGAAGCCTTGGTGGACACAATGGGCATTCACGGTGAAAGGACGCTCACCTTTCACGTAACTGGGCGAGAGTTGAGCGATACTGACGAGACAGTCGAACTCGATGCACCTGAGGTACTGCGCGATCCCTGGAGGCGTCGTGTGACACACTCCTTTCATCTCGTGACGGAAAGAGATGAATCGGATGAAGTCCGAAATCTGCACGCCAAGAGCCTGTGGCTCGAACGGGATGGGACGGCTCTCTTTCTTCTGGGGTCCAGCAACTTCACCGCTGCTGGGACGGGCGTGAGCGGTCGGAGAGGTAACATCGAGGCCAATTTCGCGTATGTGTTACCCGATGCTTCAGACAGTTTTGCCAAGCGATGTGTCGAGGTCTACCCACCCGCGGAGCCTATCGATCTCGATGAGCGCGTGGTGAGCTTTCTGCAGCAACACGAACAAACTCAAGAGGCTGAAGGGTACGCGCCACTCCCGGATGCGTTTGGCCT
>CAZOJI010000083.1:0-11812 GCA_964580055.1 uncultured Gemmatimonadaceae bacterium | reverse complement strand
TCACCGTGATCGCTGTGCCAGCAGTACCATCGGTCGGATCCAAAATCACGTACTGCGTCGCGGATCCCGGAACGGTCGTGATCGGTTCGCTATCGCCGTTCAGCGTGCCATCGTCCGCCGTTACAACGTGCTCGGTCCCGCCCACGGTAGCCACCGTGAACGTCGCCGTAGCTACACCATTCGCATCCGTCGTACTCGTCGAAGAACCGAATTCACCGCCGTTAGTGCTGCTCCAGACCACTTGAATCCCGGGGACGGCGATCGGATCTCCGTCCACGTCAGCCAGTTGTGCCGTAATCGTTACATCGGTTCCTGCCTCGGGGATGTTGTCACTGGATGACACGACATACTGCGATGCAGTTTGCAAGGACACTGTGAACTCGTAGAGGCCGATGTCCGAGGCGGCTGTTTCAGAGGGCTCGCTCGGGTTCCTTTGCGCACCTGGACCGGCCGCTGAGCCTCCCCCGACGCAAGCCCCAATGCTCCCCACACAGAATGCGTATGTGCCGGAAGCCGCTATTGGGGTAGCATCCAGCGTGACATCGCGAGTGCCGGATGTGTCGGCAATCACCCGGTTGTCGGAATCCGTCAGCACGATCGCTGGTTCGAGTTCCGAATTGAAATCCGACACGGCAACGCTCGCGGTGACAATGGCACCTGCCGCCAAATCCACTGAGAACCAGTCCTCATCCCCGGCCGGCAAGATGTTCAGAGTATCGGTATACGGGTAGGGTCCCGGAATCGGGTACGGTCCCAGCAACGACTCGGTGGAATCAGCATTTACAACGCACTCAACGGTTCCACCTGCGCTGGCACTGGCAACCCACTGATTGAATCCGCGCACGCGCGCTTGATAGGTTCCGGTATCCGCGACCTCAAATACCGCGCTGTCTGCATCGATCACCCAGCTGCTCAGCGGATTCGTGAAGCTTAGGTCCGTCCCAAGCTCAACGAGGTAACTGTCTACCGGTACGGCTGTAACAGGATCGAATCGCACCACAATCCGGGGGTCGAGTGTCGGCGACGAGGGAACAACAGGGGTAGTTGTGAAGTCCGCGAAATTGATTGATGCCCTTGTGGTATCCCCGGAGGTCACTCGAACACTGTTGTTGACTCCGAAATAATCAACGGTGTTTCCAATCAACCCCTTGAGAACCACTCTATACGTGCCTTTATCCAGAGCAGGCGTAGTTAGAGTCGAGCCAGGTGCTCCGCTTCCTGTCCATACCTGATCTTCTTGCTCGAAAACGACTACCTCGATCGCATCCCAGTCAGCAGATGCTGAGGCCTGTTTAGCCACATTCTCTTGGGAAGCCTGCGTACCTGCACCATTCGCAGCCGCAGACATGATAGATGTTTCGACGTCGCTTGACCCCTCATCTGCGCCAATCACTTTCACCTGAATCCCAATCCAGCCACGAGCATCAAGGGGGCCCATCGGATCATCGTCACAGGCAAACACCGCTAGCACAAATACCACAATCGGTAGAAAGGCTCTCTTCATCTTGATCACCCGCTATCTGCTTGCCGGGAGATTTATCGCTATCCACCCCTCATCGGTTGGCGGAGGTAGCGGTTCCCCACATATGATTCCGGCCAAACAGGCCCCGCCTACTCCGGCACCCAACGCACCCACAATTCCGACAGGCAGCCACGGGAATCTTCCTCCCGTCCGCACCGCCGCCTGCGTTTCTCCCGGCATCTCTGCAGCCATTCGAGAAATCAGTTGCAGCGTCTCCGTCACCGCCGGGTTCAACGTGAACTCTTCCGTCCTCCGAACCTGCGTTCCCAATAACAACCGAATACGATACCTGCCCATCGGGCCGGAAAAGCTGAGCGGCAGCGTTCCTCCTCCGCCCGCATCACTCCAGTGCCATGTCTCGAGAGGCGTAATCCGGACTACTGAGCCATCCAAATCAGAGCTGATCGATACCGCTCCGTAGCGGTGATTCTCCGCCTCCGCCACCGCCAAGAGACTCATAAGTCTCTGCGCCCTGATGTTGCCGCGAGCCTCGTCCAAACTCACCAATGCCGCGTCAACCGGCAGCGCCATATGACCGCCCAGGGTAAGCCCAACCACCGAACCCGACTGGTCAATGAGCGGCCCGCCCTGGTCGCCGATCTCCAATGAATCGGCTAGGCGCACGCGCCGGCCTGGAAGGCTCGTCACCCGTGATGCTGAGACCCCAGAATTGCTGCAACCGGGAAAGCCCATCGCCCACACGTAGTCGTTCGCATCTGGACCAGCGCCAACTGTGAGCGAATCGCCAACGGAACTCGGAAGCCGCAGCACTGCTGCGCCGGCCGTGTCATAGGCTGCGACTGAAATCCCCTCGGTGATTACGGTACCCTCCGACAACTGGATTTCGAGGCTTTCGGCGCCACGAATAGCGCGGTACGTGGTAAGGAAGAGACCGCCACTGCCGATGAACACTCCTGCGCCGCAACTTTGCTCCGCTCCATAGCGAGTGACCTGCAAACGGCCAAGGTGTCTCAGCGCTGTTGCCTCCACACCGTCGAACATCATCGAATCGGGAAGATCGGAAGAAGTGTCGGTTCCCGCTGCCAGAATCGGGGATAGGTCGAACTCAACAACGGTTGTAGCTCCAGGTACCACTTCACGCACGACCTCCACGCCCACATACCCTGTTGCCGAGGCACGTAACAGATAACTGCCGGGCAGGAGGGGCCGACTGGCGCCGCTTACTCTCAGCGTACCGGCCGCATGTTCCACCTCCTCCAGTCCGCCTACTTGGACTATCCGCACCAAGAATCCCGGCAGGTCACTCGGCATCGACAGCTGCAAGTCGCCACGGTTGTCAGCAATCGCTCGTTCCCATCGCCAGGATGTGGACACTGGGCCGGCGTAAACCGTATCGTTACCGACATACTCCCGGGCCGCCGCAAGCAATATTCTGGTGCTGTCGCCTAGCAGATCGAGATTCACTCCCATTTCCGGGTGAAGGCGCAGAGCCCATCGCAGCCAAACCATTGCCAGATCAGCGTCTTGGGCATCGAAAAGCAGCATTTCGGCGAGCTCGATCACAGCTTCGCCCCAGATGCCGTCCAACCGCTCCCCAAGCTCCGGATTCAATGCACTGCGATAAAGCTCAACGGCAGCATCAACTGCAGGATGGGACCTCGCAGAGTCCACCAACTCCGCCCGTGTTACCTGAGCTGACGCAGTTGCTGAAACGATCACAGTCAGAAGGACAGTGAACCAAATCTCTCGTTGCGAGTAGATTCGGAAGTATTTCATTCGCTTCTCCTGGGCTGGATGGTCCTGGCGACTGTGTCGCCCGGAGACAAGGTCACCAACGTATCCAGCGGTTCGAAGTCGTCCCACTCTAAACGAATTACGTGCGGGAGGTCAGGATAGAGCGCGATCTCAAACCGCCGAGTGGATTGCTGACGCAGCTCTCCGTCGACAAAAACGTCGGCATACGCGCGTAACCTCAATATCAAGAATGCAGAATCGGGCTGACTCGCAATCACTCTGCGGTTCCGAAATGCTAGCGGAATGCTCGAACCTGCTTCTATCGTGACCTCGTGCTGCTCTGGCTCGAAACCCTCTGCAACCATCTGCACAACGTGACGCCCCGGCTGCAATTCCACTCGTTTGCCGCCAACAGCCATATCATCCACATACGCTGTTCCACCAGCTGGCAGGTTGTCGAGAACCAGTACGCCGGTAGAGGGGGGCTGCGGCACAGGCGTGGGAGTCGTTGGTGCTTCATCCGGTTCGGAATCAGGAGCGGTTTCTCGCTCCTGCAGGCTGTCGTCTGAGAGTGCAGTCGCAGCGGCCGAATCGACCGGGGTCACTGGTTCTCCCAACTGCGGATTGTTGTCTGAATTCAACTGCTGCTCGAGCGTCTCCGTGCCTGCTTCTGTCAGTGCGCTCGGAGTGTCGTTCGCGGTCCCGCGAACCAAGGTTGAAAGGCGTCCCGCGATGGGTGCTTCCGGAAACGCGGTTCCGATCGCAACAATTCCGACAGCTATTATCACTGCGACGGCTGCGGCGACGCCGGGAAGCACAAGTTTCCGCGCCTTTTTTTTCCTCGGCTCTACGTGTTGCAGCCAGCGGGACTCGCCCGGCGCACGATGCCCTTGCGCTCCTACCGTGGATAGTTCGTTCAGCCTACCGGCAGCTGGTATCTCGTACGATCCGCCAGCTGGTGATGCCGGAGCTTCCGGTTGGGCACCTTCCGTCGTATCCGGCTCGCTTTGCAAACCATGCACTTCCCCAGAAGGCGCCGCATCGCCGTTCTGCTCATGAGGTATATCCTTCGTCGGTATCGGACTCCGTGGCGTACTGAATTGCGAAAGCCTCAGGCGTTCCTTGCCACTCGAGGCTAGCTCCACCATTCTGGTCCGGATGGGATCATCGGCTTCGAGTGGCGTAGCGCCGACGGCATTCACAACGTCCGAGAGACGCGGCCACCGTTCTTTGGCATCCTTCGCGAGCATGCGGTGCACCGTTTCGGCCACCTGAGGAGGACAGCCAGGTCTCAACTCCGTGATGGCCGATGGTTTGTCAAAGAAATGCTGCTTCATGATCTCCATGAGATGCTCGCTCAGGAACGGTTTACAGCCAGTGAGCATCTCGTAGCCGACAACTCCCAACGAGTACTGATCCGTTGCTCCGGTTACCGGTTTGCCCGAACATTGCTCGGGGCTCATATAGGAGGGGGTCCCCACCATCATGCCGGTAGCTGTCAGTTCCTCCGCATCGGACGGCTTGGCTATGCCAAAATCCGTTACCACCGCCCACCCCTCGTCGTCTATCATGATGTTCGCAGGCTTGATATCGCGATGGACGACGCCGTGCCGATGGGCATGGTCGAGCGCGCCTGCCACCTGTGCGAGGATCGTCCGAACCATTTCGATAGGCAATGCACCTTCTTCTTCTATAATAGAGTCCAGAGCTCGACCCGGTACGTACTTCATGATGAAGCACAACAGGCGCTCGGTCTCTTTGATGGTGAAGATGGGAATGATGTGCGGATGATTTAGCCTTGCAGAAGTGCGGGCCTCTCTTTTAAACCGCTCAACCATTCCCGGAACCGAGAGCAAGGCCGGTGACATCACCTTGATCGCAACCTTTCGATCCAACGCGATGTCATGTGCGAGGTATACGATCGCCATTCCACCTCGACCGAGCTCACCCACCAAATCGTATTCGCCCAGGACGGCCTGGCGCAGGGCGCCCAGCATCTCGTCTTCGAGGGTCGCGGAGAACGATGCATTCGACGGCAGATGTGCCGTAGTAACCAACGCTTGCTCGGCTGAAATGTTCTTGCCGCAGTTCGTGCAAAACCTCGCGCCGGCCGTGGCCGGTGATCCGCAGTGAGGACAGTAAGCAGTAGGTGTCATCTGGCCTTAGCTCGCTGTTCGCCTATTGCCAGACTGTATTCGAAGCAACTCGAAACTGGAGTGGCACAACTCCCCTCGAGGCGACGAGGTTTCTGAAGAGCGAAAAGTGACAGCGCAGGGTAGGGTAATGAACCCTGACGCCAGCGATGTTACGGCCGCCACAACTGACCCAGCACGGTGGCGATGAAATCGGTGCGCGAACGGTTTGAGCAACTCCCATGATGCTAGCTCCAATGCTGCCAGCCCTAAGAGTCGGTTCGGACACTCTACGCAGATCCATGCTAATGGTGGGGCGTAAGTAATCGCTCGGTCGCATTTGCCGACGAACGTTCGGATAACCCCGCCACCACTCAGACCGAGTCTACACCGAGTCCGCCGACCCGCAGTATGCTCGCCCCAGCGCAGACTCAACTGCACGTATTGGGATCTCAAGTCGAGAACCTACGTCCCATGCGTCATAAGAGCGTCAGAAGCCTCTGAGCGGGTCCCTAAATAGCCCGAGATACATCACCATATCTCAGCTCTGGAGACTTGTCCAAACGTCGCTTTTTGACGGTACTTGCAAAGTACTGCCGCCCGCTGAATTCCAGACCCAGAGTCTCTTCAATCAAGAAGTGAATCTCTGTCGTGCATTGCTGGAACCGGGTATCGCCTTCGAGAAACCGCGCAGCCCCCTCTCGATCTGGGCTACAAAAAATGACGCTGTTGAACTTCAGAAGAACGTTGACCCCCCCCACCCTTGCCCCCCACCGCCACCCCGCCGTACCTTCACCGGTGCTTAGCCAGATGTCCGTACGACGCAATGACGGCCGTGAGCGGGGGCGTGTTTTCGATTCTCGAAATCATAAGATTCTTAACACACGGAAGTCATACGCACGTCAGATGTCCTATAAAGCGGACGATCACCCGCCAAATGACTCCCGTCTGACGCTCAAGACGTTGGGCGAGGCTTCGCTGTCGTATGTCTCGGCCGACTACGGGGTTATGGAACTCCTGCCCGCCGGCAAACCTCTCGCCATGCTGGTCTACCTCGCGCATTGCCCCGGAAGGGCGGCCTCGCGAGACCACTTGCTCGAGTTGCTGTGGGCGGAGCACGAAACGGCAGCAGCCAAACACGCCATGCGCCAGGCAGTCTGGTACATCAGAAAGCGAGTCGGCTCCTCACCGCTCGATGTCAGCAAAGGCATGGCGCGGCTCACAGCAGACCTGGATGTCGACGCGCATAGGTTCTTGGCGGCCGTTGAAGCGGGCGACCTGGAGCGCGCCGTTGAGCTTTATGACGGACCTTTCATGGCCGACGTGGCGCTTCCCGGCGGCGCCGAGTTCGAGCAGTGGGCGTACGCGGAACGTGTGCGCCTCGAATCGCTGCTTTTCCGGGCGGCCGACATAGTCGTGCACAAGTACAATTCGGAAGGACGGTTCCGGCAGGCAGAGAGACTGGCGCGCCGGCTCCGCGACATGGCGCCGTTCAAGGAGGTGGGTTGGCGGCTGCTGCTGGAAGCACTCGTGTCGTCCGGTGACACGGTGAGGGCAACCGTCGAGGCCGCCGAGTTGGAGCAAATGCTGGAAGTGGATGGCAGGACTCCGGACCGCGCGACTCTGGAAGTCATCCGGCTCGCCAGGCAACTGCCGGCCAACCGCAGCGAGCCCGACGGCGATCGGGCGCTGATCGCGGAACTCGTGGGGCGAGAGCGCGAGTTCGCAACCATCATCAGTGCGTGGCAGCAAGCCCAGGCTGGAACGGGCAGCCACATTGCCATCACGGCGGCAGCGGGACTCGGCAAGACCAGGCTGCTGAACGATGTCTCGAGCCGCCTGCGCGCGACCGGTGCAACGGTTGTACACCTCCGCGCCAATCACGGCGAGCGCCACGTCTCCTACGCCTTCGCCGGACACCTGGCCAAAGCTCTCGCCGAGCTGCCGGGCGCCAAGGGCATCGCGCCCGGCTGTGCGGCAACCCTGGTGGCGCTGAATCCATCCCTTTCATCGATCTACGACGTATCGGGTGAGACCATGAGAGAGGATGAGGCGCGCCGACGACGTATCTTCGCACTCAATGAATTGCTTGCCGCGGTCTCGCACGAACAGCCGGCGGCACTCCAGATTGACGATCTTCACTGGATGGACGAAGCATCCCGCAACACGGTATTCGGAGTTGCTGCAGCTTCAGCCGGTATGCCCGTGTTGTTGATCACGACGGCCCGCCCTTTCCCCAAGGCGACCGGGGACGAAGCCACGGGGAAACACCTCACGCTGCCACCCCTCACAGAGGAGCAGGTCGGAGCCCTGGTGTGCAGCCTCGGGGCTCTGCCCGAGATAGGCATATCCGATCGTCTACCGGCATTGTTGCATGAGACCACCGACGGGTCACCGCTTCTGGTGATGGAGACCCTCCGCCTCGCTCTGGACGCCGGCACTCTGGAGCTGTCCGACGAAGGTTGGTCGTGCCCTGATGAAGCCGCGCTTGCAGCGATGCTGGAGGAAGGCAGCGCGCTCAAACGCCGTGTCGCGCGATTGGAGCGGGGCGACGGCTGGGTGCTGCTTCTGCTTTCTACCGCGGGAATGCCGTTGGCCGTCAAGCGACTCGCAAAAATGGCCAGGAGGCCGCCGGAGGTTCTGGATGCCACTCTCGCATCGCTGGAACGGCGCGGCCTCGTTTCTCGGGTAGGTGAGGAATACGAGCCGGCCCACGATGAGATTGCAGCGCTCTCGATCGAGACGGCCACACCGGATGCGCGCGCGGCGGCGAGCGCCGCCGTGGGACGAGTGATTGCCGATGACTCCTGGAACAACCTTCAGGATCTCACCATCGCGGGTCAATTCCTGGCACATGCAAGGGACAGTACCCGCCTGGAATCGGTATTCAAACGCTGCGTATGGCTGGCCCGAAGCAGCGGCGACCGACGAGGCCTGCGCAACATCGCACGTGACGTTCTCGGCCAGGCAACCGATACGAGAGAAGTCGCCGCATTGGTCAAGAGCCTGCCGCTCTACGCGAGAGTTGGCCTCACCTCAGGCAGGCGAGTTGCCGCGGTGCTGCTGGTCGTTGCATTGGCCGCCACGGCAGCCACGTTGTCGCTGTCGAGAAGGCCTTCGCCGGATCCTGATGCCGTGTTCGTGGCATTGCAGGAGGCGGAAGGCACGGGCCTCGTGCCAGTCGAGATCCCCATCGTGCGGCAGGATTGGGACGACGTAGTCGGCTTACGTTTTCGCAGGGCCGGCGCCGCCGGCATCCAAGCGATACACGACTTGAGGTTACACGTGAGTCCCGACGGGTCCCAGATGGCGTTCAGCCGTTTGATGCACGATTCGGGAGGGGTGGACGTGTTCGTTCGGAACGCGGCAGGAGAGGAGCGCCGCCTCACCTTTTCGCCCGGTGACGACAAGCCGACCGGTTGGTCTCCGGACGGAAGCGAGATCCTGACCACTACTGCTCGCTGGCACCCATTTGACGTCTACGAAATCGGTTTGCTGAGTGTTGAGACTGGGGAGTACGTCAGATTCACGGATACCGATTTGCTGGAAGTCGAAGCAACGTGGAGCCCTGACGGCACCCGAATCGCCTTCAGGCGCATCGACGAGACAGTGGGTCGAAGCCAGATCTGCTGGAAGACGGTCGACGGACTGTCGGAGCAGTGTATGGAGTTTCCTGACCAGAGTCCGGAAGCGGTTCTGGGATGGCGCGGCATCCATGAGATATTGGTGAGAGTGGAGAGCAGCGACACGTCCTGGCTTGCGTCTCTGAACGCAGAAACCGGGACAATCGACAACATTACGACGCGGATTTCTGAGACGGCACTGAGCAGTCCCGATGGTGAGTGGATAGCTTGCAACTGTCCCGATTCGCTCGGCGAGGGCCTGCGATGGATTGTCTATCCCACTACGGACCCGCAGCACGCGAAGCCCATAATACATGATGCCGGCGTCCCAAATGTGTTCAGACCGGGCTGGTACATTGACCGACAACCGCCAACGTACCTCGACTCACTCGCAATACTGCCACACAACCTGGTTGCGCCCTTGGGTGTACCGTTGAGTCTCCGAGTGGCAGGCTACGATGCGGCAGGCCGGCGGATCCCGGTCAACCACGTCCGCTGGTCCGTAGATGATCAACGTCTTGCCGGGATCGATTCCAACGGCGTCTTGACGGGCATGTCCCAGGGTGAGATCACGATAACGGCAGACGCGGCGGGGTGGCGGTTGGGCCGCACCCGTGCCACCGTGGCCCCGTCTCAGACACGGACCGTATTTACCGAGGATTGGAGTGAGAGCTGGGAAACACGCTGGAGGTCCTTCGGCGATCCACTCCCTGTGGTTGTGAGCGATGGCGACACGCTAGCGGCGTTTCTCAACAACGGTGACGGTAGTTTCAACAGCGGCGCCTATTCGGAAAGAGAATGGTCCGTAAGTGATGGTTTCGGTGTGGAAGCATGGGTTTCCGCCAGGCTAGAGTCCACGCCGCGACATAAGAGAATCTACCTGCAACTGGTAGGTTGGCTCGAGACCGATTCACTACTTGAATGGGACCACCGATTCGGGCATCCTCCGGGACGTAGCACGGGCCGCACAATAGTGTCGTCCAGCTCACTGTCATATCTGGGATCGCCCGGCACGGACGAAGTCAGGATCGAATTCCGTGTTGCAAAAGAAAAACCGGCGCTGGCCGTTCCAAACTCGCTTCGAACGACAGATTGGCACCTGGCTCGGTTGCAGGTCTTTCCCGACGGCACCTGTGGGGTGGCAATTGATGGGGTTGCTCTTGCTCGGTCCAGCAGCCGGATCAACACACACACCCCGTATCGCCTGATGGCCTACGGCAACTCGATAGATGCCGAAATGCTCGTAGGCCCTCTGGAAGCCTGGACCGGTGTCCGCACCGACGTGGACTGGACGGTGTTACGGGATCGGCAATAGCACGCGACCTGGGATACGTTTTCGCGGGCGCCAGTCGCTGCACACCAGCGCCGCGGCTACGGTGGTGTCGCCCTTCCAAGCGTGTGCCGCCACCCCCTCGGCCCCACTCCGGAATGCGCTCTACCGAATCAGGTAGAACGACTGCGGATAGCCATCCAAGAAACGGGCGCCCGTTTCCGTGACTATGGCTTGCTCTTCCAGCCCCATGGAGACCTCTATCCCCCCCCACTCGGGTATGTCGGCGGCAACGGAGAACTCCATGGCGTAGACGGTGTTCGCATGCAGCGGGTGGTCGCCGGTGCCGGGAACGAACTCCTGTTTCTCGCTCATGCCGATCATGGTTCCTGAGCCGTGGCCGTAGGGGCCTATGGGGTGGGTGTAGATCCTGGGCCTCAGTCCTTCGGCCCGGCCCCGCTCGAGGATGGATGCCAGTATCTCATTGCCCGTGCGCCCCAGCTGCATCTCCTCCAGGTGGATCTCCTGTTGCCGGTTTCCCTTGCGCAGCAGTTCCTGCAGGCCCTCGGGCGGCTGGGTCTCACCCATCCGGAGGACGTAAGCGTTGTGCTGCATGTCGGTGCTGAGTCCCAAGTACGTGATGCCCACATCGCAGTGCAGCAGGTCACCCCGCCTGATCACCTGGTCACCCTCTCCGTACCTCTCGGTGGCCTCCGGCGATCGGCGGATACTGAGGGAGGGATGGAACCACGTATCCAGACCCAGGTCGTTGATGCGCTGGCGGATCCACCACCGGACATCGGTAGTGGTAGTCAAATCGGGGACGATCACCTCGTTGGAGAAGAAGGTCCGGATGATGTCGTGGGCGATGCCCGCCAGATGCCGGTAGATGCTGAGTTCCCGGGGACTCCGCGTCTCGTACCACCGTGTCACGACCTCCGTGGCCGGCACGAGGCGCTCCACGTACTTCTGTTCCAGAGCTTGTTCCAGGAGATCCTTGTGAAAGGCCGAGAGGCCGTTGGCGTGGCTGAACTCGTCCACATAGTCGTAGTGGGGGTCGTAGTTGATGGCGATGTTCCGCGGATCGTGCTCCGCAATGTAGTCCGCCAGCACCGTGAACTGGTGGTTCGCACCGTGCGAACGGTCGGTAAAAATGTTCTCGTACATGCTCCCCGCAGAGCCGGAGCCGTGCCAGTTCGCGGTCAGCTTCTTGAAGCCTTCGTCGCTGTCGTGGAAGATCAAGATGGACAGGCGCCTGGCGCTCATCATGGGCTCGGGCACCAGCGTCATGTAGACCGGGTCCTCGTCGTACTCGAAGTTGATGACCACCCACATTTCGACGCCTTCTTCCCGCATGATGGCCGGCAGGATGTTGTCCAGCCGCCACTCGAGAATCTCGTTGTAGGCGCGGGCCCGCTCCCGGAGCGGCAGGATCTGCTCCACGTCTTCGGCGGGCGACATCTCCCAGCCGGGCCACGACTGGGCTTGGGCGGTGGATTGGGCAGCCACCCCGGCGAGAGGAAGGGTGAGGGTGAGAATCAGGATCGCGGCAAGAATCGGTCTCTTCACA
>CAZOJI010000082.1:0-11918 GCA_964580055.1 uncultured Gemmatimonadaceae bacterium | reverse complement strand
CACCCTGAGCCGAAGACACTCGATGAAGCGCAAACCGCTGCCGTACAGCAACGTCTCGTCTAGCCGTTGCTCACCGCGCAGCGCGCCCAAAACACGGTGTTCCTCGCCGGCGGTTAGCACCACCGGTAACCGACTACACAGCCTCGCCCGGGTGAGATCCTTGAACCTGGCGAGCGGCCGCTCCAGCACGGCGTCGTACAACAACACCAAAGCGCACAACTCCTGTGTCTGTGTGGACGCCGCCACTCCACGCTCGGCGCGGCCAGGGAAACCGGCGCGCTGCGGCGGCAAAGGCAGGTAGACAGTGCTTCATCGCTGCCAAGGATGTGTTGGATATCTATCGGTTCCGGTGGCAGATAGAGCTTGCTTTCAAGCGGATGAAGAGTCTTCCGTTTCTGGGAGATCTACCCGCAAGGGATCCACCTCTCGCTCGTTGCTTTCTCTACTCAAAGCTCCTGGCAGCGCTCCTCCTGGAAGACTTCACAAGCGAGATCCTCTCTTTTTCCCCCTGGGGATTTCGACTGGCGAGCACGTCCACCATCTCTGTGGCGTATTCAGAAAGCGCTCCTTGACGGAATGAGGTTTGCTGTTACCGCCGGAGCAACCCTGGAAGCCTGGTGCGACAACGCCCACAACCTCAAACGGTACTTCTTCAACAGCCCACGCCGCCGAAATATGCAGCAAGCAAACATCTTCGACGCATTCTACACGCATTTCAACAACCACATCATGCATGACTACGAGCGGTCACCGGCCGAGCTTCATTACTACAATGTGGACGGTCACTCTGTGAGCAGAGGTTTTGCACTGACACTCAACCAGGCGTTCGAGCACCTACCGCTCACCTACGCCGTCCGATTCACATACCAGGACACGCATCACATGGATGCCGAAGTGAAAGACAGCCGGTTCTTCTCCGTTGACTACACGGGCACTCGGAGTGCATCACACACATTTGGTGGCCTAGTGCAGGTCGACTATAACGGTTCGCTTACAGGCCCGATGCGGTTGCCCGAATGCGACGCTCCGTTCGAGCGTGACGCTGAATCTCCCGCATACACGATTCACAACCTGCAGGCCAGCGTAGCTGTGAGGCCGGGCTTAGAGTTATACGGAGGTGTGAAGAATATCTTCGACTACAAACAGGTCAGCTCGCTGATCGATCCGGCGGATCCGTTCGGTGAGAATTTCGACACGGCGTACGTATACGGACCTATGCAGGATCGCCGGTTCCTGTTTGGTATGCGGATCACGAGAGGTCGGTAGGTAGTGCGTTTGCTGAAGTCTGCTCTCGAGCGCAATCTCTGCACCTTGGGTGTTGCGCTTTTACTCATCGATGCCTCATGGCACCGGTGAGCGGCCAGATGGCGGCAGAGTACGTCGACTCCGTCATTCCTCGGCATGAGGCCGAGTCGTTCGATGTCGCGGACTTCTCATGGACGCTCCAGACTGTTCGGGGGAAAAGGGTTTCCCTCGAGCAGTTCAGGGGCGAGGTGTTGTTCATCAACATGTGGGCGACCTGGTGCGCACCGTGCGTGCAGGAATTGAACACGATCCTTGCTCTCAGGGATTCTTTATCAGATACTGACGTTGAGTTCCTTCTGGTTTCACCTCAAGAGCCGCGACATGTACGCCGGTTCCTGCGCCGATATCGTCATCATCACCGGCTCCCCGTGTTCGTGGAGTACGAGAGGATGCCCGAGGCGTTTGAACCCGAAGCGCTGGCTACTACCTATATCGTCGACCGCCAGGGTCGGATAGTGTTCAAACTGCGCGGCACCACCAACTGGGACACGAAAGCTGCTCGGGACGCACTGCGCGCGTTGAGCAATAAGAGTCACCAATAAGAGGATTGAGTTCTGCGAGGGTGGAATTGGTCTCCTCATCAACCTATATTGTGACCGTGCTGGTGCCCGATATCTGATTCTAGGGCTAAGAGGGAACCCGGTGCAAATCCGGGGCTGCCCCGCAGCGGTAAACGAGAACGACACCCACCACAAAGCACTGGCGTGATACGCTGGGAAGCGGTGGGCAGTAGGAAACCGGCCAAGGCCGCCTGCTCGTGAGCCCGAAAACCTGCCGGCATTTGGCTCTCAAGAGACAATTGAGCCAAAACGACCTGGAAGTCTCGCGGGAGATGGCACGGTCCGAGTTAGCACGCTTTCCGTTCGGTGTCCTTGCCGGTTTTCAAGCTTCTTCCGCGACCGTTTCCAGCCGCCCGCGGGGGCGAAGGATCGGCTCGTGGCGTGTGTTGGATTGCCTTGAGGCGCGCTTCCTCCATCGGGTTGCCGGAGTTCATCAACTCGTTCGAGAGGAGACGAGATGGGCACTGCTTCCGCATTGGCGCACACGAGTACCAACCAAGGCCGCGTCGGTGATTTGCCACCGAACGTTCTTCCAATCTTCCAAACCATTATCAAGCGTGATGGATCACGCGACCCATTCGACTCCGGTAGAATCGCAAGCGCTATCGAGCAGGCTGGCAAGGCTACGGGCGAGTACGGGAGCGACGAGGCATACCACCTGGCGCGCCGAGTTCTCTCCATCGCATCTGCGACTATCCGCGACCTGCCTACTGTGGAGGGCATCCAGGATCTAGTCGAGGAGGTCTTGATCGCATCGCCTTACAGAAGATCTGCGCGGGCATATGTCATATACCGGGAGCAGCATAGGGTACTTCGCGAGATCTCGATCGCCAGTCGCGCTGAGCTGGTAAACTCATACCTCGACCAGAGCGACTGGCAGGTATCCGAAAACGCAAACATGGCGTTCAGTCTACAGGGGCTGAACAACCACATATCCAGCGACGTGACTAGGAGGTATTGGCTGGAGCGCCTCTACACCCCGGCAGTCAAGGAGGCGCATGAGTCTGGAGACCTACACATTCATGACTTAAATCTGCTCGCTGTCTATTGCGTCGGTTGGGATCTCGCCGATTTGCTGCGTCAGGGTTTTCGAGGTGCAGCCGGCAAAGCCGAAAGCAAGCCAGCGAAACACTTTCGCACCGCACTCGGCCAGATGGCGAATTTCTTCTATACACTGCAGGGCGAGGCTGCTGGCGCCCAGGCGTTCTCAAGTGTAGACACGCTGCTTGCACCTTTCATCCGCCGTGATAGACTGGGCTACGCAGAGGTCAAGCAGGCACTACAGGAGTGGGTGTTCAACCTGAACGTCGCCACGAGGGTCGGATTCCAGACCCCATTTACCAACATCACGCTGGACCTGAATGTTCCGACGAGACTCGCCAACGAAGCGGTGATAGTCGGCGGCGAACCTCAGGAGGAATCGTACGGTGAGTGCCAGAGCGAGATGGATACGTTCAACAAAGCATTTCTCGAAGTGATGATCGAAGGGGACGCCAAGGGGCGGGTGTTCACCTTCCCGATTCCCACTTACAACATCTCCAAGGATTTCGACTACGACGACCCACGTCTGGATCCACTCTGGGAAGTGACAGCCCGTTATGGGATCCCCTACTTCGCAAACTTCGTGAACTCCCAGATGTCCCCGGATGATGCTCGCAGCATGTGTTGCAGACTGAGGTTGGACACTCGCGCACTCAAGCATCGAGGCGGAGGGCTGTTCGGGGCAGATCCGCTTACCGGATCTATCGGAGTGGTGACTCTCAATATGTCGCGACTCGGGCATCTCGCCGAAAGTCGCGAGGACTTCCTCGTGCGGCTGGAAAGACTGATGGACATAGCGCGCGACAGCCTGGCGTCAAAGCGCAAGGTGCTCGAACGGTTCACCGAAGCCGGGCTCTATCCGTACGCTCGCCACTACCTGGGCAACATCAAACAGCGACACGGCGAATATTGGCATAACCACTTCTCCACCATCGGACTGGTGGGCCTCGACGAGGCTGCAAGAAATCTGCTGGGTGAAGGTCTCCTCAGTGAGGCAGGGAGGATGTTTGGGTTGCAGGTGCTCGATCGAATGCGTGAGCGGCTGCTGCGATACCAAGACGAGACAGGCACTCCGTTCAACCTGGAGGCTACGCCCGCTGAGGGAGCAAGCTATCGTTTGGCGCTGCTCGACCGCAAGCTGTTTCCGGAGATGCGCGTCGTTGCTGAATCGGGAGCGGAAGACCTGGCCTACTCGAACTCTTCTCAGCCTCCGTTCGACGCACTCGACGATCCCTTTGCCCTGCTCGACCACCAAGATGAGTTTCAGACGAAATACACCGGCGGGACAGTGCTTCATTTCTGGTTGGGTGAAAGCATCGACGACCACCGGTCGGTGAAGAGCTTCGTGAAGTCTGTCTGCGAGAACTACCAACTCCCGTACTTCACCGTTACCCCGACTTTCTCGATCTGCCCCGAACATGGGTATCAGCCGGGAGAGCACAACGTCTGCGTGGAGTGCGGAATGGAAACTGAGGTCTATTCCAGAGTCGTCGGATACCTCCGGCCCGTTCGCCAGTGGAACAGCGGCAAGCAGCGTGAGTTCGCGCAGCGTGCGTTGTTCGATGGCAAGATCAGGTGATCGCCGCGCTGCAGCCCTGTTCGTTCATCGATTTCGACGGGCATCTGGCCGCCGTGCTCTTTACTCAGGGATGCAACTTGCGGTGCAGGTACTGTCACAATCCGCAGCTGTGTGCACCGACCGGCGATACGACTATCTCGTTTGACGAGGTGATCGAGTTTCTTGCGAGTCGAAGTGGCAAGTTGACAGGCGTAGTTGTGAGTGGGGGTGAGCCATCGCTTCACCCGGAGTTGCCGCGACTGCTCGAGATGATTGTAGCGGCCGGTTTTGCAACGAAGCTGGATACGAACGGCCTGAAACCGGACGCTGTGTTGCGGATTGCGTCAGATCAACTTGTGGATTATGTGGCTGTCGACGTGAAACTCGCCCCCGGAATGCCATCGAGCTGGCTGTGCGGTGCGGATCGGCAGCCGGAGTCCGCCCTGCAGACTCTACGCGGTGTCGTAGCAGAAGGAGTCCGTTGCGAGGCGCGCACGACAGTCGTTCGCGAGCTTCACGATGAATCGATCCTTAGCATGATCGCCAGAGAATTGGCTTCCGCAGGTGTAGGAGCATGGCGCCTGCAACCAATGAGAGTGTCCACGGTTCTCGATCCAACCGCGAAACTCTCACCACCCGAACCAAGTACTCTGGCTTTCGCAGCTGACGTCGCGGCGTCGTTGGGGGTGGAGGTCGTGTCACGCCGGTCCACGAATTGCTACACTTCCTTGTACGCCGGCACCCGAAATGCAGAGCGCCAAAGCTCCTAGTGTCATGTCACAATTGAACTGTCGCAATTGAGAGTGTATTTTTCTCCCGATGCAACTCAACGGGAGAAGGATCATGCCTCGAATCCGATACAAGGTGAAGTTGACCGGGGAAGAGCGCGGAATGCTGGAGGAGGTCGCAACCCGCGGCAAGCACAGCAGCCAGAAGGTCCTCAACGCCCTGATCCTGCTGGGTTGTGACGAAGGGCCTTTGCAGGAGAAGAAACTGACGGGCCAGCAGCTTGCCGATGTCCTGCGGGTGAGTTTGAAGAAGATCGACCGCGTGAAGCGCCGCTGTGTGGAAGAGGGTGTGGAGGTGGCGCTGGACAAACGGAAGGCAGAGCGGCAGTACGCGAAGAAGGCGGACGGAGACTTCGAGGCGCACCTGGTGGCGCTGAGTTGCTCGAAGCCACCGGAGGGCAGCGCCCGCTGGTCGCTGAGGTTGCTGGCGGACCAGGTGGTGGAACTGGGGTACATTGATTCGGTTTCGCACGAGACGGTGCGCCGCGTTCTAAAAAGAACGCATTGAAGCCGTGGAGGAGCAAGCAGTGGGTGGTCCCGCCGAAGGAGAACGGAGAGTTCGTGGCCCGGATGGAGCGCGTGCTCGATGTCTACAAGCGGCCCTACGATCCGTTGCACCCAGTGGTCTGTATGGACGAGTCCCCCCGGCAACTCATCCGGGAAACGCGACCGTCCTTGGCGGCAAGGCCCGGGGACGTTGCGTGCTACGACTACGAGTACGAGCGGTGTGGCGTGTGCAATGTTTTCATGGCGGTCGACCCCCTGGCGGGCAAGCGCATCGTCGAGGTCACCGCTCGCAGGACGAAGCAGGACTGGGCGCAATTCATTGAGCAGATCGCCCGGTGGTACCCCGAGGCGGAGAAGATCACGCTCGTGATGGACAATCTGAACACGCACAGCCCAGGATCGTTTTACGAGACGTTCTCTCCAACTGCTGCCAAGGCGCTGTGGGACCGCTTCGAGTTCGTCTATACTCCTGCGCATGGAAGCTGGCTGAACATCGCGCAGATCGAACTGAGCGTGCTCGTTCGACAGTGTCTGGACCGAAGGATCGATACGTTGGAGGAGATCCGGACCGAAACCCAAGCCTGGCAGAGCCGGAGAGACAACGCTGGGTCTTGCATCGACTGGCAGTTCACCGATCGCGACGCCAGGATCAAGCCAAAGCGGCTTTATCCGACACTCAACGTATGACAAGACACTAGGAGCCAAGGACGGCCCCCTCCAACATGCGACCGACCTAGGAATCCGCGGGCTCCTGTTCAAATCCAGCGACGGCTGTGAGATTGCTCAATTCAGGATCGACGGCTTCACCTTCAACAGACTACATCCGTACACTTCATGGGAACAGATATCGCCGGTCGCGTTCGAGCTGTGGCGAAAGTACGTTCACATTGCGCAACCGGAGATGGTAACACGGTTGGCTCTTCGGTATCTAAACCACATTGATTTGCCGCCCTCGCTCATCGATTTCAATGAGGTTTTGGTTGCTCCCCCGCCAATTCCAGAGCCTCTGCCGCAGCAGGTCAGCAAGTTCTTGACGCGCGTCACAATACACGATGAGGAACAAAGCGTCACAGCTCATGTGACTCAGGCGTTCGAAGGTGCCGTCAGCCCCGGAAAGGGCAAGCTCATTCTTGACATCGACGCCTTTCGTGAAAAAGATGTAGCTGTCGAAAGCGAGGAAGTAGCGGGAACATTCTCTGCCTTGCACGAGTTCAAGAATAGGGTGTTCTTCGAGAGTCTAACCGAGGAAGCGATAGGTCGTTTGGAATGACAACTCCGAGCTTTTCAGCAACCGCGAACTACACGACGAGCGACTTGTCCGATCACGGCGTGAGTGACACAGCTCGAGACCTTCGCGACATACTCGTTCATGCAACCGCTTTTGAAGGAAGCATTACGTTCGCGCAGCGCCGTGAAGAAGCTGAAGAGGCTCTATTGGACACCTACTGTCACGCAATCGATGAAGATTGGGATGGGACCGGTGCAGTTCCTGCTGATCCCCTGAGCTACGAATACACCCAATCGGTCCTCGAAACGCTCCCAAGTTGGGCGCCCAATCCCGACATCTACGTCGATCCTGACGGTGAGTTCTGTCTAGAGTGGGACTACGGGCCGAGAATGGTTTTCTCTGTGAGTGTCGGAAGGGACGGCACACTGACGTACGCGGGGCTTTTCGGCAGCCGCAAGAGCCATGGGGTCGAGCAGTTCATTGATTCATTGCCGCTAATCATCATTCAGAATCTTGAACGGACAATCCCACCGCGTAGCTGCTAACCCGCAACCGTGCGAGCTTACGTCCCGCTTTCTGGATCAAGAGGGCCACTTCAAGGCGAAAAGCGGCAGAGTCAAGCCGCGCGCCTACCAACCCGCTCACTCTAAGCACTATTCACTGCCCACCGAAATCGGGTGCTCCATAACCCGAACCTACACGCCTTCCGCGCCTCCGCCACTGCGCTTGTAGGAGCATCAGCCTACATACTTCGGACAATTGATTGGCTTCCTTGGGACGTAAAAAAATGCGCTGTTGCGTTGTCTGCTCCGTTGCTCCTCTCCTTGCCCTCCTCCCACCTCAATGCCACATTCCCACTTACGGCTTATGTTCGGCACCATGATCTGACCGCGGGCACCATATGGGCGACCGCACCGGCATCGAGTGGACCGACGCAACGTGGAACCCCGTCACCGGCTGCACCAAGGTCAGTACCGGGTGTGATAACTGCTATGCCGAGGTACTGGCACGCAGGCGCTTGCGCGACATCTACTTGTACTTGCCGAAATGCAGCGATGCTGTCCCGGTTTTCGTCGCACAACACGAAGCGGTCGAATCGATCAGGGACCGTCATGGCAATCAACGGTGAGCCGAGTATTAGCTCGCCTGTTGTCTCAATGACCGTGTACCCTGGGCCGGCATACAGGTCGACATAGACACGCGTATCCCACCGATTCTTCATCCCGGTCGAGAACAGGTCGGTGATCAACGACAGTCATTTCATTGATGCTCGGCGTGCAGGGGAGGTGCGGCTTGACAGCCTACCCCATAGAAGGAATTTCAATCCGCCCCCATCACATTACGTCTCGGAGGAAGGGGTACCGTTCCTCCTTGGCGGTGCCGTCCGGGATTTCACAATCGACATCACTGAGTGCAAACGTTGCACTTGGGATACGAGCGACGGCCCACTTCGCAAGAGCTGGCTGTTTCCCGGAGATCTGGTTGTAGTCAGAGTGGGGTACCGGGATCTCGCTGCAATCGTGCCCTCGGAACTTGATGGGGCAAACTGTGCATCGATGATGATCGTGAGAAGGCACGCGCGTTTCTGCTCCCAATGGCTTTCATACGTCTTCAATTCCCAGGTGGGGCGTGACCAGATTGAGGTCGTGCAGTACGGAACAGCGCAGAAACAATTCAACATTAGTCATGCCGTAGACTTCACGTTTCCGTTTCCTCCTGTCGAAGAGCAGCTTCTGATCGCCAACTATCTCGACCGCGAAAGGGCAACAACCGAACGGCTCATCGCCAAAGTCCAAATCGCCATCGAACGCCTCCAGGAGTACCGCACGGCTCTCATCACCGCCGCGGTGACGGGTAAGATCGACGTGAAGGAGGCCGCAGCGTTAGGGCGCCTTTCGATGCCAAGCCGTCGCTGTGCGCCCTTCCTGCAACGCACTCGAACCACCAAGCGAGCAGTGTCTGTTCGGACGTCGCGAATCGCATTAGGATGTAGGGATGGATCGCGTTGAGGTGAGCCCCGAGCTACTGCGCTGGGCGCGCGAGCGCGCCGGTCTGAGCATCGCCGCGCTCACTCGGCGGTTTCCGAAGATGCAAGAGTGGGAGCGGGGCGAAGTAAACCCCACACTCAAACAACTGGAGCGTTTGGCGAAGGCAACCTACACGCCGGTGGGGTACCTCTTCCTTCAGGAACCTCCGGTCGAACGGATGCCGGTGCCCGACCTCCGAACGGGCCCGAACGTGGACGTAAACCACCCCAGCCCTAACCTGCTCGACACACTGTACCTCTGCCAGCAGCGCCAGGACTGGTATCGCGACTTTGCCCGCAGCATGCGCGAGGAACCGCTCCAATTCGTCGGCTCCGCTCGCGTCGGCGACGACGTGGAAGCCACAGCGGCATCCATTCGCGACACACTCGGCTTTGACGTCGATGAGCGTCGCCGCATCCCGACCTGGACCGACGCTCTCCGCCAGTTCATCGCACGGGCCGACGCGCTCGGCATTCTCGTCATGGTGAGCGGCGTGGTCGGCAGCAACAACCGCCGCAACCTCGATCCCGACGAGTTCCGCGGTTTTGCCCTGGCCGATCCGCTGACTCCCCTCATCTTCGTGAACGGCGCCGACACCAAGGCCGCGCAGATGTTCACGGTCGCGCACGAACTGGCCCACATCTGGCTCGGAGAAACGGGAGTGTCCGATGCCGTAGCACTATCTGTCCCGGAGCAGCGCACTGAACGCTGGTGCAACCGGGTTGCGGCCGAGTTGCTGGTGCCACTCGAACTTGTAGAAGCCGAGTACGATGGCCGCCGCGAGCTGAGGAACGAACTCGACCGCCTGGCTCGGCGCTTCAAGGTCAGCACGTTGGTGATTCTCCGGCGGATTCACGACGCCGCCGGCCTTACGAGGGGCCAACTGCGGGCGGCGTATGACGAAGAACTGAGTCGGCTAAGCGGAATGCAGCGGGGCGGCGGTGGCAACTTCTATCTCACCCTCGGCGCACGCCTGAGCAAACGCTTCGCTCGTGCTCTCGTGGTGAGCACCCTCGAGGGCCGCACGGCATTCACCGAGTCCTTCCGACTGCTCGGCGTAAAGAAGATGGCCACTTTCAACGAATTGAGTCAAAGCCTCGGCGTCGGCTTCTGATGGCCTATCTACTCGATGCCGATGTGTTCATCCGGGCAAAGAACCTCCATTACGGATTCGACTTCTGCCCGGCTTTCTGGGATTGGCTGATCAAGACAAACGCTGCCGGTAAGGTCTACAGCATTGAGAAGGTGGATGATGAAGTACAGGCAGTCGGAGACGAGTTGGCAGACTGGGCTGCTGCTCGCGGCCCGGGGTTCTTCTTGAAACCCGATGCGTCCGTGTTCCCATCGCTGGCTACTGTAAGCAATTGGGCCAACAATGAGCACTACGATGCGGCTGTTCTACGGTAAGACCTTCCGCCTCGCATACTTCAAACCGGCGCATGGTCTGAATGATGCCACGCGCCGTGACAGTAGCGGGCATACCAGGGAATCGTCTTGGGGTCACCATCGTCGTCCCAACGCCTTTTGCCGGCGTTCCAAGCCAGATAGGCCAGGCCGAAGACCGGGAATGCCCACCACGCGCGCCACGCCGCGAGGGCGAATAGCACTCCCATCGCAGGCACCAGCACCTTGTTCGACAGGACCATGCCGATTCCCGCGAACAACACCGCAATGCCCCAGTGGGGTGCCACCAGATACCCCATCACGCTGTACATCCCGCTCCGGTCGATAGCGTCGACGTGCGGTGGACGCGCGGGGAGGGCAACATGCTTCCTTCGTGCGGCACGCTCCACCAGCTGTGCCGAGCGGCCGGCGCGCCAGCTCTTGATGAACACCTCGAGCGCGCGCTCGATGAACAGCGACACCATCAGCAACGGCAGCATCTTCTCCAAGAACTCCTTCACACCCAACGCTCGGAACGCGACGACGCCGGGATCCAGCCATCCGACGCACACGGCAATCGCCGCTATCGCCGCTATCGCCGCTCCCCTCCAGGTAGTCGGCGGTCAGATGATACGACACCCATGCTGGGATCCGCTTCGAGTCGGCGTGGCATGTAATGAAATAGGCGTTCACCAACACCGTACAATCACCACCTGGATAGCCCCACCGCAGGTGCTCGTTGCCCACCAACTCGGCCGAGACGGTTGATCCAACGCCGGGCTCTGAGTCGAGCGCCTGCCACAACTCGGCCACTTGCTCTTCCAGCCAAACAACTCTTTCCTCGATGGTTTGCCCGGTAAGCGGCAAGCCAATCAACATCAGCGCGGCGGCCGATGCCGCGGCTCTCGCGTACATCTTTTCCCTCTTTCTATTGATTAGGGGTGCCTGCCGGCATACCCCGTTGGTTGGCACCTAGCGAAAGCGGCATGTGTTGGCGTGTGAGGCGCCGGCAAGCTGAGCAGTCGAATCAAAGGACTGCAGTTACCACATTGCTGGCGTAACCCTCTCCCGCTTTGTTGAACGTCACGACCCGGTAGTGTAGTTCGACGCCGCGATCCTGATCGGTCAGCACTGCCATGGTGTCGAAACACATGACCACCTTTTCCCACTCGCCCGTCTCACTCGCCGCCACCTCAGCTTCCCTTCTTGGAAACCTCGCCATCGTGTTCTCCTTTCGTCGTTGCGTACTTGGATTGATGAGACTTCTCTATTCGACCCACTGCAGTGAGTTCTCGATTGGTTCTCTTGGGCGTGACTCGGCTGCGAGGCACTGCCCCTCTGGCCGGAAGCGTTCGCACAATGATGTTTTCGCGGTTACGAGCGGTGGGACCGAGCGGTCGATGGGTGATTCCGAAGCCGCAATCGGTGATTGTAAGCGAACGATCGGTGGTTGCGGGTTTGCAATCGGCGATTGTAAGCGTACGATTGCCGCCTGCAAATTGATATCGTCGTCTGCAATTT
>CAZOJI010000081.1:0-11996 GCA_964580055.1 uncultured Gemmatimonadaceae bacterium | reverse complement strand
GGCGGGCGCGCGAATACTACGAGGAGTCGCTTCACAGCGACAGCTCCGGGAATGCGAGCTTCTGCACGATGTGCGGCCCCAGGTTCTGCGCCATGCGTCATTCCCGATCGCTGGAGGGCGCGAGCGGTGACGCTGGCGGAGGGTTCGAGGATACGGGTGCGCGAGCTCCTCAGTGAGCGTCTGTCTCGTGAAGTGCGTCGAAGGGTTGGGAAACCGGCCCTTTCTGTTGCATGCAGTTGCCGTTCCGACGACACAGCCACAGATTAGCAGAATCCTACCCTCAACAAGGACCGGATTACGAAAGGGACGTTCGCTGACTTTCTGCAGTTGGCAGAAGACCTTCCGAAGCAAGAACCACCTTCAGAAAGATGGTGCTATGAATCGAATATGGAACTGGCTGAGTCTTGCCTGGGCTACAGGAGTAGGCATTGTGTTGCTTACCGGAGGAGCCTACAGAACCTTCGAATCACACGCAGTTTCGAACAACGGCGTTGACGTTTCAGACTCGATGGTTTCGTACGCGGAAAGCTTGATCGCAGTTGAAGGCGGTAGGGCTGTCATTGTGTTGGCGACCCCAGTTCTGTTGACCGGGCTGCCTGCTCTTGTTGCACGGCCGAAGCCGCGGAGATTCCTGTCTGTTGCTGGGGCAGTCGCGCTTGGCGCCCTCATCTTTGTCAGCATGTTGTCGGTAGGCATGTTCTATCTGCCCGCATTTGTGGGCTTGATATTCGCCGCTTGGGCTGCGCGCGAACCTGCTACGCGATGAGGTGGCAGCATTTGCATCTACTGGTTCGTTGAATCCACCTATTCACAGAGACGAAGCAGTGCCTACGGTCGACAATGGCCAATTGGCTTTATGTGAAACACCGTTTCTCGAATCAGGCACAATGTCATCCATGCGACGGCTGCAGCCAGCGTGGGGCCTGACATTGCGAACGGAACCTCTTCAGAGCACGTACGAGATGTGCTCAAGATGAAGTAGGTAATAGCACCCTTCCCACGCGTGAGCGGAGAAGGTAAACGCTACGTGGCCGTCCTTGAACATCCGCACCTCATTTGGCCAATACCGCGTGTACGTGTCTATACCAGCACAGAATGTCGAATTCACATACTTCGAGTAACCTTGGGCTCGCACCCAGCTCCATTCGGAGTCCATTTCACTCAGAAAATGGTAATGTTGCACAATATCCCAGCCGGTTCGCGCCAGCCATTTTCCTTTGTGGATCGTGCGAGCATACTGAACGCAGTCGCCGTTGTAGAAGAAGTAGCCGTCCATTTCGGAGGAGTTCATGTCCCAGTTTGGCGGGTCTTCATACCATACCTTCTGATACGGAGCAGCGGCGTCACCAACCTGTGTATCACACACCTGCGAACTCGACATCATTGGGCCCAGAGGGCCGCCACCACCACCCTCATACTCGATTTCCTTTGTGTCGATGAACGTCCCGTAATCCCCTGAACTCTGCGCCGGTGCCCGTTCGATGGACTTGGCTTTGGCTGCCTCAAGCACCGAGTCAACGGGGTGGCGAGCGAGGAGAAAAGTACAGGTGACTGGCCTGTACTCGAGAACACTCTCCCACACCGCTTCTCCTTTCTTCAACACCACTGTGTGGCCAATGCTGCACCCGCCATCAGCCAACCGCTCACCCTGCACCTCAATTGTACGAATGACTGGGCGCTCCGGCTCCCATCGGATTGTCTTCGCCAACAATTGGCCGTCAGTAGTCTGTTCCGAGGATGATTGCCAGTCTGGGTCATGCGTCTCGGAACAGGCCGCGATGGCGATGAGCAAGCAAATGCTCATCGCAGACCTTCGAAGAATAGCCATGGTTACCTCCTTCATCTGTTCCCTTGGATGTTGTGGTGCGTTGCTCCGGGACAAGATCGATCGTGGTGCAAGGATAGCTCCACCGTACTCTGGCAAGTGTGCAAGAAGGCTGGAACTGAAGCGACGAACGGAAGAAAGCTCCCACCTCAAAGGTTGGTTCTCTGTCGTCCCATTCCGGTAGTGGCGCGCGAATTCTGGACAGCCAACACCCGAGCGGATAATGTGGCGTGGACATGTTCACGAGCCTCGTAGCGCGGCCGCAGTATGCAATCTGAACCCGTTGGTGCCAGATAGCGGAAAACTACTTGTCGCTGGTTAGACATTCCACGCCGAAGGGCAGAACGTTGCAAGGATGCGATGTTTCGATATTGCGACTGCGCCAGACGCGAGGGTTTTTTCGTCGGGCCTTTTTCGTGGTAACAATAGCGGTAACAAACGCGGCTGTTTCTGGCTGTTTCTGGCTGGCGAAGGCATCCTGATGCGGTCAACGCGATTCTGTAAGTTCTTGGTTTATATGGTGATAGCGATGTGTCCGCCAAAGCAGCTGGCGCTCACTGTTGGCGCTTGGCGCTCCTTCTAAGCCGTGGGTCGCAGGTTCGAATCCTGCCGGGCGCGTGCCGTAAGTACAAGAGCCACAGAGGTTTAACCCTGTGGCTCCTAGCAAATGCCAGCGCCTCGTGACAGTTTTGTGACAATCACGCCCGCACAACAAGACGACTGAGACACCTCTGAGTGTGAGTACGAGATGCTTGCGCTTCCGTAGAAGCTTCGAATTCAGCTTGAGAACTCCTAGGCCATTCTGCCTAGTCTATACTCTATTCCTCTCAATGAATCTTCAGCCGATTCCGTTGAGTCGAAAGCGGAGACAGAGGCGACGTGACGGCAACCCACCCACCTAGCTGGATCTGCCAATCACGCATCAGGGTTTGCCGCTATCGTTCTCCCTCCTCTTCATCTCCCGGAAGAACCTGCGTGCATCGAGATCTTCCTCGGTATCAGTTGTCAACGTGTCGTCAAACTTGCGACGCTTGGGAGGCTTCGGCTTGGCAGCCTTGGCGGCGTTCTTCCTTGCCAGAGCGGCCAGTCTCTGGTCATCGGCCTTCGTCATTCTTGTGCGTCCTATTCGATCTTCCCGAGTCAATGCAAAGGAACCAGACAGCGTTCGGTTGTTTCCTGGCCCTACCCTCCGAGAGCGAGCCGGGACGTCGCCCACGTTATGGCCCTTTGCGGGAGCACTTAAAATATGCTGTTCGTTCGGTGAACGTGCCAGCTTCAGGTTGGAAGCCCCGAGAATTCCCGCTATACTTGCATCTGTGTATTCACGAAACCTGACTATTATGCCGGAATTCGACCCACGTTTGTGCGTAATTGCTTCAGCCTCGGCAATCGTTGCCACCGTCGCAGCGTGTGGTGGCGACAACGACGCTGCGACGACGCGATCCGAACGATATGAGCGAGCGTGCGACAACAACCAGGCGGAAGCCTGCAACGACCTCGGCGTCATGTACAGGTCTGGCGTGGAGGTAGTTACCGACCTGGGTCGTGCGGTCTCTTTGTTCCAGAGATCCTGTCGGCTTGGAGCACCTGTCGGATGTTTGAATCTCGGCCTCATGTATCAGGACGGGATTGGTGTGCCGCAGGATCTCGCTCAGGCAGCATCTTTCTACGAGGATGCTTGCGATGGCGGCGAACCCGCAGGCTGCACGAGTCTCGCCATAATGCGTTTCGACGGCGCGGGTGTGGATCGCGACGTTGCGTCTGCCCTCGCACTGCTCGAGAGCGCCTGTGAACGCGAAGAAAGCCGAGCATGCCATGTGCTCGGGGTTCTCTACGACCACGGCGAGGAAGTAACAGAGAACGACTCGGTCGCTGCAACGCTCTATGAAAAGGCCTGCGATGCTGGTGAGACCGAAAGTTGCCTCTACCTGGGTGAGATGTACTTCTACGGTCAGGGGGTCGAGCGGGACCCTGCGCATGCAGCAGGTCTCATGGAACGGGTCTGCGAAGACGGAGTCGCAGCCTCATGTTTCGACGTGGCCCGAATGTACACTAACGGTCTGGGTGTCCAACAAAATGATTCCATCGCTGCCGAGTTCCATCACAAGGCGTGCGAGGGCGGTGAACCTCAGGGATGTTACAGTCTGGCAACGATGTATTCTTTTGGTATCGGTGTGGCTCGCGATTCGGCGCGCGCGGATGCTCTGATGCGGCGCGCATGTGAAGGTGGCGTGGAAAGAGCGTGTCGCTGAATCGCCGGAAACTTGGGATCCCATATCCACGTAGTGGCTAATCAACATGGCGTCGGTCCCGCTGTCCTACCAACGAATTGGGAGGAGAGCGAAAAATGCAGAAGAGCAGTATTGGAGTTACCCTGGTAGCAGCGGTCGCCCTGACCGTGCTAGGAGCCGCTCCAGCAGAAGAAGCACCGACCGACGATCCAGCCAAAGTCTCCGACGTTCAACAACAAACCGAACAGACCCTGTTGGTACGCAACCACAATTCGCTGGATGTGGAAGTCGTCGCCATGAGCGAAATGGGTCGGCGCTTTCGGCTTGGCGTCGTCAATCATGGTGGCGGACGCACTTTCGTGCTCCCCAAAGGCGTCGCGGACGCTGGCGCTCCGTTTCGGGTCAAGGTCTACTCGATCGCCAGGAAGATCGGGGCGTCTGTATTCGACCATTACCTTCAGGCCGTAATGACTCAGCCCCTTTCGGCGGCGGGCGCGGGACCTATCGTTCTGCACGTGAAGTGTCCGCTCACGGACTCTTTCGTAGAGTCTGGAACACTTGGCGGACCCTGAAGTACAGCGAACACCTTAGGGCTGCATTGGCGCCCGGCGTTTGCCGGGTGCCTGCCACGACGAAGGTGCTGGCGGCTAGCTCTGGGAAGAGCGGTTGGTCACCTCGGACAGGGTGAGCAGTGTGGAGACTTCCTGCTTGCACACCTTCGGTAACCGGCTACCTGATACTACAGCGAGCAGCACCGACACGAGCGCCAACTGCGAGACTGCGGCGTTCGAACCTACGGCGGCCATGTAGTAGACGCTGCCTGCGATCCCAACCAGTCCCGCCCATAACATGGCGGCGGCGAACCGTGATCTGGCCTCGACTGTCCTGAAGTAGGCATACGCTTCAGGTGACCTGCGGCTGAGCGTCTGTTTCCAGTTGTTCACGATCGCCTTGGGAATCACGTCGAGCGCACGTCTGTTTGTTGGCAACATTCTTCCGAAAGATGGCCACGGCTTCTCACGCCGGTCGACTCTGTGGCGGCCGTTTTTGCCGCGCGGGAAACGGCGACGGCCAATGTAGAGGCTGCTCACCACCCACTCGACCGGGAATGCGCGCAATACGCTGCCGAAGAAATAGGAGACGAACAGCACCGATAGCAGTACAAGCGGGTTGTGGAGCGAGTCAGTGACCATCCGTTGCAACCCTTGCCACAGTGTACTGTTACCCTCGGATAGTGCGTTGCCCGATAGGACCATGTAAGTGACCAAGAACGTGAAAATGCCCGACGGCAAAACAGCAAGGAAGTCGACCGCGCCTATCCTGGAGAGGGTAGACACACTCGGCACCTCGGGAGTATCAATTGCGTTTAGACGCGGTGTGCTGGCACGCCGATCCATCAACCGTCACCTCTTACCGGTGGATCCAATTACTATCCGGCAGCGATTATGCACCCAAAAACCAGTTTTCGCCAGAGGCGAATTCGAGCCTTACCTTCAGAGCTTTGCCTGTGATCTCGAAGGTGATATTGCGGTTCCGATTGATTTCCGAAATGTGCTGAAGAAGGACCGCACTGCGTTGAAGAACTTCGATGGCTTCGCACCTTCCTATCGGAAGCAGTACGTCTGATGGTTGAACAGCACCAAGAGGCCTGATACCAGACAAAAAGAATCAATCAGGTCTTTGAACGAACTCGCAATAAAGTCAAGCCGGGGATACAGTTGGAATGCTGCTTCAGTCCGAGGGGCCGGGCTTGGCGGATTCTCGCGGATCGTTCCGAAAGCGAGCGATATTCTCGGCAACGAAACTAGCGAGTTCACAGTGCCTGCACTCTGCTCGCCATACGAAACCAATGCTCCCACCTCCAGCAACTGGACCGTTCAGGCTCAGGTATCCTCCGCAGCGAGGGCATTCCTGAGCGGCGTTTTCGGTGCCGAGGAGACGTCGGATCTCCTTCATCTCGTCCCGATTGAACGATTTACTCTCTCGAGGTGGTTCCCTCATTGTAGCGCAAAGCTAACGATTCTACTCGATTCAGGCTACAGGACGATGCTGGTGGTGTCCGCGCGGAATCATGGGTAGCAAAAAGCAAACCTGCGCGATTGGCAGGATCCCCGCGATAGGGCGGGGGCATGAGTGCCTTGAAATCCAGGAGCCCCCGCCTATTGGTATCGAATGCCGCAACTACCGGCCTATGAGACCTCGGTTTTCGAGCAATGCCTCGATGGTAGGCTGCCGTCCCCGAAATGCCACATACAAGTCCATTCCCGGTTGGGTTCCACCTTTGGACAGGATGTGCTCGCGGTAGCGTCTGGCCACGTCCTGATCGAACAAACTGGTTTCCTTGAATGCCTTATAAGCGTCGGAGTCCAAAACCTCTGCCCAGATGTAGCTGTAGTATCCGGAAGAGTACCCGCCGGCGAAGATGTGAGAGAAATAGGTGCTGCGATAACGCGGGATGATCTCGTCTACGAGGCCCAGCCTCGCCATCTCCGCGTTCTCGAACTCACGGGCGTCGTGTTCTACGGGCTCGGTCAGCGTATGCCAAGCCATGTCGAGATAGGACGCAGCGAGATACTCTATCGAGGCGAACCCCTGGTTGAATTGTGCGGCGTCGTTGAGCTTCTGAATGAGTTCATCAGGGATCGCCTCACCAGTCTCATAGTGTTTGGCGAACGAGCGCAGCACCTCAGGCTCGCCGAGCCAATGCTCCATCATCTGCGACGGAAATTCCACGAAATCTCGGGGCACACTCGTGCCCGACAGTGACTCGTAGGTCACGTCCGAAAGGAGACCGTGGAGAGCGTGTCCAAACTCGTGCAGGAGTGTCGACGCGTTGTCAAAGGAGATGAGAGAAGGCATGCTAGCCGTCGGAGCAGGGAAGTTGAAGTTGGTGGTCACGATGGGAGTGATTTCTCCGTCGATTCGCGATTGCGACCGTAAGGAGTTTGCCCAAGCTCCACCACGTTTGCTGGGCCGGGTGAAGAAATCCATGTAAAGGATCCCTATGTGCGTACCGTCCGCTTCCTTTACCTCGAACGCCTGTTGGTCGGGGTGCCACCGTGGCAGGTCCGGCAACTCGGTGAAGGTCATTCCCCACAACTTGTTGGCAATATCGAATGCTCCATCACGCACTGCGTTTACCTCGAAGTAGGCGCGGACAGCTTCTTCGTCAATGTCGTACTGGGCCTTCCGAAGCTTCTCGGCGTAGTAACGCCAATCCCAAGCCTCGAGATCGGAGGAGATACCATCCTGGCGCATCATGCTTTGCAGGGCACGCCTTTCGGCTCTAGCAACTCGGAGTGCGGGGGCCCATATCTGATCGAGAAAGTCGTAAACACGATCTGGTGTTTCAGCCATGTTGTCTGAAAGCACGAAGTGAGCATGCGTTTCATAGTCCATCAAGGCGGCCCTTTCGGCCCGCAATGCCGCCATACGGCTCAGAATATGCTTGTTGTCGCGCTCGTTGTCGTTGTCCCCGCGCATCGCGTAGCCCATGAAAACCCGTCGCCGCAAGTCACGATTCGGCGAGTATTGGAGAAAGGGGTTGATGCTGGGTCGCTGCAGGGTGAACGACCATCCCGAATCATGCCCGCGCCGGCCAGCTTCCTCTGCCGCGGCCTGAACTTGTGCTGGCATCAACGCTCCAAGGTCGGCAGTGTCGCTCACGTGCAGTTCGAAACCGTTGGTCTCGGCTAGCAGATTCTGGGAGAACTGTTGCGATAGCTGGGCGAGTTCCGCGTTTATCTCCCTCAGCCGCACCTGCGCTTCACCTTGCAGGTTGACGCCGCTACGAACGAAATCCTTGTGCGTCTCTTCAAGCAGCCTGAGCTGCTCAGGGTTTAAGTCCAGATTCTCGCGTTCGTCGTAAACTGCTTTCACTCGGGCGTACAAATCCGCATTCAGCCTGATGTCGTCGGAGTGAGCAGCACGTTCGGGAGCCAGCTGTCTGGCGATCTCCTGTAGAGTGTCGTTTGTATGCGCTCCATTGACGGCGCCGAACACCCTGGCAACGCGACCCAGCTTCTTCCCGCTCCGTTCAAATGCCTCGATCGTATTCTCGAAGTTCGGTTCCGCTTCGTTGTTCACGATTGCGTCGATCTCGGCTGCGTGCTCCGCCATGGCGGCCCGAAACGCTTCGCGGTAGTGCTCGTTCTCAATGCGATCGAATGGTGGAACGCCGAACGGAGTATCCCACTCCGTTTCGAGCAACGGATTACCGGGCGCACATGCTGCGAAAGTAGCCACGGCAAACAATAGTGAAAGGACGATTGGCACATTCGGTTTGAATCTCATCTTTGCACTCCTTGATCGGTCTGGACGTCACCACGAAAAGACCTCGGGCATTGTGCTGGTAGGATAATGCCGACTCAAGGTCGCGGTGCCGGCACCGCCGTAAATGTACCGTCTTGCAATGAGTCTGACGAGTTCGTTCGTATATGGATGATGGGCATGCTAAACAAACAGCGTGCAATTCGAGAGCGTGCCGCAACGCGTTCAGAATCTATTCGAGAGCGGGCTCCTGCTCGACGTCGCGCTCGCCGACCAACATGACCGGTCCTGAGAAGCGGCTCAACAGAGTCTCGATCGCTTCGGGTGTCAGCACCGATCCCTTGGTTGGGATGATGGCGAGATTCGCTCCGGAAGATCTGATATTCCTTGCAAGGTCCAAAGGGGTTCGTGTGACCAACTGTCGGTACTGCACATCGGATTGCAGGCCCGTCAGCTTCGCCTTGGCCACTTCCTGCAATTCACCCTTGCTGCGGCTTGCTTCGACCGGGCACAACACGATGAGCGCAGTATCGAGTGTGGCAGCGAGTTCGCCGCCAGCGATGAGAGCCATCTCACTCGCGGGAGATCCGTCGTACACTACTGCCGGCGGACCGGATACGCTCGCAACATGCGAAAACAGCAACGCGATGCCGAACCCCCCGGCCGCGACGGCCTTGGCGTTGGTGCCCAGACCCAAGCCGGATGCAACAGAACTTCCGCCCTTGCCCATACTCAACATGTCACAGTCGCGCAGCGCCTTTAGCAGTTCTTTTTTGACGGACCCTCTGGCCACGGAGAACGAAGCTGTCATCCGAAGGCGTTCCGCGACGAACCAGATTGTGTTGCGCGCCCTATCGGCATGAGTTCTAAGCTCGCGTTCGAACTGACCCAGATTCAGAGCGCGATACGCCCCGGAATGGGAGCCAACTTCTTTGGCAAAGGGCAAAGATGCCATTCGCAACAGATTCGTGTCTTCGATGAACAAGCCGATTACTTCGGCTCCCCAAGCAGCGGCGAGTTCTCCCGTAGCCTCCAACGCGGCCAGGCTGGTGGGGGATCCGTCGACAGCAATCACGATGCGTCGGAATTGCATCAGTGGTCCTCCGATGCCGGAGGTGGATAGGACAACACACCGGGGTTGTCGAAAATGCGTCTTCTTTCCGCCATCTCCGCAAGGCGATCGGCTACGACTCGGTTGAATGTTCCCGCGGGGTAGAATCCGGTCTCGTCGCACTTGCCCGCGGTTTCTCCCGTGAGAAGCTCGATACCTTGATCAACCGTCTCAATCGGGTAGATATGGAACTCGCCGGATGCCACAGCATCAACCACATCCTGCCTCAGCATGAGGTGGCGCACATTCGAATTCGGAATGATTACGCCCTGTTTGCCGGTCAATCCTGCCGACCTGCACACGTCGAAGAAACCCTCGATCTTTTCATTCACTCCGCCTATAGCTTGCACGAAGCCGTGTTGGTTGATTGAACCCGTGACTGCCAAGTCCTGACGCAGCGGTATCTGAGCTATCGCGGAAAGCAACACGAACGACTCCGCGGCAGACGCACTGTCACCATCCACTCCGGAATACGACTGCTCAAAAACCAGGCTCGCTGACAGTGACAGCGGTCTGTCCGACGAATAGGTGGCACCCAAGTAACCCGCGAGAATCAGCACCCCTTTCGAATGAAGTGGTCCACCCAACGCGACCTCCCGCTCTATGTCCACCACGTCCCCCTTACCGATACGTACCCTCGCGGTGAGCCGGTTCGGTCGCCCGAATATGAGATTGCCGAAAGAGATGACTGCGAGACTGTTCACTTGTCCCACCTGTTGTCCATCCAGGTCGATCATGATGGTTCCGCGCTCTATCGCCTGATGGCTGCGTTCTCTAATGCGATCGGCTCGGTGCAGTTGAGCGGCAATTGTCTCCTGGACGTGGGTGCGTGATACGACTTCACTACCGGCATGCTCCGCCCAATAGTCGGCTTCACGCAAGATGTCGTGGATTGTCCCAACGCGAGCGGTGAGCATGTCACGGTCACCGGCTATGCGAGTGCAATGCTCCAAGAGATGAGCCATGGCCGTCTTGTCAAAAGGCCTGAGGCCGTCTTTGCGGGCGAGGGTCGCCAAGAGCCTCACATAGCCGCTGCGGTTCTCATCCGAGGCGTCCATGATCTCCGCGAAATCCGATGCCACCTTGAAGAGCTCCTCGAAATCCGGGTCATGCTGGCTCAACAAGTAGTACAGCATCGGACTGCCGAGCAGGACAACCTGCACATCGAGTTCAAGCGGTTCAGGTAGCAGCGAGACAGAAGTCATGATGTTCATGACCTGCGCCGGAGTCTCTATTCGCAGCCGCCTCGATTGCAGGGCTCGCTTTAGCGTCTCCCACGCAAATGGTGCCTGCAGCAGCCGGTGCGCATCCACCATCAAATAGCCGCCGTTCGCGCGAAAGAGGGACCCGGCCTTGATGTGCATGAAATCGGTGAACATGCCGCCGAAACGTGCGCTATGTTCTATTCTCCCTACCAGATTGTCGTACGTCGGGTTGTCCTCGTATATGACAGGAGCACATCCGTCGGTGCTGTTGTCTACCACCAGATTCACATGGTATCTGCGCAGTGAAATCTGGGGCTTCGTAGCCTGGCTTGGGCCGGTTGCCGGTTCCTGATGGGGCATCTCCGCCTCGACGAGATCTCTGGCGTGTTCAACCAGATCTTCTCGCATCGCATCGAGATATGAGGTGACATGTTCGAACTCCTCGTAGCGTTTCTTCACGCCACCCAGGAGATCTTCGATCGCCAAACCGATTACCTCGCGCTCGAGCTCGCGGATCTTCTCTTGGCGCTCGCGGTCCCAGCTCGGCATGTCACGCAGGGCCTTTTGTACCTCCGTTTGAAATCTCTCGACAGTCTCCTGTATGCTTTTCTGCTCATCTGGTGGCAGCTTCTGGAATTCCTCACTGGAGAGAACCTCGCCGTCGCGGGTCGGTGCAAAGGCGATCCCCGACGGGCTCCGCAGCAACGCCAGGTCGTGTTCCTTCGCGCGCGCCTCTACCTCTTTCAGCTCTTGGCGCGGCCTTTCCTTGAACTCGTCTTCGATCACCTGACGCCTGGTCTGATACTCCTCGCTTTCGAATGCACCGCGCAGAGCCGAGAGGATGCTTCCCGATAGATCCGACATCTCCTTGCTGAATGCCTTGCCCGTCCCTGGCGGCAGAGTGATGATAGCGGGTTCGTCCTTTTGCTCGAAGTTGTGTACGTAGCAGACATCGGGTGGCGCGGGCCGGTCGGCGGCCCGCTTGCGAAGATGGTTTTCGACTAGCGAGTGTTTGCCGGTACCTATAGCTCCGAGAGCGAACACGTTGTATTCAGCTCGCCCGATACCGGTAGCGAACTCGATAGCCGCAACAGCTCTGGCTTGCCCCACCGCGTCCAACTGTTCAGCGAGTTCCTCAGTTGTATCGAAACCAAGGGTGTCTGGATCGTAGCTACGGCGAAGCGCTGCGGGGCCTAGCTCTCTTGTAGTCGCCACATTGTCTCCGTTGGGATTGCATGCAAAGGAACCGTGGACTGCGGGCCCAATGGTTTACGAGATAGTTCTCTGACAGAGGGATCTTAATGTGGTCTAACCGCTCATCGCTACCACCCGGAATGTCTGATTCTCCCTGTAGC
>CAZOJI010000080.1:0-12057 GCA_964580055.1 uncultured Gemmatimonadaceae bacterium | reverse complement strand
TTGGAGCACCGAACTCCCGCTGGCGCAGGGCATCAAGTTCGGCGACTAGGGGGCGCACGCCACGCCGGGTTCTTGGGGTACGGCGCCATGAAGTAGTAGCCTGATTTCTTCTTTGGAATGGTTCTGAGATCGACGAAAACCGCTCTTGAGGGGGCGGGTGTGTTTTCCAGAATCTCTCGGGACAGCTTCTTGGGCACTTTGGCCTCTACCACCTGCTCTTCCCGAACATCGAGGCTTCCCGCGTGCTCCAGAGCCAAAAGAGGATTGGTGCTCAGCACCTGGAGCACTTTCGTGAGCGTGTCTTCGTGTTTCCGGGATGGTGAGCGGACTTCTTCCTTCGTTTGTCCTTCATACATTAGTTTACAGGTTCGCACTTGAGGAGATTTGGAAGATCGGTTCTTTATGCCACGCGCCCATTGGTCGTTGTTAGTGGCTCTCTTGGGGGTCTGGCCCTGGACATCCTCCCTGGCCCAGGCTTCCGGCGACGCCGGCACACTGCGGTTCACTTACTCACTCGAGGTGAGCCGCAAGGAAACGCTGGTTGAATCCCGCGACGGGGTGGCGATGCAGTTCCTCGCCGCGGCCCGGCAAGCGGTCTCCCTGCGTGAGGCGGGAAAGATGGGGCCCTCCCGCAGAACGGCATTCCTCGGTGAGATCCAATACCTCGCCGACAGCATCGCCCAACTGGAGGGCCAGATCAGCGAGGCCGAGGCTGCCGCCGGGGAAGCCCGGCGGGCCCTGATAGACGCCCTCGAGACCGAGCGGGAGAACCTGCGCCGAGCCGCCGCGGAGGCCGAACCGCAGGAGCGGCGGCAAATGGAGGCTCGGCTCGAGGGTTTGGCGGCCGAACTCGAGGAACTCCGGCGACTGGAAGACTCTTCCGATACCGCGGATCCGCTCGCGGCCGCCCGCTCCACTTTGTCAGCCCTGGCCCGGATCGTGGCCGAGGAGCGTGCCCGCCTCGGTACCCTGAACCGACTACAGGACGAGCTTCGTCTCTTTCTGGGTACCCTCCGCCTCTTCGACGAGACCGGCATGCCTCCATCCGCCCGTGCTGAAGGGGGCGGGGACACGGACGCCGGGCCGGGGTGCGCCACGGTGTGCGGTTTGCCTTCACCCGATGCCACCACCTCATCCCCAGCCGATCTTCCAATAGGGCACTTCGGCGCTGAGGGCGCAGGAAACGCACGCAGTGGCGGTGTCTCCTACATCACGCGGGAATCCCTTACCCGGCTTCGGGAACAGCTCTCTGCTTTTGCCGGTTCCACCGGTATCCCGAGCGGACCCTTTGGACCGGAGGAAGAAAGGACCGTCACGCGGCAGCTGGCACTGGGGGTCTCCGCTCTGTCTTTTCGGGGTGAGGGACTGCGGCGCACGGCTCTCCGCCTCAACACAGGCTGGTCTATGCTACTGTCACGCGCTCTCGGCAACGGCATGCAGGTGACCGTCGAGCCGAGATTGGGAGGCCGGTCGGTCCAGCTGGATGCCGGCTCTTCCGCCGAAGCGGCGGGCGAGGTTCGGGAGTCACTGCTGGGTACTCTGGGTGGCGGACGTTTCCTCTGGCAGATCAACTCCTGGCAGAAGGGCCGGTTCCTGTCGGAACCCCTGCCCGAACCCGCCTACCTGGAGCCGGGGCGGGCGGAGGGAGGGCTGTCCGGCCTCGCGACGTTAGCTCTACACCCCAACTGGGAGGTGATGCTGGGAGGCGGCGGTGACATGGTCCGCTACGGCCCCGACGAGTGGAAAGTCCTTGACCGACAGGGCGTGAACGCGTACTCGGCGCTGGCGCGGCAAGGGGCGTCCGGTTCAGCGCGGCTGTCGGTGACGGCGTCACAGCACCGGTTCTCGTCAGATGCCGGGGAGCAGCGCGAAGACACACGCGTGGGCGTAGGCGCCGACTGGTCCCTGGAGGGGAGGGCGGTGTTGCGGCTCTCGGCGGCGGCAACCTGGAACGATTCCCGAATTCCGGCCTACGACTTTCGTTCGGGAAGGGCCGCCTTGACCCTCTCTTTTCCCTGGCAGGGAGGTTCCTTTCAGGCCTACGGTGCGCTGGCCCACAGGGACTACTTGAACCCGGGTCCAGAAGACGCACGGGTGGCCCCTTCCGATCAGGACACGGGCTCTATCCTGGCTCTGCAGCTCACCCGCCCAGTGGACGATGACCATACGATCACTGTCCGGGCAGACTGGTCCCGGAGCGTGACGGGGTTTCGAAACGACTTCTACCAGCGATTCGGAATCGGTGTGCAACTGAATCTCCGGGGGTTGGGAGGGCTCTGAGGGTACTGGAGGCGGCTCGCGCGGCAGACGTAGCTCGCGCCGTCACGTCGTCCATGGTGGCCATTGAACCCTACACGCTTTCCTGACTTCGACGTTCAGACAAATTAGACCGCTGGTCTAGACTGTTGGATGTTTCGTGTTAAAGTGTTCCGCCCCGAAAATGCATTGCTCAGGGAACGAATGTGCGATCAGAGCATTCGGCTCGCCGTGCCTGCGCTGAGTCAACTGCTCGAGGACGGCAATGCTGAAGTCTGACCATGCGAGTGATCGTAACCGGTGCCACAGGATTCATCGGCTGTAACCTGGCGGAAGATCTCCATAGAGGCGGAACGGAAGTGATTGCTACGGGGCGCTCGCGAGCCGCCTTCCCGTCGCGGACCGAAGACGCACGAACGAGAGGCGTCGATACAGAGTGTCAGGCGACTCTGGATGGCGAGGTGAATCCGAGGCCGACGCGGCGGCCTGGGCTGGTTGCGTCGTCGCGAGGCCTCGGCGAAGACCACACGCCGCATAGTGGTATGGACGAGCCGGCGCAGTTCGACTACTACCGGTCCTTCCGTCTGGAACAGAAGCCGTTGGAAGCCACACTTTCGGTCTCCTGGTGGCAGCTCAGGTTGACAACCGCCTCGCCGGAGGCAGGTTCCGATTAGACGGTCGATACCCGGTAGTAGCGGGCCGTCAGCGGGAACCGCGAAAGCAGATAGTAAAGGAGCCTAGAAGATGACTGTTGGAAGAAAGACGCTCAGCGCCTGTTCGATCGGTCTGTTGAGTCTGGCGTCGGCTTTTGCGCCGGCATGTTTCGGCAGCGCACAGGAAGCCGATCGGGCCTACATGAACGCGACCATCTATATGGTCGATGAAGATTTCAGCACCGCTTCAGCCCTGGCGGTTAAGGACGGCAGGTTCATCTATGTCGGAGATGCCGACGGTCTGGAGGCCCACATCGGGCCGAACACCTTCGTGGTCGATCTCGAGGGCAAGACCGTCATTCCGGGCCTGCACGATGCCCACGTGCATATCAGGTACGGTGAGAGAGAACTCTATCCCCGCACTCCCGACATCCGGCCGGGGCTCGGCGAGTGGGCTTCGGTGGAGCAGATGCAAGAGGTAATAAGACATGCCCTTGCAACCGGGGAAGGCATGCGGCCTGGGCCGGAGCCGCGCTGGATCGTGCTGCGGGGGTGGATGTCGGATGTCTGGGATCCACCGGTATTCCGGAAGGAGCTCCTCGATGCTGCCGCCCCCGACAACCCGGTGTTCATCATCCGATACACGCATGGCAGCGGTGCCAACAGCAAGGCCCTGGAGCTGGCGGGTATAACCCGGGACACTCCCGATCCCGAGGGAGGCCACATCAAGAAGGACGAGAACGGTGAGCCGACCGGCGAATTCGTTGAGCGTGCTCCGCCGCAACTCACCAGGCTGATACCGGACCTGCCCCCGCTCACGGACTACGAACGGAGCCGCAATCTGGTCGAAGGAACTCAGCTGGCTGTTGCCAGCGGCCTCACCACGATACACGGCGCCAGCATGACGAGCTATGACGAGGTTCAGAGGCGCATCAAGCTCTACGACGTGGGGCTGCTCAGGATCAGGATCAACGAAATGGTGCATCCGGATGCGGCGAGGAGGCTGGGTCAGCCCTTGAACCACAACGACGAGTACTTCGTCCGATCGGCCAAGGAGTTTGCGGATGGTGCCTTGGGATCGAGGGGCGCCCTTTTCCTCGAGCCGTACAGCGATTATCCGGGCTATCGCGGCGAGCCGAGACGCAGTGAGGACGAGCTGGCTGAGGTGGCCACGGAGTTGCTGGAGATGGGCTTCAACCTCAGGGTCCACTGCATCGGCGACGGAGCGAACCATGTCGCGATAAACGCATACGAGCGGGCGTTGCAGGCGACCGGGATCGACGGCGAGGACGCCCGGTTCGCTCTCGAGCACGCACAGGTGCTCACCCCCTCGGACCTGCCGAGGGTTGTCGATCTGGGAATCGTGGCCTCGATGCAGCCGCTGCACGCAACCGAGGACATGCATTTCGCCGAAGCCCGAATGGGGCCGGATCGCCTCAGATATGCCTACATCTGGAGCGATCTGCTGGACCTTGGCGTGCCCTTCGCAACCGGAACGGATTACTCCGTCTCACCGTACAACCCGTTCTACACGCTGCACGCCGCCATAACGAGGCAGGACCGCGACAACAACCCTCCGGGCGGTTGGATTCCCGAGCAGGCGCTGACGCGCGAAGAGGCTCTGCGCGCGGCGACAATGGGTGGGGCATACGCCATGTTCGCGGAAGACGTTCTGGGCTCCATCGAGGTGGGCAAACTGGCCGACTTCGTGGTGATCCCCGTGGACTACATGACCGTTCCTGCCGAGGATATTTGGAAGATCGAGCCGGACATGACGATCATCGGAGGGGAACTGGTCTACTCGAAGCCGGTGCAGGCTGGTGGCTGAGTGGAGACAACCGGCAACATAGCAGCGAACCTGAACCGCCCAGCGAGTTAGGTTGACAGTGTCTACGGAAGGGTCATCCCCGATAGTAGAGTGGATGGATGACCCTTCCCTACCTCTGGACGACCTGCGTGCCACCATGGCCGATCAGTCTATGCTGCACCGTCTGTTCGGAGGCCACGGCGCGGTAGCAGTCAGTATCAGACGCTTTCTCCAGCACTGGGAAGGTCCGCTGGGCATAGCCGAATTGGCGTGTGGCGCGAGCGATCTGCTGCAAGCGGCGCTGGCGAGCGTGCCGAGCAGCGCGGAGGGGGTTCATGCGGTGGGAATCGATCGTTCGTCCCGGGTACTGACCTTGGCACGTGCAAGAGGTGCCGATGCGCTCTACGTTGCTGGCGATCTACTCGCGTTGCCCGTTCCCGACCGGAGTTTCGATCTCGTCCTGCTGCCGCACGCACTGCACCATCTGAATAGAGACCAGGCCGTGGCGGCACTGCGTGAAGCAGCCCGCATTACTCGCGGACTGCTACTCGTGCTTGACCTGTTGCCGTCACGCTCGGCTCGCCTGCTGTTGCGCGTTGTTGGCCTGGCTTTGCGCCTCCACTGGGCCAGTCGCCATGACGGTATCGTCTCGTTCCGGCGCGCGTATTCCGAGCGTTCGCTGCACAGCATCGCTGTCGAAGCCGGCCTTTCGGGATACAGAATCCGGCGGCACCTATTCTGGCGCGTGACAATCGCATGGCGACCAGGCACCCTAACGGCGTGAAGCAAGGCGACGATATGACCAACCCCGTGATCCTGGCAACCTCCACGGTTGTTCCACCCGTGGAAATCCCACAACAGTTGGCGCGTGACTATACGGAACGACGGTTCCACGGGCATCTTCGCGGTTTGCAACGATATCTGAAGGTCTTCGACCACGCGGCGATCGATACGCGCTATGTTTGTGAGCCCCCCGAGTGGTTCGAGTCTCCTCGAGGATTTGCCGAGAAGAATGATACGTATATCCGTTGGGCACTCGACCTTTCACAGAGGGCCGCGGAGGAGGTGCTGCACCGCGCCGGGGTCGGGAGTGAAGACGTCGACAGCGTCATATTCGTTTCCTCAACTGGACTCTCCACGCCTTCCATAGATGCACGCTTGATCCAGCGAATTGGCATGTCCCCCCATGTGAACCGCCTGCCGGTGTGGGGGCTGGGTTGCGCAGGTGGAGCGGCGGGACTCGCGCGTGCGGGGGACATCATTCGCTCGCGGCCCGACGCCTTGGTTCTGCTGGTCGCACTGGAACTATGTAGTCTGACCTTCCTGTTCGACGACTACAGCGTCCAAAACCTCGTGGCCCTGGCACTGTTCGGAGATGGCGCGGCGGCGGTGTTGCTGAGTGGGAGTGGGGGTACGACACGTGTTACAGCTTCACGCTCGACGACGTGGCCGGCCCACGCCGGCAGCGCCGGCTGGACTTTTCTGGATGAGGGTATGCAGGTCGTGTTCGCCCGTGAGCTTCCGGAGATCACTCGTCACAATGGCGGCGGCGACATCCGAAGTTTTCTCGAGGCAAACGGTCGCGGGATCGAAGAGGTGGACCACCTCGTGTTTCATCCCGGAGCCGTGAAGGTCATGCAGGCGTACGAGGAAGCGCTGGCACTACCCTCCACGGCGCTGGATCGGTCACGTTCGGTCATGCGCCGCTACGGCAACATCTCCTCGCCGACGGTCTTGTTCGTACTGCACGACCTGCTGAACGATCCCAAAGCCAACGGCGGAACCGCCCTGCTTCACGCGCTGGGCCCCGGCTTCAGCTCGGAGAACGTCCTGTTGCAAGGTATTGGAGCGCCCGACCCCAACGGGTCTGGAACCCCGACTGTAGCCTAGACGGCGTGCTAGGTGTTGTGCAATTGGATGCTGTCTTTGGCGCCCTTCGGGCGACGCCAGATTGACCACGCGGGTGTGAAGCGCGCGCCGTCTGTTGGCGGGCAATCCATCACGCACTTCTAGGTGGTAAGACGCTGACGATGGTTACGGCACAACCGCCTCCACTCTCATCAGGATCTTCTGCGATCCGTGAGGCAGTGGAGGCAGGGAGCGCCGTTTGCAGTTCTACTGGTGCCGGCCTTCCGCAGGCGGAAACGGCAGATAGGTCGGTTCCATCAGCGGGCGCCACTTCTCCATCAGCTCCCGGTTCAGTTCGATCGGGGGCTCTGTGCCTTCCGGCAGCAACGTCCGATATGGGTGTTCCGCCGCCTGTGCCTCGAACGCCTCCCTCACCTGTCGCAGCTCATCGGGCATCGTGAGCAGGTCCAGCAGAGTGGCCGCCATGACCTTGGCGTTGGCGACAATCCCCTTGTGTGTGGGCGAGCCGTAGTTACCGGCCGTTCTGCTCCAGTGATGTCCAATATCCCCCGGCACGGCCCCGGGTATACCGATCGTGACATTGGCCGTCTGCAACCGCAGCTCCGCCATATCGCTCGATCCTCCGCCGGTGAAGGTCGTCTCCGGATCCCAGTATCTGAGCTTCGAGACCTCGGTCGGCAACCCTGTCTCCTCTTTGTCGAGATCTCTCTGCAGCTCTCTCGCGAAGACCTGTTCCTCTTCGGACCATTCGGGCATACCGACCAGCTCGATGTTACGTTGCGCCAACATCGCGAGCGGCCGCGAGGTGCGGCTCTGATGAGAGGCGGACAGAACGCGATAGGTCATTTCGGTGCCGGTGGCCAGCGCTGCCGCTCTGGCACAGTTGATCACCTTCTCGTGCATATCCTCCACGCGATCATCGGTGTTTCTGGTGAAGTACCAGACCTTCGCAGCATCGGGCACCACGTTCGGAGCCTCACCGCCATCCACGATCACGTAGTGCAAACGGTTGGTGTAGTAGAGGTGTTCACGCAGGAAGTTCGTTGCCACGTTCATCAACTCGACTGCATCGAGGGCACTGCGCGCGGTCCAAGGGCTGGCCGCGTGCGCCGTCTCGCCCTTGAAAGTGAACACGGTGGAGAATATCGCATTACCACCGACACCGTAGCTGGTGCCCAAGCGCGTCCCTCCGTGGTTGCTCAGGACTGCGTCCAGATCGTCGAACATATGATCCCGAGCCATGTACGCGCGGCTGATCAAGGTTTCCTCCGCCGGCCCTCCAAAGACCTTGATCGTGCCTCCGATACCGAATTCCTCCATTGTGGCTTTGAGCGCCAATGCCGCCGCTACCGCTGCCGGCCCCTGCTGATTGTGGCCGCAACCGTGTCCCGGGGCACCGGGGACGAGCGGGTCCTGGTGGGGCACGTCGCCCTTCTGGGAGAGACCCGGCAGGGCATCGTATTCAGCCATGAGGCCCAGCACCGGTTTGCCGGAGCCCCAGGTAGCCTCGAGAGCGGTCGGGAGGCCCGCGACGCCGCGCTCGACCTGAAAGCCGTTTCGCTCCAGTTCATCGGCAATGACCTTCATCGATTTGAACTCCTGCATGCCGAGTTCGGCATAGGACCATATCGCGTCCGACATCGTCCCATATCGCTCCGTGACCTCGGCACTACTTAGCCAGTCCAGGAGATAGCCCTTCTCCCGGTACTCGTCCGCGGGCTCTACCTCTACGTACCGCTGCGCGGCCGTACTGGCGGACGCTAGAACGAGAGTCGTCAGAACGGCAATTGCTCTGGCAAGGGTCCTTGTAACGGCGCTGATGTACATGGATCTTCTCCAATCTTCAATAACCCTTCATGGGAACGGGTGGTTGGCCGAATCCCGGGGCGGTTCCTCGTGCGGGTGGACCTGTAAGTTACAACTCCTCGGGGAAATTGGAGACGTGGTGGGTCCGGCACGGAAGAGCGGGACGAGGGTGAGCCAGCGCGAGAAACGCGCTTACCGACAAGGCAAGGTGGAGGTGGTGTACGTTGAAGGAAGGGCGAACTGGATCAAGCTCTACGACACGAGCGGCTTGAGGTTCAGTCAGGCATCGCTGTCCATGCTGGGACTACCTGCCAAGAGACCGACCTACGTCAATCGCAATCACGTCATGGGTTGGAACAAGATCTGCAATCTCAAGGAGGTCAGTTTCTACGCGGACGGGAGCGGCGGAGTGTCCTCGGTGTTGGTATGTGTTCGTGCTGTGCTTCATCCTCCATCCCATCTATATTGCGAGCGTGCCGGCGCCCTGGAGTTTTGCACAGGGCTGAGAGGGAACCCGGTGGGAATCCGGGGCTGCCCCGCAGCGGTAAGCGAGAACGACACCCACCAGAAGCACTGGCGGAAGACGCCGGGAAGCGGTGGGCAGTAGGCAAGCGGCATTCGCCGAGTCGCTCGTGAGCCCGAAGACCTGCCTGCACTCGGTTTTGGGGGAAAAACCAAACCGGTTCGACCTGGAAGTCTCGCGGGAGGCGGCACGGTCCGAGTCAACACGCATTCCATGGCGTTCTCTCCGGCCCCGAGCTTCTCCCGTAGTTACCAGCATCGAAAGACACATGTGGATGAAGTTCGACATCAGAAGCATTTGCATTTGTAACGTTCTGGCGCTCCTAATTCTCAGTTGCCAGTTGCATGCGGCGCAATCGGATTCGGTCGGTTCCGCGCATCCCCGACGGATAGTATCACTCGCGCCCGGTACAACCGAGATTCTCTTCGCGCTGGGGCTGGGAGATCGAGTCGTCGGCGTTTCGCGATACTGCGACTACCCTCCTAGTGCCACCACTATCCCGGAAGTGGGCGGCTATTTCGATCCGAGCTACGAGAAGATCGTGTCGCTCGAGCCCGACTTGACGATTTTGCTGACCTCGCATCGGGCGGCCAAGGCCGAACTTGAGAAGTTGGGCCTGCAAACGCTCACCACACCTCACGAAACCGTGGCGGATGTTCACGAGGCGATTGGTCTCATCGGAGAAGCTTGCGGCGCAGAGCGAGCCGCCGACTCCCTCTCGACTCAGCTGTCCAGGCGCTCGGAAACTGTGCAACGCGCCGTGGCGGGCAGGGACCGGCCGCGGGTGCTCGTTTGCATCGGACGGGACACCGAATCGGGGCAACTGGCTGGTTTGTACTTGGCCGGTAACGACGATTTCTACGACGAGATTATTGAGCTGGCCGGCGGCGTCAACGCGTACGAGAACGCGTCGGTGGCTTATCCCCAGGTGTCGGCCGAGGGCGTGATCCAGCTCGATCCCGACGTGATCATCGATCTGGTGAGCGACATGATACCCGGAAACAAGAAACCTGAAGAGATCGAGCGACAGTGGTACCAACTGCCGACGGTGAGCGCCGTCCGCAACCGGCGGGTGTTTGTGATTGTGGGCAACCGCGCGCTCCGGCCCGGCCCGCGTTACGTGGAGTTCCTGGAGCATATGGCGGAGCTGTTGCATCCTGATGCCTTCGACGGAAGCGGCACGCGTGAATGAACCGGCGCTGTCGATAGAATCACTTTCGTTCTCCATTCGCGGGCAGGAGATCCTACGAAACATCTCGGCCCGAATCGGCGTGGGTGAAACCTGGTCGGTAATCGGCGCCAACGGTGCGGGCAAGTCCACGCTCCTGAAGTGCCTGATGCGCATTCACGCGGGCTGGACCGGACGGGCCCGGCTCCACGGACGCGACATCAACTCCCTCTCGCAGCGCGAGCTGGCGCGGCGGGTAGCGTACGTGCCGCAACCCGGCGGCGACCAGAGGTTCCATTTCACCGTTCGCGAGTTCGTCCGCATGGGCAGATACGCATATTCGGGCCCGTTCGGAACGGCACACGCCGGTGACGGTGCCGCAATAGACGCGGCGATGAAACGCGCTGATATCGACATCTTCGCCGACCGCACGCTGGGCACGTTGAGCGGGGGCGAGCGGCAGAAGGTGTTTATAGCCGCGGCGCTGGCGCAGGGAAGCGACATTTTGCTGCTCGACGAGCCGACGGCCTTTCTGGACTATCGCCACCAGGCCGAGGTGGCCGACATTCTGCGCACGATCAATCGCGAATCTAACGGTACGATCGTGACCGTAACGCATGACGTAAACGCAGCGGTTTTCACGGGCGGCCAGGTGCTGGCACTGCGCGATGGTGAGGTGGCGTGGCGCGGTCCGACCGAGGACCTGATCTGTGAAGAGATCCTGGAGAACATCTTCGGAGCTTCGTTTCGCTTCATCGACGATCCCGTCAGCGGCCTCCGTCTGGTCGCTCCCCAGGAAGGGGTGGAATGAAACGGCACGGATGGTTGGTGCTCTTTGCGGTCGGGTCGGTAGTGACCCTGCTGGGGGCGCCGCTCGTCGGCCCGCGAATGGTGCCGCTCGAAGCGATCTTCTCTCCCCGCCCCGACGACCCGGCGGCGATGATCTTCTGGGAAATACGTTTTCCGCGTGCGTGTCTCGCCTGGATTGCCGGAGCCGGGTTGGCGGCTGCAGGCATGGCGTTTCAGGCCATGTTCCGCAACCCCCTCGCCACACCCTTCACCCTCGGCGTGTCGAGCGGCGCTTCACTCGGTGCGGCGCTTGCTGTGCGGCTGGGTTTGGGCGCCGCGGTGCTGGGTATTTCGGGCGTCACAGTCGGCGCAATGGCTGGAGCACTGATCGCTATCACGGTCGTGTACGGATTGACGCGGGTCAAACGCGATTTTTCGACCGGAGCAATGCTGCTCGCGGGAGTGGCCGTCAACTTCTTCTTCTCGAGCCTGATACTGCTGATCCAGTACACGGCCGATTTCTACGACACCTTTCGCATCTTGCGGTGGCTGATGGGCGGGCTGCAGATGGTGGGGTTCGACTCCTCCTTGCAGGTGTTACCCTTTGTGTTGGTCTGTACGATCTTGCTCGCCGCGTTGGTGGGCGAACTGAATCTGCTGACGGTGGGCGAGGAACTGGCCGTCAGCAGAGGAGTGGCGGTCGGGCGCACCAAGACGCTGCTGTTCTTGGCCACTTCGGCCATGGTGGGCGTGATCGTGTCGATCTGCGGCCCCGTCGGTTTCGTGGGTCTCATGTGCCCGCACATCTGCCGGCTCATCGTCGGACTCGATCATCGACGCCTCCTGCCGGCGACGCTGTTGTTCGGCGGAGCGTTCCTGGTGGCGTGCGATACCGTAGCCCGCACCGCGTTTGCCCCCACCGAACTCCCGGTCGGCATCTTCACGAGCTTCCTGGGAGGTCCGTTCTTCCTGTGGCTGCTGCTCAGGCCTCCCGGTAGAGTGGCCGCGCACGTCTGAGTACGGTCGGGAGGTTCGCGGCGCTGTCGTTAGAACACGAGATCGCCCGAGACTACGTTTTTTTTTTAGGATTCAACGCCCCCGGGCAATTGCGGCTCGACTCGGCGCCATCGTTTTCCACTCGAGCCCTATCCGCTCGCACAGCCATCATCGATTCACCTGTAAGAGG
>CAZOJI010000079.1:0-12440 GCA_964580055.1 uncultured Gemmatimonadaceae bacterium | reverse complement strand
TCGAGAACTCTCGATTCCTTTTCGGGACTCCTGAAGCGGTTGATCTTGACCCCGCCGAGCGTGATCTCGAATGACTCCAGGAAGGCGAGCTTGATGATCTTTCGTTCGCCGGTGTCGGGGTCGACGGCCTTCTTGACCCAAAATTTCGGCTCCGACATACCGAAGCGCTCCTCCCGCTCGTGCCCCTTGATCTCGTAACGCTTTCCGTCGATCAGGATCACATCTCCATAGTCGATGGAGAGGAAGTTGGTGGTGTCGGTGAAAACACGGCCCCGCACGTCTCAGAGATCTCCGAGCATCCTCAGCGGTAGGCTGCCCAGGGCCGTCTTGACATGGTCGAGGAAATTCCTGAGCCCGTTGTTCTCGAAGACCAATCCGAGATGCTCCGCAAGGGAGCTAAATGAGTCGATATCGTCGTCGTGTATGGTCCAGGGCTCGTCGTTGTATATCCGTATGGCCCCAATAGTATGCGAGCGGCACTTGATGGGGACCGAGAGCATGGAGACGAGGCCCTCCTCGGCCGCTGAGCTGGGGTATTGCACGCGAGGATCGGATTGAAGGTTCTCGACGAATACCGGCTTCCCCGACAAGAAAGCGGAATACTGCTCGTCCACAACGATGGTCCCTTTGTCGAGATAGTCTTGGCTGAGTCCGCACGTGCTTATGTGCAGCAGTTCCTCTTCCCGATCGTCATGGAGGAGGATACTGCACGCCCTCACCTTGAACGAAGTGCAAATACCCTCTACCAAATGCGCGGTCAGCACGGAAAAATCCGTGTATGTGGAGAGGGCTCTGCTGATCGCCTGGTATTCTTTCAGATAGATCCTGCGTTCTGGCGCGTTGTCCATGGGACTTCTCCTCGTGCTTCGTGCATATATCGGCGACGTGGCGTCGGCGCGCAACTTAAGCTAACTGCGCGTTTCCCTCAGTGTGATCTTCAGCCGCATCGAGCCCACTGTACTATAGTGGTTGCCGGACTTCATCGCCCCTACACCTGACGTATCATTGTCAGCAGCATCTTGAAACGTGTGATCGCATTTACGGCGTGAGGAATGTCAGCCGGCATCAATACTGCGCCCCCCGCCTTTGCGGCAACGCTCTCGCCGCCAATAACCAGCTCGATTTCCCCGTCCAGTACCTGCACCAGTGCTTCGAAGGGAACGGTATGCTCCGAGAGTGACTGACCCTGGTCGAACGCAAACAGCGTCACTGAGCCGCCGTTCCGCTTCACCAATGTGCGGCTGACAACGGAACCCTCCTGGTAGCTCACCAGGTCGGCCAGCTTTACCGCTTCCGCCGCCGGCATTCTGTCTGCTTTGTTCTCTTCATTCATGGCCATTGTACAACTCCTATCATCTATGTTTCGAACCTCGTTGGTTAGGATACGAACATACGCACCATAGTGGCCCAGACGTCCTCGGCGAGTTGCTCGGTTTCCGCGTGCCTCACGACCTGCGTGCCCGAGTGTGAGAGCGCCAGAACTGCACCGAGCACGAGAAGCGCGGCGGCGTTGGTGTCGACACCCTCTGCGAGATAACCTGCCCGCTCAGCCTCGCCTAGGCATTCAGCCACAAACGCCCTAGTGCGCCTCTTGGCCATGCCCAACCGGTCACCCGAGTCCGATCCGGCGGCCTGCGCCAGATGATCCGAGAGCAGCAGCTGCGATATGTGCGGGTGGGTCGCGATCGTTCGTGTACGGCTGAGGAAGAAGAGCCTGAGCCGCTCCAGGGGATGGTCGATGTTCTCCGGGAAATCGTCGGCGAGGATCCGGTCGATGCGGTCTACAGCTCTATCGACGATGCCCGCCATGCTCTCGAAGTGACGGAATATGGCTCCGGAAGTGATGCCCACTTCGGCCGCCACCCGCTTCGCCGTGAAGTTGCGTGGGCCCTGGCTCGCGATGATTCGTATCGCAGCTTCGACAATCTCGAACTGACGTACGTTTGAGGCCTTCCGTTGTCCGAACGCTCTGATTGGTTCAGCCATGGGTTGAAAAATGTGTAAGTAAATGTTTACTTGCAAGTGGTGGATTTTACGACACGCGCTGCACACGCGCGACCGTGTTGCAGCGATCAGAGCTTATTGAGAGGTGAACGATGAGATTATCGGCAACCACAAAGGTTAACGACCTGCTGGCCGAGCACCCGTTTCTGGAGGACTTCCTCGTTGGATACGACCCGAAGTTCCAGATGCTGAAGAGTTCCGTGGCCCGAGCGACAATCGGTCGTGTCGCCACCCTCAGTGCTGCCGCCTCCATAGCGGGCATTGAGCTGCAGTCTCTTCTCCAGGCCATAGCGGACGAAATCGAGAAACGGACGGGATCGCGCCCGGAGCTGGACGATTCGATCGAGGCGGCGCTCGACGATCGCGAGCGCCGCGTCGGCATGCTCAAGGAGATTATCAGCGATCTGCACGCCGGAGGCGATCTGGAGGGAGCCAGAAAGCGATTCAACGAAGCGGTCGGGGATGTCGATGCATCGGAGATTGCCGGCATGGAGGAGGAGCTGATCAAAGGCGGGCTCCCTGTTTCCGAGGTCCAGCGGCTGTGCGACGTCCACGTGGGCGCTTTCCGCGAGGCACTCGATCAGCACGAAGAATTGAAGGTCCCTCCCGGTCATCCGGTGCACACCTACATGGAAGGCAACAAGCGAATCACGGAGCTGGCCAACCAGCTCGGCGAACTGGCGAGCGCTCCGTCTGACACGGAACTGCCCCGGGCGGCGCAGGTTGTGGAGCAGCTCGGCGGAATCGAGAACCACTATCAGCGTAAGGAGAATCAGCTCTTTGCGATACTCGAGCGGCACGGGGTCACCGGTCCGTCCCAGGTGATGTGGGGAGTGCACGACGAGATACGGGCGCGGCTCGAGACCGTGCGCCAAGCGGTTTCTTCCGGCGATCTGGAGACGTTTGCCGCGGAGGGGGCGGCTGTGGCACGCGACCTCGTTGAGATGGTCTATAAGGAGGAGAAGATACTGTTCCCATTAGCGCTGCAGACACTGAGTGAGGAGGAGTGGTTCGAGATTCGCAGGGGCGAAGAGGACCTCGGTTATGTACTCGCAGCGCCTGCGGCGCAGTGGGGCGCCGAGTTCACAGAGAAGCCTCAGGACTCGACTTCCGGAAATGGCCTACTCCAGCTCCTGACCGGTGAGATGACCTTGGAACAGGTCAATCTGGTATTCACCCATCTGCCGGTCGACCTCACCTTCGTCGACGAGTCCGACACGGTGTTGTTCTACTCGGAAGGCCCGGACCGCATCTTCCCGCGCACACCCGAGGTGATCGGCCGCAAGGTGCAGAACTGCCATCCGCCCAAGAGCGTGCACATGGTTCAGGCGATATTGGACGAATTCCGCGCCGGCACTCAGAGCGTCGCCGAGTTCTGGATCCAGATGCAGGGGAAGTTCATTCACATCCGCTACTTCGCGGTCAGGGACGGCGGAGGTGCCTATCGCGGCTGCCTCGAAGTGAGTCAGGACGCTGCCGGCATCAGGGACCTCCAAGGGGAGCGCAGGCTGCTCGAGTGGGAGAGGGGCGAGCTACAAACCCTCTAATCCTCGTCCTCCTCGAAACCTTCGAATCCCTCGTGCAGGAGCCACGGTACCATCAACAGAGCGGCGGCCGGATCGGCCCACCACCACCCGGCTGCCGCATTGGCCGTGAGCCCCAACAGAAGGCAGAATGAGAGGTACGAGCACGCTATGGTCTCCTTGGCCTCCGCCCTCAGTGCGCCGCTGCCCACAACAGCGGCCACACGCAACTTCCCGAGAGCCACGAGAGGCATGACGATCAGAGACGCAACGGCGAGCACTATGCCAACGAGGCTCTCGGAAGGAGTCTCCCGCGCCCAGAGATTCCACGCGGACTGCAGCAGCACGTAGGCTGCAAGAGCGAAAAAGGTGAGGCCCACGAAGCGGCGTGCGGTGCGCTCGGCGCCCTCCGCAGCATGGCTGTCCTCTTCCGAAGGCTCGATAGAAAAACGCCACAATACGACCGAGGCCGCCGCCAGCTCGATGATGCTGTCAAATCCGAAGCCAACCAATGCTATGCTGCCGGCCCGCACCCCCGCCCAGAGCGCGACTCCGGCTTCGACGGCATTGTACGCCATAGTCGCGCCAATGAGCCACACACCGCGTCTGACCCAGCGGTGAAGATCGGCGGGCGGTATGGAGGCCGGCTTGACCGGTGCAGATGGAATGATTTTTTCGTTGTCCACACTATGATAATAGCGTTACTAAACTACCTTGACTAGTCCAAGGCGTTTGAATATAGTTTCGTCACACCATCATTTTACCGGGCATATCTGAAAAGCCATGCGCGATTGCTTCGCTGGCGGCCGAGCATGAGTACGGGGCGGGGCGAGCCGCCACAATCCAGGGGTACGATATTCGGCGCTGCCGATCAGCTCCGGAAAGTTGATCGTGTGGCCCACGAGGGTTTCCCTGCGCTTGGCTTGCGAGGTAGTCGCCTTCTGTTGGCTCGGCCGGAGTTACTGAGGACCCAGGCGCGGGCCCTCGCCTGGGCGTCGGCCCGAACTTACTCAGGGCTTTTCTTGATGCCGGCATACGCTCTTTCAGCGTGAGCCCCAAGCTCGTTCCTGCACTGAGACGCGCGGCGCTGCAGTTGAGAATGACGGGTGGTCTCTTCGACTAACCCGCCAACAGCTTCTCGACTAACGACACCATACTCTCGAACGCGTCGATGATCTTGGCGGGCTCGATGCGGATTGGAGGTGGGTATCGGAATATCCGATTCCGATAGGCGGATAGCAGTAACAGATTGTCTCTGTCGTTTGAATCGAGCGTGATTCCGAGGGCCTCTTGAGCCGTGGCCCTGGAGCGCCTGCACGAGAACCGCCGGTCCTCCCACCCGCGGTGCAAGCCGGGGCTCACGCAATCCAGCTCTTCCGCGCTCAACAGGTCGAGCACATCCGTGAACTGCAGCGAGTCGGGAATGCTGACCGCGTCACGATCCGGGTTCACCTCCGGCGACGGGGTGCCGAGCTGGGCCCCAATGGTTGCGGGAAACTTGTCTTTCACGGCCTGGAGCCTGTGGACCGCCAATACCTCTGCGGCCCGTGCGCCAAGGTCCATGGCGGAGCATAACGCGACGAGATCTCTTGGCGCCGACATACGTGCCTCTAGTGCCGCACGCCACACTCGCCGAGCCTCTTCTACGGGGGGGAGTTCGACAACGTCGGGCAGGTTTTCCATTTCTGTTCCAGTTCTTGCTCGTATCCGAGTTCAATTGTTCTCGACGTCAGACCGCGACGAATCCTCGCGTGTCAATCCTGCTCCAAGTGCCGAGTCGAAACTGCTCCGGCTCGACTCCGGCACATGGCACTGTCGGCACCGAGTGCGTTCGGGATGAGTGGTTCTCATCTCCTCCCTTGCGGCCGGACCCGCGTGACACGCCAGGCAATTCTCACGCATGAATACACCGTGAGGAATCGTTGGTGGGGAGATCGGGCTCAACCTGCCGCCCGGCCGCAGATTCTGCGGCAGACCCACGAAGTCGTTGGCCACAAAAACATCACGGCTGGTGCCGAATACGTGGCACTGCCGGCACCTGATCGTCAAATGCTCAGTGGAAGTACCGAGATGTGGCGACGGCGGTGCGAAGCCAAGCGCCTCTACAGCCATACCACGATCGTTGTGACAACTGCCGCAAGCGGCTCCCTGGGAGACGTGGGGGATCACCGGCGGGGCGCCATCGTACAGGCGACGTTCGGCCCGCACGGTCGCCGTCGATTTGACGGCGCCATCGACGGCGGGTACAGCCACCCACCTGGAGCGCTCACATCCGCTGATCGTGAGTCCGGCAAGCAGCGCCGCGAACTCGATCAGGCGGGTTCGATGCGCACAGCGCATTTCTTGAAGTCCGGTTGTTTGCTGATGTTGTCCATTGCATCGAGCGTGAGAACGTTGGCGAGAAGGCTCTCGTCGAAGAAGGGGATAAACGCTGATCCTCTGGGCGGCTTGCCGCGGCCGTCTACCAACCCTTTCAGTTCGAGAGTTCCGCGTCTGCTCGTTACTCTGACCAGATCTCCTGACTTTATGCTCAACTCAGTAGCGTCAGCTCGATTGAGTTCCACGTAGGTCTCGGTAACCGCCTGATGGAGTTGCTTCACCCGCCGAGTCATCGACCCTGTGTGCCAGTGTTCTAGCACGCGACCGGTGCAGAGCCAGAACGGGTACTCTTCGTCGGGCGATTCTGCTGCGGGGTGATAGGGGCGCAGCCATAATGCCGCGCGTTCTCCGTATCCCTTGGCCTTGTAGAAATGCACACCGCGCGACTTTCGAACGTATGGGTCGTATCCGGCGGCGTACCGGTATCGAGTCTCCTGGCCGTCTACCACCGGCCACAGCATTCCCCGCGTCTGCCTGAGCTGCTGGTAGGACGCAAGATCCTTCCCGATGCCGAGCCCGAAACGGCGGTATTCCTCGAACATTGGCTCGTGCCAGTCGTCATCGGGCCAGGGGAACAGGTGTTCCATGCCCATGCGCTTGGCCACTTGGATGACCTGCCAGGCGTCTTCGGTCGCTTCCCCTGGGGGATCCACCATCTTCTCCCAGTGTTGGGTGCGGCGCTCGGAGTTCCCGAACACGCCTTCCCGCTCGATCCACGCTGCGCTCGGCAGCACAAGGTCGGCGTGCTCTGTCGTGGGGGTGGGATAGATGTCGCTTACAATTACGAACTTGCCGTCTCCAGGTGTACGTTCGATGCGACGTAAGTTGGGAACCGTCATCCACGGGTTGGTGGTCTGAACCCACAACACTCTGACATCGCCACGGATCAGGGCGCGAAACATGTCCATGGTGTGCAGCCCCGGCGTGGCCGGAATCGTTCCTTCAGGCAGTCTCCAGATCTCTTCGGCCTTGGCTCGATGCTCAGGGTTGGTCACGACCATATCGGCAGGCAGCCGGTTGGCGAATGTCCCAACCTCTCGCGCCGTTCCGCATGCGGACGGCTGTCCGGTGAGACTGAACGGATTGGAACCCGGCCTGCTGATCTTACCCGTTAGCAGATGCAGGTCCGTTATGAGGTTGTTCATCCATGTGCCGCGCACGTGCTGGTTCACGCCCATACACCAGAGGCTGACAGTCCCGCGTCTCTGGTCGGCGTACATATCGGCTAGCGCGTGGATTTGCTGCTCTGGTATGCCACAGATCTCCGCAACCCGCGGGGGTGGGTAATCGGCCAGGAACCGCCGCAGTTCTGGCAGGGAGGAGTCGTGTCCCTGGTCGCGGAATCGATAGTGCGGTGCTGGACCCGCGTCCGCTCTCGTTGCCATTCCGTCCGAGCCCCAACTCCCGTACCCGATTTGCCGCAGGTCTTCGACACCTCGCTTGAAAACCACGTTCTCGAAGATGAAGGCGCGGTCAATGTCGCTTCGCTCCACGAGCAAATGCAGAATGCCGTTTGCAAGAGCCAGGTCGGTATTAGGCTTGAACTCGACGTACATGTCGGCGTAAGCCGTCGTCGGCGTGCGCCGAGTCGCGATGTCGATGATCCGGACGTCGGGGTTGGCGCGCTTGTTGGCCAGGATCCGCGAGAACAGCACTGGATGAGTCTCGGCCATGTTGTTGCCCCAGAGCAGAAAGTCATCACCCTCCTCGAAATCTTCGTAACAGCCCATCGGCTCGTCGCTCTGGAATTGGGTCATAAAACCCATGGCAGCGGACGCCATGCACAGCCGCGCGTTGGGCTCGACGTTGTTACTCTTGAGCCCGCCGCGGAACCACTTGGTCACCGCATACCCGTCGTGTACACCCCACTGGCCGGACCCGTAGAAAGCGACAGACTCCGGGCCGTCCGTGTCCAAGGCCTCCTGGAATTTTCCGGCAATGATGTCGATGGCCTCGTCCCACGATATCCGCGACCAGCCGCGACCGTGTTCTTTTCGCAGCATCGGGTACCGGAGGCGGTCCTCTCCATAGAGCAGCGCGGGGAGGTGGTAGCCCTTGACGCAAAGCATGCCTCGATTGACCGGAGCTGCCGTATCGCCGCGTACCGCCACGGCCCGTCCCTCTTTGATGCCGACTTCGACTCCGCAGCCCGTACCGCAGTAGCGGCAAGGCGCCTTCTTCCACTCGAGATCGGCGTCCGACAACGTATCCAGCTGCGCTCGCAGCCGGTGCGCTTCCTCTCGATCGCTGCATGAGAAAGCCGCGATGCTGGCACTACCGGCTCCCAACTTCTCCAGGAAATCTCTACGTCTCATGTAGTCTCACTTCCTCACTCCGCAGAACTCTCGAGAGCAACGTGAGTTTCTGTCTGGCTCACCGCCCCGGTCGCCCGTAGCGGCGCTCCATCTCGCGCCTGATCTGCTGCGCAGCCGCCTCAGCCCCTTCCTCGAACCAGATGTGTTCGGGGCGAACGAGGATGTCGTCGATTACTGTGGTGACCGCACGGGCGGCGCGCCCATGGCCTTCGGCGGCTGCATGATCTGCGATCTCACGAGCCTGCGGTATCAACTCCATGTAGAACCGCTCGGCCACCTCGTACATCCCGTGCCAGTGCGTGTAGTCGGGAGCCATCATCGATGCACCGTGCCGGGCGCGACGGCCTTCGTGGTGCCAGAGGTAGAACCACGACCACTCGATCTCTTCGTCGAATTGAGTAGGCGAGCGCAGGTCGTTGTCGAGCAGCGCGTTCATTATCTCCTGCCCCGGCTTTCCGAACTTCTCGTTATAGAGGATCACGAGGTCGTCATACTGGCGATAAAACGCGTTTACATAGTCCGCCGTGTGGCAGTGCGAGCACACGTCTTGCATGCGATCCCGCTTCTGCTCCCAGCTGTCGTGAATCAACTGCTGTCGGGCTTCCGGGTCGGTCTCGGTGACGATGCCGTTATTGATATCCGTATCCATCACCAGGCTCACCACCGGACGGTTGGTCCACGAGATCCGCTCTCCGGGATCGTGCGTGATGCGACCATCGTTGCGCGTGTTGCCCGACATGTGGCACGATGCGCATGTCGGTGCGGCGGAGTAATCTTCGCCGAGAATCCAATCGACGGCATCGAGGTTCATGTCGTCTTTCAGATCCCTGTACGCCACTCCGTGCTTCGACTCCTCATAGATCTCTTTCTGCGGATGATCCGGACCGAGATGGCACTTGCCGCAGTTCTCGGGCTGGCGGGCGCGCCGCGGAGAAAAGTCGTGGCGGCTGTGGCAGGCGCTACAGGAACCGCGAGTTCCGTCGAGATTGAGGCGGCCAATTCCGGTATTGGGCCACGTTCGCGAATCGAGAATCGGCTTACCGTTCTCGTCGTGGGCGATTAGAGCCACAGCATCCAGGTTCGTCGGCTGTCCGGTTTCATCGGGCTCCAAGTCGTTGACGGTGATGCTTCCGCCGTCCGTAGCTTCGAACGCCACCATCGAGCCATGGCACTGCTGGCAGCCCGAGTTGGCGCTGGCAAAGCCGTTGACCGCATTCACGGCCTTGCCCGGCGTCGGCGAATGTGGGTCGAATTCCAAGCGTGCACCCTCGACCGTCTCAGCCAGGAAGTTGTCGAGCGACGCGAGGATGTTGCCCGCCGCAGCGTGGTGGCTGCCAGCAAACCCGTCCGCTTCGACGTCGTGGCAGTTCCCGCAATCTCTCGGTGTCACGACTGTCGCTATCAACACACCACGATGCAGATGTGAATCGGCATCCTCCGGATTCGCCGCATGACACTCGACGCACCCGATCCCTTTTTCGGCGTGTGTGCTGCCGGTCCAATGGGCTACGATGCCCGGGTTCTCCTCAGCATGACAATCCACGCAGTCTCTCGACTCCGCCGGGACCGAGACGTGCGGTTCCCGTAGGCCCGCCTCTTCCGCCCTCCGCGCGGTCTCCATCCACTGGACAAAGACGAGCGAAACGAGGAACAGGCCTCCCAGGCCGGCGATGATGTAGCGTTTAGTTTCGAGAGTCATATGCGTTTCCTCTGCATCAATGCTTTGCGACAGCTTCCCACACGGTCAACGCGATCACCGCCAGCGCACCACACGCTCCGATCCACACGCTGGCCTCCTGGAACCTCGTGTTCTTTCTGATCCATTCGTCGATGAACGGCCAGGCGAACATGATGAAGACAATCAATCCCATACTGAGCACGGCAACCGTTCCGCCGAACAGCTTCAGCCACCTGAATGCGACGTAGAAGAACCACTCCGGTTTGATTACGTCGGGGGTCTGCAGTGGATCTGCGGGGGCGCCTATCGTGGCTGGGAAAATGGTTGCCAGGGCGCTGAGCAGAATCATGAGGATCAACCCAATGATCAACTCAGTGTAGAGGTGATCCGGAAAGAAGTTGAAGGTCTTGGGAGCGTCCCCGGTTTCGTCTTTGAACTGAAATTCTGTCACGCCCTGGAGCCGGATGATCGTAATGTGGATCGCGATCAACAGTACCATTGTCACCGGCAGGACCGCAGCGTGGAGAATGAAGAAACGCGACAGTGTTGCTTCGTTATACGTATCGCCGGCCAACATCATGTTTTTTATTAGCCCACCGATGAGCGGCGTCGTGTCGGCGATGTTGGCGCCAACTGTCGCCCCCCAGTAGCTGAGCTGCTCGAATACCAGGCTGTAGCCGGTAAACCCTGTCATCAGGGTGCACAGGAGTAGCGTCATGCCAACGAGCCAATTGATCTCACGCGGCCGCCGATACGCTCCGGTGAAAAACACCCGTATCTGATGGAGTATGACGGCCGCGATCATCAACGTCGCGGCCCACTTGTGAACGCTGCGAATGAACCACCCGAACGCCACCTCACGGGTAATGAACTCGACTGACTGATAAGCTGTGACGGGAGACGCTTCGTAGTAGAAGGCCAGCAGGATTCCGGTGAAGATCTGGACGATGAAGAGGTACGCCGCGGTGCCGCCCAGCGCGAACCACCAACGCTTCAGATGATATGGAACCGGCTCGTTCGTGAGCTCCCTGAACTGATGCCCCGATACGGGCAGGCGTTCGCCGAACCAGTTGCGGACCAGCTCCATGTCAGACCTCTCGCTTCCTCGCTAGCGCAGGTGAACGCGAGAGGCAGGGGTCATGCCCCGGGGCGGATATGCCGTCGTCGTCGGCCAGGATCTTTCCCTTTCCCCTGCTCGTTGCGAACTGCGGCGGCGGCACCGAGATGTGCAGCAGTCCGTTCGTCACCTGTAGTGGATAACGCGCAAGCGACTGTCCCGCATCCGCGGGCGGACCGCTGGTGGCGACTCCCGACGGATCGAAAACCCCATTGTGACACGGACAGAAGAAGCGGTTGTTCTGTGGCTCCCAGCGCACCTGGCATCCGAGGTGCGGGCAGGTGCTCGACAATGCAATGAAGTCGTCCGCGTCCCCGTTGCGGGCCTGTCGAGCGATGTTTACCGTCTCTCCCGAAGGGCCTCGGTACCGGATCGATTCGCCTACCTTCACTCGATCGATCTCGGTCACGAATTGCCAAATGCGATTGTCGGTTGAGGATGGGTAGAGGAACCTGAGGGCGATGGCACCGAAGGCACCGTAGCCACCGGCTAGACCGGCTACCATCGCGGCACCGGATGCTCTGCCGAGGAACTTCCTGCGACCTTCGGCGGATGAATCGTCCCGCGCAGCACTACTCGTCATTTTGGCATGCCTCTGCGTGGTTTATCCCGGCGAAGAACTCCGCCGTCTCAGGCGATGATTGCGAGGCGCGGCTCGCGATAAACGGGCGCTTGCGGAGTTCCGAGTTCTTTCCGTTGAGACTGCACTGTTGGTTGTTGTTGCTGCCAAAACACGATATTATCATGCGAATATCGCTAAGTACATTACGGACTGTTCTCTGTCAAGCCTTTGCTCCGGGAGGGTCCGCACGTGCTATCCATAACCGCTCAATATGCTCTTCGCGCGGTGGTCTACCTCGCTGGTCGCAGTGACGGTGTACCGGTCCGCGCCGTGGAATTAGCACGGGTGGCGGAGGTACCGCCCAACTACATGGGAAAGATCCTCAACCAGCTGGTGCGCGCGCGGATACTCCGTTCTGCCCGCGGCAAGAAGGGTGGGTTTGAGATCGCGGTCCCGGCGGAAGAGATTTCGTTGTACCAAGTTGTCTCCCTCTTTCAGGATCTCGGGCTGGAAGACAGGTGTCTGTTCGGGCGAATGGATTGTTCCGACCAGAATCCTTGCCCGGCACACGAGCAGTGGGGCCAAGTCGCCGCCCAGATCCTCGAGTTCTTCAATACCACGACGATTGCGGATGTCCTCGAGTAGGGCTGCAACATTTTTGCTGACCTTCACGTTGCTCGCGATCGTTCAGCTCGTCGTGGATGCGCCGATGCTGTTGGCCGAACGTTTCCTTCGTGGTGCCGGGTGGATCGAAGCACTGCTGCTCGCAATCTACGCGACCTGGTTGTTGTCGAAGCTCAATGATCCACGCAAGACGATTGTATGGCGTCGCCGGCTGTGGACTTTCTTCTCTATCGTTTTC